>NZ_ASXG01000172.1 GCF_000411975.1 Amycolatopsis orientalis DSM 43388
GCAACCGGCAGCAAGCCCACCAGCCTCCCTCGGCGGCCTGAGGTTGACAGAGGGTGTCTCATGGGGCGCTCCTCGGGCGGGGCAAGAAGATTCCTTTGTGGACGACCGTCGACGCGGCTTCTCGGCACACGCTACTCCAGCCGCCAGCTTCGGCGGCGGCATTCGGCTCACCATGTTCAGGTCGAGGAGCTGTGTTCCTGAAGTGCCTGAGAAGGAAGCTCCCCATACGCAGCCCGATAGTGCGCAGTAAACGCACTAGGCCGCGGATACCCCCACCGCGCCGCAACCTGCGTGACAGTCGTCTCCCCTGGGACAGCAGCCCGCAGCTCAGCCCGCGCATGGTCGAGACGCACACGCCGCAAGTAAGCCATCGGTGTCGTATCGAGGTGCCGTCGAAACGCCAGCTGCACCGCTCGCGCCGAGACGCCAGCTGCCTGGGCTACGTCGAGGGCGGTGATGTCGCGGTCGGGGTTGGCTTCGATGAAGGCGATCGCGCGACGTAAAGCCGGTGGGTGCGCGTCCAGAGAGGCACCGGCGCGCTCTTCCAGCGCGCTCGTGGGGAAAGCTGCGAGCACGGCGGCGGCGAGGTGCTGGGTCGCGGTGCTGACCAGCAGCGGGTGCTCGGCGATGTCCGGGGCAGCCAGGACCTGATCACGCAGGTAGGTGATGGCCCCGCGCAGGTGCTGGGCGGTGGCGGCGGACACCGGGTTGTGGTCGAGCAGCTCGACTGGTTTCTCGACCCCGGCGACGCGGCTGAGCACGTCGGGATCGAGCATGGTGATGCTGTAGCGCGCCCGGCAGATCCGGCCGGAGTACGGGCGGTCGGGCGGGGCGAAGGAGAACAGGTCGCCGGGCCCGAAGTCGGCGGGTTCGGCCCACCCGGCGGCCTGGTGGTCTTCGATGGTTCCGGCTTCGATGTCGCAGAGGCAGATCCGGCCGAGCGGAGTGACGTCGTAGCTCATCTCGAAGTGAAGGTCCAGCTGGTCGGCGCTGACGCTGTCCGAGGCGACCCGGGTGATCCGGGCGCCGGCGGTGCGGCCGCCGCTGCCGATCCGCATCGGGGCATAGGATTTGGAGAGGAATTCTTCGGTGTACTCCAAGTCGTCGCTGTCGAACACCACCCGTCCAGGTGCGGACATCCGCCGGTTCGTCCTCCGTCCCACGCCGCAAAGCGACCCCGGCGGGTCCTCGGGCGTCGTGCGAGGACCTCCGACGTGCGTCGTCGCGGGGCAGGCCTCCGGTTACCCGCGTGGGCCGGGGAGCAAACCGCCCAGCTGGGCGCACGCGTCGTCGATCGTGGCGGCAAGGTGCAGCGTGGCGTCCACCCGGGTGACGCGCAGCGGGCGCAGGACGGCGCGGTTGCCGCCGGTCACCACGATCAGCTTCCGCCGCCGGGCGCTGGCGGCACGGTGGGTTTCGAGCATCAGCGACATCCCGACGACGGCCATGAAGTCCAGGCCAGTGCAGTCGAGCACGATGTCGCGGCCGGTCCGCAGCTGCTGGCCGAGTACCTCGGCGAGGTCGCCGGAGGTGGCCAGATCCAGCACGCCGCTCAGCCGCACCAGCACCAGGGAGCCCACGGGCCCGCATCGGATCGCCAGGTCGCCGGGACGCAGCGACCGTTCGGTGGTCTCGGACATCAGCGGAGTTCTCCCTGTCGTCTGTCTGGCCAACGCCGCGACGGGGATCGTTTCCCGAAGGCACCGCTGAATCTCACTGCTCGGTTCCGGCCTTCCGCTCCGGAATGAACGGGGTTGCCTCCACCGTGCAGGGCTCGCCGGGAACGGTCTAGCGGCACAACCGAACACCCGGACTATCCGGAAAACGAAGCGACCGGGCCGGATCCGTGCGGGGACGCGACAGGCTGGATGCGCCGAGCGATTACCGCCGAGTCTCTTGCTGCGCCTCGAGATTCGCCCGATACGCCGTTCGTTCCGGGCGGTCCGAGTGCAGCGCGCGGTCGTCTCGGACCAGGCACCGGATGCGGTTGAGGACCGGTTCGGGGGTGACGCCCGCGGCGGTGGCGAGCAGTCCGACGTAGCCGGGGACGGCGATTTCCGCGCGGCGGTGGTGCACCGAATCGACGACTGCCCGCGCGACGTCCTCCGGTCGCACCTTCGGGATCGGCCGCATGTCCAAGCCCGAGGCGAGCGCGGTGTCCACGGCCGAGGGCAGCACGGCACTGATGCTCACACCCGCGTCCGCGAACTCCAGCCGGGTCGCGGCCGTCAGCCCCACCACGGCGAACTTGGTCGCGTTGTAGACGGCCAGTCCCTTGACCGGGAACTTGCCCGCCAGCGAAGCGACATTGACGACGTGCCCGAACCCGCGTTCGACCATGCCGGGCAAGGCCAGTTTCATGCCGTTGAGGACCCCGCCGAGGTTGACGTCGATCTGCAGCCGGTCGGTGGCGTCGGCGAGTTCGAGGAATCCGCCGTTCGGCATGAGACCGGCGTTGTTCACCAGCACGTGCAACGGTCCGTGCGCCTTCTCGGCGGCGGCGAGGAACGACGCGAACGAGTCGCGGTCGGCGACGTCGAGGTGGTGCGCGGTGCCGCCGACCAGCTCGGCGGTCTCTTGCGCGGCGGTCCCGTTGAGGTCGCCGATCGCGACGTGCGCGCCCTTGCTCGCGAACAACTTGGCGACCGCGCGGCCGATCCCGGCACCGCCGCCGGTGATCGCGACGGACGCGCCGATAAGGTCGATCTTGGGGTAGCTCACCGGGTCGCTCCTTGCTCGATGGCGGCGCGGATCCGTGCTGGAGGCACCGCGCGGAGCACGTCGGCACGGCGGCGCAGATCCATGAAATTCGGACCCATGACGTCCAGTTCGGCCTGACCGGGCTCGATCCGGAGCACCCGGATACCAGCGGCGCGAAGTTGCTTGACCTCAGCGTCGACGCGCCGGGTCATCGCACGTCGGGCGAGTCGTTCGAGCCGGGCGAAGCCGCGGCCGGGCGCGCCGCCGGAGGTGGACATCGGCGGGATGAGCACGACCTCCTCGACGCCGGTCTCGAGAACAAGGTCCGCGGACGTCGGCGAGACCGTGCCTCCGTCGACGTACTTGCGGCCGTTGACGCCTACCGGCGGGAACCACCCCGGAATGGCCCAGGACGCGGCGATGGCCGCACCGAGCTGGGTCCGATGCGATTTCCCGAACGCGACCCGCTCCCCGGTGCGGAGATCAGCCCCGACCAGCCAGGTCCGCGGATGATCGACCCAGCCGTCCGCGTTGGCCAGCGCCGCCCCGAGAGCACGCAGCCATCCGGCGTCGCCGCGTCCCTTCGGCAACACTCCGGCCAACCCGGCCAGCAGATCGACCCGGCCGCGCAGCGCGGCGGCAGTGAGGCCGAGACCAGGCCAAACGGGCACCGGCAACGGCGGCAGCAGGCCTGGATGCCGAGCGAGATGGCGCGTGACGCGGCTATCGGCCGGTTCTCCGAGCAGCGCGGCCATGATCTCGCCGACCCCGATGCCGGAGCCGAGGAACGCGGCCATCTCCGCGCCCGCTGACGTGCCGACGAGGACGTCCGCGTCGCGCGCGTCCCATCCCAGCTGGTCTTCGACCGCGGCGAGGGCGGCGGTGGTCCAGGCGAAGCCGAGGGTGCCGCCACAACCGAGCACCAGTGCGCGTCTGGTCATCGACCACCTCTACGGAATCGCGTGTCAGTAGCGGAACCGTATGTCATTTTCGTGGCCGAGGCAACCTGCGCAGGCAGGGACGACAGCGTTGGTGCAGGTGGTGTTCTTTCCCGGGGATCAGGCCGCGCCGAGGAACTCGGACTCGGCGACCGCGCGCAATTCCCGTACCAATTCGCGCACCGCAAGGGATTGCGCGCCCGCGAAGGTGGTGACGTACCCGATCCGCCGGGTGGGCGGGTCGGCGATCGGGGTGACCGCGACTCCCGGCGGGATGGCGGCCAGGGTGAGTTTCGGCAGGATCGCCATTCCGATCCCTTGGGCCACCATGGAAAGCACCACCCCGTCGTCCGCGACTTCCATTTTCGCCGGCGGCAGCCAGTCCTGCCGGGCCCACCAGGATCGCGTGTAGGAGGAGCAGTTTTCCGGCCAGTCGAGCAGCGGCAGGCTGCGCGGCTCGATCCGGCTGCCGGGGTTGACCAGGAAGTACGGTTCCCGGAACAGTTCTCCGGTGACCAACCCGGCTGGCGGGGTCTCGTCTTCGCTGAGGGTGGCGATGGCGACGTCTGCGCGGCCGTCGGCTACCTCGCCCGCGGTTCCGCGGCCCACTTCGGGGACGATCAGGACTTGCGGGTGCAGGCCGGAATGCTTGGTGGTCAAGCGTTCCAGCGCCGCAGGCAGGAGATGTGCCGCGGCACTGCGGAAAGCGGCGATGCGCAACGGGCCGGTGAGGGTTCCGGCGGCCGCGCCTCGGGCTTCGGCGCGGAGAACGTCGAGCTGACGCAGGATCAGCCGGGCGTGCACGAGTGCGCGGGCACCGGCCGCGGTGGGGCGGGCACCGGTTCGGCCGCGGTCGAAGAGGACGGCGCCGACCTTGCGTTCGCAGGTCCGGACCGCGTGCGAGACCGCGGACTGAGTCAGGCCCAGCTCGGCGGCCGCGGCGGTGAAACTGCCGGTGCGCTCCACCGCGAGCAGCAGGCGCAGCTCGCCTGGCGTGAGGTCGACAGCATCCATGCGACCAGCCTAGCCGTCGCCATGAACGAGATTCATGGATTGGCCTGGTCCATCGATCCGCGGCTCTGCCACGGCGGTTTCGCGATGCCTAGGTTGCTGGTCAGAACCCTTCGCTGAGGAGATCCCGTGTCCCTGACCGCCGTCCGCCAGGTCCGCCGCCCCGAGGGTGCGCCGAGCGCCGCCGACTTCGAGTTCGTCACCCGGCCGCTGCCGGACCTCGCCGACGGACAGGTGCTGGTCGAAAACCGGTACCTGTCCGTCGATCCGTACATGCGCGAATTCATGGAATGGGGTGGGTGGGAACTCGGCGCGGGACTGGAGGGCCGCTCGATCGGCGAGGTGGTCGAGTCGAAAGAACCGACGCTGCCGGTCGGCACGACGGTCTTCCACCGGCACGGCTGGGCTACCCACGCCGTCCTCACTCCCGCCGACGTCCGGACGATCACGCCGGCCGACGGTGTTCCGCTCAGCGCTTACCTCGGCGTTCTCGGCGGGACCGGGCTCACCGCGTATGTGGGTCTGACGCGGATCGCACAGCTCCGTCCCGGCGAGGACGTGTTCATCTCCGCAGCGGCCGGCGCGGTGGGCAGCGCGGCCGGGCAGCTTGCCCGATTGCTCGGCGCGGGACGGATCGTGGGCAGCGCCGGCTCCGCGGCGAAGGTCGAACACCTCACTCGCGACCTTGGCTTCGACGCCGCCTTCAACTACCACGACGGCCCGGTCACCGACCTCCTCGCGAAAGCGGCACCGGACGGGATCGACGTGTACTTCGACAACGTCGGTGGCGATCACCTGGCCGCCGCGATCGACGCCTTGCGCGACCGGGGGCGCGTCGCCTGGTGCGGTTCGGTCGCGCAGTACAACAGCTTGCGCACGCCGCCGAGCGCGCCGCACAACCTGTACGACGTGGTCGGGAAAAGCCTTCGGATCGAAGGGTTTCTGGTGCGCAATCACCTCGACGCGCGCGAGGAGTTCGAGGAATTCCTGATCCCGCACGTCCGCAGCGGACAGGTGCTCGTCAACGAGACTGTGGCAGAAGGGTTTTCCAGCATCGTCGACGCGTTCATCGGAATGCTGCGCGGAGAAAACGTCGGGAAAATGCTCGTCCGGATCTGACCGCTGGGAGGGGGCGGGCGGGCCCCCTCCCCGGGGAGAACCTCAATCGCGCCAACGGTTGTTGAGAAAAGCGTCGTCGTCCTCGTCGTCTTCCACCGGACGGGGACGACGCGTCGGGCGGCGCGCCGGCTCGCTTCGCACGGCGGGCTGGTTCGGAGTCACCGCGAACGGGGAAGCCGAACCCGGCTCGTTGCCGAACTCGTCGGAATCGAACGCCGAGGGCGGGTCGGTGCTCGGCCGGTCCGTGCTCCACCCGGACTTGGTCTTGCGCTTCCCCATTTCCCGCCGGTGCTGGACGTACCGTTCGGCCGCCTGCACCTGCTTCGTCATGTACTCCTGGGACTGCGCCTTGATCTCCTCGGCCTTCTGCTCGCGCAGCACCCGGCGATCGGCCTGCTCCCGGACCAGCGCGTCCAATTCGGCCTTCATCGCGGCGGTTTCGCTCATGCGCCCCTCCTACCTGGTCCGGATGATCGGCGCGTCGTCGTCATCGTCAAGTGAACCAGTGAGCCGGCCGGCGGGTTCGCCGAGGTTGTCGAAGACCGCGCCCTCCACGCGGTACGCCGAACGCCGCTCAGTCTCGCCGCCACCGCCGCCGCCGTGGCCGCCGCCCATCGCGCCCATGCCGGGCATCCCGGCGCCGCCGGACTGACCCGGCTGGCTGGAGTGGTCGGCCGCCGGTGCCGAGAAGCCGCCGGAATGGGTGCCGGACACCGGTGTGTTGTCGACGCCGACCACGGGACCGCCGGGCAACGAGGCGCTTGGTGTGCCCGTGTGCGAAATCTCCGGACCGGGACCGCCCTGGATCGGATGACCCGGCGCGCCGCTCGGAACGCCGTGGTGCGGCTGGGCCGGTTCTCCCGCGTGGTGTCCGCCGCCGTGCGACGTCTCTGGGCCGGGCCCTTCTCCCGCCGGATGCACCTGGTGCGCCGAGTGTCCGCCGAACGGGTCGCCGGTGTGCGACATTTCCGGACCCGGCCCGCCCGCCGGAGGCACGGGGTGGCTGCCGGGCGAGGCACCGCCGTGCCCGTTGCCGTCGGGTCCCTTGTGGTCACCGCCGTGGTGGCCCGGACCGTCGCCCGCGTGGTGGCGGCCGGTGCTGTCGCCGGACGCCTCCGGACCGTGGTCGACCGGCTTGTCTTCCTCGCCGAGCGTGTACGTCGTCGGGTTGCCCTTGCCGTCGTCGACCGTGACGACGGTCGGCCCGTCCGGCCCGTCCGGACGCTCGGCGGTGATCTTCGTGTCGCCGTCCCGGAGGTGGATCTTTCCGTCCGGGCCGGGGTGGTGGACCTCGTCGCCGGGTCCGTCGGCGCCGTCGTGTGCGGATTTGTCGTCGGACCAGTCGATCTTGAAGTCCTTGACTGGCCCGGCGCCCTCGCCGATCTTGATGTCCATCTTGCCGTCGTGATCCGGCTCGGACATCTCGAACGTCTTGTCGCCCTGTTTGACCTTCAGGACATCCCGGCCGTCCTCGTCGGGCTTGCCGTCGTGGCCCTTCCCGTCGTGGCCCTTGTCGTCCCCGGGCTTGCCGTCATCGGGCTTGCCGTCGTGGTCCTTGTCCTCGCCTGGCTTGCCGTCTTCGCCGCCGGGGCCGCCGTCGGCGGGGTCGGTCTTGATCGGCGGGCCGTCCACCGGACCGCCGCCGCCCTTGTCTCCGGGAACCTTGTCCCCGGAAACCTTGTCGTCGCCAGAACCCTTGTCGTCCGGGCCTTTTCCGTCGGGTCCCTTGCCGTCGCCAGTCGAGCCGGGCTCGCCACCGCCCGGGCCGCCGAGGGGGCCGCCGCCGTGGCTGCCCTGCGCGTCCTTCTTCAGCGACTCCATCGCGGCCTCGGCCTTTTGTTTGGCCTCGGCCTGAGCCTTCTGTTTCGCCGCTTCCTCGGCCTTCTGCCGGGCTTCTTCCTCAGACTGGCCGCTGTCCTGCCCGCCGCTGGAACCGCCCGCGCCGGGCCCTCCGGAACCGGATCCGCCGCCGGAGTCGGTCTGGATCGGCGGGCCGTCCACCGGACCGCCGCCAGTCCCGCCGCCCGAGCCCCCGCCGAGCGGACCGCCGCCCGGCGAATCGGCCGGGACGTCGAGTTCGGGAACCTTCGCGCCGCCCCCGCCGGAGCCGCTGCCGGACCCACCTCCCGAACCGGACCCGCCTCCCACGCCGCCGCCGAAACCGCCAGCGCTCCCGGAGTGATCGCCCTGCGGGAGGTCCGAACCGGACCCGCCCCCAGTTCCCCCACCAGCACCGCCGCCGTAGCCCCCACCGGCGCCTTGGCCGCTGCCTGGGCCGTCACCGTAGCCACCCTGGCCACCGCCGTAACCGCCCTGGCCGCCCGAACCCTGACCGCCGCCCTGGCCACCCCCGCCGGGACCGCCACCGCCAGGCCCCTGGCCCCCGCCACCGGGACCACCGCCAGCAGCGCCGGCACCGCCCGCGCCGCCAGCCCCGCCGTCCGCCGCGCCCTCGAACTTGTTCTTGAGCTTGCCCATCTCCTTGTCGAGGGCGTCATAGGCCTTGTCGACCAGGTCCTTGGCGTCCTTGCAGGCCTTCTCGAACCCCTGGTAGATCACGTCCCACATGTCGGGGTTGAACTGGTTCATGATCCACTGCTTGGCGAGGTCCTTGCCGTGGCTCTGGATCTCGTCGTCGTTGCAGCAGCCCTGGTCGTTGAGGCTGTCGACCAGGTTGGTGCCGAAGTTGTAGTCCATCCAGCCGGCGATCTGGGCCAGGTCGTCGATGCTGCCGTGCTCGCCGTTGGCGACCGCGATGACCTTCTGCGCCATCGTGTAGTCAGCCTTGCCGACCTGGTCGCGGTACAGGGCGATGACCTGGTCGGCCTTCCCCTTGCACAGGTCGAAGAGCGTTTTCGCGGTGTGCAGCGTCACTTCGCTGGCGTGGCTGAGGTCGTCCCCCAGCTTCGCCGCCTTCTTCTGGATGTTCTCGTTGTAGCGGTCCGACGCCGCGTCGGCTCCCGCTCCGGTCCAGGTCTGGAACAGCGTGCCCAGCTCGGTTCCGGTATCGCTCAGCGTCGACTTCACGGTTTCCGAGCCGTGCTTGAAGTGCATGGCGTCGTTGACGAAGCCCTCGAAGCTGATCCCGCGCTGCTCGTCGAACGGGCCGCGGATGTCCTTGTCGAGGTCGAGCTTGCGCGTGTTCCCCTTGCAGTCGTCCGGGATCTTCTCGAGCAGCCCGCCGAAGGTCTCGAACACGCGCAGCGCGGGAGCGGCGGTGTCGAAGATTTCGTCGGACGTCTTCGTGCCGGTCGCTCCGGCGTCGTTGCCCTCGCCGGGAACGGGCGGCTGCTTCTTGCCGAGGTCTTCCTTGCCCTTGTCGACCGCTTTTTGCTTCTCGTCCTGGTTGTAGCTGTTCTGCTGGCCTTTTGTCTTCGCCGCGTCGAAGGCCTCGTCGAGCGACGGGCCGGTGCCGGGAAACGCTCCGGTCTGGACTGCCCCGCCGTACGTCGCCAGGTATTTCTCGAACTCTTTGCCCTCGTCGCCGGTCGTGTCCGGGTGGTCGAACTCCCAGGCGCGGACCAAGTCGGCTTTCTGATCCGCGGGCACGGCCGGGTCGTCGAGCAGCTTCTTGACGTCTGCCCACGTCTTGTCCGACATCAGAGCACCCCGCCGCGGTTGCCGGTGTCGGTGATCGTGCCGGCCTGGTTGTCTTCGTTCGTGCCGTAGGCCGATCCGGCGGTGCTGATGTTCGTGCCGAACGATTCGAGGGCCTTGCTGTAGCCGGAGAGCGCGCCCCACAGCTGCTTGGTTCCCTCGAGGTACTTGTCGGCGTGCGCCTGGTGCGCCCGGCCGAACTTCTCCTTGGTCAGCTCGGAATTCTCCAGGTCCGGATTGTCGTCCAGAAGTTTCTCCGCCAGGTCGCCGATCTTCTTCGCCGCCGTCGACAACGCCTCGGTTGTGGCGGTGTACCCGCCCCCACCGCTCATTTCAGTGCTTCTCCTCAGCTCGGCAAGCTGTCCGGGCCTCCGCGAGCACGGCCGCCACGGATTCCACGTCGGTGAACCGATCGAGCTCGTCCAGATCGATCGACACGTCGTAGTAGATCTCCAGCGCGGCGAGAAGCCGGATCCGGCCCTTCGAGTCGATGCCGAGCTCCTCCAGCGGAGCGTCGGGCACGACGAGGGCCGGGTCGAGCCGGAAGGTGTCGCTGACGACCTTCGTGACCTCGGCGCAGTGATCACCCACGGACGCCACCGTAACGCGCCTTGGCGGCCGACCGGGCGACCTTTCCGCTGGAAGTGCGCGGAAGTCCGCCAGAAGGGACCAGGTGTACCGCACGGAGCGTGAGATCGTGTTCTCGCGACACCGCTCGCAGCACCGCCCGCGTCACGTCCTTGACCTCGGCTTCCGCGTCGCGAGCCCATTCCGCGACCACCATCGCGCCCTCGCCCTGGTCGTCGGCGACGCCGAACGCGGCGACCCGGTCGCGGCGGATCGCCGGATGCGCCTCGCCCGCCGCCGCCTCGAGGTCCTGCGGGTGGAAGTTGCGGCCGTCCACGACGATCAGGTCCTTGAGCCTGCCGGTGACGTACAGGTCGCCGCGGTGGAATACCCCGAGGTCGCCGGTGCGCAACCAGCCGCCGAGTCCGTCGATGACTCCGCTGAACGCGCCCGCGTCGCCGCGGCCCCAGTAGCCGGACGCGACATTCGGGCCGTGCACCCAGATCTCGCCGACCTCGCCCTCGGGCTGCTCGTGTCCGTCGCGGACGATCCGGACGAGCTGCCCGACCGGCCGTCCCACCGACATGACCGGCTGGCCGTCCGGCGTTTCGACGGCGCGGCCTTGAGCCAGGGCTTCCCGGTCGAGCATCGCGCCGCGCGGGCCTTCCGCTCCGGCGCTCGCGACGTACACCGTGGCCTCGGCCAGTCCGTACGACGGCCGATGCGCCTCCCGGCGGAATCCGTACGGGCCGAACACTTCGTGGAACCGCTCGACCGTGCGCGGCCGGACCGGCTCGGCGCCGTTGAGCGCGATCCGGACGTCCGAGAGGTCGAGGTCGTCTTCCGGACCGACGTCGGCGGCGAGGTCGTAGGCGAAATTGGGGGCCGCGGTGAAGACCGCCGGATAGTCCGACAGCTGACGCAACCACCGCCGCGGCCGGTGCACGAACTCCGCCGGGGACATGAACACCGACCGGCCGCCGACGTAAACCGGCAGGCACAGCAACTGAATCAGGCCCATGTCGTGGAAGAACGGGATCCAGCCGGCGCAGGTCGTCCGCTCGTCCGAGGCGTAGGCCTGGCTGGCCTGCCAGCAGGCCGCGACGATCGCCCGGTGCGGGATCACCGCGCCCGCGGGTTCGCGCGTCGACCCCGACGTGTATTGCAGGTACGCCGGGCTTTCCGGATCCACGCGGACCGGATCGATGCCTGGCCCGGTCAGTTCGTCGACCACCACGAGGGCACCGGGATCGCCGAACTCGCGCACCTTCCCCGCGACCGCCGAGGACGTCGCCCACACTCGCGCGCCGGAATCGGCGAGGACTCCGGAGAGCCGGTCCGCCTGCGCGCGATTGCCGGGCAGCATCAGCGGAACGGCGACCATCCCGGCGGCGAGCGCACCGAAAAACGCCAGCGGATAAGCGAGTTCCTGTCCAATGAGGATCGCGACGCGCTCGCCCGGTTCGGCGATCCGACGCAATTCTCCAGCCACGGCACGGACTTTGGCGGCGAATTCCGCCCAGCCCCACGTGTGTTCGACGCCGCGTTGGTGGTCTTGCTGGGTGAACAACGGCCGCTCGTCGTCGGCGCGGGCGAACAGCCGGTCGACGATCGAGACGCGCAGGACCTCGGCAGGCACCGTACGGGACACCCCGCGAAGCTACCCGCTACGACGAGACCGCGACCACCCGGCCGAAAATCCGCCGATCGTCCAAGTGGTCCACCACGTAGGCGGCCAGGTCGGCCCGAGCCGTGCGCGGGCCGAGACGCTCGGCGGAGCCGACGGAAACGCGGGCGCGGCCCGTGCCCGGCCGGTCGGTCAATCCGCTCGGCCGCACCGCGGTCCACGCGAGCCCGGTGCGAGCCAGCAACTCCTCCATCCGCACCATGTCCGCGTACGGATGCCGCAGCACCCAGCGCAGGATCCGGCTGGCCGCCCGCGTGCCCAGCCCGGCGTCCCGCGGCGTCGCCAGACCGGCGGAGGAGATCACCACCAGCCGTGCGCCGGGCGGCAACACCGAGACGATGCTGGCGGTCCCGGCGGAATAGACAGTGGTGGGGCGGCGGCCGGTCGAGCCAAGCGCGGAGACCACTACCTCATGCCCGGCGAGCGCCCCGCGCAGCGACTCCGGATCCAGCGCATCGGCGGAACGGCGGATGAGCCGGGGATGTTCGAGGCCGAGGTTTCCCGGCTCGCGGGCGATGGCGGTCACCTCGTGCCCGGCGGCCAACGCGCGTTCGACGACGAGCCGCCCGGTGCGCCCGGTCGCGGCGACGACAGCGAGCGAAGACATGACAACTCCTGGTGCGGTCCCGGCCGGGTCAGGCGGCCGGCTTGCTCGCCGGCTGGAACTTGAAAGACACCGCCTCCATCAACGGCTTGCGCTTCGTGTTCTGGAAGGCCGCGACCTTCCACCCGGCCTCCGTGCGGACCAGACTGTAGGTCTGGACCTTGTTCAGCTCAGCGGCCTTCGAGACCTTGCCGGTCGCGCCCCTGGTGACGACGACCGCCGCATCGGGTCCCAGATGGCGAATGCTCAGCACCTCGTGGAACAACCGCGTGCCCTTGAGAAAGCTGTCGAAGAGCGCTTGGTGCGCCCGGCCGATTTCGTCCGCGCCCTGGTAGAGCGTGCCGACATAGGTGAGGTAGGTGGCGTCGGCCGTGAACTCCGCGCCGTACGCGGCGCCATCCGCGCTGTCCCACGCGGCGACCAGCCGATCCAGCACGGCGGTGATCGCGGCGACGTCGGTGTCCAGTGCGTTCATGATGTCTCCCCATGGTATCTTCTTCAGAGAAGTAACTGCTCTGAAGACTTCTCTTCGTTGAGGAAGAGATTATGGGAGGGGAGGCGGGATGTCAACAGCCGAGGATCCGTCGGCGGTCTACCGGCGTTACTTGAGCGCGGTGCTGCTGCACGCCCAAGCCAGCGCGCGAGCTGTCGGGCTCGGCGCTACCGACCTGTACGCGCTGAACATCCTGGAACTGCACGGCGCGATGACCCCGAGCGAGCTGGGCCGCATGGCCGGCCTGACCACCGGCCCGACCACCCGCCTGGTCGACCGCCTCGAAGAGGGCGGCTACGTCCGCCGCGCCCCGGACCCCGGCGACCGGCGCAAGGTCGTCGTCCGGCCGCTTCGCCAGCCCGAAGGACTCGACAAGGCGCTCGCCCCCGCGCGCGCCAGCATCGGCGAGCTCTTGCGCGGCTACCGGCCGGAAGAGGTGGCGGTCCTGTTCGACTACTTCGCCCGGGCCGCCGACGCCTACCAGCACGCGACGGAGCAACTCGCCGAATCTTGACTCTCCGCGCGGCACCGGGCCAAGGCAGCCGTTACGGGCGCGGCTTCACCCGGCTGGCCCGGGCCGTCAGGAAACGCTGCTCCGCGATACTGGCCGTCGCCTTGGCGGCCAGCCGGTAATTTTCGTAGGCACCAGGCAGATCACCGGCCTTCTCCAGCAAATGCGCCCGCACCGACAGCAACCGGTGGTGCCGCGCCATCCGTTCCTCACTGTCTAATGTGGACAGCAGGGAGAGTCCGGCCCGCGGCCCCTCGGTTTCGGCGAGCGCGATCGCCCGGTTCAACGTGACCACCGGGTTGGGCGCGATCCGTTCCAGGATCAGGTAAAGCGCGTGCACCTGCCGCCAGTTGGTCTCCTCCGCGGTCGCCGCGTCGGCGTGCGTCGCGGCGATGGCCGCCTGCAGCTGATACGGACCCAGCTCCGGGCCGCCCAGCGAAGCTTTCGCCAGCTCAATGCCCTCGTCGAGCATCGCGCGGTCCCACGTCGAACGGTCCTGATCCGCCAGTGGCACCAGATCGCCGGACGGCGTCGTGCGAGCGGTTCGGCGAGCGTGGGTCAACAGCATCAACGCGAGCAGACCGGTCACCTCGCTGTCGTCCGGCAGTCGCGCGTGCACCATCCTGGCCAGGCGAATCGCCTCGTACGCCAGGTCGGCGCGGTGCAGATCGCTGCCGGACGACGCGGTGTAGCCCTCGTTGAAAATCAGGTACAGCACCTGCAGCACGACATTCAGCCGCTCCGGTCCCACCGAGCCTGGGAACGAACTGCCCGCCGCCTTGATCCGCTGCTTGGCCCGGCTGATCCGGGCCGCCATCGTGGCATCCGGGACCAAAAACGCGCGGGCGATCTCCGCCGTCGTCAGCCCGCCTACCGCGCGCAGAGTCAATGCGGTCTGCGACGCCGGAGTCAGCGCCGGATGGCAGCAGAGGAACAGCAGGAGCAGGGTGTCGTCGGTGTCCGGCACCTCCGGCGCTGCTTCGGTGGCGTTCGCCAACTCCCGCTCGCGGCGCGCCTGGTCGCTGCGCAACTGGTCGACGTAACGCCGGGACGCGACCGTCGCCAGCCAGGCGCGCGGATTGTCCGGCACGCCTTCGACCGGCCACTGCTGAGAAGCCGCGAGGACAGCTTCCTGCACCGCGTCCTCGCAGCCCTCGAACTGGCCGTACCGGCGCACCAGCACGCCAAGAACCTGCGGCACGAGTTCGCGCAGCAGGTCCTCGACGGAGGGAGAAGTCACGCGTCCAACTGTCCTTCCGAGAACATCACCTGGCGCACCTCGACGCCAAGCCCGTCGATCGCGGCGTCCGGCACCTGCGCGGCCAGCTCGATCGCGCGCTCCTTGCTCTCGACGTCGAGCAGGTAGTAGCCGCCGAGAAACTCCTTGGACTCGAGGAACGGCCCGTCGGTCACCACCGGCTGCCCACCCCGCACCGACACGACCACGGCCTGCGACGGATCGGCGAGCGCCTGGGCCGCGATCAGCTCACCGGACTTCTTCGTCAACTCCATGAACGCGGTGACGCCGTCGCCGAGGGCGTCCCGTTCCTCGTCGGTCAGCGCGTCGAGAACGGACTGGTTGATGTGCAGGCTGATCAGGAACTTCATCGTCTTGCTCCTCGTGGTTTCGGGGTCTTTCGGGAAGTGGTCGGAGGCGCGGGCGGGTTCTGGACATGGACCTTTTGTGACGCGCGTCACTCTCGATCCGGGCGCACTATGAACGACATGGAGACCGACGCCTGGGCCGCGCTAGCAAGTCCGTTCGTGGAAGGCGCGTACGCGACCGTCAAGGGCCGAGTCCGTACGTACGTGCTGCATCAGCAGCTCCTCGCACACCTGCCTCCGCCGCCGGCGACGGTGCTCGACGTTGGCGGCGGGGCTGGGCATCAGTCGTTTCCCTTGGCGCGCCTGGGTTACGACGTCGTCCTGCTGGATTCGTCCGACGCGATGCTGTCGAAGGCGGTGCAGCGGCTCGCCGCGGAGTCTGCCGAGGTTCGCGAGCGAGTCCGGTTGGTGCGCAGCCGCGGCGAGGACGCCGTCGTGGCGGTCGCGGGGCAGAAGTTCGACGCGGTGTTGTGCCACGGCGTGCTGATGTATGTGGACGATCCCGTGCCGATGATCGACGCGTTGTGCGCCTGCGCGGCACCGGGCGGGATCGTCTCGGTGATGGCGCTCAACGCTGAGACGTTGGCCGTCCTTCCGGCGTTAGAAGGACGATGGAGCGACGCGCTGACGGCGTTCGACGCGAAGGGCGAGCGGGGCGTCCTCGGCGTGGACACGCGCGCCGACACCGTCGCGGGCCTGTCGCAGCTGCTCGTCGGGCAGGGAGCGGAACCGCTTGCCTGGTATGGGGTTTGGCTGTTCGCCGACTGGATGGACCTGGACGGCGACGAGCACCGGATCGCCGAGATCGCGGAGGTCGAGCTGGAGGCCGCGCGACGAGATCCGTACCGGCGGCTCAGCCGGGTGTTCCATCTCGTCGCGCGGGCCTGAACTGTCCTATTCGGACGCTTCCCAGAACTCGGTGAGGATGCGCGCGCCCTGGGCCGGGTCCTGCGTCATCCACCAGTGCCCGAGGCCCTCCAGCACGACCAGCTTCGCCCCGGCCCGCGCGGCCGAACGGCGGCGCTGCTCGTCCGTCCCGACGAAGTGGTCCTCGGTCGCCAGCACGACGAGCCCCGGACGCTCCGCCGCGCGTTCGAGGTTCCGGCCGGACTCCGCGATCGCCGGCTGCGCGGCGGACCGGTAGAGCGGAAGCACCGCGCGGGCCATGTCGTCGTTCATCCCCTCGGCGACCTTGGCGGCCACCGATTCGTGCATTCCGCCGCGAACCAGGCGCGTGGCCCGAGCTTCCACCGGCGCACCGAACATGGCCGCGACGGCTTCCTCGCCGACGCCGGGCTTCTGCCACATCTGCGCGAGGTCGTGCCAGACGTAATCCGGGTCGAACGCGCCGGCTGTGTCGCTGGCCCAGGTCCGCACCAGCTCCGGACGGGCCATGACGGCGTTGAGCACGTGCGCACCGCCCCAGTCGTGCCCGACTAGGTCCACCGGCTCGGGGAACTTCTCCAGCTCGGCGAGCAGCCAGTCGCGATACTCGACCGCCGTCGCGCCGAACCCCTCCGGGAGCGGGGCGCCGAACCCGGGCGGAGACAGGCACACGGCCGGCCGGTCGCCCAGTTCGGCGAGCAGACGCTCCCACACCGCGGCGGTTTCCGGATTGCCGTGGACGAACACTGCGGTCATCGGGCTTGCCTCCCTCTCGTCGCGTCCAACTCTACGCAGACTTGCTTGTCGAATGGCAAGTATGTTGTAGGGTCCGCTCCCATGCCCGCGTCGCGCCGGACCCAGCAGGAACGCCGCGCCCAGTAGTCGGCGCCACCGCCGCACCACTGGCCCCGCCGGCCGCGGAAAGCTACGAGGACAAGCCTGGAACTGGTCGCCGAAGGCCAAGCCGTGGCGGTGCTGCCGCAGACCGACCGCCGCATCCGCACCCGGCCCGACCTGGCCGCGGTGCCGATCGACGGGATCGCCCCGTGCCAGATCGTGGCCGCCAGCCGAGCCGCCGACCCGAACCCGCTGCTGCCAGATGTCCACCGGGCCGCGGTACGGCATTTGTCGGCCTGAACTGCGCGTTTTTGGGTCGAGATAGAAATTGCGCCTAGAGCATTAATGTCTAGTCGACTTCCGCATTTCGGAGAACGTCACACAGGCAGTGAGTGATCAGCTACTTTGTTAGCTGTCTGCATTTGATGACACCGAACATGGGGAGGGCTTCGCGTGTGGGAGGACGTCGAGTTCTCGGTCTTTCACCCGTGGGAATCCCAGCCCCGCCAGGGCGGGTTCTCGCTGGATGTCGACGCGGCGAAGGAGATCCTCCGGGATCTCCAGCAGTACGAGGACCGGCTTCTTTCCATGAAGCGCAAAGTCACCGCCCTGTGCGCGATGAAACCGCCGTCGAAAGACCCGTCGACCACGGCGATGCACGTGGCGATGGTCGGTGACGGGAACGGAAAGCTCGGGGCGTTCTCCTACGGCGGCGGACACATCGACTTGCAATTGCGTTACGTGAAGGAGCTCGCCGACCGGATCCAGCAAGCACTCGGCGCGATCAACCAGAACGAGCAGGGCCAGACCAAGACCATCCAGAGCGTCGACCCCGGCGCTCACTCCCCAGGAAAAATCGGATGAACCTGCGCACGACAGTCGCGGTGCTCGGCGTCGCTGTTCTCGCCGCCGGCTGCTCCACTCCCACCGACGGCACCCCGACGACTTCCGCACCGTCGACACAGAACCTTCCCTACGGCGGCGCACCGAAGGTCGAGAATCCGCTGCCAGACGACGTGCTCTCCGGTGATCCGTGCCAGGCGCTCACGCCGCAGCAACTGACCGACCAACTCGGCTCCGCGGTGCCGGGGAAGCCGGACAACTCAGCGGTCCGCGCCTGCGACTGGACCAGCCCGGACACCCACGGATTCATCGGCCTGTCGTTCTTCGACAAGAACAACGACGGCCTCAGCAACGTCTACGTGAACGTCCGGCCGCAGATGAAGCGCTTCGAGCCGCTCCCGCCCATCCAAGGCTTCCCCGCGGTCGCCTACAGCACTCAACCCGGCCCGAATTCCCAGACTTGCGACGTCAACGTCGGCGTCACCGACCGGCTGTCCTTCGCGGTCGAGGTCACCCCAGGATCCACCAAATTCGGGAAGATCGACCCGTGCCCGCTCGCGGCCGACGTCGCCGACAACGTCCTCACCACGTTGAAGCAGAAGGCCGGGCGGTGACATGAAGTTCTACGAGCCGATCAAGCAGTACCTGGAGCAGCACCAGGAATTGACGGTGCCGATCGAGGACATCGTCAAGCAAGTGCAGGCCGCGGAGCCCAGTGGGTGGCACGGCGGCGCGACCATGGCTCACGAACTGGCCGCCGAGCAAGAAACCCTGAGCCAGGATCTCTCCGGGACGCTCACGAAGCTCGAGTCTTCCTGGACCGGCCAAGGGGCGGATCTCGTCGCTGAACGGCTGCGCAAGGTCCGCGCTTCGGCGATCGACGCGCATCAGGCTTTCGCGGCCAACGAAAACACCCACGCCACCGGCATCGCCATGCACGAGAATCTGCGGAACCAGCTGACGTCGATCCCGCCCGCGCCCACCGGCAGTCCGACGCCCGCGATGGGGTTGATGAACGCGGACGTCATGTCCAAGCTCATCGAGCACGACACCGCGCAGCAGAAAAACCTGGATACGTACGAGAAATTCACCTCGGAGAGCCAAGGGAACACCCAGCAGCTGAAGGTCGACTACGGCAAGATCGGCACCTACGACGGCGGCGACGTCACCATCCAGCAGCACCCCTCCGCCGAGATGAAGCCCCAGTCTGGTCCAGCACCCGGCGACCAGCATCGTTCCCCGGGCGGGACTAGTTCGACGTTCAGCCCCGGAGCGGTACCGCACAGCTCTCCGGCCTCGAACACCGTGCCGGGCAACGGAAACGACCGCACCAGCACCTCCGGCTACACCCCGCCTGCCGCCGGATCGACCGTGGACTCCCCATGGCGCGGCGGAACGAGGGCTCCGTCGGTACCCGGCCCGGGGAACGAATTCGGCATCACGCCCATCGCCGGACCCGGCGACGGACGGCTCGGCGGCATCTCAGAACGCCTCGGCGGTGGGTCCGGCCGTTTCGGTGCCGGACGGTCCGGCAGCGAAGGCGGTTCTAACCGCTTCGGCGGCGGCTCCGGACGCCCTGGCAGTGAAGGCGGCACCGGCAAACCCGGCCGGCTGGGCGGCGAGGCAGGGCCCCGGTCCGGGGCCGGTGCGAACGAAAGCGCGGCTTCCCGCGTCGCCGGGGAACGTGGTGCTCCCGGCGGGAAAGGCCTGTCCGGCGCTGCGGCGCCCGGTGCGCAACGCGGCAAGAAAGAAGATGACGAAGAGCATGAACGCAAGTACGTTCTTGACGTAGATCTCTTTGCTGATGATCGCACCGCTGTCGACCCGGAAACCGGCATGCGGCCGACGCCTCCGACTCTCGGGGCGTAAGGACCGCGGTAGATCAGCTCGGGCACGGTCCGATGACGGCTGGCGTCCAGAAAGCTGCCCGGTCCCGCCTCGCCGCCGGTACAGCGGCGAGGCGGAACTCCCCCTCGTCCGGGACTCAGCATCGGTTCTCTGAAGCCCGGCGGCTTTCCCCTCGATCGACACCGGTTCAAGCGCGATCACGTGTGCCGCGAACCGGAGCATTGGTCGTCGCGGCCCCCTCAACCGGTCCCCGACTTCACCGACTTCGATCGAGGACGTTGCCCCTCGCTGGTGCCGTCCCCTTCGGACAAACCCGTCCGACGCCCCTCCAGCAACGCAGCCCCGACACAGTCCCCCTCCGGCGCCGCTTGGACCACCCGGGTTTCCAAGCGGCACGACCCCTCAGACGTGCCGCCGCGAAACACCGTGGCTGAACCTCAGACCGCCGCGAACGCCGCGGCCTTCCGTGCGAGCGCCGCGTTCTTCCGCGCCCGAACCGCTCGGTTGGCCCCAGGCAGCCACTGCACCACGAGCACTGCCAGCAGGCTCAGCACCGCGACGGCGTCGAAGGTGTTCAGCAACGCCGGGTTCAGATCGATTAGGTCCCGCACGCCGAGGCCGATGCCGAAGACCGCGAATACTGTCAGCACCACCCGGGCCCAGTTGTGCGCGGCGAGCACCATCGCGGCCGAAATCAGCGTCACCAGGCCGATGACCAGCCAGATCGCCGCGCGGCTGTGAAACGACGACAGGGCGATTCCGGTCAGGTCGTCGGCCGTGAGCAGGCCGCTCGAGGCCAGGTCCCGGCCCTCGCCGTGGAGGTATTCCTGCACGGCGGGACGGATCAAGTCCTCGCCCCGCACCAGCACCATCACACCCCACAGCAGCCCGCTGAGCGCGCCGAGCAATCCGAGCCCTCCGCCGATGGTCAGGGTGCGGGAGCGCCGCGCGCCGGTGGAACTGTACGAACTCACTTCTGTCGAACTCCTCGGCTCCGCAATCGAATCAAGCGTCACGGAGTTTCCCGCCGACTGCTGGTGCCGTCCACCGGTTCGCCGATATAATCTGGAGATTTTTTTAACTGGCCGCGAGATCAGGAAGGCCGGGTTAGGCTCTCCGTCGTCCGAGAAGCGAAAGCAGAAGGCGAGTCCTGCCAGACATGTCCGCACCCAGCCCGTTCCGGTCGCCGTCGTTCAACGTGCTCAGCAGGCTCCTGCGCTCCTCGCCTGCCCTGCTCGACACGACATTCGACCAGTTGCGGACGCTGATCACGGTCGCGGAAACCGGAACCGCCCTCGCCGCGGCCCGCGCGCTCGGCCGCGACCAGTCCAGTGTGCAAAAACAACTCGACACCCTCAACCGCAATTTCTCCGAATTGTGCGGAGAACCATTGTTACACCGACAAGGTCGCGGTCGCGACGTTCTTTTCACCGACACCGGACGCGCCGTCGCGAAGCAAGCTCGCGCCACTCTCACCGAATGGCTGGACACCATTCACGAATGCCGTCGCGAACTCGGCGGAACGCTCACCGTCGGCGCGACTCGCTACACCCTCGGCAGCCTCGCCCACGCCGGCGATCTCGTGGCCGAGCAGTTCCGTGCCCGCGACATCGAGCTGAACGTGGTGCACGTGCGCACCAAGGACCTGATCGACCGCCTGCTGGCCAAGGACGTGGACCTGGTGTGCGGCAGCGTCGTGACGACCAGCGCGCTCGACTCGGTCGACGTGCTCGAATGGCGGCGCAGCGGACTCGGCATCGTGACCAATATGGACACGCCGAAACCCGAAGAGTCCGTGGCCACCAGCCAATTGCCGACACTTCCGCTCGTCGTGCCCAGCGGCGGTGTGATCAACGACTTCATGCGCGGCTGGTTCGGCTCCGATTACCGCAACCGGCTCGACATCGTCGCCGAGATCGACTCCGCGCAATACGGATTCGAACTGCTCCGTTCGGGCCTGGTCCGCGGCTGCATGCTCGTCACCCAAGGACTCGGCGAGGCCGCCGGCGAAAACCGGCTGCACGCCGCCTCCGGATTGCGCACCATCGGCCTCGTCGACGACATCGAGCCGAAACTCGAACTGCTCGTCGGCGTGTTCGCCCGGCGCGGCGAGCGGTCCTCGTACCCGGACAGCCATCCGCTCAACCTGCTGTGGAAGGCCCTGCACCAGGCAGGCGGGGCTTCCTGGCTGGAAGTCGGCCGCTGAACCGCGCCGCCGCGCTGAGCAGCACCGCACCGCGATCGCCTCCGCTCCCGCAACGGCGGCCGCCCCGAAGCACCACTCAGCCCGGATCAGCAGCCAACCAAGGCAGCACCGAACCCGACGCAGCAGCACACCGGGAGCACCACCGGCCCCGAAGGCCGCACCAAACCGCGAGCAGCAGCACACCGGGAACACCACCGGATCCGAGGGCCGCACCAAACCGGGAGCAGCGGCAAACTGGGAACACCGCCGAACCTCGATCAGCAGTGACCGGAAGCAGCAGCGAACCGAAAAACCACCAGGCCCGAGGCAACACCCAACCGCGAGCACCACCAAACCGGGCGCACCACCAAACCCGCATCAGCAGCGGCCCAAAGCAGCACCCAACCAGAGCCGCACCGAACCCGGATCAGTCAACGCCAACCGAAGGACCGATCCCGCTGCCCTCCCGGCGACCAGGGACCGACAGCGCAGAAGCGAACGACAACCGCCCGAAGTCCCGCACCCGGAGCGCGCCCTCTCCCCGGTCCCGATGATCCACAACTCGAGCCCACCGAGGCCGAGCCCAACAGCCACCCGCGAAAACCCTCAGCCGACCTCCTCGATCTCCACCCGGTCCGGATAGAACGCGACGTGTCCCTTGATCGGAGCCACCGCGTCGTACGGGTCCTCGTACACCCATACCGCGTTCTCGCCGTCCGGCACCGCGGCGAGGCTGTAATACGAGGCGTCGCCCTTGTACGGGCAGTACGTGCGGTGCTCGGTGGGCGACAGCATCGCCAGGTCGACATCCTCCAGCGGGATGTACTGCACCGGCGGGTAACTGGCCTCCCGCAGCACCTGCGCGCGGGTGGTGTCGGCGATGGTCTTCTCGCCCGCCTTGACCACCACCCGCGCGGGGTTCGGCTCAACGGTGATCGGGTGGTCCGGCCCCGGGATCAGCTTGTCGGGCATGGTTCTCCTCCTCCGCGCAACGGAAGCGGTGCGCACTCCCAACCCTAGGCCGGACCACCGACAAATTCAGACGTCAGAAGGTTCAGACGCCCGCGACCTGCGAGATCCAGCTCCGGTACCGCGTGATGTTGGTGTAGGCGGTGCTGCTCTGCCGGTCGCTGGTCGACGCGACGCCGACCTGCCGTCCGGACGCGAACATCGGGCCGCCCGAGTCGCCGCCCGCGGTGATGCCGTCGATCCGGGTCGCGCACACCGCGACGCCGCCCTCGTAGTCGCTGCACGACGGAGTCGTGACCCGCACGTTGGCCACCTTCAGGTATCGCGACTGGCAGTTGATCTCCGAACCGCACCGGCTCGTCGCGCCCCAGCCGTACACCTGCGCCGTCTGCCCGGCGCGGACGTCGGTCGACGTGCCGAGCGGCGAGTACGTCGCGTTCACCGAGCTGGACAGCCGGACAATGGCCAGGTCGGCGGCACCGGGGTAACGGGTGATCGCGGCGCCGGTGGCCATCGTGCCGCCGCTGGTCTGGTCGAGGCTGCCGATGCGGAAGGTGTAGGTCCCGCTGGAGGCGACGCAGTGCTTCGCGGTGAGGATGTACTGCGGCGCGATGATCGTGGCCGTGCAGTTCTGCTGCCCGTTCACGAACAGCCGTGCGGCCCACGGAGCGTTGGAGGCGTAACCGCCGCCGATGATCGCCGGGGTCGAGGTCGGCCCGCTGGAAGCGGCGGCCTGACCGGCGAATCCGGCTAGGCCAAGCGCGGTAGCGAGCACGAGCAAACAGGTGCGCAAACGCATGGTCTCTCGTTTCTGCGGCTTCGTCGCCGCGGTTCCGGTGGGGACGGGGCCTCGATCATCGGGGCCGCGCCCCGGAACCAGAACCGGCGAAAGTAGCCGGGGACCACCTGTTCTTCTGCCGCTGCCGCCGCTACGGACAGTTCCGCGTACTGTTCCTCAGCCGCTGACCCGGGTGCGGCGCAGCCAGTACAGGCCGATCACCGGCAGCACCAGCGGGATGAACAGGTATCCCTGCCCGTACACCGACCAGACCGTGGCGTCCGGGAACGCCTGCCGGTCGAAGACGCTCAGGGTGCCGACGGACAGCACGCCCAGCAGTTCGACCGTGCACGCGGCGAGCGCGATCCGCCACCACGTCCGGCCGCCGCGGGCGAGCGCGATCGTGGCCAGGATGTAGACGACCGCGGCGAAGGCCGACAGCACGTACGCCAGCGGCGCCTCGTGGAATTTCGTGCCGATCTGGACGCCCGCCCGCGACGTCGCGGCGAGCGCGAAGATGGCATACACCGCGACCAGGACCCGGCCGGGACCGGTGGCCGTCTTACGCGCTTGCTCCACTCCACACCTCGTTCAGTCGCAGCACCATCACCGGAATGGCCAGGCAGGCGATGCCGAGCACGACCGTGCTCGACCGGCTCTGCTCGGCCAGCGCCCACGCCGCGCCGACCGGCAGCACGACGAGGCAGCCGATCAGGTAGGCGAGGTAGGTCGCGAGGCTGCCCGGGTGGTGCCCGCCGGCGAGCAGCACGATCCCGATCACCAGCTGGACGACCAGCAGCACCTCGATCACGGCGAGCGCGACGAGCAGCGGGGTGTCCGGGAGCTTCTTGCGCGCCGCCTGGACGAAACTCCACAGCGCGACGAGCGCCGCGCAGCCAGCGACCGCTATCGCGAACCCGACGATCACCCGTTCCTCCTTCTGCCCGCCGGCCTCAACGTACCCGCCTCGCCCGCCGACCCGGACGGGCGAGGGGCCGACGGCGTGGCCGGGACCACGTTCACCGGAACGGGTCGCTGGCATTCCGTCAATTCCCGAATGCCCAGGAAATCCCGCTCAACCGGGCGACGGGGAATCACGCTCGGTTCGCCAGAGCCGGATTTATCGTCGCCCCGCCCGGGTCCGCCGAACGCTGAAATGGCGGATTGGCGCGACGGCGAAGCTGTGCGGGAATGGTTTCCGTCGCCGGAGCACCGGAGAAGCGCACACGCGGAAGGATCCACTTTTATGAACGTCCGGCACGAGGCATTCTGCCTCGCCGATCCGTGGTTCTTCGACCGCCGACGGGAAATATCCGCCGACGACCTGTCCGCCCCACCATACAGTCCACAATGGACATCCGAGGACGACGGGTTTTGGCGTTTCCTCCGTCCCGCCGGGGTCGCTTTGCCAGAACAAGGCTGGGCAGTGGAGGTTTCCGCCGCGCCGGGCAACGCCGACCGGGTACTGGACCGCGTCCGCGAGTACTGCCGGACCCGGCGGCTGCCCCATCGGCACCTGCGTTCCCGGTCGATTTTCCTCGACCGCAATGCCGAATATCCGACAACCGGCGGAACCGGTGCGCTGGCCACTATTTATCCGTCCGACAATAACGCGCTCGAGCAGATCCTCGACGATCTTTCCGAACTCCTCACCGGCGAGCCCGGACCGGATATCGACGGCGCGCTCCGCTGCGGAGAATGCCCGATTCACGTGCATTACACCGGATTCACGCCGCTGTGGACCGAGCACCGCGGCGCCCGCGTGCCCGCGCTGCGCCGGCCGAGCAGCGCTCTCGAGCCCGCGCCGCAAGGCCCGGACTTCTCCGTGCCGAGCTGGGTACGCGTTCCCGATTGCGTCGCGGAGTACACCGACGCGCCGGTGCCGCCGCACCCGGTCGCCGAGGTGCTCCGCCAAGCCCACGGCACCGCCGTCTACCTGGCCGAACGCGGCGGCGAGCGGGTGCTCGTCGAGGAAGCGTGGCCCTACACCGGGCTCGACGCGGACGGCGTCGACGCGGTCGCCCGGCTGCGGCGCAAGCACGAGCTGCTCGAACGGCTCGCCGGGATCCCCGGCATCCCGAAAGTCCACGCGTACCTCGCCGGACAGCGCCACTACCTGGTGCGGGAGTACCGGCCGGGCGTGGCACTGGACGCCTGGCTCACCCGGCATTACCCGCTCACCCGCCGCGACTGCCCGGAAACCGACCTGGCCGCCTATCGCAAACAGGCGCTGTCCGTGCTGGCGCAGGTCGACCGCATCGTCGCCGAAGCGGCCGAACGGGGGGTCGTGCTCGAAAACCCGCACAGCATCCTGGTCGACAGCTCCGGCAAGGTCTCGCTGACCGGCTTCGACCGCGACGAAACCGCCCTGCGGCTGCGCCTCTTCCTGCCGCTGGCCCCGCTCTATCACCTGGTGCCCGAACGCCTCCGCTGGGCGGCCGAACTCACCGAACGCCGATTCTCGCTGCCCGCCGGATACGCCGACAGCATCGCGCCGCACAGCGAGCCCGCGCACACCGAACTCGACGAACCCCGCCCCGATTGGACGCTGGTGCGCAAGCAGATCGCCGAAGCCCTGCTCGCCTGCGCGACGCCGGATCGCCAGGATCGTCTGTTCCCCGGCGACATCGAGCAGTTCCGCGTCGGCGGCGCGACCTTCGGCACCGGCGCGGCGGGCGTGCTGCACTCGCTGCACGTCGCGGGCGTCGGCCGCTTCCCCGAGCACGAGCAGTGGCTCCTCGACGCGGTCGACGGGAAACCGCCCAGCCGCGCGGGTTTCTACGACGGCAGCCACGGAATCGCTTACGTGCTGGAGGAATTCGGCTACCGGAAGGCCGCGGCCAATCTCCTCGCCGCCTCGCGCGCACTGGCGGACCAGACCGTCGGCCACGATCTCGCGAGCGGACTGCCGGCATCGGCCTGACCCGGCTGCATTTCGCCGCGGCCCGCGGCGACAACGAGTTCGGCAGGCAGGCGCTGAACATCGGCATCCGGCTCGCCGAGGCGCTGGACACCGCGGAACCGCCGGGTGCTTCCGCGCAGGCCGGGCTGTTGTACGGCTGGTCCGGCCCGGCACTGCTGTTCCTGCGGCTGTACGAGCGCACCGGCGAACCGGCCTGGCTGTCGTTCGCCGACCAGGCGCTCGAACGCGACCTGGAGGAATGCGTCCCGGCGCTGGACGGTTCGCTGCCGGTCCGCGACGGCAACCGGGGTTCGCGGCGCGGGGCGGGCATCGGCAGCGCCGGAATCCTGATCGTCACCGAACAGCTGGCGCGGTACCGCTTCGACGCGAAGGCCGCGCGCAGCCTGCCCGCACTGCGCGTCGCGTGCCGCGGGGAGTTCGTGCTCCATCCGGGTCTGCTGAACGGCCGCTGCGGGCTCGCTGCCGGACTGGCCTTCAGCAGCACGCCGGACCGGCGCACGCAGGACGCGATCGACCGGCACCTGACGCGGCTTTCCTGGTACGCGGTCCCGTTCCGCGGCGGCCTTGCCTTCCCGGGCACCCGGCTGCTACGACTGTCCGCGGACGTCGCCACCGGCGGCGCCGGAGTCCTGCGCACTCTCGCCGCGCTCCAGGACGGCATCGAACTTCTCCCGTTCCTCGGCCCGACGCCCCGGGTGCGCCACTAGTCCACTATGGACAGTAGTTGTCGACAAGTCCATTCGGCGACAGTTCCACGACGCGGAACCTGGGCTGAGTGTCCGGACACTTTTTGAATCACTCATTCAGCCCAGCCCGCTCGTCCGAAATCCGCAGCCAGGCCCGGCACCTCGGAAAACGCCGGGGGAACCCGCCGCTACCGT
The DNA here is from genome assembly GCF_000411975.1 of Amycolatopsis orientalis DSM 43388. Classification (GTDB taxonomy): domain Bacteria; phylum Actinomycetota; class Actinomycetes; order Mycobacteriales; family Pseudonocardiaceae; genus Amycolatopsis; species Amycolatopsis orientalis_D. The sequence continues at coordinate 26,982 of NZ_ASXG01000172.1, forward strand.
CGGTAACCGCCGTCAAGACGACGTTCGGCTGCTCGTTCAGCGGAACCACGAGGCCCCCGTTCGTGATAGAAACCGGGGCTGTTCCGTTCGGTGGGCCTACGAAGGGTGTATCCGAGATTTCCGTGACGAGGACCACTCGCACCCACTGGCGTGTCCGCTTCCCCGGCCGTGTCCGCACTCTCGCCGAGGGTGACCCAGGAGTTCGTGAATCATCGTGGAGAACAAGGACGATCCCGGCAAGGCGTATGACAAGTCGATCCGGAAGAGGCTGACCCGGACGGTCCTGATCCCGAGCATCACCCTGCTCGTGCTGTGGGCGGTGCTGGCGACGGCCTTCTTCATCAACGGCTTGTACGTGCGGCTCGTCGCGGGCTCGGTGCGTGACGTTTCGATCCCCGCGCTCACCGCGCTGTCGTCGCTGCAGCAGGAACGCCAGCTTGCCCTGCAGTACCTCGACAGCCCCAGCGCCGGTCCGCAGCAGCTGCAGCAGCAGGAACAAGACAGCGACGGCAAGCTGAAGGGTCTGCAGGAAGCCTTCGCGGCCACCATTTCCAGCGCTCCGGACGAGATCGCCAGCAAGGTCACCGCGCTGAAGGGGCAGCTCGACCAGCTGCCGGTGCTGCGTTCGCAGATCAACTTCCGCAGCATCAACCGCGCACAGGTCAACGCCTACTACAACGGCGTCCTCGACTCCGCGGCGACGCTGTTCGACACCCAGGCCCGCATCGTCCCCGACGCGACCGCGGTGCAGGGCGCGATCTCGGCGACCTCGCTGTTCCGGGCGGGCGACCTGATGTCGCGCGAGACGTCGCTGGTGTCGGCGGCGTTCTCCAGCGGCACCTTCGCGCCGGACGACTTCGTCCAGTTCTCCCAGCTCGTCGGTTACTACCGCACGCAGCTGGCGCAGATCTCGCCGTTCCTCGAACCCGCGGTGCGCCAGCACTACCAGCAGCTTTCGACGAGCGACGCGTGGAAACGGCTCAACGCGGCCGAGGACTCGCTGATCAAGCACGGTCCGTGGACCAGCAGCGACCAGAGCAGCGTGCCGGTTTCGGCGGGCGACTGGCACGCGCTGACCGCGCAGGTCGCCCAAGGTCTGAACCAGCTCACCATCGAACAGGCCGACCAGGTTTCCGCGGCCGCGATCGATTCCGGGAACGCGCAGCTGCGCAACGCCATCATCGGCAGCATCGTGGCCCTGCTCGCCTCGCTGGCCGCGATCATCGTCGCGGTGCGGGTGTCGCGTTCGCTCGTCGACCGGACCCTGATGACGCGCCTGGAGCGGCTGCGCAACGACTCGCTCGACCTGGCGCGCAACCGGCTGCCGAACATCGTCGGCAGGCTCAAGAACGGCGACCCGGTCGACATCGAGGCCGAGCTGCCGAAGCTGGACCACGGACGGGACGAGATCGGCCAGGTGGCCGAAGCGTTCAACACCGCGCAGCTGACCGCGGTCAACGCGGCGGCGAGCGAGGCGAAGGCGCGCAGCGGTGTGCACAACGTGTTCCTCGGCATCGCGCACCGCAACCAGGTGCTGGTGCACCGGCAGCTGCAGATCTTGGACGAAATGGAAAGCCGCGAAGAGAACTCGACTCAGCTGGCGTCGCTGTTCCAGCTCGACCACCTCGCCGCGCGTGCCCGGCGGACCACCGAGAACCTGATCATCCTCGGCGGCAAGCAGCCCGGACGGCGCTGGCGCAAACCGGTTTCGCTGATGGAGGTGCTGCGCGCGGCCGTCTCGGAAACCGAGCAGTACTCGCGGGTGCAGGTCGAGCAGGTGCCGGACGTCGCGATCGTCGGCACCGCGGTCGCGGACACCATTCACCTCGTCGCCGAGCTGGTCGACAACGCGACGTCGTTCTCCCCGCCCGGTTCGCAGGTCGAGGTGACCAGCCGGATGGTCGCGCGCGGCGTCGTGGTCGACGTGTCCGACCAGGGGCTGGGCATGAAGGAGGGCGTGCGCGAGTGGGCCAACGCGATGATGGCCGACGCGCCCGAATTCGACGCGATGGCGCTGCGCGCGGACTCCAGCCTCGGCCTGTTCGTGGTCGCGCGGCTGGCTTCCCGGCTGGGTATCACGGTCACCTTCGACCCGTCGCGCTACGGCGGCACCCGGGCGACCGTGCTGATCCCGTCGAACCACCTGGCCGACACGAACGCTCCGGAACCCGCGGACGAGACCCCGGCGCTCGCCCAGGTCGGCGCGCCCGCGCAGGAAAACGCCGTCCAGCGACCGACGCCGGAAGCCCCGCAGCCGACGCCGCGGCCGTACCCGGCCCGTCCGCTTCCGACGCCGGCCCCGCGCACCGCGGAGCCGTATCCGCCGTCCGCGGGCCAGATCCCGGACGTCCCGGCCGCGCCGCGCCCGGCCGAACCGGATCTCAGCGGGCTGCAGGGCGACGACCGGCCCCGGCTCCCGCGCCGGCAGCCGCAGCAGAACCTGGTCGCGCAGCTGCAGGACGATCCGACCGCCGAGGACCTCGACGTGACCAACGCGGGCGAGACCACCGCGCGGACGCTGATGGCGTTCCACAAGGGCACCCGCCGGGCGCGAGGCGGGCAAAATGACTCATAACGACCGAACACCTCACCACACCGAAAGTCAGGGTCTGTCCGCATGAACGAGTACGGGAATTCCACCCCTGATCTCAACTGGCTGCTCGACGACGTCGTCAATCGCGTCGTCGGCGCGCAGAACGCCATCGTGCTGTCCGCCGACGGCCTGCTGCTCGGCAAGTCGTCCGGGATGAGCAAGGACGACTCGGACCAGCTCTCGGCCATCGCGTCGAGCCTGCAGAGCCTCGCCAAAGGGGTGAGCAGGCAGTTCAACCGCGGGCCGGTGCTGCAGAACATGATCGAGATGGAACGCGGGTACCTCTTCGTCTCGGCCGCCGGGCAGGGCGCGTGCCTCGCCGTGCTCGCCGGCGCGGACATCGACGTCGAAATGATCGCCTACGAGATGAACCGGCTGGTCAAGCGCGTCGGCGACTACCTGGCCTCGGCGCCGCGCGAGGCCGCGAACCTGCTGCGGGAGGCGACGTGAGCGACGACGGCTGGTACGACGAGGCCGCTGGACCCCTGGTCCGGCCGTACACGATCACCAGCGGACGGACCCCGTCCGAACACCAGCTCGACCTCTCCACCCAGGTGATGACCCTGCAACAGGGGTCGGACCCGATCGGGCTCGGCCCGGAGCACCTGGCGATCACGCAGCTGTGCCGCAGACCCTTGTCGGTGGCCGAGATCGCGGTGTACGTGAAGCTGCCGCTCGGCGTCGTGCGCGTGCTGTGCGGGGACCTGATCGACCGCGGCCTCGTCATCACCCGCGCCCCGTCCCGTCAGCCGGCCCAGGTGCCGGACCACGAAACTCTCCAGGCGGTTCTCGATGGCCTCATCAAGCTCTGAAGACGCCGCGGCGTCGGTGCCGACCCCGGTCAAGATCATCGTCGCCGGCGGGTTCGGTGCCGGGAAGACCACGATGGTCGCCTCGGTCAGCGAAATCCCGCCGCTGTCCACCGAGGAGGTGCTCACCGAGGCGAGCACCGGCGTCGACGACCTTTCCGGCGTGGAGCACAAGAAGACCACCACGGTCGCGCTCGACTTCGGCCGGATCACCATCTCGCCGCGGCACGTGCTGTACCTGTTCGGCACCCCGGGCCAGGAACGGTTCTGGTTCATGTGGGACGACCTGGCGCGCGGCGCGATCGGCACCGTCGTGCTGGTCGACACGCGCCGGCTGGAAACCAGCTTCGCCGCGGTCGACTTCTTCGAACGGCGGAAGATCCCGTTCATCGTGGCGGTGAACTGCTTCGACAACGCGCCCCGCTACACCGCCGACGAGATCCGCGAGGCGCTCGTGGTACCCGACGGCGTGCCGATCGTGATGTGCGACGCGCGGCAGCGGGATTCGAGCAAGATCGCGCTGATCCGGCTGGTGAAGCACGCGATGACGGTGGTCCCGCAGCCCGCCTGAGCGGGCTTTCCGACCAGCGAGGGGGTTCCTGGCGCGGGGAACCCCCTCGTTCTGTCCTTAGTGGACCGGGGCCATCCGGAGATTGAAGTGCCGCAGGATCTTCGGCGCTTCCACGATCCGGTACCCGGGCACCTTCTCCGGGTTTTTCGCGATGTCGCCGAGGACTTCGGCCACGTAGTCGTAGTGCCCCTGGCTGTACACGCGCCGCGGCAGCGCCATCCGGACCAGTTCGAACGGGGCCGGGGTGATCAGCTCGTTCTCGTCGTCGAGGGTGCCGAGGTAGAGCGAGCCCAGCTCCACACAACGGATTCCGCCCTCCAGGTACAGCTCGCAGGCCAGCGAATGGCCGGGGAACCGCGAGGCGGACAGGTGCGGCAGCAGGCGGCCCGCGTTGAGGTAGAGCGCGTGGATGCCCGGCGGCTGCACGATGTCGACCCCGGCCTCGTTGGCCCGCTTCGCGAGCCGGGCTGCCTCGCCCGCGCGCGCGGCGAGGTAGTTCGGGTCGACGACTTCCTGCAGGCCCTTGGCGACGCGGTCGAGGTCGTGCGCCGCGAGCCCGCCGTAGGTGCGGAAGCCCTCGGTGGCGATCAGGTTGGTTTCGCAGGTCTGGGCGAGTTCCGGGTCGGTCAGGCCGATGAACGCGCCCATCGGCGAGATGCCGTCCTTCTTCAGGCTCGCGACGCAGCCGTCGACCAGGCCGAACGCCTCGCGGGCGACCTCGCGCGGCGTCTTGTCCGCGTAGCCCGCCTCGCGCTGGATGACCAGCCACGCGTTCTCCGCGAACCGGGCGGCGTCCAGGAAAACCGGCACGCCGTGCGCCCGCGCGAGCTTCGCTGCCGCGGCCAGGTTGGCCATCGAGACCGGTTGTCCGCCGCCGCCGTTGTTGGTGATGGTGAGCAGCACCTGGCCGACGCGAGCGCCGTCCGGGCCGCTCAGCAGGCGTTCGAGGGCGTCGAGGTCGATGTTGCCCTTGAACGGTTCGAGGCTGTCGAGGTCGCCGAACTCCGCGCAGGGCAGGTCGATCGCCTCGGCGCCGAGCAGTTCGACGTTCGCGCGGGTGGTGTCGAAATGCGTGTTGCTGACCGAGATCCGGCCGCTGTGCAGCACGCTCGAGAACAGCACCCGCTCGGCCGCGCGGCCCTGGTGCACCGGCAGGAGGTGCGGGTATCCGGTGAGGTCGCGCAGCGCGTCGCGGAAGCGGTAGAACGAGTCCGACCCGGCGTAGGAGCGGTCCGCGGCGGCCGCGGCGGCCTCCTGTGCGGTGGAGACCGCGCCGGTGCCGGAGTCGGTGAGCAGGTCGATGCTGACCTTGTTCGCGGGCAGGTTGAAGGCGTTGTAGCCCGCCGCGGCGAGCGCCTGCTCCCGTTCCGCGCGAGTGGTGACCGGAATTTCGGCGACGACTTGGGAGCGGTACGGCGGGAAGGTCCGCATCAGGGTATTTCCTCCAGTTGTGGGTGACAGCCGAAAACTACCGGGTCAGGTTCATCCGGCCGAGCACCGGCCGCTTTCTCGGCGGCGCTACCGCGTAAGCTTCGGAGGACAGGTAGACGGTGATTCCGGAACCGAACTCGCCCATTCGCAACGACACGTGCGCGATCAATCCCACGCCGTCGCGCAGCGGCCTTTCCGAAACCGCTGCCAGCGCTTTGTCCAGTTTTGTCGGGTCGAAGTCGTACTGCGCGAGAATGGCGTGCACGCGCGCCCTCGCCACCTCGTCGTCCGGCACGTAACTCCGAATGGGAAGGTAAAGACTGTAGTTTCCCGGAGTGCCGCCCATCCCCTCGACAAAGGAATAACTGGAAACGAGCGGACGACCCTCGAACGGGCCCTTTCCGCCACCCAGGACGGCGAGGAACTCCCGGATCAGCATCGGGTCCGTGCCGGGCACCAACTCGGCCGCGCGCACCGCGTCCTCGGCCTCGGCGGCCTCGTGCGAGACGTACACCTTGACCCGCGACAGCGGATCGTCGTCGAGGTCGAGCGCGAAGAAGGTGAAGTTGTCCTGCTCGCCGCGGCGCAGCGCGTGCTCGACCACCGGGTCGAACGCCTCGCCGAGATTCAGCCGCCGGAACCCCTCGCTGACCAGGGAATCCGCCATGGTCGGGCCGCTGATCTGCGGGTTCAGGTACACCTTGATCTTCGGCGCGGCCCCGTTGCGGAAGATCAGCGAGTACCACAGCGTGAACGGCCCGCGGCGCTCCTCGTGCGGGAGGAAGAGGTCGGACACCGCGTCGAGCCGGTCGGTGACCAGGCCGTACTCGTCGGCCACCTGAGCGAGGAACGTGCGCGGATCCGGGGCCCCGACGGTCTCGCCGAGAACCCGTACCACACATTCGCCATTGGCGTCGAATGCGACCGAGAATTCCACGGGCGTAGTGTCGTCCGCCACATTGCACGGGAACTGCGCCGGAGCGTCGACGGTCAATTCCCCGGACTCGCCGAGCAACAACCGGAGAAGTTCCAGGTGACGGCGTTCTTCTGGATCGAATCCCACTGCCCGGCACAACCGGTCGAGCTGACCACCGGCATGGGTGTACATCGACAAGTCGACCATCGGCACGCTCGCTCCGACCATGGCGCTGTATTCACCGTTTCATTCGTGCGTTCGGCCCCGTGCAGCATCCGCTGTTCGGCGGAGCGGGCGTTCTCGGGCCGCCGAGAAGATTAATCCCCGGAATGCCGATCACGATACCTCTGACGGAGCGACAACACCGTCCGAAAACCGTGTCTGAGTGTGCTGATCAACACCGGAATTCACCTGAATTCCGCATCGACAGGAACGGTTTCTGCAGCTACCCGGGCCCGCCATGTGGTCTAGCCCACTGCTGCGCGCGGACGGTTTACCGTGCACCCGATGCGGCGGCTCGGCGCCGAAAATTGTCGGTGGCGGGTGAGACGCTCGTCTCATGACACAGATCCCGAAGCATCTGGCCAAGGTCGCCGAGAGCGACCGCCCGCCGATCCCCCGCGTCGCCAGCGAGCGCGAGACACTCCTCGCCTACCTGGAGTGGCATCGCGAAACCCTCGCGCTGAAGTGCGCGGGGCTGAGCCAGAAAGCCGTGTCCACCCGCGCGGTGCCACCGTCCACAATGTCGCTCCACGGCCTGGTCCGGCACCTGGCCGGCGTCGAACGATGGTGGTTCCGCATCCAGTTCGCCGGCGAGGACGTCCCGCTCCTGCACTATTCGGACGACGACCCAGACCAGGACTTCGACCGCCTGGACGGGGATTTCGCCGAGGCGCTGGCGGTGTGGCGCTCGGAGTGCGACCGGAGCCGGGAGATCGTGGCGGCAGCTTCGTCGCTGGACGCGCAGGGCATCGGAAAGACGACCGGAGAGCCGTTCTCTCTGCGGTGGATGCTGGTGTCGATGATCGCGGAATACGCCCGGCACAACGGGCACGCGGACTTGCTGAGGGAGGTGACAGACGGAGCCACCGGGCGGTGACGTGGGTGCCAGGTTCGGCCGGGAGGCCATGCAGTGGACGTTCCGGCCTGCGGAGTTCGGCGCACCCCTCGACAGCCGCGCGCTCGGCAACCGCGCACTCCAGCAGCGACGCGCGCCCGGCAGCGCATACCTCGGCAGCCGCGCCCACCGCTGCAGCCATGCGCACTTCGTCCGTCGCCCGTCCAGGCAGCTGCGCCTACTTCGTCCGTCCCCGAGAACCGCACGCACTTCGTCCGTCGCCCATGCCAGCAGCCACGCCCGGACTAGACATCCACGCCCACTCGCGCAGCCGCGCACGTCACCGTCGCCCCCGGGCAGCCGCACACTTCATCCGCCACCCACCCCCGCAGCCACGCGCACTCAGCAGCCGCGCCAACCCAGCAGCCACGTGCACCCGGCAGGCGCACACCTACCCACCCTCGCCCACCCGCGCAGCCGCGCACGTCACCGTCGCCCCGCGCAGCCGCGCACTTCATCCACCCCCGCAGCCACGCGCACTCAGCAGCCGCGCCCACCCAGCAGCCACGTGCACCCGGCAGGCGCACACCTTGACACCCGCGGCTGCCCGGGCTGCCGCGCGCACTTCGTCCGCCATCCACCCGATAACCGCACGCACTTGTCCGTCGCCCACCCCAGCAGCTACGTGCATCGCGCAGGCGCACACCAGGCAGCCGCCCTCCCCGGCAGCTGTGCGCAGTCGGTCCGGCAACCGCGCACGCTTCGTCGGCCGCACCCCCCGGCACCCATGCGAAGCGCCTCCGGCCCCATCGTGGCTGGTCAGCGAAGCTCGCGCCCGACCAGGCCCAGGCCGGGCACACCACAACTGGGCAGCGACCGTCCCTCGCCGGTGCGGCCGCCGTGCGATGCTGGACGGCATGATCGCCGATCCTGACTCCGGGCTGCTGTCCCCGGTGCGCGCCGGCACCCCGGCCGAAGCGGTGACTGGGGACGGTGCGTTCGCGGCCGCCATGTTGGAGGCGGAGGCTGCTCTCGCGCGGGCGCAGGCGCGGCTGGGCACGGTCCCGGCCGAGGCGGCCGAACACATCACCGCTGCTGCTCGGGCGCTGGGCGAGGGGGAGCTCGACGTCGTCCAGCTGGCTCGCGACGCGCGGGCGACCGGGAACCCGGTGGTCAGCCTGGTCCGCACGCTGTCCGCCAAGGTGCCGGACGTCGCCGATTACGTGCACCGTGGCTCGACCAGTCAGGACATCGTCGACACGGCGATGATGCTCGTCGCGCGCGAGGCATTGCGGTTGATCAGCGCGGACCTGACCACGGTCGCGCAGGCCCTCGCCGCGTTGGCGCGTGCCCACCGCGACACGGTCATGCCCGGACGAACCCTCACCGCGCACGCGGTTCCGACCACTTTCGGGTTGAAAGCCGCGGTCTGGCGCCACGGCGTCCAGGAATCCGCTCGCCGGATCGCTGAGTTGCGGCTGCCCGTGTCCCTCGGCGGAGCGGCTGGAACGTTGGCCGCGTACGTCCAGTACGGCGACGGCACCGAAGACTACGCGGAACGGTTAGTCGCCGCCTTCGCCGAGGAAACCGGTTTGCCCGCACCGATTCTGCCGTGGCACGCGGATCGCACCTCGGTGGCCGAACTGGTTTCCGCGCTGGCCGGGGTGACGACCGCGTTGGGCAAAATCGCGGTCGACGTTCAAGTCCTGGCCCGCACCGAGATTGCCGAGGCGACCGAGGCGACCGGCGGCGGGTCTTCGGCCATGCCGCACAAGCAGAACCCGGTGCAGTCGGCGTTGATCCGGTCTGCGGCGCTGCAAGTGCCGGTGCTGGCGGCGGGAGTCACGCAGTCCGGCTTGGCCGAGGACGAGCGGTCGGCAGGAGTCTGGCAGGCCGAATGGCAGTTGCTGCGCGAATGTCTGCGGCTGACCGGCGGAGCCACGCATACCGCCGTGGATTTGGTGCGGGGACTGGGCATTCACGCGGACCGCATGCGGGAAAACCTCACGCTGACCAACGGGTTGATCGTCTCGGAACGACTGTCGGCCGCGCTAGCCCCCAGGTTGGGCAAGGCTCGCGCGAAAGAACTGCTGGGCACCGCGTCCCGGCGCGCGATCGAGGAAAACCGGCCGCTCGCAGAGATTCTGGCCGACACGCCGGAGATCACCGCCGCGGTCGACTCCGCGACGCTGGCCGATCTCCTCGACCCGGCGGAATACGTCGGGGCAGCGGGTCGGCTGGTGGACCGAGCACTGGAAGAATAAGCACGAACGGGACCGCTGCCGGAGCCCCGGCAAGCGATCCCGCCGCACGATTATTCCACTGTGGACTGACTAATGGGCCAAGCCGTGCCCGCCGGTTTCCGGCCGGCGCGGCGGAGCGGCCGGGTCGACCTCGACGGGTTCCTGGTCCTCCGGAAGCAGAACCCCGTGGCGCGCCGGGAGAACGGCGGTCAGCAGACCAAGGACGGCGATGCCGAGGTGCAGCCAGTTGTCCGCGTCGGCGAGGTTGAGCGGGTTGCCCAGGCCGGACACCGGATTGACGGAGATCGTCCCGGTCAGCATCAGGCCCCAGACGAACAGCGCGCCGTAACCGATAAACAGCAGCCAGCCGAACGTCCGCGCACGGCCGGAACCCAGAGCCAGCAGCAGGCCGAGCACACCGGTCACCACGTGGACGACGTTGTTCAGCGGATTGGCGGAAAACCGCCACAAAGTGACGCCGTGTCCGGTGAAATCCCCGAACCCGGACTTCACGAGCCCGATGATGCCGTAGGCGAGAAACAAGACCCCGAGCAGCACGGCCAGCACCTGCGCGGGCTGCACTCCTTCCACCCGCACGCGGGCTCGATGCGCACGAACCATGACTCCAGTCCTTCCCGTACCGAGATGACGGTGGGTCAACCCTGCCCGGATACCCCCGCGCGAACCCGGCCGAAACCCGAATCCGGCCGCCCGGAACCCGCCCGCCGGGCAAGACCGGGACTGCTGGGGCTGCTGTGCCCAGGGAGGGCCGAGTGAGGCACGGCTCAGGCAAGCGCGGCGACCAGGAGCGCGAAGGCGGCGATGATCACCGCGACGCGCACGTAGTGGTAGCGGTCCCAGCGATTCATCTGCTCCTTCCAGTCCGCGGGCCGGTTCTCCGGTGTCCACGTCTTGCCGCGGTTGTTGATCGGGACGAGCAGCAGGATCGACATGACCACGCTCACCACCAGCAGTCCGGCCCCGATGACCACGAGGCCGGTACCGGGGCGGTCCCACGCGAGGATCGCCCAGATCGCGCTCAGGACAAGCGAACCGATGTACCAGAACGGCATGAGCGCGCCGAGCATCCGGCCGCCGTGTGCCCGGCCTTGCTGATTGCTGTCGTCCGGGAGCCCGTTGAGGATCGGGTTGATGACGAAGGCGACGGAAAATTCGACCCCCACCATCACGCCGACGACCACGATGGTGCAGACCGCGAGTGCGCTGAGCATGATGACCTTCCCAAGTTCTAGCGTTGCTAGTTGATGAAGCGATGCTAGTACTAATGTCGCTCTCTTGTCTAGCAGTGCTAGGCTCGGCTCATGTCGGTACACACCCGCAAGCAGCGCGAACAGGCCGAACGCGAGCGCCTCATCGTGGCGACGGCCCGCGAACTCGCCGAGCACCAGGGCTGGGACGCGGTCACCACGCGCCGGCTGGCCGAGCGCATCGAGTACAGCCAGCCCGTTCTCTACAGCCATTTCCGCGGCAAACGCGAAATCATCGGCGCGGTCGCCCTCGAGGGCGCTGCCGAACTGGCCGCGGCGGTGCGAGCCGCGACCCACGCCGTCGAGGGAGCGCGTGCCCGGGCCACCGCACTCGCCCGCGCGTACCTCGATTTCGCCGAACATCACCCAGCGGTCTACGACGCCATTTTCCAGCTCGACGGCGGACTAGCGTTCGCGCAAGAAGACACTCCGGAACCGCTCAAGGACGCCTTCGCCGCGTTGCTCGAAACGCTCGGCGAAGTCGCCGGAGAAGGAGTCCACCCGGGACTGTTCACCGAACTGTTCTGGGCGTCCCTGCACGGAATCGCGACGCTGACCCGGGCTGGACGGCTGCCGCGCGAACTCGCTGAGCAGCGGGTCGACCTGCTGGTGCAACGGCTCGTCGTGGTCTGATCCCTCGGCTGCTCGCCCGAGGGTTCCCGCGGCCGGGCCCGTACCGACAAACCCAGGCCACCGAGGTGGTCAAGCACCTGCCCGGGATCCGCTGAGCGTCACTGCTCCGCCGCGGTCAGCCCGCCCCGCGCGCCCGTGCTCGGCAGCGGCCACGGCTTCACCCCGCCGGTCACGTCGGCCCGCGGCCCGGGCGCCGACGGGCCGGGGATCCGCTGCCCGATCCACGTCAGGACGTCCGGCAGCTGCGCCTTGAACGTGTTCATGTTGTGGCCCGCGTCCGGGATCCGCCACGTCGTGAACTGCACCGGCGGCTGCGCCGCGGCCCGCATCTGGTCGACCGCGCGGCTTTCGTTCTGTTCCTTCTCCCCCGAGATCGCGAGGAGTTCGAGCGGGGCCGGGTGCTGCCGGACGTTGATCTTGACGTTGTTCGCGTCCTCGATGTCCTTGCGGCCGCGGAAAAGGTTCTCGGTTTCGCCGTCCACCTGCGCCTTTTCGTAGCCGCTCACGCTCGCTGCCTGCGCGTACCACTGCGGATGCCGCGTCACGAGGTTCAACGCGCAATAGCCGCCGGAGGACCAGCCGGCGATCGTCCACGCGCGGCGGTCCGGATTGAGGCCGAGGCGCTGGATTCCCCATTCGCGGACGTCCGCGGACAAGTAGGTGTCGTTGGGACTTCCGTTGACCTCGTCGACGCATTCGGTGTCGTGGCCGATTTTCGGCGTTCCGGTCGGGTCCGGGATCAGCACCACCACCGGCGGCAGCAGGCGCTTGGAGATCGCCGCGTCGAGCTGTTCGGGCAGGTGGTACCCGATCGGGGCGGTGGTGACCTCCGGACCGGACGGATAGTTCGGGATCCAGATGATCGCCGGGAACCGCATCGCCTTGTACGGATGCTGGAAGTATTGCGGCGGAAGGTAAACCGTCACGTCGCGAGTGAGGCCGGTGCGCCGTCCGGTCACCGTCACGTGCGCGATGGTCCCCTTGCCGACCCGCGCGTGAGCCACCCCGAGGTCGCGCGCCCGGCCGAGGTCGACGCCGTTGTCGCCGCCCTCGACGTCGATCCCCTCGGCGGCGAACGCGCCGGTCCCGAGCAGCGAGCCGAGCGTCGGGAAGAATCCGCCGATCATGTTGCCGGTCAAGCCAAGCGTGACGATCACGAGGCACAGCGCGACCAGCACCGTGGCACTGCGGCCGAGCTGCTTGCGCTTGCGCCATTTGTCCCAGAACCACGGAACCGAGACCACCGCGAGGAACGCGAGCACGCCGATCACCGTGAGCGTGACGGGTGAATCCAACCTGATTTCGCTCAGGTGCACGGGAACCTCCAGGACCGATCGCGCGCCCGGAAGGCGGGACCCGCTGCTCTAGATACGTTTGAGGGGCCGTCCTCGTTGTGATCACGTGACGTCGATCACGCCAGAATGACCCCGTCAAACTCAGCGGAATCTCAGGATTGCCCGTTAGTCCCTGATTAGTTGCCGAATGCGCCGCGCAGCACCGTGATCGCCTGCGTGATCGCGGCTTCCGCGGCATGCGTTTCCCGAAGCGCGTTGACCATCACGAAGTCGTGGATTACGCCCTGGTACCGAACCGCTGTCACCGGCACGCCGGCCTGACGCAGCTTCGCGGCGTACGCCTCGCCTTCGTCGCGAAGGACGTCCGCCTCCCCAGTGATCACGAGCGCCGGCGGCAGTCCGGCGAGCTGCTCCACAGTGGCGCGAAGCGGCGAAGCGGTGATCTCGGCACGCTGCGCCTCATCGGTCGTGTACTGGTCCCAGAACCACTTCATGCCTTCGCGGCTGAGGAAGTAGCCCTCGGCGAACTTGGTGTACGACTCGGTGTCGAAGGATGCGTCGGTGACCGGGTAGAACAGCACCTGCTGCAGGAACTGCACGTCCCCGCGCTCCTTCGCCATCAGCGTCAGCGCAGCGGTCATGTTTCCGCCGACGGAGTCGCCCGCGATCGCGATGTGCGTGGTGTCGAGGCCCTTCTCGGCACCATGCTGGACCACCCACTTCACCGCGGCGTAGTTCTCCTCGATCGCGACGGGGTAACGAGCTTCGGGCGAACGGCTGTATTCCGGGAACACCACTGCCGCACCGGTTCCGGCGGCGAGTTCGCGGACGAGCCGCTCGTGGGTGTGGAAATCGCCGAAGACCCAGCCAGCGCCGTGAATGTAGACGAGGACCGGCAACGGTCCGGCTACGCCCTCCGGCTTCACGATCCGGACCTCGACGTCGCCGTTCGGTCCACCCGGGACAGTCAGGGTCTCGATGTCGGCAGGCGCGAGTGCGACGTCGCCGTCCTGGACGCCGTCAACTGCCTTGCGGCCTTCGGCAGGCGGGAGCTGGAAAAGGTACGGAGGCTGATCGGTGGCCTCGGCGAACGCCTGGGCGGCCGGCTCGAGGACGAGGTTCTGCGGGTTCGCGGTCATGGCTTCCTCCGGTAGCGGTGCGGACCACCTGAACATAGCTCGCAATTTAGTTGTACACAACTCACTGTTGCTCAATGAGATATAGAGCACTTGAGTTGCCCTTAGCGGTAAGCCGAGAGAAAATGGAGAGCTGGCAGAGGAACCACCCAGGAGGCCACCGATGACCAGCCCAGACACCGGCGAAACCGGCTCGCTGCTGCTCGACGACCAGCTGTGCTTCGGCCTGTACTCGGCTTCCCGGGCAGTCACCGCGCTCTACCGCACGCTCCTGGAACCGCTCGACCTGACCTATCCGCAGTACCTGGTGATGCTCGCGCTGTGGCAGCAGGACGAACAGCAGGTCAAGGAACTCGGTGCCGCGCTGAACCTCGACTCGGGCACGCTGTCGCCGCTGCTGAAGCGGCTGGAGAAGGCCGGGCTGATCAAGCGCGAACGCCAATCGGACGACGAGCGTTCGGTCCGCATCCGGCTGACCGACGAGGGAACCGCGTTGCGCGCCAAGGCGGAACGGATCCCGCCGCACGTCGGAGCCGCGATGAACCTGGACAACGCCGAACTGGCCCGGATGCGGGCCGCGATGGATCAGCTGACGGCTTCGGTCAACGCCTACCGGGAGTCCTACCGGCCGAACTGACCGCAGCGCCATGGTTAGCATGAGCGCCAGGGCGAGCGGGAGGATGGCGATGAGCACACAGGACGAAGCACTGCGCGCGGTGGAAGCCAGCCTGGACCGGCCGTCGGCGGCCCGCGTCTACGACTACTTCATCGGCGGCACCACCAACTACGCGATCGACCGGGTCTTCGCCGAGAAGGTGCGCGAACGGCTGCCGCTGATCGGCGAGTATTGCCGTACCAGCAGGCAGTTCCTCGGCCGTGCGGTGCGCCAGAGCGTGCGCGAGGGCATCCGGCAGTTCGTCGACATCGGCTCCGGCCTGCCGACCGCGGGCAACGTGCACGAGGTGGCCGACGACGAACGCCCGGAACACGACACTTCCGTGCTGTACCTGGACAACGAGCCGGTGGCGCTCGCGCATTCGCAGGTGCTGCTCGCCGACACCGCGGACGAGGAGCGGCATCAGGCGATGGCCGCCGATCTCCTGCAGCCTGCCGAATTGTGGGACCGGGTGGCCGATTCGGACGTGATCGACGTCCGCGAGCCGGTGGCGCTGATCGTCAACGCGGTGCTGCACTTCATCAAGGACGAGCAGGATCCGGACGGCATCCTCGAGTTCTACCGCAAGCAGCTCGCGCCGGGCTCGTTGCTCATTCTTTCCCAGATGACCAACGAGAATCCGGTGGACGACAACGAACGCCAGGCGCTGGTCGACATCATCAAGTACTACGAGTCGACCACCAACCCGGGAATCCTGCGCACGAAGGCGGAGTTCGAACGCTTCTTCGGCGGCTGGCCGCTGCTCGAACCGGGCCTGGTGTACGCGCCGGCGTGGCATCCTGACGCCGACACGTTGTTCGCGAAGGCACCGTCGGAGTCGCGGGTGATCGGCGGCGTGGCCCGCAAACCGCAGTCCTGACGGGGTTTTCGCTTACGACGCCCTGCGCAACCCTTCCAACGCCGCGTAAACCGCGTCCCGCCCCAGCTCCACCGCACGCCGCAGCACCGCCGGATCCCGTTCCAGCACCACCACATCCGGAGCACCAGCCGGCGGCCGAACGCTCGCCAGCCGCGGATCTTCCCGCAGCTGGCGCTCGTCCTCCAGATCCCGGCGGTACTGCGTACGCCAAGCGTCGATAGTGCCCGGCGCGTGCCGACGGAGAAACCGCGGCACGACCACGTCCTGCACCCGCGGCGGCGGCACCGGACGCTCGTCCTCCCGTCGGGTCCGCAACACGAGCACGTCCGTCGCCCCCTGCGCGAGCGCGGTGCGGAACGGCAACGGCTCGGCGATCCCCGCGTCCACGAACCGCCGCCCGCCCATCGCGATCGGCGGCCCGGCCAGCACCGGCATGCACGACGACGCCGCGAGCGCCGTTTTGATCCCGTCGACGTCCTCGATGAACGGATGCAGATCAGTCGACTCTCCGGTGTCGGCGTCGGTGGCGAGCGGGTGGAAGCCGACCGGATTCGCGAGAATCGCCGGGAAATCCATCGGTTCGAGCACTGAGTAGACCTGGTGCACGAGATACTCGAGATCGATCACCGCCCGGCCGCGCAGGGTGTGCAGCGGGTTGATGATCCGCCGCATGACCGTCGGGTTCCACCAGGTCCGCACCCCGGTCCGCGAGCGGCCGCACAACAGCCACGCCGCGTTGAGCGCCCCGGCGGAGGCGCCGTAGACGTCGTCGAACGCCTGCGTGGCCCCCAGTTCGTCGAGCGCGAGCACCATCCCGCTCGAATACGTGCCGCGACTGCTGCCGCCCTCGACCGCGAGCGCGAGCCGACGACCGTCCGTCCGCTCCCCCGGCACGCTGCCTTCGGCGATCCGCGCGGCGAGCAGTTCCAAAACCGGATCCACCCCTCCATCTTGATCCTTTTCCTCGGGTGGATCGACCCGATTTGCCGCCCCCTCTCCGGGTGAGCCGGCCGGTGCGCGACACCTTGATCAACAAGTTCAGTGAAGTTGTCACCGTCTGCAGACAGTCGTGATACTGTCCGTGTTGTTCGGTGAGAAAGCTGGGGAGGCTTTCATGGCTGATGACGGCGTCGAGCGCGTCAGACACCTGCCTGCGAACATGCAGGGCCCGCTGGTGCCGGGATACAAGTATGTCCGGGACAAAACCCCGGAACAGGTGGCGAAGGAAGCCGCCGACGCCCAGGCGAAGGCCAACGAGGGTATGTCGAGCGGCGGTGGCGGGTACCGGCTCACCCCGGAAATGCTCAAGGAGATCGTCAGCGAGATCGACGACATCCTCGCCTGGATCCAGCTCGAACCCCAAAAACATGCACGAACTCTCCGCGCCTTCACTCCGATGGGCGACGAGGTGGCCAGCATTGCCTACGTGCAGGACGCCAATGCAGCTGGCCTGTCGTACAACAACTACCTCGACAGCGTCGTTGCGGAGCTCAAACGCCAAAAAGACGCCTTTCAGCAAGCCCTGGATACTTACCAGAAGCAAGAGCAGCAGGCCGCCGACCACCTGAAAGGTCTTCACAGCAGCGATGCATAGCCGACCCGCCGTAGCGCTTGGCCTGTTAGCCTCCGCGATCTTTCTCGCCGGATGTTCAGGCGAGTCTGGAAGCGCCAGCCCCGCAACGTCAGCAGCCCCGCCCAGCTCGACAGGGCTGCCGTTCGGCGCACCCTCTGTCCCTGCGCCACTGGATCCCACCGCGTTGGAGAAGAACCCTTGTGCCGCGATGACCGCGGATCAGGTGGCCAGCCTCGGCGCTCCGCTCAAGGGGACAGTCCCTCAGCCGGACGATCCCACCGGCCCGTCCTGCGGCTGGCGTTTTGCGACCGATGAAGCGCCCTCTTCCGTCAGCGGCACCGTCTTCACCAAAGACCCGTCTCACGGCGGGATCAGCGGGCTGTACGGACAGAAGCAGGCTGGCGGAGTCACTCAGTTCGAGGCATTCTCGGCCAACGGTTACCCCGGTGTGGTCTACAACGCGTCCAGCAACCCGCCGCCGGGCAGCTGCGCTCTGGCAGTCGGCCTACGAGACGACCTCGCCTACACCATCAGCGTCAGCCTCGATGCACTCAAGCAGCCCTTTGCCGACGGTTGCGAGCTGGGCAAAAAGGTAGCCGGATACGTGATCCAGTATCTCCAGAAGGGAGGCCACTGATGCCCGACGGCTACACCGGCGCGGATGTCTACGCCCGCATGCATCGCTACGGAGGAAACACCGCCTCCCTCGACTCCGGGCAGCAGGCGGCCGAAGCGCTCAAATCCGCGCACGAAGAACTCGTCACGCGGATCGCCCGCTTGCAAGGAAAAATGGACGCTTCCTGGGAAGGCGACGCAGCCGGCAAGGCGAAGGCTGGGCTGAGTCCGCTTCTGGAAACATCTCAGCAGGCGGCAGAGGACCTCGGCCGCAGCTCCCAGTCGCTCATCGCGCAGAACAGCGGCTTTCACCACACGCTCAACAAGCTCACCCCCATGGACGCCAATCGTCCTGACACCAACGATTTGGCGAGTTACAGCCCGTTCGGTGCCAGCGATTCGGAAAAAGCAGCGGCTCGCTGGGATGACGCGGACAAGAACAACAAGGAAGCCTACGGAGCTTACGTCGCCACCACAGACGGAAATCGCAATTCGTCGGCGAAGGATTATCCGGTTCTGAATGCCGCTCCAGCTGGGATCGCGGTCGGTCCCGCATCGAGCGGCGGCGGAACGTCCGACCATCCCGGAAGCACCGCAAGCACCGCAAGTACCGGAGGCACAGGCGGAACCGGCGGCACCGGAAGCATCGGCGGAACTGGAGGCAGCGGCGGGCACAGCGCGAGCTTCCAGAGCAGCGGTTACTCGCCCCACCCCGGCAGCCCCAGCCCCGCCAGCAGTTCCGCGGTGCCTCCCAGCACGGGGCCTTCCCACCTCCCCGGCGGCGGAGACTCCCCAGCGGAGCACATCTCGCCGGCGGACTCCACCACGACGGCCGGGTACACGCCGAAAGCGCCGGTCAGCGACGCGCCTGGGTTCGGATCCGGACGGCTGCCGACTTTCGGGCCGACCACCGTCGGGACGGATTCGACCGGCGGCGGCGGTTTCGGCCTCCCGGCTGGCGGATTCGGCTCTCCGGGCGGCAGCGCGGAGAGCGGCCTCGCCGGACGGGTCGGCAGCGGAGCCAACACCGGCGCGCGCGTCGGAACAGGTGGGGGCGGACCGCGACTCGGCGCAGGAGCGGGGACCGGCATTGGGACCCCGGCGGGCGGCCAAAGCGCCGCGCGCGCAGGTGCCGTCGGCGGGTCCGGTGCCAAGGGATCGCCGGGCATGGGCACCATGGGTGCCGGAGCCGGAAAGGGCAAGGACACCGAGGACGAAGAACACCAGCGGAAAGTCACCTATCTCGACGAGGACGTCGACGAGTTGTTCGGTGGCTACCCCGACGGCATGCGTCCCACCCCGCCGACCATCGGAGCCTGACCTTGCTCCGAAGCCCGCTGAGGTTTTCCCGCGCCGGTTACCAAAACCTGGTCCGCCGTCTCGACCGCTCCAACCCGCACCCGACCTTGATCGGCGGCGAGAAGTGGTATCCGCCCGACGAGCAACTCCAGCAGGACGCACAAGCGGACGCCGAACTGGCCTCGACCGGCTGGCCAGCCCGTGACTTCGCCGAGGTCATCGGGCTCCTGCAACGGCCCTCCGTCGACCGCTACTGCTGGGCTCGAATCAACGGCCGCGACGTGACTCTTCAGGCCGCGGCCGTCGGACGGGACGCGCTCCTCGCCGTTGCCGACCACGACACGATCACGCTTTTCCCCAGCTCCGCGGAATCCGCTGCCCGGGATCTGGTCTGCGCGCTGCCGGGTACTCCGCCGGCGCCGAACCTGCCTTCGCTGTCCTGCTCGGAAGCCGACTACAGCGCGGTGCTCGCCGGAAGTCCACCGCCGACCAGGACCAATAGCGCCCGCGACGCGCGCCGCGCCGTCGAGTGGATGCAGGCTCCCCGAATACACGTAGGCCGGTTGTATGTGGCGATCCGCCGCGGGACCGAACGCATCCGCAACGAACATCCGCCCTATTGGATCGACACCGAACAAGGCCGGTTTACCGCTGCGGTCGCCGACGGCTGGCTCAGCATCAGGCCCGCTGGCGGCGACGACCTCACCCGGATGCTGCACCACATCGAAGCCGGCTTGCGCGCCTGAATTTCCCCAAGCGAGCGCAAGGTGACCTGGATTGCACCTAGTTGCACTGCACCTAGTTGCATATGACACTGTCCGGCATGGCACTGGAGCACGCGATCCTCGTCTCGCTGTCGGAGCGTTCCGGCTCGGGCTACGAACTGGCGCGCCGGTTCGAAAAATCCATCGGGTTGTTCTGGAGTGCCTCCCACCAGCAGATTTACCGCGTCCTGAAGCGGATGGAAGAGGCCGGTCAGGTCGCCGTCGACGTGGTGCCCCAGGACGGGCGGCCGGACAAGAAGGTCTACACCGTCGCCGAGGCCGGACGTAGCGAGCTGCGGCGCTGGCTTGCCGAACCGGTGCCGCAGGCCGGGCCGCAGGAGTTGGCGGTGAAGGTACGCGGGGCGTCGTTCGGAGACCCGGAGGCGGTCGCCGCCGAGATCGCGCGGCATCGGGACTCGCACGCCGAGCGGCTGGAGCTGTACCGGCAGATCGAGAAGCGCGATTTCCCCGCCCCGGACCGGCTTCGCGGCCGTCCGCTGCACCAATACCTGGTGCTGCGCGGCGGAATCCGGGTCGAAGAAGGCCAAGTCGAGTGGCTGGAAGAAATCCTGACCGCACTGCGGGCCGACCAAGCCGACGAGAAGGGCTGACGATGACCGAGTACCCGAACCTGCTTTCCCCGCTCGAC
Organism: Amycolatopsis orientalis DSM 43388; assembly: GCF_000411975.1. Taxonomy (GTDB): domain Bacteria; phylum Actinomycetota; class Actinomycetes; order Mycobacteriales; family Pseudonocardiaceae; genus Amycolatopsis; species Amycolatopsis orientalis_D. The sequence continues at coordinate 47,369 of NZ_ASXG01000172.1, forward strand.
CTCGGCTTCACGACGCTGCGCAACCGCGTCCTGATGGGCTCGATGCACACCGGCCTGGAGGACCGCGCGTCCCGCTTCCCGCGGCTGGCCGAGTATTACGCCGAACGCGCGCGCGGTGGCGTCGGCCTGATCGTCACCGGCGGGTTCGCGCCGAATCGCACCGGCTGGTTGTTGCCGTTGGCCTCGAAGCTGTCGACGCCCGCCGAGGCGAAGCAGCACCAACTGCTCACTGGCGCGGTGCACGCCGAGGGCGGCAAGATCGCACTGCAGATCCTGCACGCCGGCCGCTACGCCTATCACCCGCTGAGCGTTTCCGCGTCGAGCCGCAAAGCGCCGATCAACCCGTTCCGTCCGCGCGCGCTCACCGCGTACGGCGTGCACCGCACCATCCGCGCGTTCGCCGATTGCGCCGCGCTGGCCCGCGAAGCCGGGTACGACGGTGTCGAGATCATGGGTTCCGAGGGCTACCTGATCAACCAGTTCCTCGCCGAACGCACCAACCAGCGCACCGACGCCTGGGGCGGCACGGCGGAGAAACGCCGCCGGTTTGCGGTCGAGATCGTCCGGCGCACCCGGGAAAAGGTCGGGCCGGACTTCATCATCATCTACCGGCTGTCCATGCTCGACCTCGTCGAAGGCGGGCAGAGCTGGGAAGACGTCGTCGCGCTGGCCCGTGAAGTCGAAGCCGCCGGGGCGACGATCATCAACACCGGCATCGGCTGGCACGAAGCCCGCGTGCCGACCATCGTCACGTCGGTGCCGCGCGGCGCGTTCACGTGGGTCACCGGAAAGCTGAAGCCGCACGTCTCGGTGCCGGTGGTGGCCTCCAACCGGATCAACCTGCCGCACGTCGCGGAACAAGCCCTCGCCGACGGCGACGCGGACCTGGTCTCGATGGCCCGGCCGTTGCTCGCCGACCCGGACTGGATCCGCAAGGCCGAGACCGGCCGCACTGACGAGATCAACACCTGCATCGCGTGCAACCAGGCCTGCCTCGACCACGCGTTCAGCCGGAAACCGGTGTCCTGCATGGTGAATCCGCGGGCCGGACACGAAACCACGCTGAACCTGCTGCCGGCCCGGCGGGCCAAGCGGATCGCGGTCGTCGGGGCCGGACCGGCCGGGCTCGCCACCGCGACCGCGCTCGGCGAACGCGGCCACGACGTCGAACTGTTCGAGGCCGACGACGAAATCGGCGGCCAGTTCGGGATCGCACAACGGATTCCGGGCAAGGAGGAATTCGCCGAGACCATCCGGTACTACACCCGCCGGCTGGAGGTCACCGGGGTCAAGGTGCATCTGCGCACCCGGGCGACCGCCGCGGACCTGACCGGTTTCGACGAGGTCGTGCTGGCCACCGGCGTCGCGCCGCGGGTCCCGGCGCTGCCCGGCATCGACCATCCGAAGGTGCTGTCGTACGTCGACGTCGTGCGGCACGGCAAACCGGTCGGCGAACGCGTCGCGGTGATCGGCGCGGGCGGCATCGGCGTGGACGTCAGCGAATTCCTCACGCACAGTTCGTCGCCCGCGTTGGATCGCGCCGCCTGGATGGTCGAATGGGGCGTCACCGACCCCGCGCTCGCGCCCGGCGGGCTGACGAAACCGAAGCCGGAACCCTCGCCGCGACAGGTCTACCTGCTGCAGCGCAAGAAGTCGCCGATCGGGGCCGGGCTCGGCAAGACGTCCGGCTGGGTGCACCGTGCGGCCCTGCGCGCCAAGGGCGTGGAAAAGCTCAGCGGCGTGACCTACGAACGGATCGACGACGCCGGTCTGCACCTCACCGTCGACGGGAAACCGCGGTTGCTTGAGGTCGACACCGTGGTGATCTGCGCTGGCCAGGAATCCGTGCGGGACCTCGCCGACGCCCTCGGCGACGTGCCGGTGCACCTCGTCGGCGGCGCGGAGCAAGCACGGGAACTCGACGCCAAACGGGCGATCGACCAGGGCACCCGGCTGGCCGCCGTCCTGTAGCCGCTTGCGCGCACTGGCAGGATGGCCCCGTGCGAGACGTATGCGTAATCGGGCTCGGGCTCATCGGCGGTTCCCTGCTGCGGGCCGCCGCGGCGAGCGGCAGGACGGTGTGGGGAACCACAGTGTCCGAAGTGGACGCTGACGCGGCGAGTCGCGGCGGCTACGACGTCACCACCGACGCCGAAGCGGCGCTGCAACGCGCGGCGTCGGCGGACGCGATCGTGGTCATCGCCGTGCCGCTGCCCGCGGTCGAGAACCTGCTGCGACAGGTCGCCCAGCACGCGTCGCACTGCATCCTCACCGACGTGGTCAGCGTGAAGGGCCCGATGCTCGACGCGGTCCGCAGGCGCGCGCCGTACACGCGCTACGTCGGCGGACACCCGATGGCGGGTACCTCGCACTCTGGCTGGCTCGCCGGCGACGCCATGCTCTTTCGCGACGCCGCGTGGGTCGTCGGCGTCGAAGAGGAAACGGACCTCACGGCGTGGGCCGAGGTCACCCGGCTCGTACTGGACGTCGGCGCGCACGCCGTGCCGCTGCCCGCCGATTCGCACGACGAGACGGTCGCCCGGATCTCGCACCTGCCGCACCTGTTCGCCGCGATCCTCGCGTCGGTCGGTGCACAGGGCGGGCCGCTCGCGATGTCGCTGGCCGCCGGCTCGTTCCGCGACGGCACCCGCGTGGCCGGCTCGTCGCCGGACCTGGTGCGCGCGATGACCGAAGGCAACCGCGACGCTCTGCTGCCAATCGTCGACGACGCACTCGGCCGTCTCGGTGCCGCCCGCGGCTCGCTCGCCTCCACCGGCGGCCTCGCCGCGACCATCAACGCAGGCCACGAAGGCGCGTTGGCGCTGGAAGCGGCCCGCGACGCGGCACTGTCCGGCGTCCGCATCGACCTCACCGCCGCCGACGCCCGCGAAGGCCTCGTGGCGCTCGGCGAACGCGGCGGCCGGATCACCGGACTGGACGGAGCGGTCGCGCTCGGGGAAGTATCTTGACTTGCCTGGAACGCCTGGTGTGTGACGATTGAAGCCTCTCAATCCCAACCCCGGGGAGGCATTCGATGGGCATCAATTTCGACGAGCTCAAGAACAAGGCGACCGAGGCGCTGCGCGAGAACAGCGGCAAGCTCGAGCAGGGGCTCGAGAAGGCGGCCGAATTCGCGAAGTCCAAGGTCAGCGGCCACGATTCGCAGATCGACGGCGGCGTCGGCAAGGCCAAGGACCTGCTCGGCAAGGTCACCGGCAAGCACGATGAAGGCGGCGAGAAGCCCGAGGGCGGCCAGCCCGGCGGACAGCAGTAACCCTCCGCCTCCAGGGTGGGCTCCGAAGGTTCGGGAGGGGCGATCTGATTCCCGCAGGGCGCCTCTCCCGGATCTCTCTGCCGCGTAATCCGCCGCGCACCACAGCTGTCGGCTCAGGTGCGCCGGTGGTACGGCAGGAACCGGCGCACCAGCCGCAGCGGCGACCGTTCCACCAGGTCCGGCCCGCGGACCGCGTCGAACGTCGAGCCGAGCTGGTCGACCACCCCGGCGAGCCGCGGATTGTCCGGCATCGGCACCGAATCCGGGTCCCGCTGCTCGCGGACCGCGGAAGCCAGCTCCGCCAACGCGTCCGTGAGCAGCTCGATGTCCGCGGGCGACGGGGCCGGAGCGCCCTCGCCGATGGTCACGCCGACCTCGGTCACCGCGTCGGTCACCCGCTCCAGCCCGGCGATCACCGGCCACCACGCCACCGCCTGCCGTCCCGCGGGCGACGGCTCCACGATCACCTGCTGAAACGCCGTCCGCAGGTCCGCGAGGGCGCGGTACGCCGCGCGCCGGGCCCGCGACCGGGCGAGCCGCGACTCCGCGGTCGAGTTCAGCACCATCGCGGCGCGGACGTACTCGGCGACCGTGTCGAAACTGTCCGCCAGCCGTCCGCCGACGGTCGGCCGCCGCGAACCCGGCCACAGCAGATACCCGACGACGAGCACGATCACGCAGCCGATCACGGTGTCGATCAGCCGCGCCAGCACGACCGTCCAGCTGCCGGTGTTGGCGAGGTCCATCTGCAGGATGATCAGCGGCGTCACGAACGTGCCGAGCATCCCGTAGTTGCGCACCTTCCCCACCGCGGCCCCGCCGGCGAACACCGCGATCAGCGCCACCAGCACCCAGCCGCGCGCGCCGAACGCGAGAACCACCGCGCCGATCCCGACCCCGGCGACCGTGCCCAATCCACGGAGCACCGCACGGCCGAAGACCGAGCCGAAGTCCGGCTTCAGCACCACGCCGACGGTGAGCGTGATCCAGTACGACCGCTCGAACGGCACCAGCAGCGCAACCACTTCGGCCACCGCGACGCACAGCGTGAGCCGCAGCGTCGCCAGCCAGGTCAACGGTCCGGAGAGGCCGCTCGCCCACTGCCGCAAGCGACGCAGCAGCGAGACTTTCTTGCGGCGCTTGCGGTCGTCGAGCTTCCCGATCCGCGCCAGTCCGGCGTAAAGCGCGCTGACCACCGCGTCGGCGTCTTCGTCGGGCAACTCAGGCGCGGGCGGCAGCGGCTGGTTCGCCAGCACTGAGGCGGCGACGCGAGTCAGGTAGTCGATCACCTCGTCTGGCGCGCGCTGTCCGGCGTTGACCATCGCCACCGACGCCTCGACCGCGGGCGTCGTCGCGGAGAGCCGGTTCAACAGCCGGCGATACGCCGCGTCTCGGCCGGACAGCCACGAGCGCGCGACCAGCAACCGGTCGTAGGCCGTACTCATCGCGGTGGTCAGCTGATGGCGCGCGACTCGCGAAGTCGGTTCGTCCGGAGCCGACAACATCGCCGCGAGTTCGATGTAGACCTGCGCGACGGCGGTGCGTTCGGGACTCGTCGCGCGGAGCGTCCACGTGCCGAGCGCGACCAGCAGACCCCAGCCAGCGCCCGCGCAGAAGTAGCCGAAGAGCACTTCGGTGCGTACGCCGGTCGCGTGCTGCGCGGTGCCGAGCACGCAGAAGACGAACATCTGCAGGCCAGCCACCGAAGCGTTGCTGCCCGCGGCGCTGATGAGCGCGGAAATCGCCGCGATGACCACGATCGCCGGGATCGACCAGGCGGGCATGCCGCCGGTCAGCAGCCCGACGAGGTACCCGACCCCGGCCGCGAACGTCGCTCCGCCCAGCCGTCGCGCGCGGTAGCGGTAGGCCCCGGCGGCCTCGGACAACACGGTCGGCAGTGCGCCGGTGGAGATCAGCGCGCCCACCGCGATGTCGCCCGCCGCGTACGCGACCGCGAGCGGAGTAGCCAGTGCGACCACCGCGCGAGCCACCATGTTCCACGGAATGGGAACCGGTTTGGAACGCAGAAGCTGCGTCAGCCAGTGCGGCGCGGCGAAGTCGGGACGGCTCACCGCACCATCTTGACCTACCGAGGCCGTCCGGGATTGATTTGTCGCTCAGTCAACAACGTGTTCAGGGAGCTGGGATGGCGAGTCGCAGGTATTCGTTCGAGGTGAACCGGGTGAGCGCCGCCGCTCCGCCGGTGCTGTTCCGGCTGGAAAGCGACGGGACGCAGTGGTCGACCTGGGCGCGGCCGCTCGTGTGGCAGGCCCGGTGGGCGGCGCTCGGCGACGACGGCCGGGTCGGCGCTGTCCGGGAAGTCGGATTGTGGCCGCTTTTCGCCCGCGAAAAGACTCTCGAATACGTACCGGACCGGCGGCACGTCTACACGTTCGACGGTTTCCACCCGGTCCGCGACTATCGTGCGGAGGTGACGTTCACCCCGAACGCCGACGGCGGCACGGACCTCCGGTGGTCCGGTTCGTTCGTCGAACGCATCCCCGGAACGGGCCCGGTCGCCCTCGCAGCGTTGCGCGGCGTGGTCGGATTTTTGGCTACTCAGCTGGCCAAAGCGGGCAACTCCGCCTCCTGATCGGGTGCGTTGCACCACAACGAGCATCGAATACCGGAGCACAGACGTCATCCCCTCGGGGGATCCCGAGGGAAAGGAAGCGGCATGGCGAAACGGTGGCTGGCGGCGGCGACGGCCGGTCTGCTGGTGCTTTCGGCGTGCTCCGGCCCGGACTCGAGTCAACCCCCGCAACAGGCGAACCCCGCGCCGGGTGCGGCGACGCCGGGTCCGCCGCCCGCGCCGTACCCGTTCGGCACCGTGCAGGCGAAGGCGCCGGCGATCCAGGACGGCAAGGTCGGCGTGGTCCGCCGCATCCAGACCGACAAACCGTACGTCTTCATCACCATGGACGACGGCGCGGTGAAGGACCCGTCGGCGCAGAGCCTGATCCAGCAGTCCGGCGGGCATCCGGTGCTGTTCCTGAACAACCGGTACGTGAAGGGCCACGAGGCGTACTTCAAGGCCATCCTGGACTCGACCGGCGCGGTGCTCGGCGACCACACGGTCAACCACCCGAACCTCAAGGGCAAACCGCTGGAGTTCCAGAAAAAGGAAATCTGCGACGACGCGGACGACTTCCAGGCCTCTCTCGGCGTCCGCCCGACGCTGTTCCGCCCGCCGTTCGGCAACTACGACCAGAACACGCTCAAGGCCGCCGCGATGTGCGGCATGCGCGCGACGGTCCTGTGGACCGCCTCGGTCAACGACGGCGTCGTCCAGTTCCAATCCGGCGACAAACTCCGCCCGGGCGACATCGTGCTGATGCACTTCCGCAAGACGTTCAAGGAAGACTACGAAGCGTTCCTCGCGCGGGCCAAGAAGGACGGTCTGACGCCGGTCCCGCTGGCCGACTTCCTGGGCTGACTGCGTTCGGGCGTGGCGATGCCGGTACGCACCGGGAACGCCACGGTTAACCAGCGCCGAGACATACGAACGGCCGCCGCATCGGGTCCACCGCCACCGCTTCCGCCAGCGCCAACGCCGGCGAAGTCCCTTCGGCGAGCCGCCGGTGCAGGTCCGCCATCGTGTCCGCCGCCGCGCGGTCGCCGACCCGGGCCACCGCGCCGATGACCGTCCGCGAACCGCTCGCCAGCAGCGTCCCGGCGAAGCCCAGCGCTTCCTCGCCCGGCCGGATGTGGCTCATCGCCAGCTCGCACGCGGCCAGCACCACCCGTTCCGGCGGGTTCGCGAGCCGGGTCGTCTCGTGCGCGAACAGCGGGCCGTCCACCAGTTCGACGCGGGAGAACAGCGCGTTCGCCGGCTCGTGCGCGCCGTGCGCGACCAGGTGCGCCAAGCGGGTTCCGTCCAATGCGGTCAGGACGGTGGAACTCGTCGCGTCGTCGCCCTCGACGAGCCGCGCGTCCGGATACACCGAGCGCAGCTTGCTCACCTCGCCCACCGCGCCCGGCACGCCGGGGCCGCCCGCCAGCAGCACCGGCCCGTCCTCGGCCGGACGTTTCGCGGTGATCCACGCGGTCGCCGACGGCGCGATCGACACCGGATGCCCGCGCAGCGACGGCAACGCGCCCCACGGCATCGCGTACAGCTGGCCGATCGGAACGATCACCAGCTCGCGGTCGTCGAGCGTTTTGACCAGCGACGCGGAAATCAGCGCGTCGAGCTTCTCCGCCCGGCGGCGCGCGGACGCGGACACCGTCTCGGCCATGAGCGGCGGCAGATGGTCCGGCGCGAGGGCGTCGAGGTCGGCGTGCAACTGGGTCGCGGTCTCGACGATGTCGTCCAGCGGACCCAGTTTGAGCAGCCGGAACGTCCCGCGGTCGACGACCACCGAGTACAGCTGATTGTTGTACGGCACCAAACTCACCAGCACGCGATCGCCGAGCGCGGCGACGACCTCGTCCGGCGTCGCGACCGGACGCGGACGGCCCCACTGGCTCGTGTACCAGCCGAGCCGGCTCGCCTCGCGCTGCAGTTCGGCATACCGCTGCTCCAGCGCCTTCACTGGCTCGCCCTCCAGCCGGGCGCGCTGGATGGTGCGCTGGACGTGCCGCATTTCGTTGATGTGCTTGGCCAGCACCGGATCCTCGATCACCGGCAGCGGTTCGTACCGGTAGACCTGCGCCCGGGTGCGTTCGAGCCAGGCGAACATCCGCCGTGCGCCCGCCGCGTTCCGTCGCGCGCGCCGCAGCACGAGCCGCATCGCCAGACTGCCGAGCTCCTCGCCGTGCACCGCGGTGCCGCACAGCAGGTCGAGCCCGCCCATCCGGTCGCGGATGGTGCCGAGTTCGCGCAGTCCGGCGCGAGCCTGAGCGAGCGCCGCGCGTGGCCGGTCCTCGGCGACGGCCAATTCCGCGCGGCACAACCGGAACAGCATCCGGTGGTCGATCGGCGACGTCGCACGCGGGGCGGGCACGTGCTTGAGCACCAGCGAGGCTTCGGCGATTTCCTTGCGGCGGATCAGCAACCGGACCGCGAAGAGCCGCGCGACCGCCGCCTCGTCGCGCAGTCCGAGCGCGGCCAGCCGTTCGGCGATGGAGACGAGTTCGGCGGGCAACCGCGAGGTAGAGCGCCCTTTGCGGTCCGACAGCACCTGCTGCGCTTCCGCCCGATACCGCGCCAGACCGGCGATCTCGGCCCAGGTTCGGTTGCCGCGGCGGAGAAATCGGCGCCGCGCGTCCGACGCGGACTTTCGCGCCAACGCGAAATCGCCCTCCAGCAACGCGGCCGCGGCCCGCGCCACCTCGGCTTCCGCGATGTGCTGTCCGGATCCGTTGGCGCGCAACTCCGGCAGCGCTTCGTCGAGATGCCTGGCCGCTTCGTCGGCGAGACCAGCGGTGAGCAGCGCACGGGCCTGGTCGAGCCGGATCAGCGGGATCGAACCGGGCGATTCGGTGACGAGGATCCGCGCGGCTTGTTCGTAGCTGGACAGTGCTTGCGGGACGTCGCCGATCAGCTGGGCGTGGTCGCCGAGGTTCTGCCGGATCTTGCCTTCGAGCAGCGTGTGCCCGTTTTCGCGGGCGAACCCGAGTGCGCGCTCCAGGTCGGCTTTCGCGGCGTTCGGATGGTTCAGCGCCATCTGCACGAGCGCGCGGTTCAAGAGCATGACGACCAGCGTCCGCCGGCCGTCGTCGAACTCGGCCTCGATTCCGGGGATGACGGCGTCGTAGACCGACAGCGATTCGCTGAACCGCCCGCCGCGCATCAGCACCACCGCGCGCTGGCCGGTGACCAGCAAGCCCAGTTCGCGGGCGACCTTGCTTTCCGGAAGCTGGTCGCGAAGCTGCCGCGCGGTCTCCAGGTGCACGAGACCGGCGTCGGTCGAGGAGACCTCGGCTTCGGCCGCGCCGAGGCTCACCAGGACGCGGACCTGCAGTTGCCGGTGTTCGGGCAGCGGATCGGCGACACGCGCCAGCCGCGTGAGCGCGCTGCGGAACAACCGCACCGCGATGCCGGGCCGCTGGTCGGACGCGGCGGCTCGGCCGCGCGCGTACAGATCGGACGCCGCCGCGATCGTTCGATCATGGACGGGCGCGGACACGGACTCTATGGGAGCACACCTCCGCCACTCTCCATAACGCCCGTCCGGGTTTCTCAGAGCACGACGGTCGGCGTGACGACGGTCCGGCGGTGCGGACCGGCGCCGAGGTGCACGAGGATCTGCGTGGTGCCGCAGGGGACGCGTTCGAGCACGAACCGGCCTCCCTCGTCGGTCGCCGTCGCGAACGTGCCGTGATCGGCGACCCGGACCTCCACGTCGTACTCGCCCGCGGGCGCGAGCCAGCCGTCGATCCGGTGCGTCTTCCCGATTTTGGTCAGGTTGATCATCACGGTCAGGTCGCTGACGGTGAACGTGATCGTGCCGGTCGCCGTGCTGCGCACGCCGGCCAGTTCGTCGAGCCGTTCCCACCGCGCGACCTCGACGTCGAGGTTCTCGAGCTCGAGCGCGAACTGGACCCGCTGCACCAGGTCGTCCGGCGGCGGGTCGACCTCGTCGAGGAAGCGGCCGAGGTCGGCCAGGATGGCCTCGTCGTCCGGAATCGCGTGGCCGTGTCCCGGCCTGCCGATGTCGTCGCTCACCGGGCACCCCCTTCTCCTGCGAGCAGATCCCGCATCGAGTCGAGGCAGCGGCCCCTGGTGGGCCCGACGCTGCCGCGCGGCATCTGCATAGCCTCGGCCACCGCCCGGTACTCGGCGCGGCCGGCGAGAACGGTCAGCCGCAGCAGCTCCTGGCAGCGTGCGGGCAGCCGGAGGAAGGCGCGCCAGACCCGGCGATCCCGGTCGGCGCGGACGGCTTCCTCCTCGGGTGCCGGGTGATCGCTTTCCAGCGTCGCGGCGACCTCGTCCGACAACGGCACCGGCTGAGCCCGCCGGCCGTACGGACGGGTCGCCTCCCGGCGAGTCGTGGTGATCAGCCACGCGGCGAGCGCGCGCGGATCGCGCAGCTTCTCCAGCTGGCTGAACAGAGCGAGCCACACGGTCTGCACCACGTCCTCGGCCACCTGCCGGTCGAGCCCGTTGGCGCGCGCGACGTGCCACACGAGCGGCGTCAGCTCCTCGACCAGCTTCGCCATCGCGCGCCGATCGCCGCCCCGCGCCGCTTCCATGCACGCAGCGTGCAAGTCGGCGCCGGTCAGGCCTTCCCAGGGCGGGTCTACCTCGGTGGTGTGCACGTCGGTCACCGTAGCTGCCTCACTCCGGAGGTGGGCCGACCTGGGCGAGCAAGCCTCCGGTCGTGTCGGCACGGCCAGGCCCGTCGCGGGTCGCCTCTCCGGTCGGGTACCGGATCGATCGTGAATGGTGCGCGCTCTTTCGGTGGGGTAGGTGCTGCGGACAGGGTCCAGGGGCACGGTCGGTGCCCGGTGGGTGGGCTCTTCTAGGTTGAGGAGCAAACAACTGGCTCTGGGATACATCAATCTCTGACTTTTTTCGGGTGAGTTTTTTTCGCAGAGCCGGCCGGGGCGGCTCTCGTTGTCCGGTTGTCCAGGGGCAGTTGCGTTTGTGCAGGTCAAGCGGGGTGCCGGGACGCGACCGGCTGGGCTCCCCCTCCAGCACGGTGGCGTCCCGACAGCTCCGTCGGACCCGGCGAGTCCCCCAACGACCCGTCGCGTCCCGCCGACCCGGCCGGATCCCTCCCCAGACCCGCCTGGCCGCACCGGCCCGGCCGGACGGATCCCTCCCCGAACCCGCCTCGCCGCTGACCTTTCGGATCAGCCCGGGCAGCCTGCCGTCCTCGCGAACCCCTCCCCGAAGTCCGCTCAGCCGGATAGGCACACCCGGCCGATCCGCCGAAGCAGCCCGCGAAACGCGCTGGCCGGACGAACCCCTCCCCGAACCCGTCCAACCACGCCAGCCCGCGAGCCACGCGCCTCGGCCTGGGTCTCCCCGCCGTTCCGGTTCGCCCGCTAGCCGGACAGGCCGCTCCCCCGACCCTGTCCAACCAAGCCGAATCCGCCTAGGCCTGGCCATCCCCCGACGGCCGCGGTCGGCCCGCCGGTCGGACAAGCCCCTCCCCGAGCCCGTGCAACCAAGCCAACCCAGGCCTGGCCAAATCCCGCAGCTACGGTCGGCCCGCCAGTCGGACAGCCCCTAAACCCGTCCAGCCCACCAACTAAACCCGCCTGGGTCTCGCCGTTCCGGTTCGCTCGGCGGCCAGGCGGGTCCCCTCCTAACCCGTCCGGCCGGGCCGGGTCGTCAGGACCCTGGCCGAGCGGAACCGGACCGGCGGCGGGGCCAGTCCTTGTGCTCGCGGCGCAGCGGGCGGCGGCCTGCTCGCCCCCTTGTGCCGAGCAGGTCGTCGTCTCGCGTGCGTGGTGCGGGTGCGCACCGGTCGGCGTCAGCTGTGCCCTCGCCGACCGGTGCTCCCCGCCCCCAGGGGAGCCCGCTCCCCTTCGGGCTCCGCCGGAGGGTGTTCCTCCCCGAATCCCCTCCGGCTGACGACGTCCGGCAGCCCCCTCGGCTCCCGGGCGCCGCCCGTCTGGTTACTTGGCGGTGCCGGTGTCGTCCAGCGGCTCGTGGTTGCCGTCCGGCTGCACTCCCCGGTTCGCCCCCGGCGCGGGGCTCGTCTTGACGGGCGGAACGGTGGTTCCCGGCTGCCGCTCGTCCTTCTGATCCGCAGGCATGTGGACCTCCCTCTTCCTTGGTTCGCCCTATAGGACGCAACCAGGGTGCGCCTAGATACACGGAGCGCCAAAGTTTTTGGGATTTCCGCAAACCCGCCGGTCAGGACGGCGGCGTCACCTCCCCCGGATGCCGACCGTCAGTGACGATCGGTAACCCCTCCGAGAGCGCCGCGGCCCAGGTGCGGTAGCCGTCCGGGCCGGGATGGAAACGGTCCGCAGCGAACATTCCCGGATGGAGCAATCCCGGCACTAACGGGATGTGCGTGACCCCGGGCAGCCGGGTCAGGCTGCGCGCCGCCTGGTCGAGCGCGACGGACCGCGCGCCGAGCACGTCCCGGAGCGGCCGGGGCAGGGACGGGAAACTCGCCAGCGGCGGCACACCCGCGAGGACGACCGGGACGTCGCCGACCCGCCGCCGCACCTCGACGATGATCGACAGCAGGTCCCGCCGGTAGCGCGCGGCCGAGTGCAGTTCCAGGGTGTCGTTCACGCCGAGGACGACGACCACGAGGTCCGCCGCCCGGACGCGCGGAACCAGCTCGTCGAGAACGACCCGCGCCGACGCGCCGGTGCTGCCCAGGGCGTGCCACCGCACCTCGCGATCCGGGTACGCGCGGGTCAGCGCCACCGCGAGTTGCCCGGTGAGCGCTTCGGCGTGGGTGAGCGCGCCGACGCCGTCCACCGTCGATTCGCCGATCACGGTGAGCCGCAACGGCCGCCCGGCGCCGAGAGAGCCCTCGACCGGCCCCGTGGCGCCGGGAAGCCGCGGAGTCGCCCGACGCACCCGTACCGCCTGCGCGACCAGCACGGGTGCCATCAGGAAAAGGAGGAACAGCCGAAAAACTGCCATGCCTCCGACAGTAACGAGCGGCTACGACAGAACTCGGCCAGCGAAGGGAGTTGTCCACAGGGGGGATGAGTTGTGGACAAGCCTGGGGACAACTTGGGGAGAGCAGTCCCGAGCTGCGCACCTGTCTGCGACTGCAGACCGCACGGCCAGCCGCCGAGAACCCGCCGGAGCAGTGGCCGCGCGCGCCCGCAGCGACGAACGCGGCGCGGCGGCGAAGCCGGGCCATTGGGACCGGCCGGGCACCACCTGCGAGACCACCGCCGGAGCAGCAACGCCTTGGCCCGCACGCCCGCAGCGACGAACGCGACGGCGTCGCAAGGCCAGGCCATCAGGAACGGCCGCGCACCGGCCGCGAGACCACCGCCGGAGCACCAGCACCTTGGCCCGCACGCCCGCAGCAGCGAAACGCGACCGCGTCGCGAAGCCAGGCCATCAGGAACGGCCGCGCACCGGCCGCGAGACCACCGCCGGAGCACCAGCACCTTGGCCCGCACGCCCGCAGCAGCGAAACGCGACCGCGTCGCGAAGCCAGGCCATCAGGAACGGCCGACCACCGGCCGCGAGACCACCGCCGGAGCACCAGCACCTTGGCCCGCACGCCCGCAGCAACGAAACGCGACCGCGTCCCAAGGCCAGGCCATCAGGAACGGCCGCGCACCGGCCGCGAGAACCCCCGCCGGATCGACTCGTGCGTCGACCAGCCTCAGCCCTGCGAGATCGACACCGTCTTCCCCACCAGGGAATCGTCCTCGGCCGCGTCCAGCAGGTACCGCGCCACGTTCGCTCGCGGGATCTGGGAGCTTCCCCGCACGTCCCGCCCTACCTCGCTGCGCACGCTGGCCCGCGCGGGTTTGTCGGTCAGCCGCGTCGGCCGCACGATCGTCCACCGCACGTCCGGAGCCTCGTGCAGGATCGACTCCATCCGCCGGAGGTCGGCGTATCCGTTGCGGAGCACCGCACCCAGCAACGGCTTCAGCACCAGCCGCGAGAACAGGCTGTCTCCCTTCGCGGGCAGGCCGGACGCGCTCACCACCACGAACCGCGTCCGCGAGCCGTGCAGTGCGGACACCACCGAACGGGCGCCGTCGGAGTTGACCGTCGTCGGCTTGAGATCCGTAGGGCCGAGGGCCAGGACGACCGCGTCCCGGCCGGTGACCGCGTCGGCCAGGCCGGGGTCGGTCAGAGAGTGCACTGCGACGTCCAGCCGGGGGTGCTCGGGCACGGTCAACCGCGCGGGGTCACGGACCACCGCGGTCACGTTCCATCCGCGGGCCAGCGCTTCCCGCACCGCCAGGCCGCCGGTCCGGCCGCTCGCGCCCAGGACGGTGATCTTCATGAGACGCCTCCAAGGAGGGGTGAGTGAACACTTACCAGCTAGGGTAAGTGAACACTCACCCGCTGAGAAGACCCTCAGGGAGCACGCATGGGAAGCCGCGAGGAGATCGTCGCCGCAGCTGCGACGGTCATGCGGGAGCAGGGCTACGCACACGCCACGACCAAGGCGATCGCGCAGGCCGCGGGCTACTCAGAAGCCTTGCTGTACAAGCACTTCCGCGACAAGACCGCGCTCTTCCTCGCGGTACTGAAAGAGGAGTTGCCCGATCTCGCCGCCACGGCGGCGAGGCTCGCCGAGCATCCGGAAAAGGCAGCGCTCGGCGACAATCTCGCCGAGCTGACCACCACGGCGCTCGCCTTCTACTGCGCGAGCTTCCCGATCTCCGTCTCGATCTTCTCCTCGCGGGACCTGCTCCGCACCCACCGGAACACCCTCGAAAACGGTCCCGACCTGCCGATCGAGCACGTCGCCGGCTACCTCGCCGCCGAGGTCGAACTGGGCAGGCTCCGCGCCGATCTCGATGTCGACGCCGCCGCCCGGCTGTTGCTCGGCGCCTGCTTCCAGGAGGCCTTCCTCGCGTCCTTCGAGGAACGCCCGCCACGAGCAGACCTCGCCCGCCGGCTCGCCGCGACGCTGGAAAAGCTCGGTTAGTCCCGGTTCTTCCGCAGCTCGTGCCACCGGTCGTACAGGTTGTTGACCTCGACCAGCATGAACGCCAGGAAGTCCCGCATCTCGGCCAGCCGCTTGCCGGCGGGAGTGTCCGGACCGAGCGCCTCGATGCCCTCGGTGGCCGCGTCGCGCCACATGATCAGAAACCGGTCGCGCTTGAGGAACGTGGCGTACCAAAGGTCGTCGTAGAGCTGGTAGTGGTCGCGCCGCTCGCCGGGTTCGCGCACCTTCCGCACCAGGCCGACCTGGTCCAGGTACCGCACCGCGCCGGAGATCGCGGCCGGGCTCACCGACAGCTGCTCCGCCAGCTCGGCGGCCGTCAGCCGCCCCGAGTCGGTCGTCATCAGCGCCGCGAACACCCGCGCTGACATGCGCTGCATGCCGATCTGAGCCATCACGAGGCCGAGGCTCTCGACGTATCGGCGGACGGCGTCCTCGTCTCTCTTCGTCTCCGGCGTCGTCATCCGTCCATCCTCTCCCACGCCCGTCCAGACGATCACTCGGTCCAGACGTTTTCTTAACTTCACAACTTCATGAAAAGAGTGTAGCTTCCGAATCATGGGAAACGCCATCGCGATCTCCGGCCTGCACAAGGCATTCGGCCGGGTAAAGGCCCTCGACGGCCTCGATCTTCAGGTTCCCGCGGGGGAAGTACACGGATTCCTCGGTCCGAACGGCGCCGGGAAATCCACCACGATCCGGGTCCTGCTCGGACTGCTGCGCGCCGACGCCGGCGAGGTCCGGCTGCTCGGCGGCGACCCGTGGCGCGACGCGGCGAGCCTGCACCACCGGCTCGCCTACGTGCCCGGCGACGTCAACCTCTGGCCCAACCTGTCCGGCGGCGAGGTCATCGACCTCCTCGGCCGGCTGCGCGGCGGCCTCGACCAGAAGCGCCGCGCGGAACTCGTCGAGCGCTTCGACCTCGACCCGCGCAAGAAGGGCCGCACGTACTCGAAGGGCAACCGGCAGAAGGTGGCCATCGTCGCGGCGCTCGCGTCCACTGTGGACTTGCTGCTGCTCGACGAGCCGACCTCGGGCCTCGACCCGTTGATGGAGGCCACTTTCCAGGAGGTCATCCAGGAAGAACGCGCGCAGGGCCGCACAGTGCTGCTGTCCAGCCACATCCTCGCCGAGGTGGAAGCCTTGTGCGACAAGGTGAGCATCATCCGCAACGGCCGCACGGTCGAGTCCGGCACGCTCGCGCAACTGCGCCATCTCACCCGCACCTCGATCACCGCGGAGCTGGCCGGCCCGCCGAACGGCCTCGCCAAACTCGCCGACGTGCACGACCTCACAATGGACGGCAACCGCGTCCGCTTCGACGTGGAAACGCGTTCGCTCGAGGACGCGCTGCGCCAGCTGACCCAGATCGGCGTGCGCAGCCTGGAAAGCCGGCCGCCGACGCTCGAGGAACTTTTCCTGCGCCACTACGCGGACGAACTCGAGGCCGGGAAATGACCGCGGTCACCGGCACCGGCCCGCTGATCCGGCTTGCCCTGCGCCGCGACCGGATCGTCCTGCCGATCTGGATCGTCCTGCTCAGCCTTGTCCCAGTGGCCACGATCAGCAGCTACGACCAGTTCTACCCGACCGCCGCGAGCCGGGCCGGGCTCGTCGCGTCGGCCGCCGCGAACCCGTCGTTCGCGCTGCTCTACGGCCCGGCGTTCGACCTCGGCACCGCGGGCGGGTTCATCGCCTGGCGGATGGGCGGATTCCTGGCCCTGCTGACCGGATTGATGGCGGTCTTCACGCTCACCCGGCACACCCGCGCGGAGGAGGACACCGGTCGCGCCGAACTGCTCGCGTCCACCGTGGTCGGTCGATACGCGCCGCTCACCGCCGCGCTCGCGGTGACCGGCGGGGCGAGCGTGCTGATCGGGGTGCTGCAAGCGCTCACGCTGGCGTCCAAGGTGCCCGCCGCGGGCTCGGTCGCGCTCGGGGCCAGCACGGCGCTCGCCGGGTTGGTTTTCACCGGCGTCGCCGCGGTCGCCGCGCAGCTCGGCGAGTACTCACGCACCGCGAACGGCATCGGCACCGCGGTGCTCGGCGTCGCGTTTCTGTTGCGTGGCGCGGGTGATTCGACGACCGACGCGCACTGGCTGTCGTGGCTGTCCCCGCTGGGCTGGGCGCAGCAGATCCGGCCGTTCGCCGAAGAACGTTGGTGGGTACTGCTTTTGCCCGTCGCGACGACGCTCGTGCTGTTTGCCGTGGCCTACGCGCTGCTGCCGCGTCGGGACGTCGGCGTCGGCCTGCTTCCGCCGCGGCTCGGCCCGAGCGAGGCGGCACCGTCGCTGCGGTCGCCGTTCTCGCTGGCCTGGCGGCTGCAGCGAGGTCCGTTGTTCGGCTGGCTGATCGGCCTCGCGGTCGGCGGCGCGTTGTTCGGGACGATCGCGCAGGGCATTTCCGGACTGGTCGGCGGCACCGAGCAGAGCAGGCAGATCTTCGAACGCCTCGGCGGTTCGCACGCACTGGTCGACGCTTTCCTCGCGACGATGGTGAGCCTGTTCGCGATGCTCGCCTCGCTTTACGGCGTGCAGGCGACATTGCGGATGCGCACCGAGGAGACCTCGCTGCGCCTGGAACCGCTGCTGGCGACGCGGGTCGGACGGCTGCGCTGGGCGGCGAGCCACTTGGTGTTCGCGTTCCTTGGCAGCGCGGTGCTCGTGCTCGTCGGAGGCGTGCTGCTCGGACTGTCGAACGGGCTGCGCGGCGGCGACGTCGGCCGTTCGGTCGGGAACATGGTCGCGGCCGTCGCGGTACAGGTGCCCGCGGCGTGGGTGATCGTCGCGGTGGCCGCGCTGATCTTCGGCCTGCTGCCGAAACTGGCGACCGCCGCGTGGGGCGTGGCGGCGCTGGCGTTGCTGATCAGCATGTTCGGGCCGGTCGTCAACGCGCCCCAGGTGCTGCTGGATGTCTCGCCGTTCCAGCATCCGCCGAAGGTGCCCGGCGAGGTGTTCACCGCGGTGCCGCTCGTGGTGTTGCTGGCCGTTTCGGCGGTCGTGCTGGCGGCCGGGCTGGCCGGCTGGCGACGGCGCGACGTCGGCTGACGTCAGCGTTCGTCGCGGAAGAAC
Source organism: Amycolatopsis orientalis DSM 43388 (assembly GCF_000411975.1). Classification (GTDB taxonomy): domain Bacteria; phylum Actinomycetota; class Actinomycetes; order Mycobacteriales; family Pseudonocardiaceae; genus Amycolatopsis; species Amycolatopsis orientalis_D. The sequence goes on from NZ_ASXG01000172.1 coordinate 65,221, forward strand.
CCGCTGGTCGGGCCCAGGGTCGTCGGCGGGGGTGCCGGCGGGCTCGACGGAGTCGGGGTGACCGACACCGTGGCCGTGGTCGTGCGCGGCCGCGGGGCCGGGGGTGCCGGAGGGCGTTCGGTCACGGTGACCGGCGGCAGAGGGAGGCCGGTCACCGTGACCGTCACCTGCTGTACGGGCGGCGGGGTGGGCGGCGACGACTCTCCGGCCGGACGCGGCGTGCGACCGGCCACCAGCAGCGCGGCGACGAGCAGCCCGCCGGCCAGCCCGGCCAGACCGGTCACGACGACATAACCCCAGGTGGGAGCGGTGTCCGTCATCCGGCACCTCCTCGCCGCACGGTCCGTCGGCTACGAGGGTTTCGTCGCGTTGATCATAGGCTCCGTTACGCACTGTGCAACTTGCTATATACCGACTCAACTTATATAACACTAACCCTATGAGGGGGATTCTTCGCTCGCCGGATTTCCGGCGGCTCTGGCTCGCCGACGGCCTCAGCCAGGTCGGCAACCGCATCGACTTCCTGGTGATCCCGCTGCTGGCCACCACGACGCTCGCCGCGTCGGTGGCCGAGGTTTCGCTGCTGCGGACGCTGAGCACGCTCCCGTACCTGCTGCTCGGGTTGCAGGCGGGCGCGTGGTGCGACCGGATGCGCAACCGCCCGGTGCTGATCACCGCGGACCTCGCCCGCGCGGCGCTCATCGGCTCGGTGCCGCTCGCCGCGTTGTTCGGGTCGCTGACGCTGGGCCACCTGTACGTCGTGGTGCTGCTGGCCGGCGGGTTCACCGTCTTCTTCAACGTCGCCCATCAGACCTACCTGCCGAATCTCGTCGAACGCGGCGAACTGCCCGCCGCGAACGCCCGATTGCAGACGAACCTGTCCGTCGCCGCGATCGCCGGACCAGGTCTCGGCGGGCTGATCGTGCAGGTCATCGGCAGTGCGGGCGCGATGGCGGTCGACGCGCTGACCTACCTGTGGTCCGCCGCCTGGCTGCACCGCATCCGCACGCCGGAGGCGCGGCCCGAGCCCGCCGAGCGGAACCTCCGCCGCGAAATCGCCGAAGGCCTGCGGATGGTGCTGCGCCATCCGATTCTGCGGGCGATCACCGTCCACAGCGCCGTGTCGAGCCTGTTCCAGTCGATGTTCATGGCGGTGTCGGTGGTGTTCATGGTGCGAGACCTGCGGCTCACGCCGTTCATGATCGGGCTGATCGGCACGCTCTCGCTGACCGGAGCATTGCTGGGCAGCGCGGTCGCCCGACGGCTCGGTGCCCGTTTCGGCGCGGCGCGGGCGCTGTTCATCGGCGGTGCCGTGTACAGCGTTTCCTTCCTGCCCAACGCTTTCGCGACGCCGGGGTGGGGCCTTGCCTGGTACATCGCCGGCGGGATCGCGTCGAGCTTCGGGATCATCGTGCTCGGCGTGTTCACGGTCAGCTTCCGGCAGGCGATCACCCCGCACGAGCTGCTGGGCCGGGTCTCGTCGGTGTCGCAGACCGTGGTTTTCGGTGTCGCCCCGCTCGGCAGTCTGCTCGGCGGCTTCATCGCGGAACTCACGACAACTCGGGTCACGCTCTACGTGTGCGGCGTCGGAATCCTTGCCGCGTCGGTGATTCTCGTTGCTTCGCCGCTTCGCAGGATGCGTGATCTGCCGCTAGCCGAGGGAACGGTCAAGAACGATTAGCGGGACGGCCAGCGCGGCCAGGACGGCTCCGATGAGGCTGACCCACGTGAGGGCTTGGCCAAGCACGGCTGCCGCGAGGACCGGAGTCGCGCTGATGCCCAGCTGAAACGCCGAGACCGTGGTCGCCCCAGCGAGAGTCGGGGCGTCGGCGGCGATGGCGAAGACCCGGCCGTAGATCGCGGGATTCAGCACGAAAGCAGCGATCCCGAGCAGGAACACCGCGGGAATTACGGCCCACCAGCGGTGGATCGCGAGGATCAGGACGACCGAAAGAAGCACGATCGCGACGGCTCCGGCGAGCAGTGCGGCGTGCGGTCGCTGATCGGAGACGCGTCCTCCGATGGACAAGCCGAGGAACGCACCGATCCCGAAAAGCGCGAGGATCGCCGGAATCCAGATCGCGGGAACCCCAGTGACCTCGGCGAGCAGGGCCGAGAGGTAGTTGAACGTGATCATGTACGCCGCGGTCGTCAGGATCGTGATCCCGTAGATGCCCCAGAGCCGCGGCTTGCGGATGGTGGCGAGTTCCCGCGCCACGCTCGGTCTCCCCGTGGAGTCGGTCTTGGTCGCCGGGATCCCGAGCGAACAGGCGACGACCCCAGCGAGCGTCAGCGCGACCACGGCCCAGAATCCGCCGCGCCACTGCGTGAAGTGGCTGAGCAAGGTGCCTGCCGGTCCGCCGGCGACCATCGCCACGCTCAGGCCGCTGACCACGACTCCGGACGCGCGGGCGGTGCGCTCCGGAGCGACCAGGCTGATCGCGGTCACCGACGCGACGGCGAAGTATCCGGCGTAGGAGACCCCCGAGAGCACCCGGCTCACGAGCAAGACCGGGTAGTCGCCCAGCAGTCCGGCGGCGACGCTGGCCGCGAACACTCCTTGCGTGGCCAGCAGGGCGGTGCGGCGGGGCCAGCGCAGGCTGAGCACCGCGAACGGCGGCCCGCCGAGGACGACCGCGAGCGCGAACGCGGTGATGAGAAACCCGGCCGAGGACAGCGAAACCTGGAGATCGCCGGCCACCGCGGGCAAGACTCCGGCCAGAAGAAACTCCGCGCTGCCCATCGCGAACAGGCTGAACGCGAGCAGATAGACGCCGACGGGCAGGCGTGCGGACGTTTGGACGGTCTTGCTCATCACCAACCACCTCCGCGCCCAGCATCGGAATCCACCCGCGAAAGCGGCAAGAAACGTTGCCGTTTCCGGGACGGATCGGTTGACTGCGCGGCATGAGCGACCACCCCACCGTCGACAGCGTGCTCGAACAGATCGCACCCCGGCTGCGGCAGGCGCGGCACAACCAGGGCGTCAGTCTCGCCGACCTCGCCCGGGCCACTGGGATCTCGACCAGCACCTTGTCCCGCCTGGAATCCGGGCAGCGCAAGCCAAGTCTTGAACTGTTGTTGCCGATCACCGCGGCACTGGGCATCCCGTTCGACGAGATCGTCGCCGCGCCGCGGATCGTCGACCCGCGCGTGCCCCAGCAACCCGCGAAGCGCGACGGGCGCGTGCTGATCTCGCTGTCACGGCATCAGGGAGAACCCCGCGCGTACAAGCAGATCATCCCCGCGCACGACGAAGAGCCCTACCTCCGCGCACACGACGGGTACGAGTGGCTCTATGTGCTTCGCGGACGGCTACGCGTGCGCCTGAGCGAGCACGACTTCATCATGGGGCCCGGCGAAGCAGCCGAGTTCGACTGCCACATCCCGCACTGGTTCGGTGCGGCGGGCAAGGGTGCCGTCGAAATCCTCAGCCTCTTCAGCAAGTCCGGCGAACGCATCCACCTGCGCACCGGCCGCCGCGACTAGACCTTCCGCAAGCCGTCGAGCAACACACGCACCAGATGCCGGCTGTCTGGCGTAAACCGCTCCACCGCGAGCGCGCCGACGATGAGCGCGCGCAGGTCTTCGCCGTCGATGTCGGTGCGTACCGCACCCGCGGCCTGTGCGCGTTCCAGAAGCGCGGTGAGGTTCACTCGAAACCGCTCCGCTGCTTCGGCCTTGTACGCGGAACCGCTTGTCTCACCGAGTGCTTCGCAGATCGCTCGGTTACGCGACGCCTGCTCGATGACGCGCGTGAAGAAGTCATAGAACGCTTCGCCTGGCGCGTCGGAGTCGATCAGCTCCTGTGCCTCGACGCCGTACTGCTCCAGCCGTTCCACGACGACTGCCTGGAACAGTGCTTCCTTGCTGGGGAAATGCCGGTAGACCGTGCCCGCGCCGACGCCAGCCAGCCGCGCGATGTCGTCCAGGGGCACGGAAAGCCCGTCGACGGCGAACGCTGCTTCGGCGGCAGCCAGCACCCGGGCGCGGTTCCGGCGCGCGTCCGCGCGGAGCGCAGGCTTCTCCACCGGTTCTCTCCTTTGATCTCAAAGTGGTGCGGTCGTCCGATTCTTCCTTGGAACGATCGTCGCCGCTTCTGACCGTGTCTCAGATCTCCAGGCCTCCGTTGACAACCGGAGTGCCAACTCCGTATCGTCGTAAGCGGGTTGCCCGTTCCGATTATCCCCCGTCTTCCCGAAAGAGGTTTCCGATGCCCCGCACCGTGTCCGAAGTAGCTGAGATCGTCGCCAACGCACTGAGTGCCATCGACGCCGCACCGCTCGCGGAGGTGCTCGCCGAGGACGCCGTCTACGAGATCCCGTTCACCGGCCACCGCTCAGCCGGCCGGGACGCCGTGCTGGCCACGCTCGGCGCGGGCAGCGCGGCCGCGGCCCGGATCGGCCTGGAGAAAGTCGAGGTCACCACCACGGAAACCGCGGACGGGTTCGCCGTCGAACTGGTCGCCGAGGGCCGCAATCCGCACACTGGGCACAGCTACCGGCTCCCGTCCTCCGCCGGGTTGCTGACCGTGCGGGACGGCGAGGTCACCCGGTACCGCGACTATCCGAACCACGGCGCGGCGAGCACGTTGATGGGCACGAAGGAGGTCTTCCAGCGTTTCCTCGACGCGGCGGTCGACAACCGCTGGGACGACCTGGCCGACCTGTACTCCCACGACGTCGTGATCGAAATCCCGTTCGCCCCGGACGGCGTGCCGAAGGTGACGCGCGACCGGGAAGACTTGCGCAAACGCTTTCACCAGGCCGGGGAGCGTCGCCGGATCACCAAGGCGGACCGGGTGGCGGTGCACGAGACCAGTGATCCGGAGGTCCTCGTGGCGGAGTACGACCTGCACGGCGAGTACGACGGCAAGCCGTACGTGTCGACGTACGCGATGGTGGTGACGGTGCGGGACGGGCGGATCGTGCACTCCCGGGACTACTCCGGACCGCCGGTGTTCGCGGAATCGGCCTAGGCGGCGGTGCCCTTCGCCAGCCTGATCGTCATGTCCGCCAACGCCTCGCGCCCTTCTCGAGCACGCGCGTCGTCGGGATCGCAGACGTACTGCAGGATCAAGCCGTCCACTCCGGCGACGATCATGCGCGCGAGGTGGTCGAAGGAAACGGCGGCGGTCTCGCCCGCGCGCTCGGCGGCTTGGCGGCACCAGCGAGCGACGACGCCGGCGTAGCGCGCGTACTGGTGCCGGGCGAGTTCCTCGTGGCCCGGGGTGCGCAGCGCGTACATGGTGAGCTCGTACTGCAACAACTGCAGCTCGCGCCCGCCCTGGACCAGCTTGGCCCAGAAGGTGTCGAGCCCTTGCCGGATCGCGTTCTCCAGGCCTTGATCGGTGGCGGCCGAGGCCTGGAGAACGCCGGCGATCTCGTCGACGACGTCCTCGATCACGGCGCGGAGCAGCTTCTCCTTCGAGGGGAAGACGTACTGCATGGTGGCCAGCGGGACGTCCGCCTGCGCGGCCACGACCCGCAGGGAAGTCTTGGCGACCCCGTGCGCGGCCAGAGCGGCGCGGGCGGCCGCGATGAACTGCTGCCGGCGCACCGACGCCTCGACGTACGGCATGGCCACCCCTTTCGGTCAGTCGACCGAAATCTTGCCACGAACCCTTGCCAGCTGCGGCGGCACTCCTTACGCTGCTCCGAATCGGTCAGTTGACCGAATCTTCGGGACGCACAGGAGCAAGCCATGAAGGTCGTGGTCGTGGGCGCGGGGCTGGCGGGGCTCTCCGCCGCACGGGAACTCGGCGAGGCCGGAGCCGAGACGGTCGTCCTCGAGGCGCGGGACCGGGTCGGCGGGCGGACCGAGGGCGGCGAGATCGAGGGACACCCGATCGAACTCGGCGGCACCTGGATCGGCGAGGGCCACTCCCGGATGCACGAACTCGTCGCCGAACTCGGCCTGAAGACTTTCCGCACCTGGAACGACGAAGGCAAACTCCTCATCCAGCTCGGCGGCAGGCGCGCTCTCGTCAACGGGACGAAGGGTGCGGTCCCGCGGCTCAACCCGGTCGCGCTCGCCGACCTCGCCCAAGGCTTGGCTCGCTTCGGCCGGCTCGCCCGCGGCGTCGACCCCGCACGGCCGTGGACGCACCCGAAGGCGCGGCTGTTCGACAGCCAGACCTTCGAGACCTGGGTCCGGCGCAACCTGCGCACCCCGAGCGGCCGGGCCTACTTCCGGGTCGCGACCGAAGCCGTCTTCGCCGCCGACGCCAGCGATCTGTCCCTGCTCCACGCGCTGTTCTACACAGTCAGCAACGCGGACCTGGAAACCCTCCTCGCGGTCGACCGCGGCGCACAGCAGGATCGCGTCGTCGGCGGTTCCGTCCTCGTGGCGCAACGACTCGCCGAGAACCTCGACGTCAGGCTGTCGACGCCGGTCGCGTCGGTGGCCCACGAAGCCGCCGGAGTCACGGTCACCACTCGCGCCGGTCAGACCTTCTCCGCCGACCGAGTCGTCATCGCTCTCCCGCCGACGCTCGCCGGACGGCTGCGGTACGACCCGCTGCTGCCCGCCTGGCGCGACCAGCTCACCCAGAAGCTTCCCGCGGGCACCGTCGCCAAGACCTTCGCCGCGTACCCGACACCGTTCTGGCGCGAGCAGGGCCTCAACGGGCAGGTCGCTTCCGACACCGGTCCGGTCAAGGTCACCTTCGACGTCTCCCCGCCGGGCGGCGAAATCGGCGTCCTGCTGGGCTTCGTCGAAGGCGGCGAGGCCCGGCGCTGGCAGCGGCTTCCGGCCGACCAGCGCCGCCAAGGCGTGCTCGATTCCTTCGTCCGCTACCTGGGGCCGCGGGCCGCCGAGTCGACCGCCTATGTGGAGAAAGACTGGAGCGCCGAGGAATTCACCCGAGGTTGTTACGGCGCCCACTTCGCCCCCGGCGTCTGGACCAGTTACGGCGACGCGTTGCGGCCCCCGGTCGGCCGGATCCACTGGGCGGGTGCGGAGTACGCGGTGGAGTGGAACGGCTACATGGAGGGCGCGGTTCGGTCCGGCCGCACCGTCGCGGAGGAGATCCTGCGGCTTTGAGCGGGCCTCAGTGCGTCGCGGTCTGCGAAGCCGAGGGCGTGAACAGGTGCTCCGCCGTGGCCACCGTCCAGTCCCACACTCCCGGCACCAGGAGCACGCCCACCAGCACGAACACCGGGAAGACCAGGCGCGTCTCCACCTTCTTCCCGGTGTGCAGCCGCAGCGGTTTCGGCGGGCGGAGTTCGTACCAGGTCTCCCCCGCGATCGGCAGCGGGAACAGGAACGGGCAGCCGGACTCGGTCAGTGAATCGCCGAGGCAGTGCACGAAACACCCGGCCGCGACCGCCACCCCGAGCCAGCCGGAAATGTGCGCCAGCTGAGCGACCCGGTCGTCCGGCGCGGTGAAGTACCACCAGGCCACCGCGCCGCCATACGGCAGCAGCAGCCAATCGCCGAGCGCGCCGGCCGCGAGCAGCAATCCGAACAGCAGCACCCCCAGCACGGCCCAAGCCCCGCCGGCGGCGCAGCCGGCCGAGGTGGCCGCGCCGAGGGCGACCGCGAACAACAGGGTGTGCGAGAGGTGCCGGTGCGTGCCGGTCACCTTCTCGTCGCGCGGGCCCTTCGTCAGGGCGTATACAGCTGCCGACACCCGGCGCAGCAGCCAGGACAGCGCGCCGGTCAGCCAGCCGAACAGGCGGGTCGCGCTGGCGCTCGGATGGTCCAGGTCCGGCAGCAGCGCGAACCCGGCCGTGGTCGCTGCGAAGACCACTGCCTGGTGCACGGTGCCGACGCCGACCGCGGGCGCGAGGGCGAGCCCCGCGCACCAGCCGGTCAGGGCGTGGGTGCGCCCCATCATGGTGGTTGTCCCCCAGGTCGCGAGCCGGTTGCCGATCCGGCCGGAAGCGGAGCAGCCCGCCCGTAACCGCTGTCACGAAGCCATGGGGCCGGTACCGCGGCCGGATCGGCAACGATCGGCAGAGTCAGTCCGCGCGACCGTATCGGGAGATCAGGCCGGAGGTTCCTCCGACACGCTCAGGTGTTCGGCCACGCCGGTGAGCTCGATCACGCGGCTGACCGCCGGGCTCGGCACGACCTCGAGTTCGACGTTCTGCTCCCCGGCCTGCCGCTGGGCGTGCAGGACGACGTTCAGCGCCGATGAATCGAAGAAGGTCACCCCGGTGAGGTCGGCCACCACGCGACGGGAATTCTTGTCCGCGATCAACCCGGCAAGAGCTTCCTGCAGCTGCGGGCTGGTGAGCAGATCGAGCTCACCCGTGACCACCACCCTCGGCTCGGCGGCCGCGGTGTCCAGCGTGAGGCCGAATCCGGGCGGAGTGGCGTTCTGGTCGGCTGCGGGCATGCAGTTTCTCCTCGTCAGGCGCTGCTCCTGCGCCGGTACGCGCCTGTAGTCTCAAGCGGCAACCGTGTCACGGTCCCAAAGCATCTGGAGACCCAACCCTAACCCAGCGGGTGACTGCCGCCGCGTCGGCACACGGCTACACCTTGGCGCGCGGGGCCCGGCGGACGCACAGCACCCCGCGCACCGCAGGTGGGCGCGCGGGTCGTGGGGTCGAACAGATCAGGCGGACACCTTCTTGCGCTTCGCCCGCCGTTCGCGCATGAACAGCTCGCGGCGCTCGATCTCGCCGAGCCCGCCCCAGATCCCGTACGGCTCTTCGACGGTCATCGCGTGCTTGCGGCACTGGGCCAGCACCGGGCAGGTGTGACAAATCGCCTTGGCGCGGGACTCGCGGCGCTCGCGCGCGGAGCCGCGCTCGTTGTCGGTATGGAAGAACAGGCTGCTGTCCGCGCCTCGGCACGAGCCCCGAAGCTGCCACTCCCACTCCTCGGCCACCACGTTCGGCAGTCGGCTCACGTCAGCCATGTCGTCCCCACCTTTCCCGGGATCAGCACTCGACCGCTACATGCCCGCCGGTCGCGGCGGTCAAACCCGGGTTTGGTTTGCTCACCCCCCGGGCATGTGGCAGATCGGGCACGAAAGACTGGCGTGGCACGCCGGAGAGAGGACAGCACGTGGAGGAGAACGCCCCGCTCGAGCGCGAGGACGCACAGCTCATCGAGGTGCGAACGGCGGCTATCCCGCACGTGGTGCCCACCCTGCGCACCATCGTGGCCGACATCGCGATGCGCCAGGACTTCGACCTGGACGCGGTCGAGGACCTGCGGATGGCCGTGGACGAGGCCTGTTCGATGCTGCTGCCCTCGGCCGCCGACGGCAAGCTGACCTGCGTGTTCTCCTGGCTGGAGGGCCGCATCGAGGTCACTGTGTCGGTGGTCTCCGACCGCGCCGACCACGGCGACGAGACCGGTCTGTCCTGGCAGCTGCTGACCGCGCTCGCGACATCCGCGCGGCGCACCGTGACCCCGGCCGACGGCCGGTACCTCTCCCGGGTGCAGCTTGTCCGGGAGAGTGAGGCGGCCAGCTCGTGACGAACCCCGCCGGCGGCGACAAGCCCACCGACGTGGCAGCACTGTTCCACGAGCTGACGCAGCTGCCCGAGCGTTCGCCTCGCCGCGAGGAGATCCGGGACACCCTGGTGCGCGAGCATCTCGAACTGGCGCGCAACCTCGCCCGGAAATTCCGCAACCGCGACGAGGCGATGGACGACCTGGTGCAGATCGCGACGGTCGGCCTGATCCACGCGGTGGACCGCTACGACCCGGCGCAGGGCACCGACTTCCTGGCCTTCGCGGTGCCGACGATCTCCGGCGAGCTGCGGCACCACTTCCGGGACAACAGCTGGTCGGTCCGGGTGCCGCGGCGGCTCAAGGAACTCAACGCGACGATCTCGGCCGCCCGCGAGGAACTGACCGTGCGGCTTTCCCGCGCGCCGAAGCCCAGCGAGATCGCCCGCCATCTCGACGTGCCGATCGAGGACGTCTACGAGGGCCTGCGGGCGGGCCAGGGCCGTTACGGGGCCTCGCTGGACAACCTGCTGGAGAATTCCGCGCACACGCGCTTCGGCGCGCCGGACGCGAACCTCGGCCAGGCCGAACTGCGCGAGGCGCTGCGGCCGATGCTGGACAGTTTGCCCGAGCGCGAGCGCAAGATCGTGGCGCTGCGCTTCGGGTCCGGGATGAGCCAGTCGGACATCGCGCGGCGCGTCGGGGTTTCCCAGATGCAGGTGTCGCGGCTGCTCGCGGCGACGCTGAAGAAGCTCCGTACCGGACTGGCCGAGACTGACCTCACCGAGGGCACCTGATTCGCTTTCGGCCGAGTTGGGTAAACACCACATGCGACCACAGCGGCCGGGAGGTGCAAAAGTCATGACGACGTCGAGGATGCCGACCAGGAGCACCGGGGCGGCCGCCGCCACCGTGCGCCTGGAGCTTCCGGACGACGTCACCGCGCCGGCCATCGCGCGGGCCCAGGTCCGCGCCGCGCTCGCCCAGCTCGACGTCCCCGCCCAGGTGCGCGACGACGTGCTGCTGGCCACCTCGGAGCTGGTCACCAACGCCTTCGAGCACGGCGACCGCCCGGACCGGCTCGAACTCCGGCTCGAGCACGGCGAACTGATGGTGCGGGTCTTCGACACCTCGGCTTCCGTTCCGCAGCTGAAAGAGCCGGTCGCCCCGTCCGCGGCACGCAGCCGGGGGCTTCAGCTGGTGCGCGCGCTGTCCCGGCGCTGGGGCTACGCCCCGGCCGAAGGCGGGAAGTGCGTCTGGGCGGCGTTCGGCCTCGGCTGACGGCGGCGAAGCACCCCGACGCCGACCGCGCCGAGCACCCCTAGCCCCACGCCGAGCCAGCCCATGATCATGCGGGGCCGTTCCGCCGCCGCACACCCTTCCGCGCCGTGGGCGTCCGCGCTCAGCTTGGCGTCCGGGGAGCTGAACGCCGTGCCGCAGCCGACCCGGACGCTGGTGACCAAGTCCGATGAACTGCTCAAGGCACCTGAATCGGCCACATCGAGCAGGGCCTTGGGCAGGATCAGCATCTGGTCGCTTCGCGTGCCGTAGAGCGTCTCGACGCGGTACGGATTCTCGTGGTCGTCGAGGTAATAAAGAGCGGTCACCGGAAGCAGCAGGAAGACGAACCCGGCGACGAAGAAGGCCGCGGACGCCAGGCCGATCCACAACGCGGTACGCCGGGGCTTTCGCGATCTTCCGGGGACGGCCTGGCCTTCCGGGTCCGGGGACGTCGCGGGACGGGGATCATCGGTCATCGTCGAGCCTCCTCATCGCGGGTGCGCGGCCCGGTTGTAGTCCGGTTCGCCGGGACTGGTCCCCGACTCACGCTGTCCGGTTTTGTCTCGTTCGTTCCCGTTGCCGGTGCCTTACGCTCGCCGGATGCTGGACGCAATCGGGGTGCCGGGGGACGAGGAGCGGGTCTACCGGCTCCTCGTGGGGAGGTTCGACGCCGGACCGCGGCAGGTGGCCGAGCAACTGGGGCTGAGCGCGGCACAGGTCTCCGCGATCCTGCGTTCGCTGCACGCCAAGGGGCTGGTCAGCCTGGTCGCCGGGGACGAGCCGCGGTACGCGCCGTCGCCGCCGGACGTCGCGTTCGGGCCGTTGCTGATGCGCGGGCAGGAAGCCCTGGAGTGGGCGCGCGCGGCGGTGAGCCGGATGGCCGACGAGTACCGCGGCGGTGCGCGGCGGCGGGACGCGACGCAGCTGGTGGAGGTGATCACCGGCAGCGCGGCGATCCGGCAGCAGCTGACGAACATCCAGGTCGGCGCCCGGCACGAGTTGCTGTGGTTCTGCCGGGCCGGGCACATCGCGATGGCGTCCGGCGAGAACGCCGACGAGTACGACGCGCTCGCTCGCGGCGTGCGCTACCGGGTCGTCTACGAGCGGGCGATGCTGGAAGAGCCCGGCATGATCGAGAACGTCGCGCACGGGATCCGGCACGGCGAGGAGGCGCGGTCGTCCACCGTGGTTCCCGTGCGGCTGGCGATCGCCGACGGAACCATCGCGTTGTGCCCGCTGGTGCAGAATCTCGACGGCTCCGGCGAACCGACCGCCGCGTTGATCCGCGAGAGCAGTCTGCTGGCGGCGTTGATCGCGTTGTTCGAGAGCTATTGGGAGCGCGCGTGGCCGCTGCGCGCGGACGGGACTCCGCAGGACGCCCCCGGTGGCGCCGGGCCGGACCGGGACGAGCTGCATTTGCTGTCGTTGCTGGTCGCCGGGGTCACCGACAAGGCGATCGCGACGCGGCTCGCGGTGAGCCAGCGGACCGTGCAGCGGCGGATCCACGACCTGATGTCGCGGATGAACGTGCAGACCCGGATGCAGCTGGCGTGGGAGGTCAGCAGACAGGGCTGGCTCGACGAGCCCGCGGCAGCCGGATAGCCGCGCGGGGTTATCCGGCTGCCTCTTTCTCAGGAGAGCCCGTAGGCGCGAAGCACGGTCTGCTGCACCGCATCGCCGTCCGCGTCGGAGCCGTGGACGCGCAGCGCGACGAATCCGTTGGTCCGGTCCAGCCGCGGATGGTCGACCACGGCACGGAAACGGCCGTCGCCGAGGCTGCCCATCTGCTTGACGTTCGTCCACGTGCGACCGTCGTCATAGGACACTTCGACGGTCAGCCGCGGATCCTTCGGCGCGGCCATGCCGTCCTGGTTGCGGACGGTGAACTCGACCGGCAGCGAACGTCCGGCGCGGGCTTTCTGCGCCAGGTCGGCCGACACGCCGTAATCCACCTGCAGCAACGGAAGAAGGTCCGTCTTGCCTTCGGCGGGCCGCTTCGACCCGAAGGTCCACGACGTTTCGGCGTGCGTGCCGTACGCCCAGTCCGAAGTGGACTTGGTCAGCGACAGGTCGAGCCGGTACTTCGCCGGGTCCGCCGAAGCGGGGAACTTGCCCCACGCGGCCGGGCCTTCCTTGACGAGTTCGCCGTCCCGGTACAGCTTCGCGCTCACCTGGTCCGGTTCCTCGTCCCACCCCGCTTCGGAAAACGCGTAATGCGACGGTTCCGAATCGGCGAACTCCGGGATGCGGAAGGCGAAAGTGTCGCCGGTGCGCGACGTTTCGAGTCCGGCTCGGCGCGGGATCGCCGGACGGACCACCGGCGCGTACCAGTTTTCCGTCGCTCGCTGTCCCGGGCGGAAGGTATGCGGCTGTTCGAGCATGCCGACCGCCAGCGGCTGGAAAGTGTCCCAGCTGAGCTTGTGGTTCACCCGGTGCTGCCAGATCGTCTCGTCGGTCGAAACGATCTCCTCGCGAGCCGTTCCGGTATGCGCGTACCGCTGATACTGGTTGATCGCGGTCTTTTCCCACGGCCGCCACCCGAATCGCTGCTCGGAAAGCCACTCGTCCTTGCCGGTCGCGTGGTAATTCGCGGTGACCGTCGCGCTGTTGCGCTCGCTGACCTGATAGACGATCTTCTGCGGAATCTGATCGCGGGTCACCTGCATGATGTCGTACAGGTACGGACTCACCGGCGTGCCCTGCAGGAACATGCTCGTGAAGCCGAGCTTGGCCCGTTCGGCCAGCTTCATGCCCTGTTCGTCCGTGATCAGCACGGCGGGAATCGGCAGCCGATCGCCACGCGGCTGCCAGTGGCCGTACGTGTGCTCCTCGGGCAGGCTGACGACCATGACCATCGCGGCACCCGCGGCAGCGGCCTGTTTCGCCGCGGCATCCGGGTTGGTGCCGTCCTTCCCAGGGGTCACCAGCGCGATTTTCCCGCGCGCCTTGGCGTATTGCTCCGGTTGGTCGGCGGCGACCGGAACGACGCCGAGCCACTTGAACCCGGAAATCGCCGGGGACGCCGCGTAGTAGAACAGTTCGGTCTTGCTCCCGAGCCACGGCAACGTGGTCGCGGTCAGCATCGGCGCGGTGAGCTGCCACCGAGTGCCGAATTCGAATGTCCCGTTCTTCACCTTCTGCGTCGGCGTCACGTAGATGTGCCGGACGCCGGGGAATTCCATCACGTAGTTCGTGATCTTGCGCGTGCCGAATTCGCGGTGCGCGTAGCTGCTGATGATGTTCTCCAGCGTCGACGGCCGCGGCGTCTTGATCTCCACCGGCACCACGTTCCGCGCGTCCATCACCAGGTCCAGATCTCCGGTGAGCGAGAACTCCGGCTTGAGCACGATCGCGAGTTCCTCGTCCGGAGCCCATCCGGTGTGGAGCATCGCGCGGGCGTAGTAGGTGCCCTCCGGCAGTTCGGTGACGAACGGACGGTCGCTGACGACGTCGCTGACGACGTCGTATCGCATGTCGTCGCCGAAGATCTGGATATCCATCGGATGCGCCTTGCCGTCGCGTCCGATGCCGGTGACGGTCACCTTGTGCTTCAGCGGTTCCTTCACCAGGCCGACCGTCGTGTGCACCGCCCCGACGAGAACGCTGCCGGTGTAGTTGCCCGGCACCAGCGCGGCCGAGTCGACAGCGATCGCCACCGTCGCCGTCCCGTTGGCCGGAACCTCCACAGTGGACTTTTCGAGCTTCACCGCGTCGCCCGGCGTGGCACCGTCACCGCGGCGCAGGTCGAGCTTCGGAGTGAGCGTGACCGGCGCGGACGTCGTGTTGGTGTACGTGATTTCCTTGCGCACCGGACCGCTGTCGTTGGTGACCGGGCCGAGGTTCAGCGTGCCGGTCGCGAAGACGCCCGGACGCACCGCGGCGGCCGCGCCGTCCACTCGCCCGCCGCCCTGCTGGAACGCATTCAGCCCGGCGGACGGTTTCGCCGTGCTGGCCAGCCCGTCCTTGAGCTGCTGCGCGGTCCATTGTGGATACCGCTGCGCCAGGATCGCCGCCGCACCAGCGACATGCGGCGTCGCCATCGACGTGCCGGACGCCGCGGTGTAGTACTGGTCCACCACCTCCCCGAGCGAGGTGCCCGCCGCGCGCGCCGCGACAATTCCCACGCCCGGCGCGGTGATATCCGGCTTCACGGCCTGGTCGCCGAGCCGCGGTCCCATGCTGGAGAACGGGGCCAACTCGTCCCGGCGGTCCACCGCGCCGACCGTCAGCGCGGAGTCCGCGGTGCCGGGCGTGCCGATGGTCGACGCGCCGTCCTGGCCGTCGTTGCCCGCGGCGACCACGAAAAGCGCGCCAGTGCGGGCGGTGAGTTCGTTGAGACCGACGCTGAGGTCGTCGGTGCCGTCGGTCGCGCCGCCGCCGAGGCTCATGTTGATTACCTTGGCACCGGAGGCCGCGGCCCACTCCATCCCTTGCAGGACTTCGGAAGACGAGGCCGTTCCGTCGTCGCCGAGCACCTTGCCGACATATAGCTTCGCGCCCGGAGCCGCGCCCTTGCGTGTGCCGCCCGCGGCCGCGCCGCTGCCCGCGATGGTCGCCGCGACGTGCGTGCCATGGCCGAACCGGTCGATGACGTCCGGACTGGTCGAGAAGTTGGCGGACTTGGCGACCTTGCCGGCGAGGTCCGGGTGGTTGGGATCGTAACCGGTGTCGAGCACGGCCACCGCGACGCCGGAGCCGTCGAAACCGGCCGCCCACGCCTCCGGCGCCCCGATCTGCGGGACGCTCCGGTCGAGCGACGCGTGCACCTTGCGGTCCAGGGTAATCCGTACCACCGCACCGGAAGCCGCGTGCGGACCGGTGAAGGACTGCCAGAACTCACTGGCGCGCTTCTTGTCTTCGCGCAATGCGCGGCCGTGCACGCTGGGCAGTTCAGCGCCCTGCGTGGTGGCGGCGAGTGCCGGCGCGGAAGCGATCGAGACGCCCTTGGCGTAGTGCGCGATCATCGGCACCGTCGGGCTCGACTCGTCGGCATACCCCTGCGCGATCAGGCCGGTGATGTCGAACAGGGCTTTGTCGAGGCGTTTTCCCGTGACGAGCGGCATCGCGTCGGCCGGGATGACCAGCAGGTTTCCGTCCACTTCGGACTGGCTGAAGCGGATGTTCTCCCGCCCCTTGCCCGGCTGGACCGTCGCGATCTGCCTGCCGCCCTGGACGCTTTCGACTCGCACGACGTCACCGGTGAGCAACGTGACGGCGTGCCGCTCACCGGGACCAGCCGCCGGTGAACCGCTCGCGGGCTCGGCCGCCGCGGGCATCGCGTGGCCGAGTGCCGCGACCAGTGCGCCCGTGCAGCCGAGAGTGATGGCTCGTGATCTCCACGTCATCGCACCAGATTCGGGGCGAGCCGGGGGTCGCGTCACTAGCTTGCGCTGTCGCGGTTACGACATGTCGCAACTGGGACAACGCCTGGTCAGCCAGCCACTGCCGCGTAGTAAGCCATCAGGCGGTCCGCCAGTTCGTCCGGACGGCTCAGCAGCGCGAGATGGGAGCCGGGCATCTCGTCCGCGTCCAGTCCCAGCCGCTCGCGCGCTACCCGGCGCAGCAGGTCCGCGGAGAAGAACCGGTCGTCGCGGAAGAGCAAGAACTTCGTCGGCACGTCCGGCAGCCGATCGCCCGGCCACGGCGCGCTGTACTCTGCGCTGTTCTGGTCCCGGCCGCGGCGCTCGTTCTCCTCCGCCAGCTCGGCCGGAACGTCTGCCATGAACTGCTCGGCGGTGCTCAACCCCTCGGCCGATGCGAAACCGACGTTGCCCCACCACTCCCCTGGCGCCTCGCCCGGCGCGGGCACCATCCCGGCAACGAACACGAGCAGCCGCGCGCCGACCCGCTCCGCCACGAGCGGCGCGGTGAACCCGCCGTAGGAATGCCCGGCCACGACGACCTCCTCGGCATCGCCGATCGCGGCGACGACCGTGTCGGTGAAGTCAGCCAGCGTGGCCAGCGGATTCTCGATGGGCAGGTCCGGGGTCACGACCTCGTGGCCGGACGCCTTGAGCCGCGCGGCGACCAGGTGCCAGTCCCAGCCGCTGCCGCCGCCCCCGTGGATCAGTGCGAAGGTCGCCATGCGGCCCAGCTTGTCACGCTGGGCAGCGTTTCAGCATGTCCTGCAGCGCGTTCTTCTCCATCTCGGTGATCGTCAGCCCGTAGTAGTGCTTCACCGTGACCCAGTCGGTCGCGTACGTGCACCAGAACGACACCAGCGGCGGCTTCCACTCGTCCGGAGCCTTGTCGCTCTTCTGCCGGTTCACGCTGGCCGTCACGGCGAACAGCTGCGGGCGCGTGAGGTCGTTCGCGAACTGCTCGCGCTTCTCCTGCGTCCAATCGCGCGCGCCGCTCACCCAGGCCTGGCCGAGCGGGACCATGTGGTCGATGTCGAGCTGGGTCGGCTTGGTCCAGGTCTGGCCGTCGTACACGCTGAGCCAGGTGCCCGAGGTCGGCTTGCAGTCGCTGCCCGTCTTGACGTCCTTGCCCGCGCGCTTGAGGACCGCCTCGCGGGTGTCGCAGTTGTCGCCCTGGCTGTCCCAGTGCTTGAACTTGTCGCGCGAATAACCGGTCATGGTGCCGCGCGCGCCGATCTTCAGCTCGGACAACTGCTTGGCCGCGTCCGCAGCGGACGCCGGCGCCGCCTCGGACGGGGTGTCGCCGACTTCGCGCTGGCCGTACCAGAACCCGATGACAGCGATCAGCAGCACGACCGCGAGCAGCACGGTGCGCTTGGTGGGGAACGGCCGGGCCATGGTGCGCGGGATCCTCTCGGGCGGGGACTTCGGGGAGCCGGAGTATGCCGGTCGCCGGGCCGGTAATCGCGCAGACACTCTCGGCCGCGCCCGAGCCGTGGCAAGGACCACGTCGGCCCGTTGTGGGCCGCCAACGAAAAAGCCCAGATCAGCGGGGGTGGATAACGCTCGCGAAGGTGTCACGCGCGCGGCTTCCGAAGCGATTGTCTTCAGTGGGGAGCCGGAAAGGAGCGGGTGCGAGATGCCCGGGCGGCTGCGGAAGTGGAACACACGCGTCGATGACTACCTGCGCCGGAAGGCGGCGGAGGGCGGCAACCTCGTCGCGATGACGCGGGTCGCCGCTGACCTGCGCGAACGAGGCGAGTCAGCGGAAGCCGAGGAGTGGTACCGCCGCGCCGCCGCCGGCGGGGACCGGATCGCGATGACCGCGCTGGCCCACCTGCTGGCCGAACGCGGAGCCGACGACGAGGCCGCCCGCTGGTACCACGAAGCCGCGCAGGCCGGCGAACCGCACGGAATGCTCGAATACGGCCGTAGCTGCGAAAACCAGGGGCACCTCGGCGACGCGGAGCACTGGTACGCCGCCGCGTTCCAGGCCGGTGCGACCGAAGCGGCCGGGCTGCTGGGCCATCTCCTCGTCGAAGACGGCCGGTACGCCGAAGCCGAGGGCTGGTGCCGTGCCGCCGCCGAGGAGGGCAACGCGACGGCGATGCTGGACCTCGGCGTCGTCCTGCGAGAACTCGGCGCGCCCGAGGAGATGGCGCACTGGTGGCGAGCCGCCGCGGACGCGGGCGAACTCTCCGCGACCTGCCTGCTGGGCCGGGAAGCGGAACGGGCGAACCGGGAAGGCGACGCCGAGCGATGGTTCCGGCGCGGCGCGAAGGGCGGACACGTCGAGGCGAAGGTGCGGCTGGGGCTGCTGCTGCATCGCCGGGGCGACCTCGAAGACGCGGAGCGCTGGTACCTCGAAGCCGCCGAGGCGGGTGACGCGGCGGCGATGACCAACCTTGGCGTCCTCGCCCGCAATCGACGCGACGACGGCGAGGCGGCGGCCTGGTACCGCAAGGCCGCCGAGCACGGCAGCATCCCCGCGCTCACCAACCTGGGCCATCTCGCCGAAGCCCGCGGCGACCTGGCACAGGCGGAACACTGCTTCCGCGTCGCCGCCGAATCCGGCGACGTGCAGGGCATGCTGAGCCTGACCCGGATGCTGCGCGCCCGCGGCGCGACCGCCGAAGCCGACCACTGGCAGGCGCTGGCCACCGACCGTCCACAGTAGACACCGGAGCCCGGTCTCGGGGTTGATCTCCGGGATCTTCCCGGATGTTCCCCGGTTCCGGCGCGGCTAGCGTCGATCAGGTGTTGTTCCGACGCGTGCTTCTCGCCCTCCTCGCCGGGATCGCGGTGTTCCTGGTGCCGTGGACCGTCTACCTCGGCCTGACCCTGCCCGAGCACTTCGACACGAGCCAGTGGCGAGTCGCCTGGGTCGGCTTCGACATCGTCCTGCTGCTGTGTTTCGCCGCGGCCGTGCTGCTCGGGATCCGCCGCAGCCGCGCCTCGGTGCCGATGCTGGCCGCGACCGCCGCGCTGCTGTGCTGCGACGCCTGGTTCGACGTCGTCCTCGACTGGGGCGGCCCCGACCAGTGGGCCAGCCTCGGCACCGCGCTGCTCGCGGAAGTGCCGATCGCGATGTTCCTGCTGTGGCGGGCCCGCGCGCTGCTCGCCGGGAACGCGCGACCGCGGCCGCTGACGATGAGCGACATCACCGTGCGCACGAACCCGAACTACCAGCGGCTGCTCCGGCTGATGCCCGCCACCTCGGCCGAACTGCGCGCGCAGCTCCCGTCGATCGACGTCCCGGCCGCGCTGCTGACGCTGACCCACGCCGGATACACCCGCCGCACCCGCGACGGCCGCTGGCACTCCGTCCCGCAGAGCACGAACGAAGCGAAGCCGGAGGACTTCCCCGAGGAGGACCGGCCGAAGCTGGTCGCGTACCTGGACGCGAAGTACGACCACGAAGTACGCCTGATGGCCTGGGCCGCCGAACGCCGCGACACCTTCGACGGCTGGACCGCCGGAAGCCGCGCCGGCATCCGGCTGAGCTACCAGGACTTGAAGGAGTTCGAAGCGGAGTACCTGGAGCTCGTGCACCGTTACGCCGCGCGCAAACCGGGGCCGTCCGACGAGGCGCGTGATCTGGCCGTGCGGTTCTACGCTTTCCCCGAACCGAAACCCGCCGAGCTGGCGTAGGTTTCGAGGCATGATTCATCACGTGCAGGTCGCCTGCCCGGCGGGTGCGGAGGACGACGAACGCGCTTTCTACACCGGCGTGCTCGGCTGGGCTGAACTGCCGAAACCGCCGCTGCTGGCGGCTCGCGGCGGGTGCTGGTTCCAGGTGCCCGGCGCCGGCGAACTGCACGTCGGCGTCGAGGCGGATTTCCGCCCGGCCCGCAAGGCGCACCCGGCGTTCGTGGTCGACGTGGACGCCGTCGCCGCCGCGATCGAATCCTCCGGCCGGTCCGTGACGTGGGCCGACCCCGCGGAAATCCCCGGCAGGCGGCGGTTCCACACCTTCGACGCGGTCGGCAACCGGCTGGAGTTCCTCGAGGGCTGAGCCGCTTTACAGTGTGGGGATGAGCCGAGAGGCGGAAGAAGCCGAGCAGCGAATCGCGCGACGCTTGCGTGAGCTTCGCCTGGAACGCGGGCTCACCTTGGAGAAGGTCGCCGCGGCCGCGGACATCACTCCCGGCTACCTGTCCCGCGTCGAGGGCGGCCAGCGGGTGCCCAGCCTCGGCACGCTCGTGGTGCTCGCGCGGGTGCTGGACGTCAGCGTCGCCGATCTCGCCGCTGCCGGGGAACGCACCTCGCCGATCGTCAAGCGCGAAGACGCCGTCGCGTACGGCGGCCGCGAAGCGTCGTTTACCGCCCTGTCTCCGCCGTCGTCGAGCACGACGATCGAGGCGACGCTGGTGACGCTGCGAGGCAGCTCCGTCCCGCCGCGCCCGACCCGGCACCGCGGCGAAGAGTGGCTGCACGTCCTCAGCGGCCGGCTCGAACTGACCTTGGACGGCGAAACCCACCTGCTGGCCGCCGGCGACTCCGCGCAGTTTCCCGGCACCGTCGAACACACCCTGCGGGGCGCTCCGGACGCGGACGTGCTCGTCGTGATCGCTTGACGCATGCCGTGCCTCAGAGGCACCCTGTTTGCCACAGAGGCAAAGTTGGGAGATGCTGATGGCCGACGCCCCGGTAGCCGAGCTCGACGTCGACACCCTGCCCGAACGGCTGGATTCCGTCGCCGCCGAACGCGCGCGGCGCAAACGCCAGCTCGCCGTCGCCTTCCGGCTGTTCGCCCGGTACGGATTCGACGAGGGCATCGCCGGCCACCTCACCGCGCGAGACCCGGAATTCCCGAACCGGTTCTGGGTCAACCCCTACGCGGTGCACTTCTCCCGGATCAAGGTCAGCGACCTGCTTCTCCTTGACGAGAACGGAAAAGTGGTCGAAGGAACGCGGCGCACGAACAAGGCCGCTTTCGCCATCCACTCCACCATCCACGAGGCGCGCGAGGACGTCGTCGCCGTCGCGCACGCGCACACGATCCACGGCCGCGCCTGGTCGGCGCTGAACCGCCTGCTGGCCCCGATCGTCCAGGAATCCTGTGCGTTCTACGAGAATCACGTGCTTTTCGACGAGTACAAAGGACTGGTCCTGGAACGCGACGAGGGCGTGCGCATCGCCGCCCGGCTCGGGCCGAACCGCGCCGCGATCCTTCGCCATCACGGGCTGCTGACCGTCGGGCGAAGCGTCGGCGAGGCCGCGTGGTGGTTCATCACGATGGAACGCGCGTGCCAGATGCAACTCCTCGCCGAAGCCGCCGGAACGCCGCGGGTCATGACCGCCGAGGAGGCCACGCTCGCCGCGCGCCAGTTCGGCAGCGCGAACCTGGCTCGCAACAACTTCCGCCTGCTGGAGGAGCTGATCGTCGAGCAGGAACCGGACGTGCTGGACTGAGCGGGTTCAGTCGCCGACCGCGTCCCGCCCGCGCTTCACGATCAGCGGATCCGGTTGCCCGACCACCTTTTCGTCCTTGCCCTCGTACTCGAACCGCGACAGGAAATAGCGCATCGCGTTGATCCGGGCGCGTTTCTTGTCGTTGCTCTTGATCGTGATCCACGGCGCGAGGTCGCTGTCGGTGCGGAGGAACATCGCCTCCTTGGCCGCGGTGTAGTCGTCCCACTTGTCGAGCGACTGCAGGTCCATCGGGGACAGTTTCCACTGCCGCACCGGGTCGACCTGCCGGATGATGAACCGGGTCCGCTGCTCGGCCTGAGTCACCGAAAACCAGAACTTCGTGACCGTGATTCCGCTCTCCACCAGCATTTCCTCGAACAGCGGCACCTGACGCATGAACTGCTCGTACTGCTCCGGCGAGCAAAACCCCATCACCTGCTCGACCCCGGCGCGGTTGTACCAGGACCGATCGAACAACACCATCTCGCCGGCGGTCGGCAGATGCTGGACGTAGCGCTGGAAATACCACTGGTGCGCTTCCCGGTCGCTCGGCTTGGCCAACGCGACCGTGCGCGCGTACCGCGGGTTGAGGTGCTCCATGAACCGCTTGATGGTGCCGCCCTTGCCCGCCGCGTCCCGCCCCTCGAACAGGATGACGTGCCGGCTGCCGGTATCGCTGATCGAGTTCTGCAGCTTGAGCAGTTCGACCTGCAGCAGATACTTGGTCTCGTCGTACTCCTCGCGCGGCATGCGCTCGTCGTAGGGATAGTTCTCCCGCCAGGTGTCGACCGCCCTGCCGAACGCGTCGATCAGCACGGGATCGTCATCGTGATCCTCGCCGACCGAATGCCCGTCGATCTCGAGCCGATCGATGTACTCCCGCACGTCCCGCAACATGCGGCCGACCTTAAGCAGGGCAGGTGAACGGGAGGTGTATCCGGCTCAGGCGAGGAATTCCCGCGGGACAGCCGCGGCGGATCCCGCGCCGGGCGGCTCGACCACCCGCAGCGCCCACTGCCGCCGGAACGCACTGATCGTCAGCCATGCCAGCCGGGCGTTTACCGGGAAGAGCTGCCGTGCCGAGGCCAGCGTGTCGAACGACCCGTCACCGACCGCAAGGCCCCGTTCCAGATCACTGGGCGCGAAAGCCTGGCCGAAGACCTCAAGCACCGTCCCGACGTAGTACAGATATCCCAGGGTTTCGGTCTGCAGCCGCAGCAATGCCGGTGCCCCGTCAGCTTCCGCCGAGATCGGCGGCGCCGAGACCGCGGCGATCAGTTCGGCGGGCTCAGCCGCCGTCTGCGCGTCGAGGTGCCGGACGAGAGCGCTGGCCAAGACTTCGTCGTACTCCGCTTTTCCGACGACGGTCAGCAGCGCGAAACGTTTGGCAGCCAGGTCTTCGACGACAAGCCGCCGCGTGATGCCGGCCAGTTCGCCGCCGCCGACGAGCATGCGCCTCGCGACGCGAATCAGCTCGCGAGGAAGACCCCCGGACAGGCAATGGCACAGGGCGATGAACGGATCGGGCAAGCCGACTACCCTGCTCGACAGGACCTTCCGCGCGTCCTCGAGATCGAGATAGTCCAACCGGACGATGGTGTCGAAGGCGCTGTCGAACGCGTCGCGGACGGACAGGCCGCGGAGCTCGAACGCGGCCAGGGCGTCCTCCGACACCGAGACCAGGCACAAAAGCCCCGGAACGTCGACTGCCATCAAGGCTTTCATCTCGTTGATGAACTCATGGGCCAGGTCCGGGTCGGCGATCTTGTCCAGTTCGTCGATGATGATCACGACCGGCGCGGGCGCGATTTTCCGGAGCGCGCCGAGGCACAAGATGGTGGCCTCGACAAAACGCAGGAACTCGTACACCACCTCGGGATAGGTCATCGGGTTCCGGGTCACCTCGCTGGCCCCCGAAAACCCCGCCTCGGCCATCGGCACGCCGGTCTTGCCCGACCAGCCCGAGGTGTACTTCTGCTGGAACCTGATCCCGTCGCGAGCCCATTCCGCCCGCTTCCGGAGCGAACGCAGGTCTCCCCTCCAGGCCGGCGGCGGCGACGATTCCCGCGCCCGGACAGCCGGACGTCTCCTCGCCGCGAGGCTGAGCGTGGCGGCCGCGCCGAACAAACAGGCAAGCGGCCACCACAAGGTGGTCGGCTGAGCACGCAGATCGGCCCGGAACACCGCGGAGACGATGGTGCCCGCCGCGCCCACCAGCAGCCAGGCCAGCACCGCACCGAACACCGGCCAGCTTCGCCGTGCCCAGCCCCGGCGACGAGGGCTCGCGAGGTCGTCGTCCGGTCCGTGCTGCCGGCAGAATTTGATCACCTCGGCGCACGTCTGGCTGTAAAGGTGCAGCATGAATTCCCGCGCGTCGTAGCGGACCGGCACGCTCTCCATCACCGCGATGTGCCGATAACCGCCCTCGAGAAATTTGCCCGCGCGGTACGCGTCGAGGAGTGTTGACTTGCCCGCACCGCGCGATCCGGCCATTCCGACCACGCCACCCTCGATCCCGGTCAGCAGGTCGCGCAACCGGTCCGCGGCCGCCACCGAGGTGCGAACCCGATCGCCGGCCCGCATCTGCCCCAGCGCATGCCGGTCGTAGGAGGGAAGGGTGGTGGTGAACTCCGGATTGAGGACGTTGTTGAGGTGGTATTTGACGAGCTGACTCACCTCGGATATGGCGGCGTCTTTCCACCGTTTTTCCGCGTCGCGGACCTCGTTCCGCAACTTGGTCCGCAACCGTTTCCAGCCAGCGCTGTTTTTGCGGTTCTCGTCGCGAGAAAGCCACGGTGGGATCAGCCAGCCGCTGAGCGTAAGCGGCGCGAAGCCGACCATGACCAGCAAGGTGACCGCGTCGGCAACGAGGTACTCGGCCAAGGGCGGCCACGCTGCCGCCTCGAGCACGAAGTAGGCCGCGGCGATGGCGACGACGGCCGCCAACAGTCCGCGAACAACCACTGCCGACGGCAGCCGTCGCCCTGGCTCCTCCGTCTCCAGCACCACAGTTGCCACCGAGAGCGCTACGAGGAAGGCAGCCGCGGCGACCACCCCCGTGGCTATCCACAGCGCGCCCGCCCAGAAACTCCCCATCGATTCCCTGGTCGAGGGCAGCAAACGCCACAGCGACAACAGGTAAGCGGTCGGGAAGACCGTGACGAACGGCCATGCCCCCGCACAGATGATGGCCTCGTGGCCAAGCTTCTTCCCGCTTCGCTCGGTCAGCCGGCGCGCACCGCGTACCGCGAACCCAGCGGCGACCAGCAAGCCCATCACTGTGAAGAACCACGCCAACCCGCTGAATGCCTGCTGAAGCTGCCACCAGAGCAACGGGTAGCCGATACCGAACCACAACGCCAAACCGAACATCGCGTGCGCCCCGCGTGCACTCGCTGATCTGCCCGACGGATTGTCGTGCTCGGCAAGGTTCTTTTCCGCTGCCCAAAGCTCTTCGATCTGCGGATTGGTCGCCCCCAGCGCTTCGTCGGCACTCCTGGCGATCCGGTGTTTGACCTCGCTGCTGATCCGCTCGAGGTCGCCCTTGGCGGTCTCGGCGAATTGTTTCGCGGAGACCTCTCCGTCCAACGCCTCGTGAGCCAACTCCACCAAGCGCTCTCGCAAGCGGTTGAGGAGGCGGTCGTACTCCGCTTCACGTAAGGACGCGCTCGGCTCGGTCACGACTGGGCATCCTAATGAGAGCCTGCCCGCGAACACCAGGGAGTTGTTTGCGCGCTCGAAAAAAGCCAGTTGAGCGGAAGACCAAAGGCCCTGCGGAGCTCAACTGCGCTCCTGAGCGCATTCGGACCCCCGCCGCCTCAATGACGTGAAACTCGCCCCGCCGCGGCACACCACGACCATTTCTCGATGCCCGGCACCGGAACGGATAACGGCACCTGGCGAGAGCCGCCGCCTCGACTGCCTTGGCTTCCGCCGGCCGGGCCGCCACGACCGCGCGCTGTCGTTCACCAGCGTGACAACCCACGCCTCGTGCGCCTCCGGCGGCATACCCCTGACCTGCGAATATGAGGTTTGTCATGAATCCCGCCTGCGGAATCCACCCCAGTTCGGTGAGGCCTGCTCCTGTGCCGTCCGAGGCGGTCGGCGAGACGCTGTCGGCATGGGCAGGGAAGCAGTAGTCGAGGTGGACGGGCTGCGGATCGACTACGGGTCGTTCGTCGCGGTCCACGGGTTGAGTTTCACGGTGCGCGCCGGTGAGGTTTTCGGGTTGCTGGGGACCAACGGCGCGGGCAAGACGTCGACCATGGACGTCCTGGAGGGGTACCGGCGGCCCTCGGCCGGGAGGGTGCGGGTCTTCGGGGTCGATCCGGCCGAGCAGCGCGAGAAGATCGCGCCGCGGGTCGGGATCATGTTGCAGGAGGCCGGGTTCTTCGACGATCTGACGGTCGTCGAGTCGATCCGGGCCTGGCGGCGGTTCACCTCCGGCGCGATGTCGATCGACGAGGCGATCGACCTGGTCGACCTGGGCAAGGTCGGGAACACGCGCGTCGGGAAGCTCTCCGGCGGGGAACGGCGGCGGCTCGACCTGGCGCTCGCCGTGCTGGGGCGGCCGGAGCTGCTGTTTCTCGACGAGCCGACGACCGGCCTCGACCCGCAGGCGCGGCGGCGCACGTGGCGGGTGCTGGAGAACATGGTCGCGGGCGGCATGGCGATCCTGCTGACCACCCACTACATGGAGGAAGCGCAGTATCTCGCCGATCGCGTGGCGATCATGGACCGCGGGCGCATCGTGCGGCACGGCTCCGTCGGCGAGGTGATCGGGGCCGACCACGGCTCGACGGTCACGTTCGTCAGCGAGACTCCGGTGCCGGTCGAACTGGCCGGGGTGTCCGAGGACGGCCGCCACTACGCGCTGAGCAGCACCGACCCGCAGGCGGACCTGCACCGGCTGCTCGACTGGGCCCACCGGGCCGGCGCGCGGATCTCCGAACTCGAGGTCCGGCGCAATTCGCTCGAAGACGTTTTCCTGCGGGTCGCCGACGAGGCCGACCTCGCTGTCACCGCGAAGGAGCGCTGATGACTGCCGCCGCACCCGCGCTGTCCGCCCGCCGATCGCTGGGCTGGTGGCGCTACACCTGGTCCCAATTCCTGCTGTCGCAGAAGGTGCACTGGCGCGATCTCGGT
Source organism: Amycolatopsis orientalis DSM 43388 (assembly GCF_000411975.1). GTDB lineage: Bacteria > Actinomycetota > Actinomycetes > Mycobacteriales > Pseudonocardiaceae > Amycolatopsis > Amycolatopsis orientalis_D. The sequence continues at coordinate 91,833 of NZ_ASXG01000172.1, forward strand.
TTCGCGCTCACCGGAGTGCTTATTCCGCTCGGGCTCGGCATCGGATTGCCCGCGAGCCAGCACGGCAAGGGCGAGATCGCCGGACTCGACGGCGGCGTGTACCTGCTGCCCGGGATGATGGGATTCGTCCTCGTCTGGATCGTCTACAACGTCGTGAACTCGGCGACGAGCCGGCGCGGGAAACTGATTTACAAAAGGCTTCGCGGCACCCCGCTGCCGGACACCGCGATCATGACCGGAGAAGCCATGAGCGGATCGGTCACCAGCGTCGCGCAAGTGGTGGTGCTGCTCGTTTTCGGGCTCGTTTACCTGGACGGCCCGGCTCCGGCGAACCCGCTGTTGCTGCTGGTCGGCGTCGTGCTGGGCGCGTTGACGTTCGCGCTGCTGGCGATCGGCGTTTCCGGTCTGCTGCCCACCAGCGAGGTCTCCACGTGGCTGGTCACGCCATTCCTGTTCCTGATGATGTTCGCGTCCGGAATCGTTTTCCCGCTGTCGGAGATGCCGCACTTCCTGCAGGTGCCGGTGCGCTACCTGCCGTCGAGTTCGGTGGTCGAGATTCTGCGCACCGCTTACCTCGGCCGCGACTTCGCTTCGAATCCGGCGACCGCCCAGTTGCCCCCCGAGGTCGGATTCCTCCAGTCGTTCCGGGCGTGCGTCATGCCGCTGGGACTACTCTGTGCCTGGATCGGCGTTTCCCTCGGCCTGGGCAAGCGCTTCTTCAAATGGGACCCGAAACGGACGGGCTAGGCGGGAGGACGTGTGGACCGGTGGAGCCCCGGGACACTGGGCCGCGTCGTCGCGCTGCTGATCCTCGGCACGGTCGTCGCGTTCACCGGCGAAGGGTTCTTCCTCTGGCTCAGCACCCGGCCCCCGGTGGTCGACGTCCTCTTCGCGGTGCTGGCCGGAGCCGGTCTGCTGGCCGCCATCGGCCGCGTCGTGTGGTCAGTGGTGCGCCGTACGTCCTCGCGCAGCGAGCACCTGCTCGACGTGGCCATCGCCACCAGCCTGTCCTACGCCCTGCTGCTGGCCTTCGGCCCCGCGTGGCTGGCGCTGCCCGCGCTGGTCGCCGGGGTCGCGGCGATCAGCTTCACCGGGGTCAAACGCTGGCTTTTCCCGCTGCTCGTGCTGCTCAGCACGGCCGGCATCGCGTTCCTGCACGACGTGCCCGCGTTCGCGGTGGCCGAGACCCTGCTCCGCTCGGTCGTGACCGTCGTGGTGCTGGCCGGGATGGGGCTGCTGGTCGCCTACGCGGCCGAGGTCCACGCCAGCCGCGACGAACTGGCCCGGATGGCGGTGGTCGAGGAGCGGCTGCGCTTCGCCCGCGACCTGCACGACGTGCTCGGCCGGGGCCTGTCGGTGGTGCGGCTCAAGGCCGAACTCGGGGTGCGGCTGCTGGACGCGGACAAGGACGCCGCGCGCGACCAGTTCGTCCAGATCGCCGAACTCGCCGGCGGTTCGGTGTCCGAACTGCGCAAGGTGATCGCCGGCTACCGGCAGCCCAGCCTCGCCGAGGAACTGCGCGGCACCTCCTCGATCCTCAGCCTCGCCGGCGTCCGGGTGGTCGCCGATCCGGTGCCCGAGGACCTGCCCGCGCCCGCGGCCGAGGCGATCGGCGCGGCGATCCGCGAGGGCGGCACCAACATCCTGCGCCACAGTGCCGCGGAGAACTGCCGCGTCGAGTTCGTGCGCGAACCGGCGGCGCTGACCGTCCGGATCTCCAACGACCGGCCGCACTCCGGGGGGTCCCGGGCGGGCCACGGTCTCACCGGTCTCGCCGAGCGGCTGGCCGCGGTGCACGGCACGCTCGACCACACCGACGCGAACGGCGAGTTCGTGCTCACCGCCCGCGTTCCCCTTGACCTGCCGAGGAAAAACTCATGACCCTGCGGATCGTGCTGGCCGAGGACCACGCCCTGCTCCGGGAATCCCTGCGCACGGTGTTCAGCCTCGCCGACGACATCGAGGTGGCCGAAGCCGTGGACAACGGCGCCGACGCGCTCGAAGCCATCCGGCGCGAACGTCCCGACGGTGCCATGGTCGACATCGACATGCCGCGGATGTCCGGCCTGGAGGTCGCCGAGGCGGTGCACGCCGAGGGCATCCCGTGCGCCCTTCTCGTGGTCACCAGCTACGGCAAACCCGGGTACCTGCACCGCGCCATGCGGGCCGGGGTGCGCGGGTTCGTCACGAAGAACATCTCGCCGGACGCGCTGATCGACGCCGTGCGCAAGGTGTGCGCCGGCGGACGGCACGTCGACCCCGAAATCGCCGCCGACGCGCTCGCGGTCGGCGAGACGCCGCTGACCGACCGGGAGCTCGAAGTGCTGCGGCTCTCCGGAGCCGGGCTGCGTCCCGCCGAGATCGGCGCGCGGCTGTCGCTGGCCGAGGGCACAGTGCGCAACTACCTGTCGAGCACCCTGACGAAACTGCAGGTGGACAACCGCGTGGCGGCCTACCGGGTCGCGGAGGAGGCCGGGTGGCTGTGACGGACCTGATCGAGCTGTACCAGGATCTGCACCGCCATCCCGAACTCTCCGGCGCCGAGGAGCGCACCGCCGCCGTCCTCGCGCGGGAGCTGACCGGTCTTGGCTTCGACGTGCGCACGGGCGTCGGGGGCCATGGCGTCGTCGCGGCCCTGGACAACGGCGAGGGGCCCACGGTCGCGCTGCGCTCCGAATTGGACGCTTTGCCGCTGGCCGAGCGGACAGAGTTGCCTTACGCCGCAAGCGGTTCCGCGATGCACGCCTGCGGGCACGACCTGCACCTCGCCGCCGTGGTCGGCGCCGCGGCGGAGCTGGCCGGGGACCGGGCGGGCTGGCGGGGCAGACTGCTCGTGCTCGGACAGCCGGGCGAGGAGACTCTCGACGGCGCGCTGGCGATGGTGGCCGACGGCGTGCACGACGTTTTCGGGAAGCCGGACGCCGTGCTGGCGCAGCACGCCGTGCCGGGACCGGTGGGGCGGATCGGGCATTCGCCCGGGCCGATCACCGCACCGTGCGCCGAACTGGCGATCACCTTGCACGGACGGGGCGGGCACGCCGCCGCGCCGCACCTCGCGGTCGACCCGGTGGTGCTGGCCGCACATCTCGTGGTGCGGCTGCAGTCGGTGGTGGCGCGGGAAACCAGCCCCGCCGAACCGGTAGTGGTCACGGTCGGGTCGTTCCACGCGGGCGACGCGGCCAACGTGATCCCGGACCGGGTGCGGCTGGGGGTGAGCGTGCGTTCGGCCACCGACGGAGCGCTCAGCCGCGCGCTGACCGCCGTGGAGCGCGTGTGCCGAGCCGAGGCCGCCGCGTCCGGCGCGCCGGTCGAGCCGGAGATCCAGACGGTCCGCTCGGCCCCCGCGACGATCAACGACCGGCAGCTCACGCTCGCCGTGCGGGCCGCGCACCTGACCGCCCTCAGTCCGGATTTCGTCTCCTGGACGGCGCCGGTGGCCGCGGCCGAGGACGTCGGTCACCTGGCCGACGGCGCGCCGCTCTGCTACTGGACGCTCGGCGTCGGCGACCGCGGGACCAACCACTCGCCGGACTTCGCCCCGTCCCCGGAGGCGCTGCCGGCGGGCGTGCGGGCGTTGGTGCTCGCCGCCAAGGCGGGCTTCGCGGCCGGTCGCTGAGCTATCCGGAGCCAGTACTCAGGGTCACCGCTGTGTAGGCAGCCATGCACCCTTAGCATACCTTCCCTAAGGGAACCCTAAATTATCTGACAGTTAACTACTCCAGATGGGTGATATCGCCGCATTACCCATCTCCCGGACGCGGAGTTTGGTTTACGTTCGCCGTGTGCGAATCGCTCGAAGCGAATAGCGCAAAACTGGGGAATCAAAAAGCCTGGGGGCTTGCATCATGACCGCTGCGATCGTTTCCGCTTTAGTAGTTGTGTCCGGTTTATCCGGTGTGTCCACTACGGAAGCCAGCGTTCCGGCACCGCCGAGGTGTGTGCCCAGCACACAGTTCAGAAACGTCGGATTCGAGCTGGCGGAATGGGAGTACCTCGGTACTCAGGGCGGGGAATACCGGTACCGCTACAGCTTTAACGGCTGGGTTCAGGGCACGGTCGCCTGCACTCCCTAGATGAATTCCCTTCACTTTTATCTCGGGAGGAGGTGAAAGGAATGCAGGAGAGCACCAACGTCGTGGACACGGTGGAGGAGCTGCAGGTCGAGGAGCTCGTCGAGACCACCGCGGCCGGCACCGCCTTCTCGATCGGCAGCGCGGGCTGCCCGTCGAGCGTCGGCACCGCTTCCAGCTTCGGCTGAGCGCGTCCGCATCCGGAAAAACACTGGTCAGCACATCCGAGGAGATCAACATGAACGAGTTCGACACGCAGGTCGAGCAGGCGTTCGCCGAGGACATCACGGTGGAGGAGCTGGGCGAGGTCGCCGGCGCCGGCACCACGAACACCGGCGGCACCATCAGCTCCACCACCTGCCCGGCGTGCATCGGCACCGCCTTCAGCTGGTCCTGAGAGGACAACGCACATGGACATGCAGGAGTCGCAGGACTTCACCGAGGAACTGACCGTCGAGGAGCTGTCCGACGCCACCGGCGCCGGCTGGTGCGTCGGGTCGGCCGGCACGTTCGGCTGCCCCTCCAGCGCGGGCTCCTACGGCACCGTCAGCTCGCACTGACCCTCTGAACAGGGAGAACACCATGAACGAAGAGATCTTGGAGCCGGCCACGACCGAGCTCACGATCGAGCAGCTGTCGGACGCCCAGGCGGGCAGCTTCTGCCTCGGCAGCGTGGGCACCGCGGGGTGCCCGAGCTCGGCGGGCACGGTCGGCACCGCGAGCTCGAGCTGACAATCCCCTACCACATCCGCGGCGAAACGAATTTCGAAGGGAGGTTGCCATGGAGAACGCTACCACGCAGGCCCCGCAGGTCGAGGAGCTCGTGATCGAGGAACTCACCGAGGCCGGAGCCAGCAATTGCTTCGGAACGGCGGGCAGCATCGGCTGCCCGGTGTGCTTCGGCACCTACGGCTGCGCCACCTGATCCAGGCGCATTAGCCGATATTCCACGCACACCCGTGGTCGCCGCCGAATGATGAATCTTTTTATTGTGCGGCGGCGACCACGCGGTGCGGACGAACACGTGCCGAGAAAGGAACTGGGGGATGGCAGAAATCGTCCAGCGGCTGTGGCGGCACTTCGCCCGTCAGGAGCCGTTCGGCAAAGACGCTCCGGGCTTCTTCGCGGAGCTCGCGGAACGCGCACCGGTGGTGCGGTTCGACGGGATGTGGGTCATTTCCGGCTACGACCTGGTGACCCGGCTCTGCACCCACCCCGGCTTCCCGATGGCGGCTCCGGTGTTCCAGGAGGACGTCCGCCGAGATAACCCACAGTTTGTTCGCTTCTTCAGCGGCACCATGTCGGTGCGCGCCGCCGAGGAGCACCAGCGGCTACGAAGCGTGCTCACCGGAGCGTTTTCCGGCCGTCGGCTGGCCGCGCTGCGCGGCCGGATCGACGAGGTGGTGGCCGAGTTGCTGGCCGTGCCCCTCCGGCGCGGCGAGGCCGAGTTCGTGGCCGACATCGCGACGCCGCTGCCCGCGCGGGTCACCGCCGTGCTGCTGGGCATCTCGCCCGCCGACCGCGACCTGGTCACCGCGAGGGCCACCGGCATGATGAACCAGCTGGCCGCCGGTTTCCTCGCCGAAGCGCACCCCGAGGCCGGTCCGCCGATCACCGCCGCCGAGTTCGCCGAGCTGCGCGAGTACGTCGCCGGCCAGCTCGCCCGGCGCCGCGCGGAACCGGCCGACGACCTGATCGGGCACCTGGCCCAAGCGCAGCAGGACGGCAAGCTCTCCGCCGACGAGGCCGTCGACATGGTGCTCCTGCTGTTCATGACCGGCCTCGACACCGTGACCGCCGCGCTCGCCAACACGCTCGTCGTGCTGTCCGAGCGTCCGGAGATCGCCGCCGCGCTCGCCGCCGACGAGCAGTGCGCCGACCGCGTGTTCGCCGAGGCGATCCGGCTGCGCACGCCGGTCGCGTTCGGCTCGCGCCAGGTCACGCACGACTTGTCCGTCGGCACCCTGGACTTCAAGGCGGGCGACACCGTCATCCTGGCTTTCGCCGCCGCGAACCTCGACCCGCGGAAGTTCGCCGATCCGCTGGAGTTCCGGTGGGACCGGCCGATCACCGGCAACGTCGCGTTCGGCCACGGCAGCTACTACTGCCTGGGCAGCGCGCTGGCCGCGATGACCGCGCAGTCGCTGCTTCAGGCGGTGCACCACCGGCTGCCGACCCCGAGCCGTCCGCTCGCCGAACTGCCCTGGCGGCAGTCGCTGGCCTTTCCGACCCCGCGCGTGCTCCCGGTGACCTTCGCCCCGGCACTCGCGGAAAGCGGTGCGCGGTGAGCACCCGCTTCCGCTCCCGCGCGGGTGCCGAATTCCGCCAGGTCGAGGAGTCCGACTGCGGTGCGGCCTGCCTCGGGATCCTGCTCGCCGGTTTCGGCAAGCACCTGACCTGGCCGGAGCTTTCGCAAGCGTGCGGCGGCGGCCGGGACGGGATCAGCGCCGCGACGCTCGCCCGGCGCGGGCAGCAGTTCGGGCTCGCCGTGAGCGCCAAGCGCGTCCGGCTCTCCGGAACCGAAACCGACGTCGCCACCCTGCGCGGACTCGCCGCGCCCGGAGTCGTGTTCGTCGACAACCGGCACTTCGCGGTGCTGGAACGAGTCGGCCGAAACGGCCGGGTGCGGCTGCACGACCCGGCGGCGGGCAGGCTGACGCTGTCGCTGGCCGAGTTCCGCTCCCGGTTTTCCGGGCTGTACCTGGGTTTCCGGCCCGGTGCCGGGTTCACCCGAAGTGGCGCGCCGCAGCGGGTGCTGCCGCGTGCGATGCGCTGGCTGGGTGCCGGGCTGCCCGCGGTTGTCGGCGCGGTCACCGCGGGCGTGCTCACCGCCGCGCTGACGGTGACGGCCGCATTGCTCGCCCGGTCGCTGGTCACCGCGACCGCCGGGCCGAGTGCGCAGTGGCTTCTGGCCGCCACCGCGGTCGGCGTCGCGCTGGCGGGCTGGGCTCAGCAGCGCTTGCTTTCGGCAGCGCTTCTGCGCACTTCGCTCACGCGGTCCAGCGAACTCGTCGGGCACCTGCTCCGCTTGCCTGGCAGCTACTTCCATCGCCGCTTCACCGGTGGCGTCGCGGCCCGGGTGCAGATCGCCGACACCATCGCGCAGCAACTGACCACGGTGGTGCTCCCGGTCGCGGTGAACGCCGCCGCGGTGCTCGGTCTGCTTGTCGTGCTGACCGTGCTCGCCCCCGCGGCCGCCGCGGTCCTGCTTGGCAGCACGCTGATCACGGCCCTGTTCCTGCGCCTCGGCCGCCGGTCCGGCACCGAACGGCAGTCGACGCTCATGGTCGAGCAGTCGGCACGCGACGGGCTCTCGCTCAACGTGCTCTCCGCGATCGACACGGTGAAGGCCGAAGGCAGCGGACGGCAGGCGTTCGCGCGCTGGTCATCAGCGCAGCGCAAAGTGCTTGCTGCGCAACGGAAAGTTGCACTGGGCGAGCACGGCTTCGGGCTCGGCGTCACGGCGCTGCACGCCCTCGGGTACGCCGTCTGCCTCGCGCTGACCGCACTGGTCGCGCCCAGCGAAGTCATCACCGTGGCCGTGCTGGCCGGCGTGTGGCAGCTGCACGCCGGTGGACTGGTCACCGGACTGCACCGGATCGGCGGCCTGCGCAGCAGCTTCGCCGCGTACGACGACGTGGCGGGCGCCGAGACCGATCCGTCCGATGTGGACGCACCGGTCGCCGTGGGACCGGGCCGCGTCACCGTGCGCGGCCTGCGCTACGGCTACGACACCAACGCCGAACCTCTGCTGGTCTCGCTGGATCTCGACGTGCCGCCCGGCGGCCGCATGACCTTGGTGGGCCCGAGCGGCTGCGGCAAGTCGACGCTGGCGAAGTTGCTGGCCGGACTCGTGCGGCCGTGGTCAGGCGTGGCGCTCGTCGACGGCAAGCGCACCGCGGACCTTCCGCCTTCGGTGCGGCCGTCGCTGGTCGGGTACGTGCCGCAGCGGCCCGCGTTCTTCGAGGGCACCGTGCGGGAAAACCTGGAGCTGGGCACGCGGCTGCCGGACGACGCGATCGCCGCCGCGCTCGCCGACGCCCAGCTCACCGAAACGATCGCGCTGCGCGGCGGCGTCGACAGAGCCACGGTGAGCCAGCAGGCCCGCAACTTCTCCGGCGGCGAGCGCCAACGGCTCGCGCTGGCCCGCGCGCTCGCCCGCAACCCGCGCGTGCTCGTGCTGGACGAAGCGACCAGTGCGGTCGAAACGGCTCTCGCCGGACGGATCGACGCGGCGCTGCGGGCCCGCGGCACCACGACGATCGTGGTGGCGCACCGGCTTTCCGAGGTCCGCGGCGACGACACCGTCGTGCTGTTGGACCGAGGAAAGGTCCGCGTCTACGGCACGCACGAAGACCTCGTCGCGCACGCTCGTGGGTATCGCGACTTCGCGGAGGTGGCCGGATGACCACGCTGCCGCCCGAAGGAATGACCGGACGCGGACTGCTGTCGTTCGCGCTGGCAGGCGAACGAGTCCGGCTGGCAGTCACGGCGGTGCTCGGCCTGCTGGCGACGGTGTTCGGATTCGTCGTGCCGCTGGCGGGCATGGTGCTGGCGATCGCGATCGCCGCGGCGAACCACGACGCCGTGCCGTACGCCGCCGGAGCGCTCGCCGGGCTGCTCGCCTTGCAGCTGCTGACCACCGCGGTGGTCGAACGTGGTCTGCTCACCCTCACCGACCGAGCCCAGGACCGGCTCGAATCCGCGCTGTGGCAACGATTGCTGAGCCTGCCCTCGGCGTTCTTCCGCCAGTACCCGCTGCGCCGGCTGATGGGCTTCGCCGGGGGCGTCGGCCAGCTGCGCGGGCTCCTCGGCAGCGGCGGCCTGACCGCCGCGCTGCACGCGGTGTTCGCGCTCGTCGCGGTCGCGTTGCTGGCCTTGCTCGACCCGTGGCTCGCGGTCGCCGCCACCGGGATGTTCGGCCTGGTGCTGGGCGCGATGCTGTGGCTTTCCGTGCGCCAGCAACGGCACGACACCGACGTGCTGGCCGCGGTCGACGACGTGCAGGCCGCGGTGTACCCGGCGATGCTCGGCATCGACGACGTACGGGCGTTCGGCGCGCAGTCCTATGTGGTCAGTCGCTGGCGCGAAGCGTTCACCGCGCAGAAACGGTCGGACGACAAGGGGTTGCGGTACTCGGAGATCGCGAGCGCACTGGCCGTGGCGTGCTATCCGGCGCTGCTCGCGGTGCTGCTGCCGATGACCGCCGGGCTCGGCTTCACCGCGCAGTGGACCGTCGTCATGGTCGCCATGACGCTCAACCTCACCGCCGCGCGGCTGCAGGGCGCGCTGGTCGGCCTGTTCTCGATCGGCCCGGTGCACGCCCGGCTCGCGCCGGTGCTCACGACCCGCCCGGAAACGCCGCCGAACCCGGTTCCGCTCCCCCGCGCTCGCGGCGCGGTGGTGCTCGACGGCGTGAGCTTCCGCTATCCCGGCCAGACCCGCGACCTGCTGCGAGACATTTCGCTGCGGATCGAGCCGGGAGAATTCGTCGCGCTGGTCGGCGCGTCCGGCGCGGGCAAGTCGACCCTGCTGCGGCTGCTGCTCGGCCTCGACCGCGCCGACCGCGGCCGGGTGCTGGTGGACGGCGTGGACGTCCGCCACTGCGACGTCGACGAACTGCGGACGCGGATCGGCTACGTCGCACAGGACGCCACGCTCATGCGCGGCACGCTCGCCGAGGTGATCTGCGGGGCGACCGGCGAGACGGACCTGCGCCTGGCCTGGCAGGCGGCGGAATCGGCACAGCTCGCCGACGTCGTCCGCGCGCTGCCGATGGGCCTGCACACCCAGGTCACCGACGGCGAGAGCGGGCTGTCCGGCGGCCAGGTGCAACGACTGCTGCTGGCCCGCGCGCTGGCCAAACGCCCGTCCGTGCTGCTGCTCGACGAAGCGACCAGCGCGCTCGACGCCGCCGCGCAGGAGCTGGTGCGCCGCGCGGTGGACGACTTGCGGCTGACCCGGGTGGTGGTGGCCCACCGGCTGTCCACCATCCGCTCGGCCGACCGGATCGCCGTGCTGGAGCACGGCCGCATCGCCAGCCTCGGCACGTTCGCCGAGGTGGCCGGTCATTCGGAGGCTTTCGCCCGGCTGGTGGGCACCGCCCGCCGGCTCGACTGAGGGGAACAACCATGACGAAAAGCATCAACCGGGTCACGAGGTTCAACCGGTCGCTGCGGGTGCTGACGGTGCCCGGCGACGCGGTGTACCTCACGAGCGAGCGGACCACGCAAACCCGGCTGGCCGGCGCGCTGGTCGAACAGCTCGCGCCGCTGCTGGCCGACGGGCAGCTGAGCCGCGACGACATCAAGGCCGAACTCGCCGAGGCCGACCCCGCGCGGATCGACGTCGCACTGGACCGGCTGGGCCGCAGCGGCTACGTGGTCGAGGTCGACCCCGAGGTCGACCCGCGCGTCGGCGGCTACTGGGAAGCGTCCGGGGTGGACGGGGACGACGCGGTGCGCCGGCTCGCCGCGGCGAACGTACGCGTGCGGACCGCGGGCGACGTCGACGCCGCCGGATTCGCCGAGGCGTTGCGGGCGCTCGGCACCACCGTGACCAGCGAGCCCGGCGGGTTCACCGTCGTGCTCACCGACGACTACCTGCGCCCGGAACTCGCCGAATGGGGCAAGCAGTTCCACGAGGCCGGGGTGCCGTGGCTGCCGGTGAAGCCGGTCGGCAGCATGATCTGGGTCGGCCCGGTTTTCGAACCCGAGGTCACCGGCTGCTACGAATGCCTGCGGGTGCGGCTGTCCAACAAGAACGTGCTCGCCTCCTACCTGCGCCAGCGCGGCGTGCTCGACAGCCCCGCGCTGGTCAACTCGGTGACTGGCACCCCGGTCACCCAGGACCTGGCGCATCGGCTCGCCGCGCTGCACGTGGGCAAGTGGCTCACCGGGGCGTTCGCCGCGGGACGCGCGGCGATGCCGCAGCCGCCGGGCGGGGTCGCCGCGGAGTACGGCGCGCCGTGGCAGGCCGAGGTGATCACGCTCGACACGATCAGCCTTACCCAGGAGCACCACCCGTTCCAGCGGCGCCCGCAGTGCCCGCTGTGCGGTGAGCCGGATCTGCAGGCGCGCCGCCAGGAAACGCCCGTGCGGATCGAATCGCGCCCGCGGATGGCGAGCAGCGACGGCGGGTACCGCTCGCGTCCGCCGGAGCAGTTCGTCGCCCGGTACGAGCACCTGATCAGCCCGGTCACCGGCCCGATCAGCAACCTCGTGAAGGTGCCGCTGGAGGTCGAGGGTCTGCACACCTACACCGCGGGCCAGAACTTCGCGATCCCGATGGCCAACGCCAACGACCTGCGGGCCGGGCTGCGCAGTTGCAGCGCGGGCAAGGGAATGAGCGACGCACAGGCCAAGGCGTCCGCGCTGGGCGAGGCCATCGAGCGGTATTCCGGTCTGTTCCACGGTGACGAAGCCCGCCGCACCGCGCGCTACACCGAGCTGGACCCGGCCGAGGTGATCCACCCCAACGCGGTGCACCTGTACAGCGAGGCGCAGTTCCGCGACCGGGCCGAATGGAACGCGCGCCCGTCGCATTTCCACTGGGTCGCCGACGATCTCGACCCGCACGCCGAGGTCGAGTGGTCGCCGGTGTGGTCGCTGACCGAGCAGCGCACCAAGCTGTTCCCCACCTCCGGGCTCTACTTCGCTTACCACCACCCGGAAAGCCGGTACCAGGCCGGAGCGAACTCCAACGGCTGCGCCGCGGGCACCAGTCTCGAGGACGCGGTGCTGCAGGGCTTCATGGAACTCGTCGAACGCGACACGGTCGCGATGTGGTGGTACCACCGGCTGCGCCGCCCGGCCATCGATCTGTCCACTTTCGACGTTCCGTACTTCGCCGAATGGCAGCAGCGCTACGACGCTCTCGAACGCGACACCTGGGTGCTGGACCTGACCAACGACCTCGGCATCCCGTCGGTGGCCGCGGTTTCGGTCCGCCGGGACAAGCCCGCGCAGGACATCCTGTTCGCGCTCGGCGCCCACTTCGACGTGGAGGTGGCGATCGGGCGGGCGCTGTCGGAGATGAACCAGTTCCTGCCCGCGGTGATCGGCATGAAGGCCGACGGTTCGGGCACCTACGCCTACAACGACCCGGACCAGCTGCACTGGTGGCGCACCGCGACGACGGAGAACCAGCCGTACGTGCTCCCGGCCGAAGGCCCGCGGCGGACCAAGGCCGACTTCGCCCGCTACGAAAGCACCGATGTCCGCGACGACGTGCTGCGCGCCGAGCGGATCGTCGCCGAGCACGGCATGGAAATGCTGGTGCTGGACCAGACTCGCGTCGACATCGGCCTGCCGGTGGTGCGGGTGCTGGTGCCCGGGATGCGGCACTTCTGGCCCCGCTTCGCGCCCGGCCGGCTGTACGACGTGCCGCTGGAGCTGGGCTGGATCGACCACAAGCCGTCCGAAGCCGACCTCAACCCGATTGCGATGTTCCTATGACCACGCTCGAACGCACCGCCGAAACCGTCGTCACCTTCCGCCGCGACATTTCCTTGCTGCACAAGGACGATCAAGTCCTGCTCGGGCTCGCCGACCGCGCGGGCTACCGGCTCAAGGGCGTCGGCGCGCCGATGCTCGAAGCACTCGAGCAGGTCCGCGCCGGGCTGCACACCGAAGAGGAACTGGTCGCGCAGCACCCGAACTCGCCGGTCGCCGCCGTGCTGGCCAAGGTGGAACCGTTCCTCGCCGCCGGTTTCCGGCTGCGCGGCGAGCGTGTGGCCGTGCTGGAGCGCACCGGCGTGACGCCGTTGCGGCCCGAACTGCCCGAGATCGCCGGCGCGTGGCTGCGCCTCGGCAAGTTCAGCCTGCTGCGCCGCCGCGGCGGTGAGCTGGTGGTCGAGTCGCCGATCGGGAAGTACCGCGCGGTGCTCCTCGACGCGGCGCTCACCGGGGCCGTGGCCGCGCTCGCCGTCGCGCGACCGGTCTCCGAATTGGCCCCGGAATGGCATCCCGTGCTGGCCGCGCTGGCCGGTGCCGGTTTCCTCGACCTCGGAACCGACGGCGAGTTCCCGGCGGACCAGGACGACGTGCTGCGCCAGTGGGACGTACACGACCTGTACTTCCACAGCCGCAGCCGGATCGGGCGCACCGACGAGGCGTTCGGCGGCCGATTCCCTTACGTGGGCCAGATCGAGCCGCTGCCCGCGGTGAAGCCCGCCCCGGAAGGCCCGGCGATCGCGTTGTACCGCCCCGAGTTCGACACCGTACGCTCGGCTGACCCGGGCCTGCAGGAGGCCATCGAAGCGCGTCAGTCCATCCGGACGTACGGCGAGAAGCCGATCACCGCGGAGCAGCTGGGCGAGTTCCTGTACCGCACCGCGCGGGTGCGCGGCACGTACGGTCCGCGGCCGGAGGCGCGCATGCCGTACGAGGGGTCGAGCCGTCCGTACCCGTGCGGAGGCGCGGGCTACGAACTGGAGCTGTACCTGACCGTGCGCCGGTGCCACGGCTTGGCGCCGGGCATCTACCACTACGACGCGGGCGAGCACGTGCTGCGGCTGGTCAACGCCGACGAGGACGCGCGGGAGGAACTGCTGTCCGTCGCGACGCTGTCGACCGGCGGCCAAGCCGTGCCGGACGTGCTGGTGACCATGACGTCGCGCTTCCAGCGGCTGTCGTGGAAGTACCAGTCGATCGCCTACGCCGTGACCCTCAAACACGCCGGCGCGCTGTACCAGACGATGTACCTGGTGGCGACCGCGATGGGGCTGGCCGGATGCGGGCTGGGCAGCGGGGACGCCGACGCGTCGGCTCGCGCGTTCAAGCTCGACTACCTGCGGGAGTCCTCGGTCGGCGAGTTCATCCTCGGCAGCGCCCCGGCGGAACTGCCGGCCCCGGTGAGCGGGGACGGCGCGCTCGACTGGCGTGCGGGCAACGACCCGGGCTGGCAGGCCGAGGCCCTGGCCGCGCATCGGCGGTGACGGCCATGGCCGAACTGCTCGTCTCCCGGGTCTGCGGTCTCTCCGCCGCGGTGCTCGACGGCCTGCGCGCCCCGGAGACCATTGCCCTGCTGGAGGAGGCCGAGGCCGCCGCGGCGCGCAAAACCGCGCTGCGGGAACCGGTCTGCGATCTGCTGCACGCTGTCATCGGCCGCGACGAACTGTCGCGCGACCAGCGGCGCGGGCTGATCCGGCTGCGCCGGGGCGTGTTCAACGACCGCACCGACGAGGCCGGGCTCCGGCTCTCGCGCGAGGTGCTGGCCCCGGCGGACGCGGAGCGGCTCGGCGAGTGGCACCAAGCGCTGGTGCGAGAGCGGGAACTGCTGGAAAAAGCGGCTCGGGCCCTGACCGGCGAGCTGGCGGCGGCACAGCGCGCGGTGTCGGCCGCGTTGCGGACCCCCGACGTGCTCGCCGGGCTGGCGCTGGCCAGCCCAGAGTTCGTCACGGCCTTCACCGACCGGCCGGGGCTGGGCAAACCCGGCGGCAGGCTGAGCCGCAGCGCGGTGTCGTATCTGGTGCGGACCACGCTGAAGCCCAGTCCGTTCGGCACGCTGACCACGGTCGGCGTCGGCGGCTTCACCGGGGCGGTCGATCCCGGCCCGGAACGCAGGCTGGTGAGTTCTTCGCGGGTCGCCGCGCGGCTCGCCTACGCGGCGCTGGCCAGCGACCCGATGGTGCTGCCCAATGTGGACACCAGGCTGGTCGGCGACGAGTGGCTCGCCGCGTTGCCGGTCCACCTCAAGCGCAGTGGCGTGTACTTCCGCGAGGACGAGGTCACGGCGTTGCCCGGTCCGGTGCCGTTCGACGCTCGCCCGCGCCGCCTGCGAGAACTGGCCGTATTGCTGGGATGCTCGCCCGACGAGCTGCGTCGGCTGCTGGACCAGGGCCTGCTGCTGCTGGTGCCGCCGTGGCAGCTGACCGAACCTCGGCACTTCACGGCGTGGGGCGAGCCCGCACTGGCCGAAGCCGAAAAGGTCGTTGCGGGCAAGGAAAACGGACGCCAGCGGGCCGAAGCCGTGCTCGCCTTGCGCTCCCGCCTGCGCACGACGTTGGCCGAGCGCGATCCGGCCCGCGCCGGATGGCTCGACGGACTGGGCCTGGTGCACGAAACCGTCGCGCACGGGCCGGAGCCGGAAACCGCCCCGCCCGGGTGGGTTCCCGACGAACTGGACCGTCTCGAAGGCGTGTTGCGCTCGATGGTGCGGCCCCGGGCGGGTTACTTCGACCTGGTCCGGTTTTTCGTGCACCACTACCGCGAAGGCACCGCCGACCTCGCCGAATTCGCGTTCCGCGCGGTGCGGGACCTGGACCCGATGTGGTGGCTCTCGCGGTGCGCGGTGCCCGACCCGCAGGCGCGCGAGGTGTCCGGGGCGAGCGTCGGACGGCCCGCGCACTCGGTGTTCTGGCAGGTCGCGGGCGACGCGCTGGTGCTCAACCAGGTCCATCCGGGTTACCTCGGCGCGGTCGCGCGCTGGGCGGGCGTGCCGGGTCTGTCCGATCAGGTCGAAACGGCGATGACCGCCTTGCACGAACGGCGGTTTCCGGACGCGGCGGTCTACCAGCTGACCGCACACGCCGACTGGACGGACACGCAACGCCCGGCCGTGCGGGCGACGCCCGTCCTGTCCTGGGGAGCCGAACGTGCTTACGGCGGCGTGCCGATCGACGGTTTCCGCGTGCGCCACGACCCGGCCACCGGCACCCTCGAAATCCTCGACCCAGCTGGCCGTCCCGCGGCGTTGAGCTATCTCGGCGCGGTGCCCGCACACCTCTTGCGCAGCGTGCCCCGCGTGCTGCAACTCCTGTCGGACCCGTGGCTGTCGCTCGGCCCGTGGGCACCGACGCCCGGCCCTGGCTTCCGCGACCGGGTGACCGACGGGCGCCTCGTGCTGCGCCGGGCGCGCTGGACGCTGCCCGCGTCGGCGCTCCCGCAGCTTGGCAGCGGGCCGGACCTCGACTTCCTCCGCGCCGGCCGGATGTTCCGTGCCGAACACGGGCTGCCCGAGCAGTTGTTCGTCCGCGGGCTCGCTGCGGGCGGAACGCCGCTGGGCAAACCGCAATGGCTCAGCTTCGACTCCCCGCTCGCGGCGTGGACGGCGCTGAAAGGCCTGGGCGGCGCGGAGGAACTCGAATTCACCGAAGCGCTGCCCGCCGCGGGTGCGACCGCCGGACGCGTCACGGAATTCCTCACGGTGGTGACCCATGATTGATGCCGTGCTACGCCCGGAGTGGCGCTATTGGCGGGTTTACGTGCCCGATCTCCGCCCCGTTCCGACGCTGTTGCGGGAAGTCGTGCACCCTGTCGTCGCCGCGCACCGCGAAGGGTTGCGGCGGTGGTTTTTCTTGCAGTACATGGACATGTCGGGCCTTCAGCTGCGCGTACGGCTCAAGGCGCGGCCCGAAGCCGCGGCCGAGGTCGAAGCGGACCTGGATCGGCGCTTCGCCGAACACGGCGCGGAAGTCGTGAAACGCTGGTACGAACCGGAATTGGCGAAGTTCCGCGGGCCGGACGGCGTGGAGTTCGCCGAACGCGTCGCGCATCTCGGCAGTGAAACCGCCCTGGAGCTGCTGCCCGCCCGCACGCCGGCCCGGCGCATCGCACTGGCCGCGGCCCACACCGCGGTCCTCGCCGACGGTCTGCCCACGACGCAGCAGGTGAGTTTTCTGCACCAGTACGCGTGGTACTGGTCAGGTCGCGGGGCCCGGACCGTCGCCTGGCGTCCCGCTGCCGCGACCGCGCACCCCGGCGATCCAGCCGCCCTCCGCCAAGCGAGCCGCCTCGCCGAAACCGTGGCACGGGAACTCGAAACCGACTCCGTGGGCGGCCCGCTGCGCCGCTACGCCGAGCGGTTCTGGGCGGAGTACCGGGATTCGGCCCGCCGCGTTACGCCTTACCGCGCCGCATTCCAGCACGTCCACCTCATGAACAATCGGCTCGGCGCCGTTCCCGGAGAGGAGGCCCAAATCGCCCGGTTGTTGTGGGTGCGCCGAGTGCGTAGCATGAAATAGCGGGTAATTCGCCAACCAAATCGGCAATCGGAAATCACTACACCAGAGAGGGAGAACCATCATGGACTCAGGTTCCAGCGGCGCGGCGAGCGGCATCGGCGACCCGGACGACGATCACCCGAACCCCGTCGGGGACGCCGTGGTCAACGGCGTGCGCACGGTGCTCGACAAACTGGGCCCGGCGGGCAAGAAGGCCGCCGAACATCTGCCGAAGAAGAAAGACAAGTAACATCCTCGCGGACACGGCGCGGACAGCGGGGCTTTCCTCGCTCTCCGCGCCGCAGCGGAATCACGCGGATTGCCAATTTCCGGAAAGCTTGGCGGCTATCTCCTGCCGGTGAATTGAAGAGGTGAATCCGCGGAAACTGTGCGGCACTGCCTGCCGTCCGCCGACGGGCACCGTGCTTCGCGCCAATGGCCCCGGCTCTAGCCCGGACAGTGAGAAACCCTCCGTCACCAGGGGGTTTCTCACTAAGCTGTCTCGACCAGAAAGTGCGCCCGCTCGGCCGACGTGCGCCATGACCGGCAAGAACGTCATGGGATGGCACGGCTGCGCGTCATCGTGAGTTGAATACGGGCCGAACCTGTTTGGCCGTTCGCGGGCGGCGACCGCTGGTTAGCCCGCGCGCCCGGCGGGCAGGTCGTCAGTTATCCGGCGGATGACGTCCGCCGAGCCGTCATTGATCGGGGTGCGCGTGGCACCCGGCGCGACGGTGTTCACGCGCACGCCCTTCGGCCCGAACTCGGCCGCCCAACTGCGGGCGAGCTGTGCTTCGGCGGCCTTCGAGGCGGAGTAGAGGCCGACGAACGCGTGCCCGGCCTCCGCCATCCAACCGGGGCGGCGAGGTCGCGCAGGTGCTCGCGTTCGATGTCGTTCAGGCCGAGCGCCCGCGACAGCGCTGCCACGACATCCTCGCGGATAGTCGGTTGTCGGCCCTGATCGATGCAGCTGTAGTGGTCCGGGCTGAGCCCCGCGAGCACGGCGAGCTCCTCGCGGCGCAGCCCGGGTACCCGCCGCGGCCCGGGGAACGGCTCGATCCCCGCCTGCGCCGGGGTCAGGCGGTCCCGCCGCGAACGCAGGAAAGCCCCGCTGTCCATCACCCGCAGCAGGCCGGGGTCAGCCGACTGCGGCGCGCTGCCCTCGCACGGGGCACGCTTGCCCGCGAGCGCATCCTGAACTGGGCCGATTTCGCCGCCGCGGCCGTCGGTTCGATGCGGTACGAGGTCGGCCGGCACCCCGGCGACCGGCGCCTCGCCGCGCTGGTCGCCGAGCTGCGGACCGCCAACCCGGACGTGGCACGCTGGTGGGATGATCACGGCGTCACCGACCGCACGTCGGTGAGCAAGCGGATCGAACCGGATGGGCCCACCGCGCGGAACCTCCCGCTGCTCGCGTCGTGGGAAGGATCTCCGCCCGCCCACCGACGCTTCATCCACACCGGACATTCCCCGCGCCCGGATGAGCCGCGCACCGCTGAGCTGTTCGACTTCTCGCCAGACGCGAGGACCGTCATGACTGGCGAGTGGCGATACTGGTCGAGCGGCGAGAAAACGCGGGGGTGCCGAACCCGACCGGGCGCCAGGGCGGATACCCGAATTCCCAGAATCCGACCAACCAGCACTGGTTACCGGCCGCTCGCGACCCGGCTCGACGACGCGGGGCGCACAGCTCGCCAGATCGCCGACATCCTCGAGCACGCAACAGAAACCGAGCCATAACGCGGCAACCGATCGCTCCCGGCGCAGGTGAAAAACCGCGTCCGGACAAGCAAAAACCCCCTGTCACCAGGGGGTTTTTGCTATGCTGTCTCGACCAGACAGTGCGCCCGAAGGGATTCGAACCCCTGACCTTCTGATCCGTAGTCAGATGCTCTATCCAGCTGAGCTACGGGCGCGTGTTCAGTTGTTAACCTAGCACCTGCCGAAACAGGCACCAGCGGAGGCTCCGGGATTTGAACCCGGGAGGGGGGGTTACCCCCAACCGCATTAGCAGTGCGGCGCCATAGACCAGACTAGGCGAAGCCTCCTGGGTCCTAACGACCACTGCTCAGATAGGTTACACACCCCTCCCGCCCCTCGGGAAGGCACCCCCCTTAACGCTGCAGCAGCCGCCGCAACCAGGGAGAACGGCCGCCGAGGCCCTCGGCTTCGAAGGTCGCGATGCCGACGCGCGGGAGCGATCCGACGCCCGGGTAGACGAGGTAACGCGGGACCCATCGGGGCTGGAACTTGGCGTTGAACCGGTAGAGGCTTTCGATCTGGATCCAGCGCGAGAAGAAGTGCAGGACCTTCGCCGACAGCCGCGCGACCGGGCCGGCGCCGATGCGCTGGCCCTGTTCCATCAGGGCGCGGAAGGCGGCGAAGTTGAGCGACACGTGGTCGATGCCGTTCTCGCGGCAGTACAGCAGCAGCTCCGAGATCATCAGTTCGTTCACGCCGTTGTCGGCGGTGCGGTCCCGCCGCATCACGTCCAGCGACAGTCCCCGCTCGCCCCACGGCACGAACTGCAGCACACCTCGCACGCGCCCGCCCTGTTCCGCGGTGACGAGCACCGAACCCGGGTCGCCCATGCGGCCCAGCGCCATCGAGAACCCGCGTTCGGTCTCGGTGCCGCGCCAGGCGGCGGCCAGGTGCACCAGCTCGGGCAGCTCGCCGGGCCGCAGGTCCTCCGCCCTCCGCACGAGGACCTTGTAGCCGGCCCGCTTCGTCCGCGACGCCGCCTGCCGCACCCCGCGCATCACGCGGCCCTCCAGCGTGAACGTCTTGGTGTCGACGACCGCCTCGTCGCCGATTTCCAGCACCTCCAGGCCGAACCGGGCCCACACCGTCGCGCCCAGCTCGGACGCGCCCATCGCGGCGGGAATCCAGGCGTTGCGCTGGCAGATGCCCAGGTACTCCTCGATCGCGCCCGGCCAGGCCTCGTGGTCGCCGAGCGGGTCGGCGGACGTCAGCGCGACCCCGGCGATCACGCGGAACGTGACGGCCGCCTTGCCGGTCTTGGAGAACACCGCGAACTTGTCGCGGCGCAGCGCGAAGTAGCCCAGCGAGTCCCGGTCCCCGTGCTGCTTGAGCAGTTCGTGCAGCCGTGCCAGTTCGTCGTCGGACAGCTCGGGCGCGGGTTCGGCCGAGCGCAGCAGGAAGTACGCCGACACCAGCACGCCGGTGATGCTGAAGAGCAGCCCGATCGACGCGGACAAGTCCTCGAACCACATCTCGTGGAACACCGCGGGCCCGCTGACGCCGGTGAGCGCGAGCGCGGACTGGGACAGCCGGTCGCCGAAGCTCAGCGGGTCGAGCATCCGCGCGGGTGCGACCGACAGCAGCACGAAGTTGAGCACGAATCCGGCCAGCACCAGCTGCAGAAGCACCCGCAACGCGCGCCAACGGCCGACGGTCGGGTCTGGGCGGGCGATGAAGTACCGCCGGGTGCCGAGAAGCCCGGCCAGCAGCACCACCGACACCACGCCCGCGCCGAACACGTGTCGCAGCCCGAGGTGTGACAACGCCAGCAGCGCGGCGAAGCCGACCGCCAGCTGCCAAGCGCGGCGCTTGCGCCGCCGCAGCCCGGCGGCAAGCATGATCAGCAACACACCGGTGACCAGCGCCACAGCGGCCGCCGCGGTGGTCGCTTCGCTCGGCAGCTCCAGCCATTTGGCCACGTGCCCGCGCACGTCGCGGCCCACCGGGACGACCGTGGACACGATCGCCAGCAGCCCGGCCAGCCTGGTCACCCAGGTGATCGCGACGACCGACGTGACGCCGGCCACCTGCCAAGTGTGCTGCGCGCGCGTCTCCGTCACCACGCGTGCAACACGCACGGCCTTGCCATGCTTCCCCCCGCTTGCGCGTTCAGTCCGCGGCGAGCTCCACGAAGGGGGCCAACGCGGCCGGATTGGCCAGCGCGTCCCTGCTCACCGCCCTCTCCGGCGCGACTCCGGAGAGGATCCGCTTCACTGGTACTTCGCACTTCTTACCGTTCAACGTACGGGGAATCTCGGAAACGACGATGAACCGATCGGGTACGTGTCGTGGCGACAGTGCGTTGCGAAGCTCTTTTCGCAGGTCAGGCTCGACTTCCTCGAGCGTGGCGCCGTCGGCGAGTACGAGAAAACACAGCAGCTGCCCGTCGTCGTTGCCCGCCGCCGACGTGTCGATGACCAGCGAGTCGGCGACCTCGGCGAACCCTTCCGCGACCCGGTAGAACTCGGCGGTGCCCATCCGGACGCCGCCGCGGTTGAGCGTCGAATCACTGCGGCCGTAGACCACGGCCGAACCGCGGCGCGTGATCTTGACCCAGTCGCCATGCCTCCAGATACCCGGGTAGGTCTCGAAGTACGCCTCGCGCAGCCGGGAACCGTCCGGGTCGTTCCAGAACGACACCGGCATCGACGGCATCGGCTCGGTGATCACCAGCTCGCCGACCTCCTCGACCACCGGCTGGCCGTGCTCGTCGAACGCCGCCGCGGCCACGCCGAGCGCCCGGCAGGACAGCTCGCCGAGCCACACCGGCACGTCCGGCGCGGCGGCGACGATCGCCGCGCACAGGTCGGTGCCGCCGGAGACCGAGCAGATCTGCACGTCCCGGCCGATCGCGTCGGCGATCCAGCGGAAGCCCTCCGGCGACAACGGCGCACCAGTCGAGCCGACGACGCGCAGCGCGCTGAGGTCGTAGCGCTCGGCCGGCGCGAGGTCTGCTTTGAGGCAGCTCTGGATGAACGGCGCGGACGTGCCGAAGTAGGTGATCCGGTGCTGTTCGGCCAGATGCCACAGCGCGTTCAGGTCCGGATGGCCGGGACTGCCGTCGTACAGCACGATCGTGGCGCCGACCAGGAGCCCGGAGACGATGAAGTTCCACATCATCCAGCCGGTGGTGGTGAACCAGAACAACCGGTCGCCCGGCCCGAGCCCGCTCTGCAGGCCGAGCGCTTTGAAGTGCTCGACGACGATGCCGCCGTGGCCTTGGACGATGCCCTTCGGGAGCCCGGTCGTGCCCGAGGAATACAGGACCCACAACGGATGCGTGGCCTCCACCGGCTCGTACGCCAGCTCCCCGCCGGCGTGCTCGGCGAGCATCGCGTTCCAGTCGACGGCACCGTCGAGAGCCCCGTCTCCCAGGTATTTCACCAAAACCGTGACTTCCAGCGCCGGAAGCTGTTCGCGCAGCTGCTGAACGGTGCCGCGGATGTCGAAATTCCGGCCGTTGTAGGCGTATCCGTTCACCGCGATGAGCACTTTCGGCTCGATCTGGGTGAACCGGTCGGCGATCGCGCGGATCCCGAAGTCCGGGGAACACGACGACCAGATCGCGCCGAGGCTGGCGGTGGCGAGGAAGGCGATGAGCGTCTGCGGACAGTTCGGCGCGAGTGCGACGACGCGATCTCCTTTGCCGACGCCGAAAGCCCGCAACGCCGCCCGCGCGGCAGCGACGTGCGCACGGAGGTCGCCGTACGTGAACTGCTCGGCAAGCCCGTCCTCGCGGTGGAAAATCACCGCGAGTTCGTCGTCGGCCTTCGTCGCGCCGCCGGTGTCCGGGCGCAGTGCGTGCTCGGCGTAGTTGAGCGTGCCGCCGTCGAACCACTTCGCGTCCGGCATCGCGCCGGACAGGATTTCCCGCGGCTGTTCGTGCCAGCGCACGCCGAAGAACTCCGCGACCGCGGCCCAGAACTCCGGC
This sequence comes from Amycolatopsis orientalis DSM 43388, assembly GCF_000411975.1. Lineage (GTDB taxonomy): Bacteria > Actinomycetota > Actinomycetes > Mycobacteriales > Pseudonocardiaceae > Amycolatopsis > Amycolatopsis orientalis_D. Next base: position 114,538 of record NZ_ASXG01000172.1, read on the forward strand.
ACGTGCTCGACCGAGTAGCGCCACAGGTCGTCGTAATCGGACAGGTCGACGCCGCGCTGCTCGCGCAGCCATCGGCGGAAGGCCTCGATCTTCGAGTCAGCGACCCGGTCCGGGTCGGGTCGCCAAAGCACCTCGGGAACAGCGGCGTTCTCGGTCACCTGCCGATGCTAACCCCGGGATGCTCGCGAAGCCCGCTTTCGGCGGGACTCCGCTCCCTCCACAAAGGACACAGCTGGGGGTGCTCAGCGGAGGTGGGCGTCGAACCAGTCGAGGGTGCGCTGCCAGGCATCTTCGGCGGCGCTGGGGTCGGCGTCGAAGCGGTGGTTCGCGCCCGGATAGCGCACCACGTTCGTCGCGACTTTCGCCGACGCCGCGGCTTGGCGCAGTTGCTCCACCTCGGCCTCGCCCGCCTCGTCCCCGGCATCGCCGTACATGCCGAGCCACGGGCTGGTCACGCGGCCGGCGATTTCCAGCAGCTTCGGCAGCTCCGCGACCGCCTGGCCGCCGACGCTCACCGCCGCGCCGAATTTGCGGTGCGAGGCGACGACCAGCGCCGCCGTGCCCCCGAGGTCGAAGCCGACCACACCGCGCAGGTCGGCGTCGACGCCGCGTTCGGTGAGCCAGTCGAGCGTGCGGTCGGTGGCGTCGAGCAGGTCGCGCTGAGTGAGCTGCTCGCCGGACTCGATGTGCGGGGTGACGGTGAGCCAGCCCTCGCCGGCCAGGCTTTTGACCAGCAGCAAGACGCCGTCGGTGACCCCGTCGCCCTCGTGCAGGACCACGAGGCCGCCGCGGAGTGCGCCGTCGGGTTCGGCGAAGGTGAGGCGAAGGGTGCTGCCGTCGGTACGCTGGTAGTCCTCGGTGGTCGTCGACGTCATCGCCTCATGCAATCACCTCCAGGTGAACATTGGGAACCTTTCCGGATCCGCCGGGGCGAGATACGGTGACCCCGTCGTCCCGTGAAAACCGAGGAGTTCCGACGATGCCGTCCCTCGCCCCCCGCCCTGACCTCGATTCGTTGCCGAAGTACGTCCCCGGCCGGACGATCGAAGGGGCCGTCAAGCTCGCGAGCAATGAGGTGCCCGGCGGTCCGCTGCCGAGCGTGCAGGCGGCGATCACGGCTGCGGTGACCGGGGTGAACCGGTATCCGGACAACGGTTCCCAGGCGCTGCGCGAGCGGCTTTCGCGGCGGCTGGACGTGCCGGTGGAACGGCTCGCGATCGGCTGCGGTTCGGTTTCGCTGTGCCAGCAGATGATCCAGGCGCTGTGCGGCCCCGGCGACGAGGTGCTGTTCGGCTGGCGGTCGTTCGAGGCCTACCCGATCGTGGTCCAGGTGGCGCTCGCGACGGGCGTGAAGGTGCCGCTGACGCCGGAGCACGGGTTGGACCTCGACGCGATGCTGGCGCGGATCACCGACCGCACCAAGCTGGTCTTCGTCTGCAACCCGAACAACCCGACCGGCACGGTGCTGCACCGGGACGAGATCGAGCGGTTCCTCGAAGCGGTGCCGCCGCACGTGCTCGTGGTGCTGGACGAGGCGTACAAGGAGTTCGTCACCGACCCCGAGGTGCCAGACGGCGTCGAGTTCACGCGGACGCGCGGCAATGTGGCGGTGCTGCGGACGTTCTCGAAGGCGTACGGGCTCGCCGGGCTGCGGGTGGGGTACGCGGTGGCTCCGGAGCCGATCGCGCAGGCGTTGCAGCAGGTGTACGTGGCGTTCTCGGTGAACAGCATCGCGCAGGTCGCCGCGATCGCGTCGCTCGACGCGGAGGACGAACTGCTCGCCCGGTGCCAGGAAATCATCTCCGAGCGCACCCGCGTGCGGGACGCGCTGCTGGAGATGGGCTACGAGATCCCGCCGACCCAGGCGAACTTCGTGTGGTTCCCGCTGGGCGAGGCCACCGCGGCTTTCGCGGACCACATGCTGGACCGGAAGCTGATCGTGCGCCCGTTCCCCGGCGAGGGCGCGCGCGTGACGATCGGGACGCCGGAGGAGAACGACCTGATGCTGGCCGCGGCCAAGGAATTCCGGGCTATTTGAGGATCAGCTGCACGACGGCGGCGATCCCGATCACGACGATCACGCCGCGCAACACGGTGGGCGGCAGCTTGCGGCCGATCCTGGCCCCGAGCTGCCCGCCGATCGTGGACCCGAGCGCGAGCAGCCCGATCACCGGCCAGCTCACCGGGGCGACGAACGCGTAGATCGTGCCGGCGACGATGTTCACGACCGCGGACAGCACGTTCTTGACGCCGTTGAGCCGCTGCAGGGGTTCGGACAGCAGCATGCCCATGACGGCCATCATCATCACGCCCTGCGCGGCGGTGAAGTACCCGCCGTAGATGCCGATGACGAACAGCAGCCCGAACAGCAACGGCCCGGCATGATGCTCGCGCCCGTTGGCCTCGCGGCGCTTCTGCACCCACTTCGACACCTTCGGCTGAATGATCACGAGCACGACGGCGAGCCCGACGAGCACCGGCACGATCTTCTCGAAGGCGCCCTTGGGCAGCGTCAGGAGAAGCACGGTGCCCCCGATCGCCCCGAAGAACGAGGCGACCGCGAACCGCACCACCTGCGGCCAGTACCCGACCAGCTCGCGCCGGTAGCCGTACGCCCCGCTGACCGTCCCCGGCGCGAGCCCGACCGCGTTGGAGGTCGTGGCGGTCACCGGCGGATAGCCCAACGCGACCAGCACCGGAAAGGTCACGAGCGTCCCGGACCCGACGACGGTGTTGATCGTCCCGGCCCACATCCCGGCAATGAAGATGACGACGGCATGCCACCAGGTCATAAAGCACTCACCCGCTGACCCTAAGCAGGACCCGCGACCCCCGGCGACGCGATGTGTCCGGTCAGACACTTCCCGACGCCGACCCCAGCACGCCGAGACTTGGCACGGCTCCGCGCGGCACGACGACGCTCCGCGCGGCACAACACGGCACTACGCAGCACGGCACGGCAGCGCGGCACTACGCGACTCGGCTCCGCGCGACACAGCGCAGCACGGCACCGCGGCACGAGTCGGCTCCCCGCGACACAGCACGGCACGACGCAGCACGGCCGGCCGCGCGGCACGACGCGGCTCCGCGCGGCGCGGCGCAATCGCGGCGCAACGCAGCACGGCACAGCACAGCGCGACACGGCACGGCGAAGCTGCGGCTCGTCGGAAGGCAGTACGGCACGACGCGACGCGACGCGGGACGGCGCGGCTGGCTTGGCTTGGCTCGGCTCGCCTGGCACTGCTGGCTTAGCTCGGCTGACTTAGCTCGGCTGGCTTAGCTCGGCTGGCTTGGCACTGCTGGCTCGGCTCGACTGCCTTGGCTTGGCTCAGCGTGCCGTGGCAACGGCCGCGAGCTCACCGGCCGCCCACCGGACGCGCGCACCCGGCGGATCACCAGCGCCCCTCCACCTGCCTTCCACCCCGCCGGTCAGCTCCTCACCGCTCAAAAACGCAAAACTCGTTCCCCTCCGGATCCGCCATCACGTGCCACTCCCGGTCCCCTCCTCGCTCCACGACCATCCGTGCTCCGGCGGCGGTCAGGTCGGCCGGGTCGCCCCACACGTCCAGGTGCATCCGGTTCTTCACCGTCTTGCGCTCCGGCACCCGGTTCAGCCAGATGAGCGGCCCTTCCCCGGCCGGGTCGACGATGGCGACCGGCCAGTCCGGCGGCTGTTCGCCAGGCGGGCTGCGGCGGACGTAGCCGAGCGTCGAGCACCACCAGTCGGCTTGGGCCTGGTGATCGAGAGCGTCGAGTGCCAGATCTTTGAACTTCGCGGGCATCATCCCTCCCCTTCCACCGACGATCGTGACACCCGCCACCGACATTTTCCGGCGTCCCGCGTCGCCAGCTGCCAGGATGGGCGGCGTGGCCCACGAAACCGAGCAGGTCTGGAGCGCCACGGTCGACCATCTGCGCGCGATGATCGACTCGGGCGAGCTTCCGCCGGGCTCGCGCCTGCCCGCGGAACGCGCGCTGTGCGAGCAGCTCGGCATCAGCCGCGGGTCGTTGCGGCAGGCCTTGCGCGTCCTGGATTCGATCGGATACGTCCAGATCCGCGCCGGCTCGGGCACTTACGTCCGTGAGCAGGGCACTGCCGACAGCCCGCTGAGCAGCTGGTTTTCCGAGCACGAGCAGCTGGTGGAAAAGCTGTTCGACCTGCGCGCGACCGTCGAGCCGACCCTCGCCGAGCGGCTCGCGAAGCAGCACACGCCGCGCGTCGTGCAGCGGCTCGAGGACAACGTCGCGGAGATGGAGGAGGCCGCGGCGGCGGGGGACATGTTGCGCGTGATCGCGACGGACGCCGAGTTCCATCGGGTGATCGCCGGCAACGCGGGCAATGACGACGTCGCCGACCTGCTCCGCTCGGTGCTCGCCCTGGTCGGCGAGGAGCGCCGGGCCGCGCTGCGGTTGCCGGGGCAGATCCGGAAGGCCGTGGCCGAGCACCGCGCGATTCTCGACGCCATCAGCCGGTCAGACGCGGCGGCCGCTCGCGAGATCACGCTCAAACACTTGCTGGACGCGAAAACCTACGCCCACGACTACGCGTCTTCCTGAATCAGCACACGCAAAACTCGTTCCCCTCCGGATCTTGCAGCACGGCGAAACAACCGGTCTCGTCCTCGATCGTGCGCAGGTGCACCGCACCGCGCCCGACCAACCTCGCCGTCTCGGCCTCGATCCCCGCCTGATCCGCCACCCCGACGCGCACGTCCAGGTGCAGCCGGTTCTTGCCGCGCTTCGGCTCCGGCACGCGGTGGAACAACAGCCGCGGGCCGAGCCCGGCCGGGTCGGCTGCCGCGCACCACGCCTCCGCGCCGTCCCCGACCGAACGCGAGAACTCAGCCCAGCTCGACGCCCCGGCGGGCGGCTCTTCGACCGCGTACCCGAGCGCCGTCGCCCAGAAGTCCGCCAGCCGCTCCGGGTCCGCACAATCGATCGCGATCTGCACGCGTTTCGCCATGCCCACGGATGATGCCGCCTCAGGCCATCAACGCTACAGTCTTCACAAGTTTGTGAAAACTTTGTCTTCAAGGGGGCCGACCGTGGAGAAAGTGCACTTCACCGAGGAGAAGGCGACCAACCTGGGCACGCTGTACGCCCGCGCCCTCGACGCGCGCCGCAAGGATCCGATCCTCGGCGACACCGCCGCCGACGAAGCGGTCAAGAAGATCGACTACGACTTCGGCAAGCTCGGCGTGAACGAGAACTCCGCGGTCTCCGTCGCGATCCGGGCGCGCGCGATCGACGAGATGGCCGCCAAATGGCTCGCCGAGCACCCCGACGCGGTCGTCGTGCACCTCGGCTGCGGAATGGACACCCGCGTGCAGCGGCTCGACCCGCCGGCTTCGGTCGCCTGGTTCGACGTGGACTATCCCGAGGTCGTCGACGTCCGCAGCCGGGTCTACCCGGAGCGGCCCGGGTACTCGACGATCGGCTCGTCCGTCACCGATTTCGGCTGGCTCGACCAGGTTCCCGGCGACCGCGAGGCGCTCATCGTGGCCGAGGGGCTCACGATGTACCTCACCGCGGAGTCCGGGACCGAACTGGTCCGCAGGCTCGTCGGCAAGTTCCCGTCCGGCCGGATCGTGGCCGATTTCTTCAGCTCGCTCGGCGTCAAGGCACAGGTGATCAACCCGGTGGTGCGCCGCGCGGGCGCGACTTTGCGTTGGGGCATCGACGATCCGCACGAACTGGAGCGCTACGGCCTTCGTCTCGTGTCCTGTTTGGACGCGACCGACTGGGCGGACGACGAGGCGCTGGTGAAGATCCCGGCACCGTCCCGGCTGGCCTTGCGCGCCACGGCGCTGTTCCCGGTGATCCGGAAAATGGGCCGGATCGGCGAATGGGATTTCTGATTCCCTAACCGATCCGGCGCAGCACCGCGTCGGCGACCTCGGCCACCGGCACGGTGGTCACCACCTCGAAGGTCGCCGACGAACGCAGCAGCGGCTCCACCTCGTCCAGATACCGCAACGTCTCGGCCAGTTCGTCCGGATGCTTCCCGTACGGATTGCCGGTCCGCGTCGCCAGCCTCTCGATCAGCACCTCGCGCGGCGCGCTCAGCAACACGATCTGCGTGAACCGCGGATAGAACCGCGCCTGGTTCGAGACGGTGCCCGACACGAACAGCGGTCCCGGCGTCGCGAGCAGCGCGGCGATCCGGTCTTCGCGCCAGAGTCCGTCGCGGGTGTAGCCGCCGTAATCGGTGTCGACCGTGCGGTAGCCGCGCCGGGAAAGTTCCGCGAGCAGGCTGCTCTTGCCCACTCCGGACATCCCGGTCACCAGCACCCGCACCGCGTTTACCGCGTTTCCAGCACCCGCGCCACGAACCGGCTGATCTTCTCGCTCATCCGCTCGACGCGTTCCTCCTCCGAGAGCGTCTCCTTCGGCTGCGGCACCGAAGGCTTGAGCTCGCCGCGCAGATACGCGCTGCACGCCAGGTCGGAGCAGAGATACGTGCCGACCGTATTGCCGTCGCGACCGGCTTTTCCGGCCAGCCGGGCGGTGAACAGCGCGATGTCGGTGAGCGGATGCGTCGTGGTGCAGAACGCGCAGATGTTGCTGCGCAGCCGCGACTTCGGCGACGGCGCGGCACGCAGCGACAGGCCGATCACCTCGTCGCCGTGCGGCACGACGAGGTACGCCCGGCCAGGCGCCTTCGCGTCGCGCCAGCCGAGGAAGTCGCGCTTGTCCCACGGGATGTCCGAGGGAAGCGTGACGGACTTGGCTTCCCCGCGGGAACAGTTGACGAACGAGGCGCGGATCTCGGCGGGGTCGAGCGGTTGCATACGGCCACGCTAACCATCGCCGCACGCCGGCAGCGACCGCTTTTTTCGCTCCCGGACCCGCCACCCCATACGATCTGCTGGTGCGCAGAATGATCGCGGGGAGGTTCCGGCTGGTTCTGCGCACCAGTCTGGGCTTCGCCGCGCTCGGCGTCGGATCGAGTGTCGCCGGCGCGGGCGTCGTCGCGTTGTTGCTGCTCCTGCAGGGGTTGCCGGCGGACGTCGACGACCGCGGCTGGGTGCTCGGCGTCACCGCGGCCGGGGTGGTCGCGCTCGCCCTGGTCGTCGGCACGCTCTGGACCGCCTACCTGCAGCGCCGCACCGTGGTGTGGTTCACGATCGGCCGCCCGCCGACCGCGGACGAGGCGAAACGCGCGCTGCGGCTGCCGTTCGACATGGCGGTGGTGAGCGGCACGCTCTGGCTGATCGGCGCGCTCACGCTGGGCACTCTGGCCGGCGCCCTCGGCTCGGTCAGCGACGCGGCGGGCATCGCGCTCACCATCGGGCTCGGCGGGCTGACCACGGTCGGCCTCACCTATCTGGCCGCGGAATGGGTCGCGCGGCCGGTGATGACGATGGCGCTCGACGTGCTGCCGCCGCGCGGTTCGCTGCCGGTGACCGTGCTGACCCGGCTGGTCGTCACCTGGGTGCTGGCGAGCGGCGTGCCGCTGATCGGCGTGCTGCTGGTCACCACGCCGCCCGACCTCGGCCGCCACGGAAACCCGACCGCGAGCCTGATCGTGCTGTCCGTGACCGGCCTGACGACCGGCGCGATCGGCACCGCGCTCCTGTCCCGCGCCGTCGCCGCGCCGCTGCACCGGCTGCGGATCGCCTTGGACGCGATCGCGCGCGGACGCAAGGACGTGCACGTCGACGTGGACGATTCCAGCGAGATCGGGATGCTGCAGACGTCGGTCAACGACCTCGCCGCCGGCCTGCGCGAACAGGACCGGATGCGCGACCTCTTCGGCCGCCACGTCGGCGCCGACGTCGCCCGGCACGCGCTCGAATACGGCGCTTCGCTCTCCGGCGACGTCCGCGAGGTCACCGCGCTGTTCGTGGACGTCGTGGACTCGACCGCCCTCGCGTCGCGCACTCCGCCGCAAGAGCTGGTCGAGAAGCTGAACCGGTTCTTCGCGAGCGTCGTGTCCGCGGTGGACGCTCGGGGCGGCCTGGTCAACAAGTTCCAGGGCGACGCCGCGCTGTGCGTTTTCGGCGCGCCGACCCCGCTGTCCGACGGACCGACGATGGCGCTGGCCGCGGCCCGCGCGATCCGTGACGCGGTGCTGTCGGAAGGCGAGCTGGACCTGGGGATCGGCGTCGCGACCGGGCAGGTGTTCGCGGGGCAGCTCGGCGCGTCGAGCCGGCTGGAGTACACGGTGATCGGCGACGCGGTGAACGAAGCCGCGCGGCTCACCGAACACGCGAAAGCGGTGCCGTCGCGGGTGCTCGCCAGCGAAACGACGGTGAAGGCCGCGCTGGGCGGCGAACGGGAACACTGGCGGCTGCACGGCGAACTCCACCTGCGCGGCCGCCACCGCGAAACACGGACCTGGACGACCTAACGCCTCACGACAGCTCGGGCCAGGTCAGCACCGTGGAACCCCAGGTCAGCCCGGCCCCGAACGCGGTCAGCAGCACCCGGTGCCCCGGCGTCAGCGTGCCGTCGGCGACCGCGTCCGCGAGGGCGAGCGGGATCGATGCCGCGCTGGTGTTGCCGACCCGGTCGATGTTCGACACCACCGTGTCCGCGGGCATGCCGAGCTGTTTCGCGGTCGCCTGCAGGATGCGGATGTTCGCCTGGTGCCCGACGAACCGGTCGACGTCGCCGACCATCCAGCCCGCCTCGTCCAGCACCGCGCGCGAGGATTCCGCCATCCGCGCGCACGCCTGCCGGAAAACGGCCGTGCCCTGCATGACCATGAACCGGTCCTTCGGGTTCTCCGGCACCCGCTGCGCCGCGCCGCCCGCCTCGACCCACAGCAGTTTGGCCAGTTCGCCCTCGCTGTGCAGGTCGAACGGGCCGAGCGCGCCGCGTTCGCCGGGCTCGCCCGCGCGCAGCAGGACCGCGCCGCCGCCGTCGCCGAAGATCGGCACGGTGGTGCGGTCGTCCGGGTCGACCAGCGAGGTGAAGACGTCCGCGCCGATCACCAGCACCCGCTCGGCCATGCCGCCGGCGATGAACCCGGCGGCGGTCGCCAGCGCGTAGATGAAGCCGCTGCACACCGCGTTGACGTCGAGCGCCAGCGCCGTGCCGAGGCCGAGCCGGGCCGCTACCTGCGGCGCGGTGGCCGGGCACAGCTGGTCGGCGGTGGAGGTGGCGAGCACGACGGCGTCCGCGAGCCCGTCCGGGCCGAGCGCCGCGCGTCCCGCCTCCTCGGCGAGGTCCACTGTGGACTGGCCGGGCGCGACGCGGCGGCGCTCCCGGATCCCGGTGCGGGTGCGGATCCACTCGTCAGTGGTGTCCAGGCGGGCCGCGATCTCGTGATTCGTCACCACGTGCTCGGGCAGCGCGCCGCCGATTCCGGCGACGACGGCGGCGCGGTGGCGCGACCGGACTGCACTCATGGCGGGACCTCCCAGACCGGCTTGTTGGCGGACGTCGCCGGTTGCCTCCCTTGTATGGCCTACCCCTGGGTAGACCGGTCAGTTGTGTTCCACGTCACTAAGAGACCTCTTCCACATTCGCTCAATAGGAGGTATTACGGCGGGCGGTCAGGCCGCGTGGTAAACCCGAGGCTTTTTGTCGGTCCGCCCGGTTAGCCTGAAGCGTGCGCACTCCCGACCTGGACCAGCTCGACCTCGCCATCCTCTCCTGCCTGCAGACCGACGCCCGCACGATCGCCGAGGTCATCGGGGCCAAAGTCGGCCTGTCCGCCGCGGCCGTGCAACGGCGGATCAAGCGGCTCCGCGAAGCCGGAGTGATCGAGAAGGAGGTCGCGGTGCTGTCCCCGGCCGCGCTCGGGCTGGACATGACGTTCGTCGTCATGGTCGAGATGGAGCGCGAGAACCTGGCGGTGCTCGACGGTTTCCGCGCCCAGGTGCTGGCCGACGACTGCGTGCAGCAGTGCTACTACGTCACCGGCACCGCGGACTTCGTCCTGGTGGTCACCTGCCCGGACATGGCGGCGTTCGAGACTTTCGCGCGGCGGATGTTCTTCGACAACCCCAACGTCCGGCACTTCACCACGAGCGTGGCGATGGACCGGGTCAAAGTGGGCCTCACGCTGCCGCTTTCCTAGCCGGGCGGGAAACGCAAGGGTTCTGTGTCCGGCGTTACGTGTTCGCGGCCTGATGCAACCGATCGCGTGAACGTCGGCGGAACGCCGTCATGTGCTCCCGAGTCGATCATCTCCCTGCCGACCAGTTCGCGAGGCGCGAACGACCGGAGGAAACCAGGAGCAGCCGTGCACACCACCGACGCCGTACACCAGACCCAGTTCGTACTGCTGAACGAGAGCACTACGCCGGTGCTGTCCCGCCTCTCCTTCCACGTGTCGGAGCCGTACGCGGTCACCGTGGCGTTCCGGACCGAACGCGGCCGGTGGATCGAGTGGACGTTCGCCCGCGACCTGCTCGTGGACGGGATGGACGAGCCGGCCGGGATCGGCGACGTGCGCATCCGCCCGGATCTGTCGGAGGACGAGGCGTTGCTGACGCTGGAGATCGAATCGCCCGACGGCTACGCGTCGTTCGAGCTGGAGCGCGCCGACCTGGAGGCGTTCCTCGAATCTTCCTACGAACTGGTGCCGCTCGGAACCGAGAGCGAGCACTTCGACATCGACGGGCTGATCGAGGAGATCAGCAACGTGTGAAAAGACCTGCCGATCCCGCGGCAATGCGGACAAGGGCGGTTCGAGTGCGCTGGAGGCACTCGAGCCGCCCTTGTCGCGTTTGGACACCCACGCGAAAGGGAGTGCCCGCACCGGCACTCCCAGGGCAACTCAGCCGCGGACGAGCGTGGTGCCCGTCGCCGACAGCGCGACGTTCACCGGGTAGTAGTAGCTGTTGACGGTGTCGCCGCCGGAAACCATGCCCTGCGCCTGGTTTCCGCTGATGAACGAACCGCCCGAGTCGCCGTGGTCGGACCGGGCGTTGGTGAGCACCATGCCGGTCACGGTGCCCTCCTGGTAGCGCACAGTCTGGTTCTTGGCACGGATCGTGCCGCAGGTCCAGCCGGTGGTGGAGCCGGACTTGCACACCGAAGCACCGACCGCGGCCTCGGTGGAACCGGCGACGCGGGTGCCGTTGTTGATCTGGCCGACCGGGGTCCAGTTGCTGTTGACCCGCGCGGCCGCGTAGTCCGCGCCGGGGAACCGGTAGGTGGTGAACTGGCCCATCGCGACCCGGTTGTACCCGGACAGCGCGCCGCCGCCGGTGAGCGCCGCGCAGTGGCCGGCGGTCAGGAAGCCGCCGTTCACCGAGAATCCGACGGAGCAGCGGGACGAGCTGCCGATGTAGTACGCGTCCCCGCCGAGCACGTTGTAGTGCGCCTTGGGCACGGCCGAGGTTTCCGTCACGGTCACCGCTGAACTGTCCACACCGGACTGCCGGACGAACTGCTCCGCCGCGTCCCGCTGTCCAGTGAGGACAGTCAGGGTGACCTGGTTGCTCGCGGTGTCGATGCCCCACCCGGTGATCGACTTCGGCGCGGCCTTCTCGTGGGTGTTGAGCGCCTGCACGGTCGAGTCGAGCTGCCGGGCGCTGAACCGGACGACCCGCGCCTCGGCACCGGCCGCGCGTACCTGGTCGACGAGCGCCGCGTCGGTCACCGAGACGACGGCCTTGCCGGTGGCCGCGTTGAAGCTCGTGCCGCTGAAGCGGTCGCCGAGAGACTTCTCCAGTGCCGCGCCGACCTTGTTCGCCGCCTCCTCGTGCGCGAGCCGGACGAGCGCCTGGCTGTGGGTGAGGCCGAGGTCGCGTTGCATCGCCGGGACCATGTCGGGGTTGAGCGGGGCGGCGCTCGCGGCCGGGACGCCGGCGAAGATCGCCGTCACCGCCGCGGCGGCGGTCGCGGCACCGAGGAATCTGATGGCTTTCATGCTTCTCCCTCGCGTTCGGTCCCCCCGGCCTCGAAGGGTGCGGCGGTGGTCCAATCCACTGCAATAAGGGGCCGCGAGAATAGGTAGCGGAGCAATCCTTAAGTAGGGAGTTGCGCGACTACCGAGCGTTGGCCGCCGGAGCGGGCCTCCGTGGGTTGTTCCGCTGAACCGGCGAACACCCCGAGGTTTCGCACTCTTTGTGACCGCAAGCCGGGTTTCTTCTGCCATTTGGTGACCGTACGGAGGCAGACGTGTGAGGAGCGTGCCCATGACCCGGCCGAGAGCCGGTTTACGCCGCCCCGCGCACTGCTTAAGCTCCGGGCGAAACGGACAAGATGCTCGCTGGGGAGGTCGTGATGTGGCCGGCCGTTCCGACGTTGGTATCCGTGCGTCCGCGTCCGGCGGCGTTCGCCGGGCGCGACCGCGAACTCGCCGCGGTCGCGGAAGTCCTGGCCCACCGGCCCGCCGCGGTGCTGGTCGAGGGCGCTCCCGGAATGGGCAAAACCCGGCTGCTCTCCGAACTCGCCGCGCGTCCGGAGTTGTCCCAGGTCCGCGTGCTGCGCGGGGCCTGCCCGCGGCTCGCCGAGCCCTTTCCCTACGGTCCGATCCTGGAAGCGTTGCGCTCGGCCGGGGACCGGCTCGGCCCGTTGAGCCCGGTCGCCGGTGCGCTGCAACCACTTCTGCCGGAGCTGGCCGACGTGCTGCCACCCGCGCCGGAACCGCTGCCGGACGCCAGCGCCGGGCGGCATCGGGTGTTCCGCGCGTTCCGGGAACTGCTGATCGCGTGCGGTCCGACCGTGCTGCTCATCGACGATCTGCATCGCGCCGATCCGGGAACCGGTGACCTGCTGCGGTTTCTCGCCGTCGATTGGCCCCCGGACCTGGGCGTGGTCGCCACCTGCCGCCCCGGAGACGCCCGGGTTCGCACGGCTCCCGAGGTCCACAGCGCGCAAGTGATGCTCGGTCCGCTGGATTGCGCAGCGGTCACCACGATGGCTTGCGACCTCCTCGGGCTGCCCCGGATCAACGCCGAGTTCGCCGCCAAGCTGCACGAGTACACCGCCGGGATTCCTTTTGTCGCGGAGGAAACTCTGCGCGCGTTGCGGGGCGTAGAACTGACCGAGTCGGCACTGGATCGGCTGAAAGTTCCTGCCGCGCTTCAAGAATCTGTATCCAGGCAGCTGTCCGCGCTGCCGACGGCCGCGGTGCGGCTCGCCAAAGCCGCCGCCGTGCTCGACCTGCCCGCTGAGCTGTCGGTGCTGACGGAGCTGGCCGGGTTGGCCGAAGACGAGATCGTCGTACCGGACGGGCTGCTGGGCGAAGCCGACGACAATCGCTACGGCTTCCGGCATCCGTTCGCGCGCAAAGCCGTGTACGCTTGTCTCAGCGCGTCCGAGCGGAAACTGTTGCACACCAAGGCAATGCATCTTCCGGGGCAACCCCGGTCCTTGCTCGCCGCGCACGCGCACGCCGCCGGACGCGTCGAGGAATGGCGGCGCTATGCGGAAGAAGCGGCCGACGAGGCGATCGCACACGGCGACACCGCGCGGGCGATCGACTTGCTGCAGGCGATCGTCGCGAAGGCCGACGAAGACGCGGTCGGCCGGTTGGCGAAGAAACTCAGTGATGTCTCGCTGCGCGTCTTCCGTCCGGATGTCCATTTGACGCTGGAGAAGGTGCTCGAAGACCGGCCGCTGCCGCCCGCCGTGCACGGGACGATCCGGCTCGCGCTGGGCATGCTGCTGGTCCGCGTCGCCGGTCGGCTGGAGCAAGGGCGCGCGGCGGTGGAACGCGCCGTCGCCGAGCTGTCGGATGGGCCGGAACTGGCCGCGCGCGGGATCAATCTGCTCGCGCTGCCGTTCGACGGCCTCATTCCGCTGTCCTGGCACGAGCAGTGGATGCGCCGCGCCCGGGAAGTGCACGCCGGCCTGACCGACCCCGAGCTGCGGCTCGCGCTCACCGGCGACCGGATCGCGACCGCCGCGCACCTCGGCGACGGTTCGGCGTGGGCGGAATTCCAGGCGATGCCGGACACCGCGCCGACCGTCGCCGAACGCGTCCAGCTGGCCCGGCTGTGGTGCAATCTCGCCGACGCGCAGTCGTGGTCCGGTCACCTCGGCCGGGCCGGAAAGCTGGTCGACGAGGGGCTGCGCCGGGCTTCCGAAGCTGGCGCGCTGTATCCGAAAGGTCTGATCGAAGGCACCCAAGTGCGGCTCGCGTGGTTCCGTGGCGAATGGGACGGCCTGACCGAAGCGACCGAAGACGTCCGTACCCGGCATCCGGCGCTGGGCGCGATCGTCATGGAGACGTCGTTGGTGCTCGGCGGGCTGGCCGCGGTGCGCGGTGAGTTCGCCGCCGCACGAAGACACTTGGCCAACGCCTCGGCACACCGTCCAGGCGAAGGCCCTATCCCCGTTGTGTTGTGCGCGGCTTCAGTATTGATCGGCGTGCACCTGTCGACCGATGACGTCGCCGCAGCCGGCGAAGCCGCTGATGTAGCTGTCGACGCCGCGCGTCGTAAAGGCGTGTGGGTTTGGGCAGCGTCGCTCGTCCCAGCCGCTGCGGAGGCGTACACGCGCGCAGACCGTTGGCATGACGCCGACGCTTTCGTCGAAGAGTTCGCGCGCGGCATCGAAGACCGCGACGCGCCGCTCGCTGCCGCGGCCCTGCACGCTGGCCGCGCAGTCCTGATGAACGCTCGCGCGAAGCACCTAGCCGCCGCAGCGCTCTTCGACACCGCTGCCGACGCGTACGCAGCATTGCCAATGCCGTACCTAGCTGCGGGTATGCGAGAACGCGCGGCACGCTGTCGTCTCGATGCAGGTCAAGTCGACGCGACAGCTGCACTCAGACAGGCCGCCGCCGCGTACACCCAGCTAGGTGCCACGCGCGACGCTGGCCGCTGCCATCACGTGCTTCGCGAACACGGTGCCTGGGCACCATCACAGCGCGGCCGTCGCGGCTACGGTCGCGAGCTGTCTCCGCGAGAGCGTGAAGTCGCGGAAATGCTCGCGGAGGGTCGGACAAACCGTCAGATTGCCGACGGCCTGTTCCTGTCGCCCCGCACAGTGGAGCAACACGTGGCGAAGGTGCTTCGCAAGCTAGGAGCGCGAAGCCGCACGGACGTCGCGAGGAAACTCCCGTCCCTTGAATCCGCGCGATAACGAGCACCTCGTCCTACCGTATGCGGGTGGCTGACGAACCAGTGCCTGCCTGGCGGCGGGCGACCAAAGGCGAGACCCGGTGGCCCGCGGCGGCCGTCGTCATCGGAACCCTCGCCCTGCAACTCGCCTTGCCGGACGAGATGGTGCTGCACCCGTGGTGGCTGCTGCCGTCGTTGACCGCCGTGCTGATCATCGCGCTGCTGTTGCTGAACCCGGGCCGGCTCACCGAGTTCAATATCGTCGAGCGCATGGTCGCGCTGACCGCGCTCGCCGTCGTCAGTGTGCTCAACGGCGCGTCCGCGGTGCAGCTGGTGATCGAGATCGCCCGAGGCGCGCAACGCGGGCACGCGGTACAGGTGCTGGTCAGCGGCGTGGTCGTCTACTGGACCAACATCGTCGTCTTCTCGCTGTGGTACTGGGAGTTCGACCGCGGCGGCCCGGCCCGGCGCGCGGCCGGCCGGGCGGACTTCCCCGACCTGCAGTTCCCGCAGATGACCGACCCGTCGATGGCCAAGGCCGAATGGGAACCGCGGTACCTGGACTACCTCTACACGTCGTTCACCAACGCCACCGCGTTCAGCCCGACCGACGTCATGCCGCTGCGGATCTGGGCGAAGATGACCATGATGGTCCAGGCCGGGATCTCGCTGCTGCTCGCGCTGATGGTGTTCGCCTGGGCGGTCAACGGCCTCCAAGGCTGAAACGCGCTGGCGTCGCCCGCGTCCGCCCGGTATATCTCCGGCCATGGAGCTTCCCGAGCCGCCGTACTACGCGGTGATCTTCACGTCCCGCCGCACCGACGGCGACCGCGGCTACGCCGAGCGCGCCGCCTATCTGGCCGAACTCGCCGCGAAACAGCCCGGCTACCTCGGCATGAACTCGGTCCGCGACGAAACCGGGCTCGGCATCACCGTGTCGTATTGGCAGGACGAGGAATCCATCGCCGGATGGCGGACCAACCTGGAGCACGCCGAAACCCGCGAGCGGGGCCGCGCCGAGTGGTACCGCTCGTTCGACGTGCAGGTCTCCCGGGTCGAACGCGCCTATGACTTCGAGCGTCCGTGAGGGGAACCCCGATTCGCCCGGGATTCCCCTCCCGTCCCGCTACTGCCGGTTCATGGTGAAGCTCTGGCCGTCGGAGCCGATCGCGCCGGGGACCCACGTCGCGCTGCCGCCGTCGTCCGCGTTGAGCCCCTGCGGGCTGGTGTCCGCGAGGTTCTTGCCGTCGAACTTCACCCCGTCGAACTTCACGCCGCCGTTGATCGCCGGATAGGAATCGGACGGCGATTCGATGATCGCTTCCGCCGACGAGTGCTTCGCGCTCAACGACTGCGTGGTCGTCTTCGTCCAGCCCTGGGTGTCGTTCTTCAGGTCGAGTTTGTAGCTGTTGTTGCTGCGCGTGACGGTCGCGGTGATGTGGTCGCCCGCCTTCACCGGCGCCTCGCTCGCCGAGTAGTACACCGGCGCGGCCGGGTACATTTCGTACCACGCCTGGTATTGCGGGCTGCCGCTGGAGCAATCGGTCGCGACGCCGGTCTGCTCCACAGTGGACGATCCGTCGCCGTCGATGCCCACCCACGGCGCGAACAGGTCGTTGCTGGACTTGCAGGTCGCCGCCGGTTCGGTCCAACCCGCGGTCGCGGTGGTGAAACTGCCGAAACTGACGTAACCGCCCCAGTTTCCGCCGGAGTAGTGGTTCCCGTGGAAATGCTTGCCGAAGGTGACGGGCCCGGCTCCCGCGCCGGCGACGAGGGTCGCGGCCGCGAACGCGCCGACCGCCAGCAATCCGAGGGGACGCGGGAAGGATCGAGAACTCATGGGCATCCAATCTGGTCACGGGAGTGCCTGCGCGAACCAGTGTTGAATTTCGCCCGCCGAGGTTGGTAGCTACTTTCGAAGGGTATTCATATCTTGGGAAAACTTCACCAAATGTCCTGATTCTCCTGTGTGTACACGGAAGTCCGTGCCCGCCCGCCTGGGGAGGCAGCGGGCCGGCACGGACTCCTTCCGAAGCGGACTACCGCGCCGTACGGGCGTGCGCGGCGTCCACGAACTGGGTGGTGTACGTCTTGGACAAATCGATCTTGTCCTTCTTCGGCTTCACGTTGCTGGACGACGCGCCCAGCACCTTCAGCACGTTCTGCGCGCCGGACGGGTCCATCCGGCCGTCCTTGGTGAACATCGGCAGACTGTCCTTGAGGGACTTGATGTACAACGCCTTGTCCCCGCCCGCGAACGACGGCGGCATCAGGTCGGCCACCTCTTCCGCGGTGTGCATCGAAAGCCACTGCAGCGAATCCACATACGCGTTGGCGAGTTTCTGCACGACGTCCGGATAACGTTTCACGATTTCGCAGCTCATGTACAGCGAGCTCGCCGGGTACAGCCCGCCCAACGCCGCACGCGTGCCTTCCGGCGTGCGCATGTCGTACAGGACCTTGGCCTGTCCGGTGTTGGTCAGCTGCGCGATGGTCGGGTCGGTCGTCATGCCCGCGTCGATCGAACCTTGTTGCAGCGCCGAGATGAACGTCTGCCCGGCCCCGACCTTCACCGGCGTGTAATCCTTGCTGCCGACGCCGCCGCGGCTGGCGAGCGCCTTGGTGAGGAAGTCGGTCGACGAACCCAGCGACGTGACGCCGAGGTTCTTTCCACGAAAGTCCGCGCCGGATTTAATGTGCGCGGCCTTCGACGTCGCGACCATTTCCGCTTCCCCGGGCACATTCGCGAACTGCACCACGCTCGTGATGCACTGGTCCTTGGCCTGCAGGTCGATCGTGTGGTCGTAGAACCCGACCACGCCCTGCACCTCCCCGGCCAGCAGCGAGGTTTCCGCGTTGGCCCCGGACGGCTGGTCGAACAGCTCGACGTCCAGCCCCTGTTTCTGGTACTCGCCCAGCTGCTTCGCGAGCTGTCCGGGAAGATAGATCACTTTGGACAGTCCGCCGACCATGATCTTGAGGTGCGGCCGCCCGCCGTTGCCGAGGTCGATCTCCCGGGAATCCCGGCAGGCGGTCACCCCGGCAACGGTCACCAGCGCGGCCGCCGCGACCGCGAGTGTCCTTTTCAGCCGCATGTCAGATGTCCCGTCGTCCGTCGTCGGTCGACATCTGCGGACGCCAGCGCAGAAGTTTGCGCTCGGCCGAACCGATCAGCCATTCCGCGAACAGCGCGACGACCATGATGACCAGCATCCCGGCGTAGACGCCGGCGGTGTCGAACGTGCCCTGCGCGTTGGCGATCAAGAAGCCCATGCCCGCCTTGGCCCCGGTGTACTCGCCGACGACCGCGCCGATCAACGCGAAACCGAACGCGACGTGCAGCGACGAAAGAATCCACGACGTAGCGCTGGGCAGCACGATCGACTGCAGCACCTGCCATCGCGTCGCACCGAGAATGCGAGCGTTGTCGATCAGATTGCGATCCACTTCGCGAGCACCGGTGAACGCGTTGAAGAACACCGCGAAGAACACGAGCACGAAGACCGTCGCGACCTTTGAGGACAGTCCGAGGCCGAACCAGATCACGAAGAGCGCGGCGAGCACGATACGCGGCATCGCGTTGGCCGCCTTGATGAACGGAGCCAGCACCTCGGCGAGATACGCGCTGCGGCCGAGGATGACCCCGCAGATCACACCGGCGACCGCGCCGAGCACGAAGCCGAGCACGGCCTCTTCGACGGTCACCAGGATCTGGTACCAAATGGTCCCGAAGTCGGTGCCGGTGGTGAACCATTCGGTGAGCCGCTGCCAGATCTTCGACGGCATCGAGTAGAAGAACGGGTCGATCCAGAACCGGCCGGCCAGTTCCCACAATCCCAGCCAGGCCACGAGAATCGCCAGCCGCAGCAGCCAGACGTTGCGCTTGTGCCGTCCGGCGGAGCGCTTCGCGCGGGAGAGAATGTCTTGTTCGGTTTCGAAGACCGGCGTCGGCGCGGTCTGAGTCTCAAGCGACACCGGTCGCTCCCTTCTGGCGGGCCTTGTCGACCTCGCCGCGCAGCGATTCCCAGATGTCGGAGTAGAGCTTGCGGAATTCCTCGGTCAGCCTCAGGTCTTCCACCTTGCGCGGCCGCTCGAGCGGAATCTCGAACACGTCCTTGACCGTCGCCGGGCTCGTGGTCAGCACGACCACCTTGTCCGCCAGCGCGATCGCCTCGTCGAGGTCGTGCGTCACGAAGATGACCGCGGCGCCGGTGCCGGACCACAGCCGGAGCAATTCGTCCTGCATCAGCGCGCGAGTCTGGACGTCGAGCGCGGAGAACGGCTCGTCCATCAGCAGGATTTTCGGCTCGGTGACCAGCGTCTGCGCCAACGCGACGCGCTTGCGCATGCCGCCGGAAAGCTGGTGCGGGTAGTACTTCTCGAACCCGGCCAGCCCGACGCGGGCGATCCAGTCGGTCGCCTTCTTGCGCGCGTCCTCTTTGGACGCACCGCGGAACCGCGGCCCGGACGCGACGTTGTCCAGCACCGAACGCCACGGCATCACCGCGTCGGTCTGGAACATGTAGCCGACGCCGTCCGGAATCGACTTCACGTCGGAGCCGTGCACGACGACCCGGCCCGCAGACGGCGGCTGCAACCCGGAGACCAGGGACAACGTGGTGGATTTGCCGCACCCGGTCGGCCCGACCACGGCGACGAACTCCCCCGGTTCGACGGTCATGGTCAGCTCGCGGACAGCGGTGTGGACAGAACCTGATCCGCTCGGGAACCTTTTGGTGGCGCCGATCAGTTCGATGAGTGGGGCCATCGAGGTGACTCCTTCGTCACGGTGGGGACTAGCTCGACGCAGGTTAAGAGCGGGTTTCCCGGCGGAGAAGCTTGTCGACGTTCTGCGTGCGCTCTGCGCGTTCTCCACGTTTTGCTCGTTTAGCGCACGGCGCTGAGCTGGGGGTATGTTCCCTGGCATGCCGAAGTGGGCGCTCTTTCCGCGGATGCGGTTCACCCGTCAGGTGCTGCTGTTGCAGATCGGCGTGGTGGTCCTCGTCGTAGGCCTCGGCGTCGCCTTGATCAGCTGGCTCCTGCGCACGACCCTGACCGAACAGTACGGCGAGCGCGCCTTGGCGATCGCGAAATCCGTGGCCACGGAGCCGGTGGTGATCGCCGGTGCGGCTTCCCGGCAGCCGAGCCCGGACCTCCAGCAGCGGGTCGAAGCAGTGACGCAGACCGACGACGCGCTGCTGTTCGTGGTCATCACGGACGATCACGGCATCCGGCTGGCCCACCCCAACCTGTCGCAGGTCGGCAAGCAGGTGAGCACGCCGTGGGAGGAGGTGATCGCGGGCAACGACGTGGTCAGCGAATTCAACGCGGGCACCCTGGGACCGTCCGTGCGCAGCAAGACCCCGATCAAGCAGGGCTCTCGGATCGTCGGCGAGGTCAGCGTCGGGTACCGCATCGGCGAGCTGACCGGCGACTTCAACCGCCTGTTCATCCTGACGATGATCTTCGGCAGCGGTGCGCTCCTCATCGGCGCGGGCGCGTCCGCCCTGCTCAACCGCCGTCTCCGCCGGGTCACCCACGGCCTGGAACCCCACGAACTGACCGAGCTGCTCTACGAACACGAAGCCGTGCTGCACGGGATCGGCGAGGGCGTCCTGGCCGTCGACGCGGAGCACCGGGTGACCGTCCGCAACGACGAAGCCGAACGCCTCCTCGACACCCCGCTCCCGGTCGGCACCCCGCTGGAGGCCCTGGACCTGTCGCCGCGCGTGCACAAAGCCGTGACCGAAGGACGCCCGGTGGACAATCTCCTGGCGGTCGCCGGAAACCGGGTCCTGGTGATCAATTCCCGTGCCGTGCACCGAGAGGAACGCGCGCTGGGCACCGTGCTGACCTTCCGCGACCGCACCGACCTCGACACCCTCACCCGAGAACTCGACGGCATCCGCTCGCTGTCCGACGGCCTGCGCGCGCAACGGCACGAGTTCGCGAATCGCCTGCACACCCTGTCCGGCCTGCTGCAGCTAGGCCACCACGCCGAAGCCGAGGAATACCTGCAGACCCTCACCGAGAGCACCGCCTCGCGAGCCGAACCGCTCGACGACCGGATCACCGACCCGTACCTGCAAGCGTTGCTGGTCGCGAAAACCGAGCAGGCGCAAGAAAAAGGCATGGAACTCCGGTTGGCCGACGACGCCTGGGTCCCCGCCTCGGTAACCGATCCGATCGCCGCGGGCACCGTCATCGGCAACCTGGTCGACAACGCCCTGCACGCCGCGCGCATGGGCCCGCGCCGGCCCGCGTGGGTCGAAGTCGGGCTGCTCGCCGATGATTCCACTTTGCATGTGTCCGTTATAGACAGTGGACCTGGAATCGATGAGTCCTTACAGGACAAACTTTTCGACGAAGGAGTGTCCACAAAGCTCACTCCCGGCCACGGCCTCGGACTGGCCTTGGCCCGCCAAGCCGCCCGGGCCCGCGACGGCGACGTATGGCTCGCCGACCCCGGCGGCGCGACGGCCGGCGCGTTGTTCGTCGCCAAACTTCCCGGCCTGCTGGACCGACTCGAGGAGACCGACACATGATCCGCACCCTGATCGTGGACGACGACTTCCGCGTCGCCGGCGTGCACGCGGGATTCGTGTCGGAGGTACCGGGATTCACCGTCGCCGGGGTCGCGCACACCGCCGCCGAAGCTCGCGCCCGCGTGCGTGAACTGGCCCCGGATCTGGTGCTGCTGGACGTCTACCTGCCGGACGAGCCGGGCCTTTCGGTGCTGCCGGACCTCAAGACGGACACCATCGTGCTGTCCGCCGCCACCGATGCCGGGTCGATCTCCGCCGCGATCCGCGCGGGCGCGCTGAACTACCTGATCAAACCCTTCACGACGCGCCAGTTGTCGGAACGGCTCACCTCGTACGCCCGTTACCGCGGCCTGGTCACCACCGAACGCCCGCTCTCCCAAGACGACGTGGACCGAGCTTTCCGCGCCCTGCACGACCAGGACCGCGCGGCGACGCCGAAGGGCCAGTCCAGCGCGACGGCCCGCCTGGTGTCGGAGCGCCTGCGCAGTTCCCCGACCCCGCTCTCGGCCGCCGAAGTGGCCCGCGAACTCGGCATGGCCCGCGCCACCGCACAGCGCTACCTCACCGCACTGGCGGAATCGGGAGCAGTGGAAATGCGACTCCGCTACGGCGCGACCGGACGCCCAGAACACGAATACGACTGGATCGGCTGACCCCGCCGAGCGTCAGCGGAACCGGCTTGCTCGGTTCGCTGCTGGTGTGGCATCGAGCGACCGCTGTCTGCGAGCAGCCGAACCAGCCGCCCGAGCCAATTTCTGCTCGCCGCCGGACGCCCCGGCACACCGCCGCAACAAGCCAACCAACCCCAACAGCCAGCGGACCGGCGGCCCAGTGCGCACAGCCACCGCTGAAGCAACCCGGCCGAGCCACGCCCACCAGCAGCGAGCCAGCTCCGGGCCGAGGCAAAGTTCGCGCGCGCCCTCAGCTGCTCTCTCAACGCTTGCAGCCAATACCCGCCCACCGCCGAGACAAGCCAGCCAACCCCAACAGCCAACAGCGGACCAGCGCCCGCGGCCAAACACCCAGCGCTGAAACAACCCCGCCGAGCCACGCCAGCCAACAGCGAACCAGCCCCGACCCCAGCCAGGAGCAGCGCGCCCTCCGCTGCTCTCTCAACGCTTGCAGCCAAACACTCGCCGCCGAAGCAACCCGGCCGAGCGCCAGCCAACAGCGCACCAGCCCCGACCCCAGCCAGGAGCGGCGCAACCTCAGCTACTCCCTCACCGCCCGCGGCCAAACACCCGCCGTTGAAACAACCCCGCCGAGCCACGCCAGCCCGCAGCGAACGAGCGGCCCCAGTCAGGGACGGCGCGCTCTCAGCTGCTCTGTCAACGCCCGCCAGCCATCCGCTGCGCCGCGTCCAGCCATGGCTTCCAGTCGAGGAACTGGTTGATCCCCGCACGTGGCTGGGTCTTGCTCGGAGTGGGCGTCTCGAGGTCCGCGCGCGGCTCGGCCTGTTCCGAAGGCTCCGGGGCCTCCGCGCGCGGCGTGGTCGAGTGGACCGGGTTGTGCCGTCGCGCCGGAGCTTGCCGCGAAGGGACCGGGACGTACACCGTGACCGGCGGGGCGGTCTGCGTGACCGGCGGCGTGCTCGTCGACGGGGCAGGGACCTGCTGCTCCGCGACCGGAACGCGCTGTTCGGCCTGCACGAGAGCGTCGTCCGCGGGCTGGCCGGGGAACGCTCCGGTGAAGTAACCCCCGGCGAGCCAGCCGAGTCCGACCAGGAGCACCGCCAGCCCGGAGCCGACCCACACCCGGGCCCGCCGCCGCGACGCCACCGCGCGCGGGCGTTCCTCGGCGGGCGCGCACCCGGCGATCACCGGGATCTGCTGGGTCGATTCGCAGCTCGGCTCGGCAACGGCCTCGTCCTGCGGGCGCGGTTCGCGCGGCAGGCTGGCGGCGATGATTCCGGTGCGGTCGACCAGTTCCCCGGAGGCGCGGTCAGCGGGCGCGGCCAAACGGCGCTCGGCAAGGCGCAGCATCGAGGGCTACCTCCGGGGTACGGGCACACGGGTGGGCTCGCAGCATTCTGCGACATTCCCGAGGGGTTCGGCGAAAATGCAACTCCATCGGGTGATCAAGAATGCGGACAGTCGCGACGAGTTATCCGTTCCGCTGGACGCGCTTGAGCCCTTGGCGGGCCAAAACCGCGAGCGGACGCTGGTATGCCGAACCGAGCACGCGCGGGATCGCGTCGATCACGTACGCGTCCGGTCCGATGAGGATCCGCGCGGACCGCCTGCGCACGCCGCGCAAGATCGTCTCCGCCGCTTTCTTTGGTGTGGTAAGGGCGATTTTCTCGAAGCCGGCCGCCGCTTTGGTTTGGTCGCCGGCCGCTCCGCCGCGGGCGTTGCGGGCGATGTTGGTCTTGATCCCGCCCGGATGCACACAGCTGACGCCGACCGGATGGCGGGCGGCGAGCATTTCTTCGCGCAGTGACTCGGTGAATCCGCGAACGGCGAACTTCGCCGCGTTGTACGCACTCTGCGTAGGCACTCCGACGAATCCGAACACGCTGGAGATATTGACGATGTACCCGTCGCCGGAGTCGATGAGGTGCGGCAGGAATGCCTTCGTGCCGTTCACGACGCCGCCGAGGTTGATGCCGAGCAGCCAGTCGAAATCCTCGAACGTCATGTCCTCGACGGTCGCGCCGAGCGCCACCCCGGCGTTATTGACGACGAGGTTGACCCGGCCGTGCTCCCGCACGACGTCGTCGGCGTGGGCGAGGACCGCGGCCCGGTCGGCCACGTCGAGGGAATGGCCCCGCACCTTGGCCCCGCGTTCGCGTGCTTCGCGCACGGTGCCCTCGAGACCTTCCGCGTCGACATCGGACAGTTCGAGCAGCGCCCCGTGCAGAGCGAGTTCGAGCGCCAGCGCCCGCCCGATGCCCGAGCCCGCTCCGGTGATCACTGCGACTTTGTTCGAGAAGTCCTTCATCGTCTCCCCACCCTGGTCTCACCGCGTTCTCTGATACTAGTGACGAGGACCAGTACAGGAGGTGGCATGCGGCGCACGGTGATCGGGCTGTTCGCACTATTGAGTGCGAGCGGGACCATCGTGGCTTGTGCTGAACACACCGCGGAACCGGCGGTCGCGCCGTCGACGCCGGAGAAGCCGATCCAAGCGTCCATCGGCGCACTGTTCGTCGACGGCTCGCATTACTGCACGGCGAGCGTCGTGCACAGCCCGCGCGGGGACGAGTTGCTGACCGCCGCACACTGCCTCCACGACGGCGAAGGCGGCGGCTACCTGGCCAATGTCACGTTCGCACCGGGTTTCCACGACGGCGTCGCGCCCTACGGATACTGGCAGGTCGGGAACGAACTGGTCGCCCAAGGCTGGATCGATTCGTCCGATCCGAACCTCGATGTCGGCTTCGCGACCGCCCGCCAGGACGGTTCGCCCGAACCCCTCGAAGCGGTCACCGGAGCCAACCAGCTAGGCGCGAACGGCCCCTTCACGCGCCCGGTGACCGTGGCCGGCTACCCCGACGGCGTCGACGAGCTCGCCACCTGCGAAACCCACACTCAGCAGCAAGACGAACACCAGATCAGAGTCGACTGCCCCGGCTTCGCGACCGGCACGAGCGGCAGCCCGCTGGTAGCGGAGCCGTCGCCAGACACGAAAACCGGCACGGTAGTAGGCGTGATCGGCGGCTACGAGGGCGGCGGCTACACCGACGACATCTCGTACTCGAGCTATTTCGACGACCAGATCGTCGAGCTGTATAACCGAGCGACCACGATGCCGTGACATGATGCGCCCCATGAGCACGCGCGACGTCCCGATCACCGGGGAACCGATCCGGCTGGGCCAATTCCTGAAACTGGCCGACCTCGCGGACAACGGCTCGCACGCGAAAGACCTGATCGACGCGGAAAAGGTCACGGTCAACGGCGAAATCGAAACCCGCCGAGGCCGCCAACTAGCCGACGGCGACGTAGTAGCAGTCGGCACCAACGAAGCCCGCGTCTCGCTACAACACTGACCACAGCACAGAACCCTTCACCAGTTCTGATTTCGCCCACCAAAAAACCGCAGCCGACGCACCCACCCATCGAGGCACCCAGCCCCCGCCTGCACCCCGATACGAAGCCTCCCTGCGGGCGGTGGGTGCTTGTCAAGGCACGCTTTCCCGCCTTGACAAGCACCCACCGCCCGTCAGCACAATCAAACTTCGGGGTGCCCCACGCACGCCGGATGGCGCAATGTCGCCGCCAGGCGACGAGCAGCCCCGGTCACCCCACCGTAGTCAACGGCGCCAACCCCACCTTCAACGCCAAAGAATCCAACTGCCTCCGCACCGCCCCCGGCAACGGCACCCCCAACGCCCGGCACTGCTCCAAATACTGAGCCTCCCGCCACCCGGGATACCGAACCGGTGCCCCGCTCTCCCACCCGAGCATGCTCCCGAACACCGCACTGGCCGCCCGGTAAAACCCATCCGCACTACGCAACGTGGTAGGAGCGATCGCCAGCACCAGCAACCCAGTGTCGTGCTCATGATCCGCGACCCCGGACAACACCCCGGCCAGCACGTCCACCATCAACGCGAATCCAGCGAACTGCGGATTACGAGCAGCGTCCGCGAGATCGACATCGAACACGAACTCCGGATAGGCCCCGGCGGGAGCGGCCATCCCCAGCGGATGCACGGGCTGGTCCGCATACCCCCCGGCGGCCATCACCATGCCGATCATCCCGTGCGGCAGGGCCCGCGCCGCGTGATGCCCGACCCGTCCGAACGGCCCGACCCCGCGCACCGACAGCAGCCCGACGCCGAACCGCCCAGCCCGCTGCACCGCGCGATCCATCGCGTCGCCGACCGCCCACAGCCCGGACGCTCTGCGGTAATCGATGAGCGCGGCTGCCCCGCGGTCCGCGATCAGCAACGGTTGCGCGTCAGGACTGACCAATCCGCTTTCGATCGC
Source organism: Amycolatopsis orientalis DSM 43388 (assembly GCF_000411975.1). Taxonomy (GTDB): domain Bacteria; phylum Actinomycetota; class Actinomycetes; order Mycobacteriales; family Pseudonocardiaceae; genus Amycolatopsis; species Amycolatopsis orientalis_D. Next base: position 140,989 of record NZ_ASXG01000172.1, read on the forward strand.
GGGCAAATGCACGCGGGCCAATTCCCCGACGCCGCTTTCCGGCGCGCCGGTGAGGTCGCCGTGGCACAGCGCTTCCGCGGCCGGACGCGCGCGGTCTTCGGGAAACCCTTGTGCCATCAGGACAACGGAAACGAGCGTGACCAGTTCGTCGACGGGAACGCGGTGCCAGGCCTGCTCGGGAATCGGGGTGTCGGCGGGAACTTCCGGAACGGGGCGGCTGAGCCGGGGGGAACGTGGTCTGAGGGGCACTTCATCAAGGTTGCCGGGCGATCTCGGACCCCGTCAACGAGGTTGGCCCTAGAGTGTGATGCGGTCGGCCGCAGAGACGTACCCTGAACCGCATGTGCCGAAACATCACCACGCTGCGCGGCCTGCAGCCCGCCGCCACCACGGAAGAGATCGAAGCCGCGGCGCGCCAGTACGTGCGCAAAGTGACCGGGGTGCAGTCCCTTTCGGACGCGACGCGCGAACCGTTCGAAGCGGCGGTCGCCGAAATCGCCCAGATCACCGCGCGGCTGCTGGAGGAACTCCCGCAGCGCCGCCAGCCGCCGGCGACCGTGCCGCCGCTGCGCCGCCCGGAAGTCCAGGCGCGGATCGCCCTGCGCGCGGCCAAGAAAGCCTGACGCCGCCCTCACTCCACCTCTCGGCCGGGAAACCGCGGCTTGATCTCCTGGTTGAGGTAGCGCCCCGGGCTGTCGGCGGCCATCAGCTCGCGATGCACCCGGGCGGGCACGAGGTGGTAGCGGTAAACGCTGCCGTCATGGAACCCGATCTCCAGCACCGACTTCGCGACGTCGTAGCCGACGTCGCGAATGACGGAAGACTCCACGGGAACCCGGCGCACAGCACGCTCAGGATACCCGCGCGGCCGCCGGGCGAGCAGCCGTCGCGGCCGGTGCCTCGGATGGAGCAACCAGTGGCAGCGGGAAGACCGGACGCCTGCTGCCGTTGCTGGAAACCGGCAAGCTGGCCGCTGGCGACCAGCTCGTCAGGAATCGCAAGCGAGCAGACAAGATCCACCAAGCGACTGTTCTGCCGAACGGCTCCACGCAGCTGCAAGACGGACGCATCGCGAACTCCCCGTCCGGTGCCTGCGCCATGCTCGCCGACAACAAGAACTACGACGGCTGGGAAGAATGGCGACGGCACTCCGACCAGACCCGGCTGACGACCCGCGCTGATCCGCCACCGCGGCGCGCCGCGGAAAGTCGCCGGAGAAAACGGCCCCGGCCTCCCGCGGCGGGCGCGGAATCCGGGGCCGGACACTCGAGGCGTCAAGCGGAAGCGGAGGGATTTGAACCCCCGGTAGGTTTCCCTACGGACGCTTTCAAGGCGTCTGCATTCGGCCGCTCTGCCACGCTTCCTTCTAGGTCAGGGTATCGCGCCGTCCTTCGACGTCGTCCAGGTGTTCGAGAACCCGGGTGAAGGCCGTGGCCACCGCGGTCTGCTCGTCCGGGGTCAGCAGGTCGATCAGGTGCTCGCGGGCGCCGCGCACGTGCGTTGGCGCCGCTTCGTCCAGTACCCGCTGGCCGGCGTCGGTCAGTTCGGTCAGCACGCCGCGTTTGTCCTCTGGGTCCGGGCGGCGCGTGACCAGCCCGGCGACCTCCAGTTTGCCGATCTGGTGCGACAGCCTGCTCTTCGTCGAGCCCAGCTGCGCCGCCAGCTCCGTCATCCGGGTGCAGTGGTCCGGGGCCATGTTCAGACAGACCAGGACCTCGTAGTCCGCGAGCGAGACGCCGTGGCTTTCGGCCAGTTCGCGGTGCAGCCGCTGCCGCAAGCGCAGCGACGCGACGATGTAAGCCCGCCAGGCACGCTGTTCGGCCGGGTCGAGCCAGCGCACGTCCTGGTCATCGCTCATGCCCGGAAGCGTAGAAGGCCGGATTCGCGCCTCCGTTTCGGCCTGCCGTGAAATTTTCGGCCGAACTTCCCCCAATGGAGGGTTACGAAAAGGTTGAGACTCGGCGCGAAGAAGCGCATCCTCGGGAGGCAGCGGAGGGACGACGAGGATCCGCGGAGCGCGCCGAAGGGCACGCCGGGCCGCGTTTCCCCCCCCGGGAAAGGCCAGGTGGTGGCATGGCAGGTAGTTCCCGCGGTTGACCGCCCGCTGTGTCCCCGCGACCGGCACGGCCCCGTTCCGGTTCGGTCGCGATTGCGAACAGCACGAGCACCCCGTGCGCTCCGGCATCTGCCCACGCGCACCCGGCGTCGTTATGCCGCTGCTTCTCTTCGCGGCCTCGGCACCGCGAAGGCAGCGCCGGACGCCAGCCCGGCCGGTGGCCAACCGCCGTCAAACGAAACCTCGGTAGTACCTGGGTGCGGCCCCCAGCGCAGGGGCCGCACCCAGCCTCGTTCCGGGATGTGCGGCTACCCTTTCCGCGTGCGATTCGACGACAACGCGGATCTGGACGCATCCGAAATCCAGGACATGCGCGGCAGTGGCGGAGGCGGCGGCGTCGGCGGCCGCGTGGCCCTCGGCGGCGGCGGGCTCGGCCTCGTCGGCCTGGTCATCTACTTCCTGTTCTCCCAGTTCGGCGGCGTCCACAGCACCGGGACCTCGCCTGCGGCGGGCGGACTCGGCCTCAGCGACGTCAAGGCCGGGCAGCAGCTGGACTCCGGCACGCTCGCGAAGAAGTGCAAGACCGGAGCCGACGCGAACCGCGACCACGACTGCGCGATCGTCGCGATCGTCAACTCCATCCAGGACTACTGGACGCAGGAGTTCTCCCGCTCCGGCCAGACCTACCGCAAGGCGACGACCCGCTTCTTCACCGGCGGCGTGCGCACCGGCTGCGGCGGCGCGACCTCGGACACCGGGCCGTTCTACTGCCCGGCCGACTCCTACGTCTACATCGACCTGTCGTTCTTCAACGAGCTGAAGACCCGCTTCGGCGCGCAGGGCGGCCTGTTCACCGAGGCGTACGTGCTGGCCCACGAGTACGGCCACCACGTGCAGAACCTCACCGGCACGTCCAAGCGCGGCACCGGCACCGGGCCGACGTCCGGTTCGGTCCGGCTCGAACTGCAGGCCGACTGCTACGCCGGCGTCTGGGCCAACCACGCCAGCACGACCCCGACCAGCTCCGGGAAACCGCTGGTCCAGGACGTCACGCAGGACGACATCTCGCGCGCGCTCGACACCGCGTCGCGGATCGGCGACGACTACATCCAGAAGAACCTCGGCAGCGGCCACGTCGACAAGTCGAGCTTCTCGCACGGCACCTCGGCGCAGCGCGAGAAGTGGTTCACCACCGGCTACCGCACCGGGCAGCCCGCGAGCTGCAACACCTTCAGCACCAACGACCTCGGCTGACCCGGGATACAGTCGGGCGCATGCACGCGATCACGATCCGCGAACCCGGTGCCCCTGACGTGCTCGAATGGACCGAGGTCCCCGATCCGGAGCCCGGTCCGGGCGAGGTGCTGGTGGACGTCACGGCCAGCGCGGTCAACCGCGCCGACCTGCTGCAGCGGCAGGGCAACTATCCGCCGCCGCCCGGGGCGAGCGACATCCTCGGCCTGGAATGCTCCGGCACGATCGCCGAACTCGGCGAGGGCGTCGAGGGCTGGCAGGTCGGCGACGAGGTGTGCGCGCTGCTCGCCGGCGGCGGGTACGCCGAGCGCGTCGCGGTCCCGGCCGGGCAGCTGCTGCCGGTGCCCGCCGAAATCGAGACGGTCGCCGCGGCCGGGCTGCCCGAGGTGGCCTGCACGGTGTGGGCGAACGTCGTGATGCACGCCGGTCTGTCCGAGGGCGACGTGCTGCTGGTGCACGGAGGCGCGGGCGGCATCGGCACGCACGCGATCCAGGTCGGCAAGGCGCTCGGCGCGACCGTGGCGGTCACCGCGGGCTCGGCCGAGCGGCTCGAACGCTGCCGTCAGCTCGGCGCGGACCTCACGATCAACTACAAGGAGCAGGATTTCGTCGAGGTGCTGCGGGCCGAGACGAAGGGCGCCGACGTCATCCTCGACAACATGGGCGCGAAGTACCTCGGCCGCAACGTCGACGCGCTCGCCGCGGACGGCCGGCTGGTCATCATCGGCATGCAGGGCGGGGTCAAGGGCGAGCTGAACATCGGCAAGCTGCTGGGCAAACGCGCGAGCGTGTTCGCGGCCGGGCTGCGGGGACGTCCGCTGGACCAGAAAGCGGCGATCGTCGCGGATGTCCGGAACCGGTTGTGGCCGTTGGTGGAACAGGGTTCGGTGCAGCCGATCATCGGCGACGTGGTGCCGATGGCCGAGGCCGCGGCCGCGCACCGGATGCTCGAGGAGGGCAGCATCTTCGGGAAGGTCCTGCTCGCCGCGAAGTCCTGACCTCGTGCGTGTTTATGCCGGTTCTACCCGGCATAAACACGCACGAGAGGTCAGCGGAGTTCTTCGAGCACCCGCACCAGCTGGTTGATCTCGAACACGTTGGAGTAGTGCGCGAGCCCGATCCGCACCGCTCCGCCGACCTCGCCGACGCCCAGCGACGCGAACACGCCGCTGGTGCCGTCGTCGGCGAACGCGCAGAGGCCTTGCGACGCCAGGTACTCGGCGACCTGGGCCGCCTTCGTCCCGGCCACGGCGAACGCGAGCGCGGGGATCCGGCGCATCGCGTCGCCGATCACCATCACGTGCCGCAGCGAGCGCAGTTCCGTGGACAGCTGCGCGAGCAGGCCGGCGTGGTACGACTTGGCCGAGCCGAGCGACGTCACCAGGCGTTCGCGGCGGGAGCCGGTCGCGGCGTCGTCCAGTCCGGCGAGGTAGTCGATGGACGCGACGAGTCCGGCCAGCAGCGGGTACGCGTGCGGGCCGAGTTCGAGCCGCGCGGGACCGGTGGCGGCCGGGTCGAGCGACACCGACGAGATGCGCTCCAGCAGCTCCGCGTCGCGGAACACGAGCGCGCCAACCGACGGGCCGCCCCACGAGGGAGCGGACACGACCATCACGTCGGCCCCGAGTTCCTGCAGGTCAAGCGGCACGAACGGGGCCGCGTAGGTCGCGTCGACCACCACGAGCGCGCCGACGCGCTTGGCGAATTCGATCACCGTCGGCACGTCCGGGCGGGTCCCGACGGACCCGGACGCCAGCGTCACCGACACCGCTTTCGTCCGCGCGGACACGAGGTTCTCGTACTGCCACGCGGGCAGCTCGCACGTCTCGATGTCGATCTCGCTCCACCGCAGGACCGCGCCGACGCGTTTCGCGGCGCGCCGCCAGGGCGCGATGTTGGCCTCTTCGTCAAGCCGGGAGACGACGATCTCGTCGCCGATCGTCCAGCGTTCGGCGAGCGCGTCGACGAGACGGCGCAACAGGACCGGCGCGCTCGGGCCGAGCACGACGGCAGCCGGGTCCGCCCCGACCAGATCGGCCACGGCCCGGCGGGCCGCGGTGACGATGCTTTCCGCCCGCTGGGAGGCCGGAAACGCCCCGCCCGGCCCGGACACCGGCGCCCGCATAGCTGTCGAAACGGCCGAAGCGACCTGTTCGGGCACGAGCATTCCGGCGGCGCCGTCGAAGTGAATCCAGCCGTCGCCAAGCGCGGGGAAGAGCCCACGGATACGAGCGACGTCGAACGCCATGGGGACACCGTACGGACGTGCGGTTTCGCGGTTGCCGCGGGGTTGGGCAGAACTGCCCGGACGGCCGCTAGGCTCGGGGCAGGACCGCCAACCGACGGGGATGGAGCATATGAGCGAGCCGAACTTCCGGGGAACGGGCGCAGCCGGGGACGCGGACGCGCCGCGCGTGGTCGTGGTCGGTCCGGACGGGGTCCCGGTCGGCAGCGCGCAGGCGGCACGCGAGGGCGAGGAGAACGAGTCCGTCGGCGACCTGGTCGAGGAACCGGCCAAGGTGATGCGCATCGGGACGATGATCAAGCAGCTGCTGGAGGAGGTCCGCGCGGCGCCGCTGGACGACGCCAGCCGCAACCGCGTCCGCGAGATCCACCAGACGTCGGTGCGCGAGCTGGAGGAGGCCCTCGCGCCGGAGCTGCGCGAGGAACTGGAGCGCCTGGTGCGCCCGTTCACCGAGGACGAGACCCCCTCGGACGCCGAACTGCGGATCGCGCAGGCCCAGCTGGTCGGCTGGCTGGAGGGCTTGTTCCACGGCATCCAGACCGCGCTGTTCGCCCAGCAGATGGCCGCGCGGGTCCAGCTGGAGCAGATGCGCCGCGGCCTGCCCGCGGGCTCGTCCGGCTCCGGCGGCCACCCGGGCGAGGGCCACGGGCACGGCATCACCGGAACCGGGCAGTACCTCTAGCGGCGGCGATCCGCGAGGCGATCGGGAACGTGCGCAGTTCCCGATCGCCAAGGCGCCGGCGTTCGCCGAAGGCACCGGTCGGAAGCCGCGGCTCTGCAGTCTTGCGCGGCCGCGGACCGTTCCCGTCCGGCGACGCCTCACCCCAGGCTTTCCGCGGAGAAGAACGCCCGAAGATCGCCGATCAGCAGATCGGGTTCTTCGAGCGCCGGGAAGTGCCCGCCGCGCGGGAATTCCGTCCAGCGCACGATCCGGTCGGTGCGCTCGGCCAGGTGCCGCAGCGGGAGCCCGATGTCGTCCGGGAACACCGCGACCGCGGTCGGCACCGTCGACGGCGGCAGCGGCGCGCCCCACTGGACGTCCTGGTCGGCGTAGATCCGCGAGGACGACGCGGCGGTGCGGGTGAACCAGTAGATCGAGACGTTGGCGAGCAGGTCGTCGCGGTCGATCAGGTCGTGGTCGGCGTTCGAGAAGGCTCGGAACTTCTCCGCGATCCAGGCCAGCTGCCCGGCCGGGGAGTCGGTGAGGCCGTAGGCGAGCGTATGCGGCTTGGTGGACTGGATCATCGCGTAGCCGACGCCGGTCTGCTGGAAGGCCCGCGCTTTCTCCAGCGAGCGCTGGCCTTTCGCCAGCTCTGCTCCGCTGAGCCCGGCAAGATCAGCCTCGCTGCGCGCCACCGCGGACGGCAGCATCGTCACGTGCGCCCCGATGATCCTGCCGGGGAATTGGACGCAGAGTTCGCGGGAGATCAACGCGCCCCAGTCGCCGCCGTGCGTGCCGAAGTTCGAGTACCCGAGCCGGGTCATCAACTCCGCCCACGCACGCGCCGTCCGGGCCGGTCCCCAGCCGCGGTCGGCGGTCGGCCCGGAGAAGGCGAAGCCGGGCACGGAGGGAACGACGACGTGGAACGCCACGGCCGGGTCGCCGCCGTACGCCCGGGGGTCGGCGAGGGGACCGATGAGGTCGAGGAATTCGACGATCGAGCCGGGCCAGCCGTGCGTGAGCAGGAGCGGGACGGCGTCCGGTTCGGGCGATTCCAGGTGCAGGAAGTGGATGTTGGCGCCGTCGATGGTGGTGGTGAACTGGGGGAAGCCGTTGAGGCGTTCTTCCTGTGCCCGCCAGTCGAAGCCCAGGCGCCAGTAGTCGGCGAGGTCCTGGACTTCGGGCACCGGAATGCCCAGCTCCCACGCCGGGTCGTCGAAGGGGTCCGGCCACCGGGTCTCGGCGAGCCGCCGGTCGAGGTCGGTCAGCTCGGACTGCGGGACGTGGATCCGGAACGGGGTCTCGGTCATGGCGGCAACGTTAGGAAGGATTGCGGAATGTTCCGGTCCTCAATCAGAATCCGGCCAGCACGTCCAGCACCCGGTCCACGCCCCGACCGTCCACAGCGGACCGGCCGGCCTCCGAAAGCCGCGAGCGCAGCGAAGCGTCCGACAGCAACTGCCGCAGCGTGTCCGTCACCTCCGGCAGCCGGGCGCCCAAGCTGTCCGCCGGACCCAGGCCGCTCGCCAGGCCGCGTTCCAGCGCCGCCCGGTAACCGGCCGCTTGGTTGTCCACCAGCTGCACCGCCGCCGTCGGCACCCCGAGACAGCACAACTCCAGGAAGGTCACCCCGGAAGCGCTGATCGCGACGTCCGTCCCGGCGAGCAGGTCCAGCAATCCGGCATGCGGCGCGGCTACCCGGATCACCTGTCCCTCCACAGTGGACGGCAACGTCGGGGTGCCACGGACCAAAGCGTCCGCGGTGAAGGGCAATCCGGTGTCGGCAAGCGCCTGGAGCAGGAGCGAAACCGTCGAAGCCCACTCGGCTCCCCCGCCCAGAACCACCGTCACCTGCAACGGCGACGAAGTGCTCCGACGCGCCCGCGCACGCAGTACGACCTCTCGAAGCGGCGTGTACTCCACACCTCGCAGCAGCAAGTCCGACCCGTCGTCGGGACGCGGTGCCGGCACGAAACCCGAATCCACCACCACATCCGCCGGACGACGGCCGAACACATCGTCCTCAATGGACACCAATCGAGCGCCAGCGGCGTTGACCTCGGCCCGGACGTCACCGATTCCGTAGTGGTCCACGAGCACGGCGTCGAAGCCGGAAGCCAAGCCAGCCAAGGGAGAAACCGGCAGACGCGGCACCGACAGCTCGTCGAACCGGGCGGCCAGCCACTCCGCGTTGGTCGTGGAACCGGCGAAGTGCACGTCCCAGCCCCGCGCGACCGCGCGTTCGGCGTAGGCGACCGCCCGCGAGATGTGCCCGGCCCCGATGGCCGGCGACGCGTCCGCCCGGAGCAGCAGCTTCACTGGCCGACCTTCTTCTGCTCGACGTGCGCGTTCAACGCCGTCAAGTCCGGCCGCGACCGCAGCAGCGACACCACCGAACGCCACGACCCCGGCACGTCGCCCAGCTCGGCCACCAGAGCCGAGATCAGCTCCCAGTCCTCCGCGGTGTCCAAAGTGACGCGCAGGTCGTCGGCCGCGGGGCTGACCACGACGCCGGTGCAGGAGTATCGGTCCGGCTGCCGGTAGATCGCCGACGTCACGTGCTCGCGGTCCGCCCCGGTAGCGGTCGCCACCTGCTCGGCCAGCACCTCCGCGCGCACCAGCTCCGCATCGAAGCCGCGCGGCAGGGTGCGGACGAGCGTGGTCGAGACGTAGTCCAGCGACGGCTCGGCCTGCCACACCGCGACCAGCCGGCCGATCAGGGCCGGATCAAGCAGCGGGCAGTCCGCCGTGAGACGGATCACTGCGCCCGCCGGGTGCTCCGACAGCGCCAGCCCGAACCGGGCCACGACGTCGTCCAGCGGCCCCCGGACGACGTGCGCGCCGCATCGCTGAGCCTCGGCGGCGACCGCGTCGTCGGACGCATCGTCCGAGGTCGCGACCACTGCCTTGGCAACCCCGGGAGCAGCGGCAGCGGCCCGGACGACCCAGCCCAGCACGCTCCGCCCGGCGAGCGGCCGCAGCACCTTGCCCGGCAGCCGGGTGGACGACGACCGGGCCTGTATCACGGCGTTGACGCCAGGGCCTGCACGCATGGGTGACATGATGGCCTGCGGCGCCCCGCGCCGATCCACGAACCCCGATCGCGGAGGTCATCGATGTCCGAGCTGGATGGCTCCAGCATCCTGCTCACCGGCGGGACCGGCTCCTTCGGCAAGGCGTTCATCGCCTACGCGCTGGCCGAGCTGAACCCCAGCCGGCTGGTGGTGCTTTCCCGCGACGAGCTGAAGCAGTACGAAGCCCGGCAGCTGTTCAACGACGACCCGCGGCTGCGCTGGTTCATCGGCGACGTGCGCGACCGCCGCCGGCTCGAGCGCGCCATGCACGGCGTCGACTACGTGGTGCACGCCGCGGCGCTCAAGCAGGTCGACACCGGCGAGTACAACCCGTTCGAGTTCGTCCAGACGAACGTCACGGGTTCGCAGAACGTGATCGAAGCGGCGATCGACACCGGCGTGAAGAAGGTCGTCGCGCTGTCGACCGACAAGGCGTCCAGCCCGATCAACCTCTACGGCGCGACGAAGCTGTGCGCGGACCGGATGTTCATCAGCGGCAACCATTACGCGGCCGCGCACCCGACCCGGTTCTCCGTGGTGCGCTACGGCAACGTGATGGGCTCGCGCGGCAGTGTCATCCCGTTCTTCCGGAAGCTCGCCGCGCAGGGCGAATCGCTGCCGATCACGCACAAGGAGATGACCCGGTTCTGGATCACGCTCCCGCAAGCCGTGCAGTTCGTGGTGGACTCGTTCGACCAGATGTCCGGCGGCGAGCTGTACGTGCCGCGGATCCCGAGCATGCGGCTGGTCGACCTCGCGCAAGCGATCGCGCCGGGTTCGCCGATGCACGAGGTCGGCGTGCGCCCGGGCGAGAAGCTGCACGAGGAAATGATCGCGCCGGACGACGCCCGGCGGACTCTGCGGCTGCCGGACCGCTACGTGGTGCAGCCGCACCTCGCCGGCTGGGGCTACGAATCGCCGTCGGCCGGGGAGCAGGTGCCCGAGGGCTTCGCGTACCGCTCGGACACGAACGATCTCTGGCTCGAGGCCGACGAACTCCGCGAACTGGTCGAGCAATATGCCTGAGTTTCTGCCGTACGGCCGCCAGTTCGTCAGCGAAGAAGACATCGAAGCCGTCGTCTCAGTCCTGCGCGGCGACTGGCTCACGACGGGCCCCGCGGTCGCGAAGTTCGAGGCAGACCTCGCGGAGCACACCGGCGGGACTCCGGCCGTAGCCGTCACCTCCGGTACCGCGGCCTTGCACGTGGCTTACGCCGCGGCTGGAATCGGCGAGGGTGACGACGTCGTCGCGTCGCCGATGACCTTCGTCGCCACCGCCGCGACCGCCGCACTGCACGGCGCGAAAGTGGTGTTCGCCGACGTCGAGCCGGACACCGGCAACCTGTCCGTCGACGCCGCCGCGGCCGCGATCACCAGCCGCACCAAGGTGATCGCCGCGGTCGACTACGCCGGGCACCCGGCCGAACTGGACTCCCTGGCGAAAGTCGCGCACGACGCCGGCGCCCTGTTGCTGGAGGACGCCGCGCATTCCGTCGGTGGTTCCTGGCAGGGACGGCCGGTCGGTTCTCTTGCCGATCTGACCACGTTTTCCTTCTTCCCCACCAAAAACCTGACCACCGCCGAGGGCGGCGCGGTCGTCACCGGGTCCGCGGAGTTGCTGCAGCGCGCACAAGCGTTCCGCAACCACGGTTTGGTCCGGGACAAGTCGCGCCAGCGGTACCCGGACGAAGGCGCGTGGCATCAGGAAGTGCACGAGTTCGGCCTGAACTACCGGCTGCCGGATGTCCTGTGCGCACTGGGAAGCAGCCAGCTCAAGCGCTTGACGGAGTTCAAACTGCGGCGAGCCGAGATCCACGCGCGGTACAACGCTGCGCTCGCGGATGTCTCAGGAGTCCTGACGCCGCCTCGCCGCGAAGGCGCGGACCCGGTGTGGCACCTGTACCCGCTGCGAGTGCTGGATGGCCGCCGCCGCGCGCTGTTCGACCACCTGCGCGGGCTGGGGATCGGGGTGCAGGTCAACTACATCCCGGCCTACTGGCACCCGGTATTCGAGGATCTCGGCTATCGGCGCGGGTTGTGCCCGAACGCTGAGGCGTATTACGAGCAGGAGCTTTCGCTGCCGCTGTTCCCGTCGCTGAGGGATTCCGACGTGGACCGGGTGATCGACGGGGTGCGCGGGTTCTTCGGGGTCTGACCGGCCCGGAAAACCCTCGCGTGCCACAGCAAAACCCCCGGCACCACAGCCAGCTCCAAAACCGTCGCCGCCCGGAACACCGGATGCGGCGCCCCAGCCCGCCGTGCCGAGAGAAGCCGCGGCAGCCCTCCCGCGGCGGCCGTCCCCAGCACCAGCCGGGTCGTTCCGGCGCGCTTCTCCGGCCGCAGGAGAGACCACCACAGCGCGAGCCCCGCCGCCGTCCAGAAGGTGTTCACGAAGCGGTACTCGCTGTCCACGCTGGGCGTCGTCGCCGCACCGCCGGGGGCGCGTTCCGGGCCGCCGAGGATTCCGGTCAGTCCGGAAGCGACTGGGATCGCGCCGAGCGCTCCGAGGGTGGCCAGTAACGCCTTGCGGGACTTCGCGCCTGCCATGTCCCCGAGCCTAGAGGAGATCCCACGTCAGCGCGGTCCCCTTGGCGGCATCGACCCGGAACGTCCGCCCCAGCACGTGCACGATCTCCGCCGGGGCGAGCCCGCCGGCGGGACGGATCGAGCGGACGTTCCGCGCGGTAACCGGATCCCCGGCCCGGACGTCCTCCACCACGTACAGCGAACGCCGGAGCCGCAGCCCTTCCTTCTCGCTTTCGCGCGGCCCCAGCACCGGCTCGCCGAGTGCTTCCCACGCCCGGTGGGTCTCGGTGACCAACGCGGCCAATTCCGCTGGCTCCAAGGAAAACTCCGAGTCCACGCCGCCGTCGCTGCGCGCGAGCGTCACGTGCTTCTCGATCGCCACCGCGCCCAACGCGACCGCGGCGACCGGTGCGCCGAGGCCCGGCGTGTGATCCGACAGCCCGACCAGCGTCCCGGTGAGCCCGGCCAGCAACGGCAATCCCCGCAGGTTGCTTTCCGTCGGTGACGCCGGGTAACTCGCCGTGCACCCGAGCACGATCAACTGGTCGTTGCCCACCGAGCGGGCAGTGCGCACGGCCGCGTCGATCTCCGCGACGTTCGCCATCCCGGTCGAGATCACCAGCGGCTTGCCGGTGCGGGCGCACTGTTCGATCAGCGGCAGGTCGACGATCTCCGACGAGGCGATCTTGTACGCCGGCGCGTCCAGCGATTCCAGCAGCTCCACCGCGGTCGGGTCGAAGGGGCTCGAAAACACTTCCAGGCCGCGTTCGCGGGCGCGGGCGAAGATCGGTTCGTGCCATTCCCAAGGCGTGTGCGCCTTTTCGTACAGTTTGTACAGGTTTTCCCCGCCCCACAGGGAATGCCCGTCGCCGATCCGGAACGCCGGGCCGTCGACGTCGACGGTGATCGTGTCCGGACGGTAGGTCTGCAGTTTCACCGCGTGCGCGCCCGCGTCCGCGATGGCGTCCACGATGGCCAGCGCGCGGTCCAGGTCGCCGTTGTGGTTGCCGGACATCTCCGCGATCACGAACGGCGGCCGCTCCGGGCCGAGCAGGTGCTTGCCGATGCGGACTTCGGACATGGGTGGCGTCCTTCCGGTGGGGTTCAGTGCAGAGTCTTGCGCAGCCGGCGGAAGCCGTTGGCAGGGGGCGCGACCTCCAGGTAACCAGCCCGCTCGAACAACGCCGCCGACGCCGCGTTCGCCACGTGCACCGCGGCCAGCACGGCCACCGCATCCGTCCGGGCGGCCAAGGTCCGTTCCCCCGCGTCGAGCACCGGACGCGCCAGTCCGCGGCCGCGGCTTTCCGGCGCGAGAGTGATGCTGACCTCCCACTCGCGGCCGCCCTCGTCGTCGAACCGCACCGTGCCCACCGGTTTCCCGGCGTCCTCCAGCACGAGCAGGATCCGGTCCGGTGCCGCGAGCACCCCGCGCAGCCAGCGCAGGTGGCTGTCCAGCTCGATCACGTCACCGGACCGCGACGCCTTCCGGGTCGCCGGGTCGTTGCGCCAGGCCAGCAGCAGCTCCGCGTCGGCCTCGGTCGCGTCGCGGGCGATGAGCGCCGTCACTGCGCGGGCGTGAGCTTCGCGTTCTCGAGCCGGCTCAGTCGCTCCTCGTACCGGGCCATCCCGGTCAGCCGGACGCGGATCTGGGCGTGCTGCCGCTGGATCTCCTCGACCAGCGAACGCGCTTCGAGAGCCTCAGCGTCGTCCGCGCGCGGAGTCATCGCGATCTTCTCCCGCAGCGTCTCCAGCTGCTCCTCCTGCGCGGCGACGTGCGGGATCATCCGGTCCAGCTCGCCGCGGATCCAGCGCAGGTCGCCGAGCGCGGTCTCCAGCTTCTCGTCGGTCTCGGCGAGGCGGCGGCGGTGGTCGACCGTGCAGTGCTCCAGCTCGTCGATCCGGGTCTCGAAGTCCTGGAACACGCCGCGCGTGCGCTCTTCGAGGCGGTAATCGACGATCCGGGCGATCCGGGAGCCGAACAGGTTTCTGAACTTGGTGAAGGGCATGTCGGGAGTTCCTTCGGGCGAGTGCGAGCGAGCTTCAGCGGAGCAAAGTGGTGGTGCCGGTGCGGGTCCACGACTCCAGCAGCCTGCCCTCGGCGGCGATCTGGTGCTCCGGTCCCACGATGCACGAGTCGCCCGCCGCGTGTTCCCACGAGGTCTGCTCCGGGTTGTCGATGAACGAAAACCCGGTCAGCACCAGCTGCGCCTCGGGGAACGAGGTACGGGCGATCCAGGCCGCGAGCGTACCCGTGGTCGACCAGGTCGGTTCGGTGCGCGTCGGCAGGCCGAGCGCGTCCGACAGGGGCAGCACGACCTCGCGGTTCGACACCGGGACGAACCCCAGGTCGGAGGGCCACCAGCCGGGCAGCGCCTCCGGCTCCCAGTGCAGCCGGCCCGGCTCGACCAGCAGATACAGCCGGGAGCGGTAGTCGCGGAACACGTGCCGGGTGGCGCGGACCGCGCGGTTGAAGACGACCACGTGCACCTTGCGGCCGGTGATGTCCGGTCCGTCCGGTTCGTCGGTGACGAACCCGTTCACCCGAATGACCAGGTCACAGTCGTCGACCGCCTTGGCCCGGGCCGGGTCGGGCGGCAGCGGCTGGTTGCCGACCACGGCGATCGAACGCGGGTCCGGCCGGTCCGCGTACGCCGAGAGGAGGTCGACCATGAGGCTCGCCGCACCGAGAGCAGCAGTCATAAGGGAAGAAACTACCAGGACACCGCGAACGTTCCGGCCCGTATCGCCGGATCCGCGCGATGCCCGCCGCCCGGACCGGCCGGGGCGGACCGAGGCCGGTGCGCCCCATCGGTACCCTCGTCCACGTGCATGCCACCAGCACGGTTCACGCAGCCGAACCCGATGTCTCGACTCCGGCTCCACCGTCGTCGGACAGCAAGACGTTCGCGCGTGCCATCGACGACATCAAGACCGGTTTCGCCGCCCGCGAGCTCTGGACCCATCTCGGCTGGCAGGACATCAAGCAGCGCTACCGCAGGTCCATCATCGGGCCGTTCTGGATCACCATCAGCCAGGGTGTCATCGCGCTCGGTCTCGGCCTGCTGTACTCGCAGCTGTTCCGCACGCCGATCGAGGTGTTCCTGCCCTACCTCTCCACCGGCTTCATCATCTGGGGCTTCATCCAGGGCTGCCTCACCGAGGGCATGGAGACGTTCATCGCGAACGAGGGGCTGATCAAACAGGTCCCCGCGCCGCTGAGCGTGTACGTGCTGCGCACGATCTGGCGGCAGACGCTGCTGCTGGCGCACAACATGATCGTCTACGTCGTGCTGCTGATCATTTTCTTCTCGGCGCTCGATTCCCCGTATTCGCTGGGCTCGAAGGACGGCGCGTGCCTGCCGGACAAGTACTGCCACCCCGGGCTGAGCTGGAACATTTTCCTCGCCATTCCCGGCTTCGTGCTGCTCGCGCTCACGGCGGGCTGGGCGGCGCTGCTGCTCGGCATCATCTCGACCCGGTTCCGCGACATCCCGCAGCTGATCAACTCGCTGATCCAGCTGATGTTCTACGGCACCCCGATCGTCTGGCCGGTCGACCAGCTGCTCTCCGGCGGCGCGCGGGACGGCGCGTCCTGGGCGCTGCCGATCATCAAGCTGAACCCGCTCTACCACTACATGCAGGTGGTGCGGTCGCCGCTCATCGGGCAGGCGGTGAGCTGGACCAGCTGGGTCGTGGTCGGCACGATCACCATCGTCGGGTGGGGGCTCGCGCTCGTCGCCATGCGCAATTACCGGTCTCGCGTCTCGTATTGGGTGTGACACATGGTCAGCATTGACGTCCACAACGCGTACGTGGACTTCCCGATTTTCGACGCGAAAACGCGTTCGATGAAAAAGCGCGTGCTCGGCAAGGTCGGCGGCAAGATCGGCACCGAGCAGAAGGTGCCGATCATCGAGGCGCTGCACGACGTGTCGGTCAGTCTCCGCGAGGGCGACCGCGTCGGTCTCGTCGGGCACAACGGCGCGGGCAAGTCCACGCTGCTGCGGCTGCTCGCCGGGATCTACGAACCGACGCGCGGCTCGTCGCGGATCGTCGGCAAGATCGCGCCGGTGTTCGACCTCGGCATCGGCATGGACCCGGAGATCTCCGGCGAGGAGAACATCATCATCCGCGGCCTGTTCCTCGGTATGAGCGCCAAGGAAATGGAGAAGCGGGTCGACGACATCGCGGAGTTCACCGAACTCGGCGACTACCTGCAGATGCCGCTGCGGACGTACTCCACCGGCATGCGGGTGCGGCTCGCGCTCGGCGTGGTGACCTCGATCGACCCGGAGATCCTGATCCTCGACGAAGGCATCGGCGCGGTCGACGCGGCGTTCCTCAACAAGGCCCGCGACCGGCTCAAGGACCTGGTCAAACGGTCCGGCATCCTGGTGTTCGCGAGCCACTCCGACGAGTTCCTCTTCGAACTGTGCGATTCCGCGATCTGGATGGACGAGGGACACTTGAAGAAGCAGGGTTCGCTGCGCGAGGTGCTCACCGAGTACAAGGGCCGCGACCCGTTCGAGAACATGAGCCAGGAAGGTCTCGAGCGCCTCGGCATCGAGCCCGCGACCACGACGAACGGCGGGGAATGATGGCCGGCGAGACGCGAGAGCTGCCCGAGGGCGCCGTCGTCGGCGTGGTGGTCACGCGGCACCGGCGCGAGCTGCTCGCGGACTCGCTGAAGATCATCGCCGCCCAGACCCGCCCGGTCGACCACCTCGTCGTGGTCGACAACGGCCCGGACAAGTCCGCGCGGGACGTGGTGGAGGCCTACCCGCTGCCGTACACGTACCTGCCGTCGCACCGGAACCTCGGCGGCGCGGGCGGTTTCGCGCTCGGCATGCTGCACGCGCTGTCGCTCGGCGCGGACTGGGTCTGGCTCGCCGACGACGACGGCCGCCCGGCGGACGAGCACGTGCTCGAGATCCTGCTGGAGGAGGCCGAAAAGCGCGGTCTCGCCGAGATCTCCCCGGTGGTGGCGAACATCGACGCCCCGGCGAAACTGGCGTTCCCGCTGCGCCGCGGCCTGACCTGGAAGCGCTCGTCGGCCGAACTGGGCACGGACTTCCTGCCGGGCATCGCGTCCCTGATGAACGGCGCGCTGTTCCGTGCGTCCACTTTGGACGTCACCGGCGTGCCCGACCTGCGCCTGTTCTTCCGCGGCGACGAGGTGGAACTGCACCGCCGCCTGGTCCGCTCCGGCCTGCCGTTCGGCACGTCGCTGCGCACGACCTACCTGCACCCCGACGGTTCCGACGAGTTCAAACCGATGCTGGGCGGGAAGTTCCACGCGCAGGACCCGGAGAACGAGGTCAAGCGGTATTACACCTACCGCAACCGCGGGTATTTGCTGTCGCAGCCGGGAATGCGCAAGATCGGCGCGCTGGAAGTACTGCGCTTCGGCCTGTATTTCGTGGGCGTGAAGCGGGACCCGAAGGCCTTCGTGCAGTGGCTGAAATTGGTGCGGCAGGGCCGGGCGGAGAAGTTTTACCGGTACTGAAACTCAGTCAGTCCGTTGTGGACGGCGCACTGACCGTCCACAACGGACCACAAGCTATTCCCCGATGACCGGCGGCGCGGAACGGTGCCCGCCGTATTCCTCGTTCTCGTCGATCTCCATCACGAACGCCGGCTGGTCGTTGCCGTCGTCGTACGGGCGGGCGCCGAAGCCCATACCCGGGCGGGCCGGGGCGCCGCCCATTCCTCCTGCCGCGACGTCCGCCGCGCCGGGGGACATGGCTCCGTCGCCGGGGCCGAACGAGCCGCCGCCTCGGCCGACCTTGTTTTCGTGTTCCTCGTCGCTCCCGAAACCGCCGCCGCCGCCCATCATGCCGCCCATCGGCATCGCGCCCATGCCCATTCCGCCGGCTCCGGCGCCGCCGCCGCTCGGGGCGGCTTGGGCGGCGGTCGGCGCGTAACCGGCCGCCGTGGTCGAACTGTCCGGCATCGCCTGGTGCACGGCACCGGTGAACTGGCTCGGGCCGCTGACGGTCGGAGCACTCGCGTGCCCAGCCACCGCACCGCCACCACCGGCGCCGCCGGCACCAGCGCCAACAGCCGCCGAACCAGCGTCCGCGACAGCAGGAGCCGGCGCGGGTGCGGGGTTAGCCGGAGCGGCGTCGTGGTGCTCCGGCCCCGTCGGCATCGCCACCGCGGCACCGCCGCCCGCGGCGACCCCGAACTTCGGCGGATGCGCGAAGGTCGGCTGCTTCGAGCCCGACGAGTACAGCGAAGCGTCGTACTTCGACATCGTCTCCGCGGCCTGCTCGTGCGCGGAACGGCTGTCCTGCTGCTTCTTCAGCGTCGCGTCGATCGCGTCGCCCATTTCGAGCGGGCTCGCGTGCGACCACTTGTCGAATTCTTCGGTCCAGTCGAACGGAACCGCTTCCGGCATCGAATGCTTCGCCGTCTGCGCGGCGGTCGCCTGTTCCTCGACGATCTGCGCGGCCAGCTTCGCATTCTGGCCATTCGCCTCGGCCCATTCGGCGAGGCTTACGAAATACGCCTGCGCACTGGCCGCGGCCTCGCCGCTCCAGGCGTGCGAAGCCTTTTTCACGGCCTCGCCCAGCTGCGTGGCGAACTCCTCGAACGCTTTCTGCACCTCGGTGTACGCGTGCGAGACCGAGGAAACCTGCTCGACGTCGAGGTTGGTCTCGACATACGACTTCAGCTGCTGGTGCGGGTGCCCGAGGTAGTCGGCGTCCGACGGCGCGAGCCCCGGCTGCGGCGTGCTCATTCGGTGCCCTTCACGGTGCGGTGGGAGTCGACGGCCTGGTTCTCGTTCTCGGTGTAGACCCCGCCGGCGCGGGCGAGGGCCTCGTCGGCCTCCCGCAGGATCCGGCCGAACTGGTCCAGCACGTCGAGGGCCGACCCGGGCGCGTCGGCGCCGCTCTTGCGGTCGTGTTCGGCCACGGTCTGCCCGTACGGGTGGCTGCCGAGCTTCGGCGCGGTCGTCAGCGCCTGCGTCTGCGGCTTGAGCCGTTCGAGGCGCGTGACCATGTCGGTGAGCGCTTTGCGCAGGTCACCGAGTGCGTCGCCGTCGATGCTGAACCCGCCGGCTTTCGCGGTGCCGGCCAGCTTGTGCGTTTCGGCCGCGGCTTCGGCGATGCCCTTGGCGTTCAGCCCGCCTGCCGCCAGCGGATCAGTGCTCATGCGGCGGAGTTTACCGACGTGAGCCGCTGCGGTCAGGCGTTTGCCGAATAGCCTTCAAGCTGGGTGAACAGTTGTTGGGCCAGACGGGCATTGTCCGCCGGCGCGTAGGTGAGCCAGCGGTTGCCGTCGCTGGAATCGCGCGTGCTGAGCAGGTAGCGGCCGAGTTCGGTGTCGAACCACGCGAGCGACGGCAGCGCCCGCTCCTGCCCGTTCCCGTCGCGGACGTGCGGCGTGAACTGGCCGACCGCCAACCGCGGCTTCTCGAAGATCCGCTGGACGGCCCGGAGCTGCGGATTGTGCGTGCGCGGCCCGCTGACCCCGGCGAACGGGTCGTACGCGTCGCCCCGCACCGGCTGCTTCGACGGCCGCGCGACAGTCACCGACTGCCCCGGCGCGGCGGGCGTGAGCGGCAGCAGGTCGACGATCGCCGGGACGATGCCGGTCGGCCGGACCTCCTCGAAGGCGAACATCCCGTCCCGCTGGCAGACCAGCACCGCGAACTGGCCGTTGGACGCCACGCGCGCGAACAGCTGCTCGTCGCCGAGCTTCGCCGCCGCCGACACCGCGAGACCGGGCTGGGCGAACGTGGCGAGCGCGATCTGGACGTCGTCGTCGATGGTCCCGCGCCGCAGCAGGCCGCGGCTGTCGAGGTCGCGGAAGACCGCGTCGCGCACCGCGGCGCGTTCCTCGCCGGTGATGCCGATGTGCGGCACCACGAACGGCACTGGCGCGCGGCCGAGTCCGAGTTCGGCCAGCAGGAGATCCACCGCTGCCGGTGACAGCGTCAACGTGTACGGCACGACCCACCCCTAAATCCGGTCTCTCCCCGGCGAAACCGTAGTCCACTGCGCACTGTCGCGGCCATCGGCTCCGGGTGCCCAACGTCCGTGAAGGGCTGGGGCAGCGCGGAGCCCGCTTCCGCTGTCAGCGGATCCGCTGTCGGCGAACCGCTCTTGCCGCCGATGATCACCCGCTGCTGCCATGGCTTCATGGCAGATCCCAAACCAGCACTCGTCCTGCACCTGGCGGCGGGCGGCGAACCGCTGATCTTCCCGCTCACCGCCGACAGTTCCGCGGCCGTTCAGGAAAAGCTCCCGGACCTCCTGAAACACGGCGGCGTCCACTCGCTGGAAACCCGGGACGGCAACAATGTTTCGGTGAATTTCGTCCACGTGGCCGCCGCGTATGTGGACGATCTGAGCCGAAAGGGCAAATTCGGCCTGTCCGTTTAACGACGGGCGAGGGCGAGCAGTCCGGCGCGGATCTCCGGTCTGCTCGCGGCCACGAGCAGGAACGTCGCCTCGCGCACCAGCCGTCCGGCGTGCGCCCCGGCCAGCACCGCGCGGCTGCCCGTCGCCACCGCGAGCGCGCCCGCGGACCGGTACGCCAGGTCGGCTCCCGCGGCGCGGGCCGCCGGAAGCATCGCCGGATCAGCGAGTCCAGCGTCGAGGCGACGGCGGATTTCGTCCTGTTCGGACCGCAACGCCGCTGCCGTTTCCGCTTCGCCCGCGGCTTCGAGCAAGCAGGCGCAGCGCTCGGCGAGACCAAGCGGCGCGCATCCGTTGAGCCGCGCCGCGAACGTATTGCCCGCCACGAATTTGTCGTAGCTGACCTGGGCGAAAACTGATTCGTCCGGAATGAAGTGGTTGTCGAGTTTCAGCCGCACGGTCGCGGTGCCTTGCGCGGCCATGAGCGTCAACGGTTCGGCGACCAGACTGGGCCCGACGATCGGCGACACCAAGGCGTTGACCACCGTGTCGCCGTCGCGGCCGGACAACTGCAGGAGGTCGATCGCGTCCCAGCCGCTCACGAACGGCGCTTCACCGTCGAATCGGTAACCGCCGTCAACACGCTGTACCCGTACTCGCGGTGGCGTCGAGATCACCCCCGCGTATGCGACGCCCGCGCGCAGCCGTCCGCTGATCAGGTCCGGCAGATACCGCTCGCGCAGATCCGCCCGGTCCGTCGCGGCCAGCCCGGCGACGAGCCCATGATGCTGCAGCCAGGTGAACGCGGTGCTCAAGCATCCGCCGGCCAGCGCTTCGAGCACGCCGACCAGCTGCTCGAGCTCAACCCCGGAATCCGGCGCGGCAAGACCGTAGAACCCCTCCTCGGCGAGCGCGTCGAAATGCGCTCGGGGCACCACGCCTAGCCGGTCCACCTCGGCTGCCGCCGGAAACAACAGGTCGTCGGCAAGAGCCCGCGCGCGGGAAACCAGGTCGGCCATGAATTCAAAGCTACCGAAAAAGACAGAAAGGGCGCCCGCGCCGAAACGCGAGACGCCCTTCCCGGACAGCTCAGGCGATCACAGCCCGTACAGCCGCTTCCAGTTCTCCCGGGAGGTGAGTTCCGGCATCGCGCGCTTGTACTGCTCCTGCACGCTCGCGCCTTCCTTGCGCAGCCGGTTGATCACCTTCGCGCCGCGCTTGGCCAGGTCGAACATCTTGACCTTGTCGTAGCTGCGCACGCGCACGCCTTCCTGCGACGCGTCGGTGACCACGGCGGTGTCGAACAGCGCGATGTGCCACCAGTGCGCCTCGTCGACCGGCACCGCGCCCAGCCCGAAACGGCTGCGGCCGAGCGCCTTGTCGAGGATCCGCTTGATCAGCACGAGCCGCTGCATGCTCGGCCGCGGCGCGCTGTTGATGATGCCAATGTCGTTGGATGCGATGCCCGGCACGTCAGTGGGCTTGTGCCGCTTGGTCTCCGGGTACGCGTCGCGGATCCGGCGGATCTCCTTCATCGCCTCGACGCCGCCGTCGCGCAGGATTTCCGGGCCCTCCAGGAAGTCCTCGACCGCCTTGATCAGCGTCGCGGACAGGCCGTACTGCATGCCGAGCAGGTAGCGCACCAGCTGCGCCATCAGCACGCGGGAGAGCAGGTTCAGGTTGAACGGCGAGTGCAGCGCGGCGGTGATGATCGAGTTGCGCAGGTTGAAGTACCGGTGCCACTCGTCCCAGTCCTTCCAGTGGAAGTCCGCGTGCCACACGCCCGCGCCCGGCAGGGTCACCGTGGGGAAGCCGTATTCGCGGGCGCGGTAGGAGTACTCCGCGTCGTCCCACTGGAAGAAGAACGGCAGCGGGTATCCGATGGCCTTGACGACCTCGTACGGGATCAGGCACGACCACCAGCCGTTGTACCCGGCGTCGAGGCGGCGTTCCTGGCGGTTCGGGTTGCCGTCCTCGTCGACGCCGAGCAGGTCGGCGGTGGACAGCGAGTGCTGCACCGGCTGTCCCGGCTCCAGCGTGTTCAGCCGGGCGTACTCGGCGCCGACGTGCAGCTGGTTCGGGTGCAGCAGGTTGAGCATCTGGCCGCCGACGATGATCGGGTTGGCCGCGCGGTTGGAGAAGGCCGTCATGCGCACGACGAGGTCCGGCTCGAGCAGCACGTCGTCGTCCATGAACAGCACGTTCGCGTGCTCGGTCGTGGTGTGCCCGGCCACCTCGTAGAGGCCGCGGGTGAAGCCGCCGGCCCCGCCGAGGTTCGGCTGCTTGATGTAGTGCAGCTTCTCGCCGAGGTCCTTCGCGACCTGCTCGAAGCCCTCGCGCGATTCGACCAGGTCGGTGCCCTGGTCGGCGACGTAGATGGCGTCGAGGGTGTCCAGCGAGGACACGTCCGCGGCGAGCGCCTGGAGGTTCTTCAGGCAGTCGTCGGCGCGGTTCATCGTGCAGATGGTGACCGCGGTCGGGCGGATCGACTCCGGCGCGTCGACGGTCCAGCGGACCTGCTCGACCCGCAGCGTCTGGCCGCCTTCGGTCTCGAGGTCGAGCCACAGCGCGCCGCCGTCGTGGAACTTGTCCAGCTTGCCGGTCAGCTCGACCTTGACGCTCTTCGCGCCGGACACCTGCTGGGCGTCGACCACGCGCGGGTCGCCGAGCATGTCGGACGCGCCGAGCGACAGCAGCCCGTCGCCGGTGACGACGGCTTCGAGCTTCACCTCGGTCGCGGTGGTCCAGCGCTGCCAGTAGCTCGCCGGGAAGCGGCCGAAGTAGGTGTTGCCGGTGACCTTCGCCGACGGCTCGAGCGACACGCTGCCGCGCTCGCGCTGGGCGTTGCCCTGCACGACCTCGGCGTACATGTCCTTGCTGACGATCGGAGCCGGCCCGGCGTACAGCCCGCGCTGGGCCGTGAGCCTGCCTTCGGGGGCGTGTTCGGCGAACCGCGTCTGGCCTGCGGGGGCCGCCTCCGCGACCGGGGCTGCTTTACCGGGCATCGAACTCAGTTCTCCTTTACCGGCCGTACACGGAACACGACCCACTTGAGCATCACGAAATTGATCACAGTCGCCGTTGCCTGGGACACCACCCAGGCCAGCGTGGCCTTCCACCCCGACTCCGGCAGCACGTGCAGCATGAGCTGGTTCACGCCGACGGCGACGAAGAAGGTGACGGCGTACAGCAGAACGAAGCTGCCGACCTGGGCGTTCCCCTCGCGCCGCCCGTCGGCGAACGTGAAGCGCCGGTTCAGGAAGAACGCCGTGGTCGTGCCCACGACGAAACTGATCGCGCGCGCGATGTCCACCCACGGGACGGCGTCCATGCCTGCCGCTCGCAGCAGCGAGTACGTGCCCAGGTCGAGCAGGGCGCAGAAGCCGCCGATCACGCCGAACCGGATCAGCTGGCCCAGCAGACCGGGGCCCGCGGGCACCGGCTGCGCTTGGTCACTCTGCGGTTCTGTAGCCACCACTTGGAATACCTTCTCGGCCTATTGCGTCAGTGTCCGTATTACCCACTTCGACGCTCGGACGCTTGTGCCTTGATGCGCAAAGTGTAGAAGCGAGCACTTCAGGGTCACGTTCCGGGCGGTGTTCGGCGTGGCTACCCTGGTCGCGTGACCCAAGCACCCGAGACACAGCGCCGCACGCTCACCGGCTGGGGCCGCACCGCCGGGACCGTCGCCGACGTGCTGAGCACGCGCGACGTCGACACGATCGCCCGAGCCGTCGCTTCCGCAGGCCCGCGCGGGGTCATCGCTCGCGGGCTCGGCCGGTCCTACGGCGACCCGGCGCAGAACGCGGGCGGCCTGGTCGTCGACATGACCGTGCTCGACCGCATCCACTCGATCGACCCGGACTCCGGCCTCGTCGATCTCGACGCGGGTGTCAGCCTCGACAAGCTGATGCGCGAGGCGCTGCCGTACGGCCTGTGGGTCCCGGTCCTGCCGGGCACCCGGCAGGTGACGATCGGCGGCGCGATCGCCAACGACATCCACGGCAAGAACCACCACTCGGCGGGCAGCTTCGGCAACCACGTGGTGTCGATGGACCTGCTCACCGCCGACGGAACCGTGCGCACGCTCACCCCGGAGGGCCCGGATTCCGAGCTGTTCTGGGCGACCGTGGCCGGGATCGGGCTCACCGGGATCATCCTCCGCGCGACCGTGCGGATGAAGAAGACGGAAACGGCGTACTTCTACGTGGACGCCGACCGCACCTCGAACCTCGACGAGACCCTCGGTCTGTTCACCGATGGTTCAGACCTCAACTACGACTACTCGATGGCGGTGCCGGACCTGATCTCGTCCGACAGCCGTCTCGGCCGCGCCACGTTTTCCCGCGGTTCGCTGGCGACGCTGGACCAGCTGCCGCCGAAGCTGCGCAACGACCCGCTGCGCTTCGACGCGCCGCAGCTGCTGACGCTGCCCGACGTCTTCCCCAGCGGTCTGGTCAACAAGCTGACCTCAACCATGATGGGCAACCTCTGGCAGCAGACCGTGCCCAAGAAGGGCGCGCGGGGCAAGATCCAGAACCTGACGCAGTTCTATCACCCCCTGGACATGCTGAGCGAGTGGAACCGCGGCTACGGCAGCAAGGGCTTCCTGCAGTACCAGTTCTCCGTGCCGTTCGGCGCGGAAGACCAGCTCAAGGGCATCTGCCGGGCCATCTCGCGGTCCGGGCACTACTCGTTCCTGAACGTGTTCAAGCGGATGGGCGACTCGAACCCGGCTCCGATGTCCTGGCCGACGCCGGGCTGGATGCTGAGCGTCGATTTCCCGATCAAGAACGGGCTCAGCCGGTTCTGCGAGGAAATGGACGAGATGGTCCTCGACGCGAACGGCCGCCTCTACACCGCGAAGGACTCGCGCACCTCGCCCGAGACGTTCGCGAAGATGTACCCGCGGCTGGAGGAGTGGCGCAAGGTGCGCGCTTCCGTTGACCCCGAAGGCGTTTTCGCCTCTGACATGAGCCGGAGGCTCGCACTGTGATCGACGCGGTCGGTAACCCCCAGTCCCTGCTGCTGCTCGGCGGCACGTCCGACATCGCGCTGGCGATCGCGGAGAAGTACCTCGCGGAGAAGCCGCTGCGGGTCGTGCTGGCCGCTCGTCCTTCGCCGCGGCTGGAGGAAGCCGCGCAGCGCCTGAAGGACCGCGGGGCCGAAGTGTCCACTGTGGCCTTCGACGCCAAGGACCTGGCGTCCCACCCGAAGGTGCTGGACGAGGCGTTCGCCGGCGGCGACATCGACGTCACGGTGGTCGCGTTCGGCCTGCTCGGCGAGGCCGAGGAGCTGTGGCAGGACCAGGCGAAGGCCGTGGAGCTGGCGACGGTCAACTACACCGCCGCGGTGTCGGTCGGCGTGGCGCTGTCGGAGAAGCTGAAGGTTCAGGGCCACGGCAAGGTCATCGCGCTGTCGTCGGTGGCGGGCGAGCGGGTCCGCCGGTCGAACTTCGTGTACGGCTCGAGCAAGGCCGGGTTCGACGGCTTCTACCTCGGTCTCGGCGAGTCGCTCGCGCCGCACGGCGTGCAGGTGACCGTCGTCCGGTCGGGCCAGGTCAAGACCAAGATGACCGCCGGGATGAAGGACGCTCCGCTGACCCGGACCGCCGAGCAGGTCGCCGACGTCGCGGTCGAGGCCGCGCGCAAGGGCAAGGACCTCGTGTGGTCGCCGTCGGAGTTCCGGCTGGTGATGTCGATCCTGCGGCACGTGCCGCGGCCGATCTTCCGCAAGCTGCCGGTCTGACTCGTGAGTGCCTATGCCGGTTAGAACCGGCATAGGCACTCACGAGTCCACCGAACGGTGGATGCCGGGCTGACCGGCTCGCCGATGCCCGGAGGCACCCGCCGCGCCGAAACTCGGGGCATGGGGAACGAATTCCGCTCGTCGCTGGCCGTGCTGCTGCTCGATCTCGGCGCGCCAGTCGGCGGCTATTACCTGCTCCGGGCCTTCGCCGTCCCGCCGGTATGGGCACTGCTGCTGAGCGGCCTGCCGCCCGCGCTGCGCGTGCTGTACACGCTGGTCACCCGGCGTCGCGTGGACGGGATCGGCCTGCTCGTCCTGATGTTCCTGGCCGTCGGACTGGCCACCACCTTGATGACCGGCGACGCCCGGCTGATGCTCGTGCGCGGAGCCTGGTTCAGCACGCTGGCAGGCGTCTGGCTGCTCGCGAGCCTGGTCATCGGGCAGTACCCGACGACTTACCAAGCCGCCCGCGCGTTGCTGCCTGGCCGCGGCTCCCGGCTGGATTCGGCCTGGGAGGAGCGGCCGTCGTTCCGCCGGGTGTGGCAGACGCTGACCGTGGCGTGGGGCGTCGGCAGCCTGGTCCACAGTGGACTGAGCATCGGCATGGCGTACACGCTGCCGGTCGACGACGTTCCCGCGCTGGATGCCGGGCTGTCAGTCGCGTTTTTCGTCGGGCTGCAGGTGATCACGCAGATCCTGCTGCTCCGCGAAGGCACGTTCCGGCAGGTGATGCGTCCGCCCACAGTGGACTCTGCCCCGGGGCAGGGCTAATCCGGGTCCGGCGGCGGACGCAACCCGTCGACGAGCTTCGCCGGGTTCACCCCGAGCCCGTCGGCGAACTTGAGCAGGTTGTGCAGGTTGATATTGCGCAGGCCGCGCTCGACCTGGCTGACGAACGTCCAGTGCACGCCAGCCGCTTCGGCCAGCTGCTCCTGATTGAGGCCAGCCTGGCACCGGAACTCGCGCACGCGCTCGCCGATAATGCGCGCGGCAGCGGAGATCGGGGGCTTGGCCATGGTCGACTAATCACACACGTCTAGCGCCAGCAAAACCAGAGCACAAATGACTAGAGCAGTTATGTCTATAGCGTTTATGTCTAGTCGTTGAGCACCTTCCAGAATCGCGTCCACCGCGGGTGATTGATCGGCTACCGTGCTACCTGTAACCAATTGCCGACACCAGCGTCGAGGGGGCACAGGTGTGGGAGGACACGGCGTTCATCGTCGCGAGCGGGCAGGCCAAGACGACCGCACCGGACGGCTTCGTCCTGGAGCCCGATGAGGCGAAACAGCTGCTCAGCAAGCTGACTGGGATCAAACAGAAGCTGACGGCGATGCGCGAGAGGGCCATCAACCTATGCGGAATGAAGCCGCCGGCGCAGGATCCGTCGACGGTCGCGGCGCATGTGGCAATGGTCGGAGACGGTGCCGCAAAAATGGGAGCCTACTCATACGGCGGGGGTCACATCGATCTTCAACTCGCCTACGTCGATGAATTCATCCAGCGCATCGCGGAGGCGCTCGGCATGACAAGATCAAGCGATCACCAGCAGACGAGCCTCATTAACCGAGTCGACCACCAGGAAACGACCGAATGAAACTCCGCACGCCAATCGTCCTGCTCAGCTCCTTGGCCCTGCTCACCGCTTGTTCGGGGACCACCGGCGGACACCCAACGCCGGTGGCGAGCAGCAGTTCGCTGCCGGGCAACGAGGTGCCGCCCTATGGCGGTGCCCCCAAGGTCGAGAACCCGCTTCCCGACTCCGTGCTCTCCGGAAGCGCGTGCGATGCGCTCAGCCCCCAGCAGATCCGTGAGGACATCGGCGAAGGCGTTGCCGGCAAACCTGAGGACGGACCCCTAGGCCCCAAATGCACCTGGTCTGACCAGGAGGGAGGCTCAATGCTGACGATCTTCTACACGACCAAGCAACGAGAAGGCTTGAGCATCATCTACAAACAGGTCAAGCCGCAGATGAAGCGGTTCGAGGTGGTTCCGCCCATCCAGGGCTTCCCCGCCGTCGCCTACGACCCGAAACCGGGCCCGCGAACAGACGGGTGCCATGTAGCGGTCGGGCTCTCCGACACGCTCGAATTCGAGGTCGGACTTGACCTCGGCCTTTCCAACAGCGGCAAAGCTGACGCCTGCCGCCTTGCGGTCGAGGTGACGGACCACGTGGTCACCACGCTCAAGAAGAAAGCGGGGCGCTGACATGGGCTGGGTAGAGTCCACCAAGGCGCTGCTCGATAAATACCAGGAAATGACGGTGCCGATCGAGGAGATCGTCCCCCAGATCCAGGCAGCGCGGCCCGGGGTTTGGCATGAAGGAAGCGAGATCGCCAAGGGACTCGCGCGGGATCAGGAAGCGGTCAGCCAGGACGTCTCGGAGATTCTCGGCGGTCTCGAATCCGTCTGGAGCGGCGCGTCGGCGGACAAGGTCTCGCAGCGGCTGCGGACGGTGCGTTCCTCGATGACCGGTGCGCAGCAAACGTTCCACGACAACAGCGGCACGCACGCTTCCGCGGCGGCGTTGCTCGACAATCTGCGCAACCAGATGGCCCCCATGTCGGCGGAACCGCTCACGAACGCGCTGAAGAGCGGGAAGAACCTGTTCGACTCCGACGTGCTGTCCGAGATGCGCAGCCACAACGAGGCTTCGGCCAAGAATCTGCAGCTCTATCAGGAATTCACCCACCAGACCCAGTCCAATTCGGGACAGTTGAAGTACGACTACGGCAGGCTCGGCGCGTACGACGGCGGCGTCACGGTCAACCAGCAGCCGAGCGTCCCTGGCCCGGGCCATCCGCCAGCAGGCCCACCAGGCCCCGGCGGTTGGCGGCCGGGAGGTCCTGACCCACGGACGACCGGACCAGGCGACCAACCTCCCGGAGCGAGCGGGGCGAGCAGCCGGGGCCCCGGTGCCAGCGGAGGCCACGACCGCGACAGCGGGCCGTCCATCGGCAGCGGCAGCTTCCCGCATTCGCCGAATCCGGCCGACGCGACCAGCACCTCCGGCTACGTCGAGCCGACCGGTTCCGGTCAGTCCCGGTTCACCCCTCCGGGGATCGCCGGGTACCAGCCCGGCGGGTCCGGCCCGAGCTCCAGCGGGTCTGGTCTCGGCTACACCCCGGGCATCGGGTTCGGCTCGACCGGCGGAGAGAGCGGAGGCACCGCGACCACGCCCCGCGGTCCGGGCGGCGGTTCCCGCGTCGGAGCCGGAGAGTTCGGTCCGCGAGGCAGTGGCTGCGCGGGGACGGGTGCGCCGCGCGGGGGTGCGGCCGGCGAGCGCGGTATGCCCGGGGCAGGGATGAGCGGCGGTCGCGGCGGCAAGAAAGAAGACGACGCCGAGCACAACCGCAAATACGTCCTCGACACCGACGACATTTTCTCCAGCGAGGAAGCCGCCATCGATCCCGTCACCGGCCTCCGGTCGACGCCGCCCACTCTCGGCGCATGACCGGACCAGATTCCCCGGTGCGGCTGCCGACCGCGGTGTTGTCCATGGTGTGGGACATGCTCGACCTCGGCGAAATGCACCCGATGCTCAGCGGTAAGCGGCTTTGGGTGAAGGACGGCGCGGACCGTCGGCTGCACGCCGAGACCATCGAGTACCTCACGCAACTCGGGCTCGCACGCGATGACGCGCCGACACCACACCTACGGGCGACCTTGCAGGTGATCGCCTACGCCGAGGGCGAATACTTCGCGCACTCGCAATTCAGCACCGGTACCGATCGCAGCGCATTGGTCGCCCAGCGCGAGGCGGACGCGGTACGGGTGTCCGTCCAGGACGACGTGGTCGAGATCTGGCAGATCGCCCCGAACCGGCTAGCCACCGCGCTTTTCGACACGCTTCCGCAGATCCCCGGCGCGCCGGTGCGCTCGGTGTCGATCGCGTCCGACGAGGCACCGGACCCGTTCGACGAGAGCACCAGCGCCGAGTACCTCAATTCAGTCCTGGACCAGCCCCGCCAAGCGGTGCATCAGCTGTACGTCGGCCGCCGGGCCGGCGGCAGGCACCTCACCGGCGGTCCGATTTTCGCGCTGGACCTGGAAGCCGGCCGAGTCCTGGCGTACCGGACCACCGACGACCGGACCGAACTCATCTCCGGCACCCCGCGCGCGATCGTGAAGATCCTCAACGACACCTTCGCCGCCCTTTAGCCCAGCACGACCGGGCAATGCGGATTCGGCGGCTCCGCCAGTTCGATCATCGCTTCCAGCTGTTCGCGGGTGCGTTCGAGACCCACTTCGTCCGGGCGACCTGACCACGATCCGGCAGGAAATGGAGACCAAATTTACGGCCCGTTGCAGATGATCCGCGCATTCGCGCCAGGCTTGAAGAATGGCGCGGTTCTGAACGTCCTGTCCGCCTTGTCCTGGACGACCTACCCGGGCTCCGCCGGATACGCCGCGTCCAAAGCGGCGGCGTGGAGCATGACCAACTCGGTGCGGCTGGAGCTTCTGGCACACCGCACGCTGGTCAGCGGCCTGGTCATGGCCAGCACCGGCACCGACCTGATGGCGGGCTTCGACATCCCGAAGAACGACCCGGCCGACGTCGTCCGCACCGCGTTGGACGGCATCGAAGCCGGAGAAGTCGAGATCCTCGCGGACGCGGACAGTGCGAAGGCGAAAGCCGGACTGGCCGAGCATCCGACGGTGTTGTACCCGGTGCTGCGGGCCGAATGAGGTCGGGCGGACTCGGATTCCGCGCGGACGAGCTGTTCGCTCAGCTGCCGGTCCCGGAGCTGGTGCCGCCGCCGTTGCCGAACCCGGGGCCGTTGTTCTCGTCGCCGCGGTTCTGCCCGTCCGGAACACGGTGCCGCTGGCCGGGGCCGCCGTCGTCTAAGCGGTGACCTCCGTGGTGCTGGCTCATGCCGGGGCGACCGGGGTGGTGCGTCGCGGCCATGACGCCGCCGACGATGCCGCCGCCCACGACCACGCCAAGGACCCCCACCGCGACCAGCTGCGTGGCCCGGTGGGCGACGAACCGGCGGAAGCCGCTCTGCCGCGGCTGCAGGGGCATGCCCCATGGACCGGGGTGCGCGAACTGGCCGGGCTGATTCGGCGGCTGAGCGGCCTGCTGACCCTGCTGACCAGCCTGTTCCGCGCCCGGAGCGGGCTGTTCCGCGGCTGGAGCGGACTGGTTCGCGCCCGGAGCGGACTGGTTCGCCTGGTCCGCGCCCGGAGCGGGCTGGCCCAGCTGGCTGGTCTGTTCGGCGGACGGCACCGGCTGGCTCGGCTGCGTGGCCTCCGCGGAGGCCTCCGGCTGACCGGCCGCGGCCGGACCCGTGCCGGCGGCACCCTCGCCCAGGTCCCCGGCCCGGCCGAACTGCTCGGTCGGCTCTTGCCCGGCGGGCTCGCCGGGCGAGGGGTTCTTGTCGTCGTTCATCGTCGGTCCTCCGGGCTGAGCGGGTGGGAGGCGGGTGTCCCGGCTCCCACCCTTGAGGGTGACCGTCGATGCTGTGGAGAAGCTGAATCCCAGCTGTGTACTAATACTCCAGCTGTAGTTCGTGATCTTGCTGGAGGGGTCGTGTGAGACGGGTGCGGCCGCCA
>NZ_ASXG01000173.1 GCF_000411975.1 Amycolatopsis orientalis DSM 43388
CAACAGCCCGATTCCCCGGGTTCGTTTCACGTACTCCAGCGCCCGCAGCGCTTCTTGAAACGCTGCCCCTTGATACGCCTCGGACGGGGCGGTTTCTTTCGCAAACGGCTCCCGCGAAAGAGAGTAGAACGATTTATACACCGTGTTCTCCCTCCTTCGCTGGAACTGCCGCAAACGGCGACCGGTGACGCTTCACATGGGCGTTATCCTCCAAACGCACCCGAATGGCTTCCG
>NZ_ASXG01000174.1 GCF_000411975.1 Amycolatopsis orientalis DSM 43388
ATCCTTCCAGGCGAGGCCGAAGCCTCACAGGTGAGGTGTCAACCAAACCCTGAGCAGACCCCAGCTCTGTCGGGCAGCGTGGCGTGGGGTTTCTGCGGTTCCGGGGTAACCCGCTGGGGCGGCAGTGGCTAGTCGAGTGCGTGAGTCGGCTGGGCGATGTGGCGGGGAGATTTTGTGCGGCTGCGGGGTTTAGTACTCCAGCTGTAGTTCGTGATCTTGCTGGAGGGGTCGTGTGAGACGGGTGCGGCCGCC
>NZ_ASXG01000175.1 GCF_000411975.1 Amycolatopsis orientalis DSM 43388
GCAAATTGGCTTAAATGCTTTAAAGATTCCCCTTGTACACTCAGCCAAAATAAACTCAGCAGACTGACAAGCGGCAAAGCCGCAATCATTCCGCCCATTTCAGGCGATTTTCGTGCAATCTCGGTTATAATGGCAATCAATATTGCAGAAACCCCGATTTTTACTATTAAAAACATGATTTTGCCTCCCGGCTTAACAAGGAAAATGCTGTTTTAACCATTTCGACTTCTTCCTCATTTAATTGCTCCAGCACCTTTTGCAGTTTTTTCGGATTAAATCTCGTATGCCGTCTTCTGCTTGAAAAAA
>NZ_ASXG01000176.1 GCF_000411975.1 Amycolatopsis orientalis DSM 43388
AGCGCGGGGACGATGAGCGCGATCCAGGTGGCGGTGGTGTTGCCGATCTTCACCACCACCAGCCACTGGACTCCGGCGATGATCAGCGTGGCCAGGATCAGGCGGATGGTGTTGCCGGTCATGCGGGTGACCTCGCGGACGCCCTTCATGCTCTTGGCCGCGGACTTGCGCCCGGCCCGCCACACGCTGAACACGCCCAGCAGCGCGAGGCCGCCCAGGACCATCAGGGTTTGCGTGGACATCAGGCCACCTCCGGGGTGCCGAACAGGTCGAACAGGTCGGTTTGCTCGGGGGCCTGCCAGTCCCCGCCGCGCCATTCCGCGTCCGCGGCGATGCCGTGTTCCTCGCGGATGGCGGGCTCGGTCGCGGCGAGCCAGGCGGCGCGTTCGCGTTTCGTGGCTTTGGCCCAGGTGCGGCCGTTGGCCTCGGTCCAGCGCTTCTTCGCCAGCCGCTCGATCGCCAGCGGCGAGAGGTTCTTGCCGGTCATGCGGCTTCACCGCCCGACACGATCCAGCCGAACTCGCGAGACCAGTTGATCCGGTCGGACTCGGTGCCCTCGGGCACGATCCGCTCCATCCCGTCCAGCGCGTACTCGACCTCCGCGCGACGGAAACCGAGAATCAGCGAGCTGTCCTCGCCGTGCAGGGTCACCCACACCGTGGCCTCGCCGTGGACGTCCGGGCAGACGAACACCTCGCCCTCGCCGGTCGGGGCGTTCACGCCGTCGGCCAGCAGCTCCCGCGCCAGCACCCAGTCGACCCCGGCCGTGGTCAGGGTCAGCGTGACCGCGAACGGGTCGCGGGCGTCGTAGGTGATCAGCGTGGACATCGCCCCGGCGTCGCGGGGCGGAGCACCCTTCGGGCAGACGACCGCCTGGGGCGCGAGGATCGGCAGGCGCATCCGGTTGCGGGTGATCACGCGACCACCCCCGCGACCTGGGACACCGCGTCGCGGACTACGCCGAGCGCGATCTCCCGCGTGGTGTCGGCGTCTTCGCTGAGGTCGGCGTCGTCCAGGGCGTCGGCCATCGCGAACAGCCACGTCACCTGCGCCGCGTCGAACTCGCGGCCCGAGCGGTAGTTGCTCGCCGAGATCGGACGAGCGGCCATCAGATCGGCGATGGCCTTGTACGCGTCCGTCACGAACGCGGATGCAGTCCCTACCATGATGTTCCTCTCCGAACGGTCAGAAGGCTGGTTGGCGAGACCCGGCGCGGCAGGCGCGTTCTTGGCGGAGTGAGCCGCCGCG
>NZ_ASXG01000177.1 GCF_000411975.1 Amycolatopsis orientalis DSM 43388
CCCGGCCGGCGGCGGCGGTTTCCGCGGTGGCGGCGGCGGTCGCGGCGGCCCCGGCGGTCGCGGCGGCACGGCCGGCGCCTTCGGCCGTCCCGGCGGGCCCTCGCGCAAGGGCCGCAAGTCGAAGCGGCAGAAGCGCCAGGAGTACATGGACAACATGCAGGCGCCCAGCGTCGGCGGCGTCCGCCTGCCCAAGGGCAGCGGCGAGACGATCCGGCTGCCGCGCGGCGCTTCGCTGACCGACTTCGCCGAGAAGATCGACGCCAACCCGGCTTCGCTGGTGCAGGTGCTCTTCCACCTCGGCGAGATGGTCACCGCGACGCAGTCCGTGTCGGACGACATCCTCGAGCTGCTCGGCGGCGAAATGAACTACAACGTTCAGGTCGTCAGCCCCGAGGAGGAAGACCGCGAGCTGCTCGAAACCTTCGACATCACCTACGGCGAGGACGAAGGCGGCGAGGAAGACCTGCAGGTCCGCCCGCCGGTCGTGACCATCATGGGTCACGTCGACCACGGTAAGACCCGGCTGCTGGACACGATCCGCAAGACGAAGGTCCGCGAGAGCGAGGCCGGCGGGATCACCCAGCACATCGGCGCCTACCAGATCGAGACCGAGCTCGAAGGCGAACCGCGGCTGATCACCTTCATCGACACCCCGGGTCACGAGGCGTTCACCGCCATGCGGGCCCGAGGCGCGAACTCGACCGACATCGCGGTGATCGTGGTGGCGGCCGACGACGGCGTCATGCCGCAGACGGTGGAGGCGATCAACCACGCGCAGGCCGCGAAGGCCCCGATCGTGGTCGCGATCAACAAGATCGACAAGGAGGGCGCGAACCCGGACAAGATCCGGCAGCAGCTCACCGAGTACAACCTCATCGCCGAGGAATACGGCGGCGACACGATGTTCGTCGAGATCTCCGCGCGGGAGAACATCAACATCGACGGACTGCTCGAGGCGATCCTGCTGACCGCGGACGCCGCTCTGGACCTCCGGGCCAACCCGGACATGGAGGCCCAGGGCGTCGCGATCGAGGCGCACCTCGACCGCGGCCGCGGCCCGGTGGCGACCGTCCTGGTCCAGCGCGGCACGCTGCGCGTCGGCGACTCGGTCGTGGCGGGCGACGCCTACGGCCGCGTCCGCCGGATGGTCGACGAGCACAACGAGGACGTCACCGAGGCGCTGCCCTCGCGTCCGGTCCAGGTCATCGGGTTCACCTCGGTGCCGGGAGCGGGCGACACCTTCCTGGTGGTCGACGAGGACCGCGTCGCCCGGCAGATCGCCGAGCGCCGCTCCGCCCGCACCCGCAACGCGCTCAACGCGTCGCGCCGCAAGCGGGTCAGCCTCGAGGACCTCGACTCCGCCTTGAAGGAGACGAGCAGCCTCAACCTGATCATCAAGGGCGACAACTCGGGTACCGTCGAAGCGCTCGAAGCGGCGCTGCTGCAGCTGGACGTCGGCGAAGACGTCGAACTGCACGTCGTGCACCGCGGCGTCGGCGGCGTGACCGAATCGGACATCGACCTGGCGACCGCGTCCGACGCGATCGTCCTCGGGTTCAACGTCCGGGCGCAGGGCAAGGCGACCGAGCGGGCCACCCGCGAGGGCGTCGACGTGCGCTACTACACGGTCATCTACCAGGCGATCGAGGAGATCGAGCAGGCTCTCAAGGGCATGCTCAAGCCGGAGTACGAAGAGGTCGAACTGGGCCGCGCCGAGGTCCGGGACGTCTTCAAGTCCTCCAAGATCGGCACGATCGCGGGTTGCCTGGTCATGTCCGGCGAGATCCGGCGCAACGCCAAGGCCCGCCTCCTGCGCGACGGCAACGTCATCGCGCAGAACCTGCCGATCAACTCGCTGCGCCGGTTCAAGGACGACGTGGTCGAGGTCCGGGAAGGGTACGAGTGCGGTCTCACGCTGGGCTCGTACAGCGACATCAAGGTCGACGACGTGATCGAGACCTACGAACAGCGGGAGAAGCCCCGTAGCTGAGGGGTTCGTCGGTGGGAGGGGCGTGCTCGCAGGCTGCGCTCGCCCCTCCCGCCTCCGCCGGTGTCGTGCGGGGGTCGAACCCCCGCGCCCCCGCCAGGGGGGCAAGCCCCCTGGACCCCCGCCGGGGTCCAGTCGGGCTTTTCCGTCTAGCTTGTTGGGTGCACATGTTTGTCGGAGCTTTGGAGCTCGACTTGCTGCTCGACGACGTGCATTCGTTGAAGCAGAAGCGATCCGCGGTACGGCCGGTGGTGGTCGAGCTGCGGAAGCGATTCGCCGTCTCGGTCGCCGAGGCGGGACATCTGGACCTGCACCGGCGCGCGCTCATCGGCGTCGCCGCGGTCGCCGCCGACGGGGAGCACGTCCGGGACGTGCTCGACGCGTGCGAGCGGTTCGCGGCCGGACGCCCGGAGTTCGAACTGCTCTCCGCGCGCCGCCGGCTGCTCGGCCCGGACGACTAGAACCCCGGAAATCCGGAGAAGGAGACCTCAGCCATGGCCGATCCCGCTCGGGCTCGCAAGCTCGCCAAGCGGATCTCGCAGATCGTGGCCTCGGCGATCGAACACGACGTCAAGGACCCGCGACTGGGCGCGGTGACCATCACCGACGCCCGCGTGACCGCGGACCTGCACGACGCCACGGTGTACTACACGGTGCTCGGCGAAACCGTCGACGCGGAGCCGGACTTCGCGAGCGCCGCGGCGGCGCTGGAGGCCGCTCGCGGCGTCCTGCGCACGAAGGTCGGACAGGGCACCGGCGTCCGCTACACCCCGACGCTCACCTTCGTCGCGGACAGCGTCCCCGACGACGCCCGCCGCATCGAAGAGTTGCTCGCGAAGGCCCGCGAATCGGACGCCGAGGTGGCGCGCCGCGCGACCGGAGCCCAGCCGGCGGGCGAAGCGGACCCGTACAAGGCCCCTCGTGCCGAAGAGGACGAGGAGCAAGCAGAAGAGGAGACGCGCGGCTGAAGCGATGCGGTCAGAGCCCGGTGTCACGCGACGCGGCCTGCTGTTCGGCGGTGCCGCGGCGCTCGTCTCCGCCTGCGCCGGGCGCTCCGCCCCGGTGGTTGCGCCGGCCCCGGCTGCCCCGGCCTCCAGCCCGGCGCCCCTGAAGGCGCCGATCACGATCCACCGCAGGCACTCCGCGGCCCGCGGCCGGGACGTCGACGTCGTGCTGATGACCCCCGACGGCGTCCCCAGCACCGGCCTTCCGGTCTGCGTCGCGCTGCACGGCCGCGGCTCGAACGCCCGCACGTTCCTGGACCTGGGCCTGCCCGCGGCCCTCACCGCCGCGGTCCGGTCCGGAACGCCGTCGTTCGCGGTCGTCGCCGTCGACGGCAGCCACTACTGGATGCCGGACGGCAGCGACGACCCGCACCGGATGCTCGCCGACGAACTCCCCGGCTGGCTGTCCGAGTCGGGCCTCCGCCCGATGACCGGCCTCTTCGGCATCTCGATGGGCGGCTTCGGCGCGCTGAACCTGGCCCGCGGCCGCCGCGACGTGACCGCGGTGGCCACCTGCAGCGCGGCCCTGTTCCGTACCTGGCCGGAAGCCCGGTCGAGGCACGTCTTCCCGTCCGAGGACGCCTGGACAGCCGCCGAACCGCTGCGGCACCTGGACGAACTCCCGCCCCGGGACCTCGGCGTGTGGTGCGGCGACGGAGACCCGTTCCTGCCGGCCAACCGGAAGCTGATCAGCGGCGCCCACCCGGAGGTCGCGCGGATCACGCCGGGGAAGCACACCTCGCAGTACTGGCGGGGAGTCCTGCCGGAGGTGCTGCGGTTCCTCGGGCCGCGGCTGAAGTAGCGGCAGCACCGGCCTGGGGCCGCCGCTGCGGGACCGCGGCGGGAACTCAGCCCGGCTTCCCCGCCACCACGAGATCGCGCACGATCGCCTGGTCCACCCGGTGCGCCAGCTCCTCGTACGGCCCGCCGGACCGCACCTCCAGCCCGGCCCGTTCCAGGATCGCCACCAGGTCCTCCCGCGGCAGCACGTGCGTGTTCCAGGAGATCCCCATCGCCCCGCCGGGCCGGAGCACGCGGTTCCACACCGGGATCGCCGCCGCGAGCAGGTCGCGCGGGCTGCGGGCCAGGCCGGCGTCGCGGTGGCTGCCGTGCTGCACGCCGTACGGCGCGTCGGTCACGATCAGGTCCACCGACGCCGGGCGCAGGACCTCGTCGGTCGTCAGGGTGTCGGCGTTGAGATAGCTCAGCCGGCGGGTGCGGCCGGCCTTGTAATCGTCCTTGTCGAACGCGTACTCGATGTCCAGTCGGCGGCCGAGGCGGACCTTGTTGCGGCGCAGCTGCCCGGATTCCGCCGTGTGCTTCACGCGTTTCGTGCGCAGCCACGTCTTCACGAACTGTTCGTACGCCTCGAAATCGCGTCCATCGACGTCGAGGCCGGTGGCGTCGAAGCCGTACATCACGGCCTGATTCAGCGTCGTCCCTCGGCCGCACAGCGGGTCGAGCACGTGCAGTTCGCGGTCCGGCCAGTCCGCGGGCCGCGAGGTGGCCAGCAGGGTGAGGTTGAGCAGCAGTTTCGTGAACTGCTCGTTGGTCTTGCCCGGGTACTTCTGGATCGTCAGCAGGTCGGAGTCCGCCTTCGCCAACGGATGCACCGCGACCGGCCGCAGCACGCCGTCGCCCAGTTCGAACAGGGCATACAGCGAGGACAGGTTCGACAGCAGTGCCAGGTCGCGCTCGCCGAGCGGGGCCGCGCAGGCGAATTTCACGTATCCGACCCCGCCGAGTTCGATCTCTTCGATCGCCGACACGTCGGCGGAAAGCCCAGCGCCGAAGGCCGCCAGCTCGGCGCGCAGCAACGCCGGCGACGAGGCGGCGTACACGCGGTTGGCGGAAGGCAGAACGAGGATCACGTACTCAGGCATCCCGCAGAGCGTAGCGTGACACTTCGTGACAGCTTCCCTGGTACAGGACATCGAGGCCGCCGCCGCTCTGCTGGCCGAGGCCACCGACGTGACGCTGCTCGGACACGTGCGTCCCGACGCCGACGCCCTCGGCAGCGCGCTGGCCCTGGGCCACGTGCTGCATCGCGGCGGCGCGCGCGTGCGGGTCGCCTTCGGAGAGCCGGACGAGGCCCCCGAAACCCTGGCCTGGCTGGACGTCGACGGCCTGATCACCCCGGTCGACGCCCTCCCTCCGACGGACGGCGTGCTGGTCGCGCTGGACACCCCGACCCTGGGCCGGCTGGGCAGGCTCGCCCCCAGGGTCGCCGCGGTCCGCGACGCGGGCGGTTCGGTCCTGGTCGTCGACCACCACGCCACCAACGCCCGCTACGGCACCCACCACGTCGTCGACGACACCGCCGAAGCCACGGCGATCCTGGTCACGCGCATCATCGAGGCGATGGGCGCCGACCTGGACGCGGCCGCCGCGCGCTGCCTGTACGCCGGGGTCGTCACCGACACGAGCGGCTTCCGCCGGGCCAGCCCCGAAACGCACCGGATCGCCGCGCGCCTGCTGGAAGCCGGAGCCGACCCGGGCGAGGTGGCCCGCCGGATCGTCGACGACCACCCGTTCGCGTGGCTGCCGATGCTGGCGAAGGTGCTGGCCGAGGCCCGCCTGGAACCCGAAGGGGCGCAAGGATTCGGTTTCGTCCACACGGTCGTGCGCGCCGACGCCGCGGCAACGGTGCGGCTCGAAGAGGTCGAGTCGGTGATCGACGTGGTGCGCGCTACGCGGGAGGCCGGGGTCGCGGCGGTGCTGAAGGAGGCCGGGCCCGGTCCAGTGTGGACGGTCTCGCTGCGCTCGGCGGGCGACATCGACGTGTCGGCCGCCGCCGCGGAGTTCGGCGGGGGAGGACACCGCATGGCGGCGGGATGCACGGCGGAGGGTCCGGCGGAGGAGGTGCTGGCCCGGCTGCGGGAGGCGCTCGGGAGGGCACCGCTGCTGCGGGCTTCCTGACCCTGGATTGTCGGCGTGGGCGGCACCGCTCGTACGTCCGGGGCTGAGGTTCCAGGCCGACGGGTGCTCAGGGCGTCGCGGCTTTGGCGCATCCGGCGCTCATGAATTCCGGGCCTCCTTCGCTCGCAGGAGGAACGGCCGTTCGCGCCGGATCACCGCGGTCGGCGCAGCCCGTCCAGTACGAGGGTGATCACGTCGTCCGCCTCGGTCCGCCAGTTGGGCCGGTTGTGGGCCGCGCCGACGCCGTGCAGCGCCATCATCACGGCGCCAGGGTCCACGTCGTCGCGAACGGTGCCGTCCCGCACGGCCGCGGCCACCAGGTCGGCGACCGCCTCCTCCAGTGCCTTGCCGCCCCCGGCTAGGGTGCCCGAGCGGTCGGCCAGGAGCGTGGCCAGCGTCCGGGCCAGGCCTTCGTGGGCGGCGATGTGATCGACCATGCCGCGCAGGAAGGCCGCCAACGCCTCCGCCGCGGGCAGGGTGTCCCGCAACTGGCGGGCGCGGTCGCACAGCGCGGCGACTTCCCCGTGGTAGACCGCCTCGGCCAGCGCTTCGCGGGTGGGGAAGTGGCGGTACAGCGTGCCGGTGCCCACCCCGGCCAGCCGGGCGAAGTCGTCGAAGCGCAGGTCGAAGAAGTCGCCGGCGTCGAAGATCTCGCGCGCCTTGGCGATCAGGATGTCGCGGTTGCGCCGGGCGTCGGCCCGCAGCGGCTTGTCGGCGGTCATGCCCTGCCTTCCGTCGGCAAAGACGTCCTCCACCGGGAAGTGGAGATCGCCTCCAATTCGATCGTATCCGACGAGATGTCCCCGCTGGCACAGCCGGGCGGGCACCGCGTCGCGAGTCGCGCCGCAGAGACGCCGCGGGTATCCGATCCGCTTGCCCCGCAAGCGAATTCCGGGCCCCGTTCACCCGGGGCCAGCCGCCCTGGGCGTCGGGGCCGCCGGAATTGTCGGTGCCGGTGGCTACTCTCCTCCTTGTGTCCGAAAACGCCACGACCACCGCCGTCAGCGGTGACCGCATCCCGCCCCGCCGAGTGTTCGGCCTCGCCGTGCCCGCGCTCGGCGTGCTCGCCGCCGAACCGCTCTACGTGCTGGTCGACACCGCCGTCGTCGGCCATCTCGGAGCGTTGCCGCTCGCTGGCCTCGCGCTGGGCGGCGTGGTGTTGTCGCAGGTCTCCACGCAGCTCACCTTCCTGTCCTACGGCACCACGTCGCGCACCGCGCGGCTGCACGGCGCGGGCAGGCGCGCCGACGCGGTCCGCGAGGGCGTGCAGGCCACCTGGCTCGGCGTACTGGTCGGGCTGGTGCTGCTTGTCGCGGGCCAACTGCTGGCCGGGCCGATCGCCCGCGCGCTTTCGGGCAGCGACGAGATCGCCGCGGCGGCCGTGTCGTGGCTGCGGATCGCGTTGTTCGGCGCGCCGCTGATCCTCGTCACGATGGCGGGCAACGGCTGGATGCGCGGCGTGCAGGACGCCACCCGTCCGCTGCGCTATGTACTGGCGGGCAACGGAATCTCCGCCATCCTGTGCCCGGTGCTGGTCTACGTCGCGGATCTCGGGCTGGAGGGGTCGGCGATCGCGAACGTCGTGGCGCAGGTGGTGTCCGCTTCGCTGTTCATCGCCGCGCTGGTGCGGGAAAAGGTGCCGCTGCGGCCGGAATTCCCGGTGATGCGCGCACAACTGGGTCTCGGCCGGGACCTGGTGCTGCGCAGTTTCGCGTTCCAGGCGTGCTTCGTGTCGGCCGCCGCCGTCGCCGCGCGCACGTCGACCGAGGCGGTCGGGGCGCACCAAGTGGTGTTGCAGCTCTGGACGTTCCTGTCCCTGGTGCTCGATTCGGTCGCGATCGCCGCGCAATCGCTTGTCGGCGCGGCGCTCGGCGCGGGAGCGGCGCGGCAGGCGCGCGGCGTGGCCACGCAGATCACCGGATACGGCCTGATCCTCGGCTGCTTCCTGTGCGTGCTGTTCGCGGCGTTGTGGAGCGTCCTGCCGCACGCCTTCACGTCCGATCCCGGAGTGCTCGGCCAGATTCCGCACGCCTGGTGGTTCTTCGTGGCGCTGCAACCGGTCGCGGGCGTGGTGTTCGCGCTCGACGGCGTCCTCCTCGGCGCGGGGGACGCCGCCTTCCTCCGCACCGCCACACTCGTCAGCACCGGTCTCGGATTCCTGCCGCTGATCTGGCTGTCGCTGGCGCTGGGCTGGGGGCTGAGCGGGATCTGGAGCGGATTGTCGCTGTTCATGGTGTTCCGGCTGGCGGCGGTGGTGGCGCGATGGCGGTCCGGGCGGTGGGCCGTGGTCGGCGCGGTGCGGGAGGCGTGATGGTCTGGCGGCGAAACCCGCTCGCCGCCGGCACCCGGCGGATGCGAGGGTGGGCGCATGCCGAAGTTCACCCAGGTCGACGTTTTCACCGACGAGCTCACCCGCGGCAACCCGCTCGCCGTCGTGCACGGCGCGGACGGGCTGTCCGACGAGCGGATGGCCGCGTTCGCCGCCTGGACGAACCTCAGCGAGACGACGTTCCTGCTGGAGCCGGTCGATCCGGCCGCCGACTACCGCGTGCGGAGCTTCACCCCGGGCCGGGAGCTGCCGTTCGCCGGGCATCCGACGCTCGGGTCGGCGCGGGCGTGGCTCGCCGCCGGGGGAGTGCCGAAGGCCGGGCACCTCGTGCAGGAATGCGGGGCCGGGCTGGTCCGGGTGCGCCGCGACGGCGACCGGCTGGCGTTCGCCGCGCCCCCGCTGCGGCGCGGCGGTCCGGTGGACGACGCCGACCTCGCCGCGGTGAAGCGCGGCCTGCACCTCGGCGACGCCGACGTCCTCGACGCGCGCTGGGCGGACAACGGCCCCGGCTGGGTCGCGCTGCTGCTGCGCGACGCGGCGACCGTCCTCGCGATCGAGCCGGACTTCGGCGCGCTCGGCTCGTACAAGGTGGGCGTCGCCGGTGCGCAGCCGGCCGGATCCGACACGGCGTTCGAGGTCCGCGCGTTCAGCGATGTCGTCGAGGACCCGGTCACCGGAAGCCTCAACGCGGCGCTCGGGCAGTGGCTGATCGGCGCCGGCGTCGCGCCCGAGTCGTACGTCGCGGCGCAGGGCACGCGGCTCGGCAGGCGCGGGCGGGTGCACGTCGAACGGGACGGCGACGACGTGTGGGTCGGCGGCGAAACGGTCGTCGGCATCCGGGGCGAGGTGGACCTGTGGTGAAGCACACCCCGGTTACGGCTATGTATCGAGGTTGCTGAGGCGATACAACTATCGAGGCGGCAGCGTCGTCGTCCTCCTCTGTCCCGACGCTCGCCCGCACTCTGGAGGAACTCTTGACGCCCGCCGGCCGCGCCCCTGTCCGGTCCTGGCTCATCTGGCTCACCGCGGTCACGGTGTACCTGCTCGCCGTCTTCCACCGCACCTCGTTCGGCGTCGCCGGGCTGAAGGCGGCCGAACGCTTCGGCGTCGGGTCCGCCGCGCTCGGGATCTTCACCGTCCTGCAGGTCGGCGTCTACGCGGCCATGCAGATCCCGACCGGCGTGCTGGTCGACCGCTACGGCCCGCGCCGCGTGCTCAC
The DNA here is from genome assembly GCF_000411975.1 of Amycolatopsis orientalis DSM 43388. Classification (GTDB taxonomy): domain Bacteria; phylum Actinomycetota; class Actinomycetes; order Mycobacteriales; family Pseudonocardiaceae; genus Amycolatopsis; species Amycolatopsis orientalis_D. Next base: position 9,459 of record NZ_ASXG01000177.1, read on the forward strand.
CGCCGCCGTCCTGATCCTCGGCTCCGGGCAGCTCCTGCTCGGGCTCGCCGACACCTACGCGCTCGGCCTGGTGGCCCGCGCCGTCCTCGGCTTCGGCGACGCGCTCACCTTCGTCAGCGTCCTGCGCCTGGTCGCCGCGCACTTCCCCGCGCACCGGTACGCGCTGCTCGCCTCGTTCACCTCGTGCGTCGGCTACATCGGCAATCTCATCGCGACCGTCCCGCTCACGCTGCTCCTCGACGGTCCAGGATGGACAGTCACCTTCCTCGCGGTCGGCGCGGTGACGGTGCTGTACTCGGTGCCGGTCGCGCTGCGGGTCCGCGACACCCCCGACGGCGCGCCGGAACGCCAACGTGACCCCGTGCGCCCGGCGGAACTCGGCCGGCAGGTCAAACTGGCCTGGCGGACCCCCGGCACCCGGCTGGGTTTCTGGGTGCACTTCTCGACGATGTTCGCGCCGAACGTGCTGACCCTGTTGTGGGGCATGCCTTTCCTGGTGCAGGGCGAGGGCTTGCCCGCGGCGACCGCCAGCGCGCTGCTGACGGTCTTCGTGTTCGGCTCGATGGCGGGCGGCCCGCTGCTGGGCGCGGTGATCGGCCACGCCCCGGCGCTGCGGGTGCCGCTGGTCGTCGGCTACCTCGCCGGCGCGACGATCGTGTGGGCGGTGCTGCTCGGCTGGAACGGTCACGTCCCGGTGGGCGTCCTCGTCCCGGCGTTCGCGTTCCTCACCCTGGGCGGCCCGGCGTCGATGATCGGCTTCGCCATCGCCCGCGACTACAACCCGCTGTCCCGCGTCGGCACCGCGACCGGAGTGGTGAACGTCGGCGGCTTCCTGGCGACCACCGTGACCGCCCTGCTGATCGGCATCCTGCTGCAGGCGACCGGCGGCAACTTCCGGATTTCGCTGCTGGTCGTCGTGGCCGTGCTGGCACTGGGCGCGTCGCGGATGCTGGTGTGGTGGCGGCGGGCCCGCGCCCAGGTCTTCGCCGCGGCGGCGCGCGGGGAAGAGGTCCCGGTCCGCATCCGGCGGCACCGCTGGGACCGCGCCCCGGAAGACGCTGTGGCCGCCGCCTGACCTGCTCCGCCCGGGCACTCGCGAGCGGCGAAGTCCACGTCGGACTGGCATCGCCGCTCACGAGAACCCAGCCCTGCCACCACTGCCTCGCGCGCGCTCCGCCTCGCGCCCGCGCGCTCGGCCCTCGCTGCTCCGCCAGCACCTGCGCGCTCTGCCCCGCCTACGCGCTCTACCGCTCGGCTCGCGCACGCGCGCGCTCGCCCGCAGGCTCCGCCCGCCGCGCTGTGCGGCCCGCCGCCGCTGCCGGCCGCCGGTTCGGCAGCGCGCGTGCCGATGGAGCGGCTGGCCGAGTCGGAAGCCTCGCTGCGCGAACTGCTGAAGCAGTTCTCGGTGCCGACTTCGCTGGGCACCACAGCCGTTCCGGAGGTCTCGGTCGCCGACGCCCGCGCGACGGCCGCTCGGCTCGCGCACGCGCGCTCGCCCGCGGGCTCCGCCCGCC
>NZ_ASXG01000178.1 GCF_000411975.1 Amycolatopsis orientalis DSM 43388
GAAAGATGCCTTGACAAGCACCCCCGCGCCGTGTTTTTGGCTTCGTATCGGGGGCGGGGGAGGTGTGGCTGCCCTGATGGGTTGGGTGCGTCGCCGCCGGTTGGGTGGTGGGACCTGCGGGCGGTCGTGCGGGGAATCCTGAGGGAATCAGAGTTCCCCTCACGACCTCTCAACGGGAAGATCAGGCGCCTGGCGGGCGGTCCCGGACGACGCAGGTCAAGCGTGCGGTGCAGGTGCGGCGGCCCTCGTCGTCGGTCAGCACGATTTCCGACGTGATGGTGCCGCGGCCGACGTGCAGCGGGGTCGCGACTCCGGTGACGGTGCCGGAGCGGACGGCGCGGTGGTGGGTGCAGGACAGTTCCAGTCCCATCGCGGCGCGGTCGGGCCCGGCGTTGAGCGCGGCGAGCACCGAGCCGAGGGCTTCGGCGACGGTGGCGTTCGCACCGCCGTGCAGGAGGCCGTACGGCTGGAGGTTGCCTTCGACCGGGATCGTGCCGACGACCCGCTCGGGCGTCATCTCGACGAGCTTCAGCCCGATCTTGTCGTTCAGCTGCTGTCCTGCGGCCGCGGGGTCCACGCCCCCGAACTGGCCCGGCGTGATTTCCGCCGTCTGCTCGGTCACTCTCTGCTCCTCAACCGTATGCGACACGCAAGAGTGTCGGACCCTCACCCTAGACTCGCCCCCGTGAGCCCGACCGAGAACCGAACCGTTGCCAACGCCACAGGCGCAGCCGCCGCGCCCGACCGCCCCCGGCTGCTGCTGATCGACGGCCATTCGATGGCCTACCGCGCCTTCTTCGCCCTGCCCGCGGAGAATTTCCGCACGAAGACCGGGCAGGTCACCAACGCGGTCTTCGGCTTCACCTCGATGCTCATCAACCTGCTGCGCGACGAGAAGCCGACGCACCTCGCGGTCGCCTTCGACCTCTCGCGCAAGACCTTCCGGTCGGAGACGTACGCCGACTACAAGGCCAACCGCAGCACCACGCCGGACGAGTTCCGCGGCCAGGTCGACCTGGTCAAAGAGGTGCTCGACGTGCTCGGCATCCCGTCGCTGACGAAGGAGAACTACGAGGCCGACGACGTCATCGCCACGCTCACCACCCAGGCGGGCGACGGCTACGACGTCCTCATCTGCACCGGCGACCGCGACGCGTTGCAGCTCGTCAACGATCGGGTGACCGTCTTGTACCCGAAGCGGGGCGTCTCCGACCTCGTGCGGTTCACGCCGGAAGCGGTGGAGGAGAAATACGGCCTCACGCCGGCCCAGTACCCGGACTTCGCGGCGCTGCGCGGCGACCCGTCGGACAACCTGCCCGGCATCCCCGGCGTGGGGGAGAAGACCGCGGCCAAATGGATCCGGCAGTTCGGCACGCTAGCCGACCTGATCGACCGGGTCGACGAGGTCAAGGGCAAGGTCGGCGACGCGCTGCGGGCGAACCTGTCGTCGGTCCAGCTCAACCGGCAGCTCACCGAGCTGGTCCGCGACGTGCCGCTGGAGTCCGCGCCGGACCAGCTGGAGCTGCGGCCGTGGAACCGCGAGGCGGTCCACCGGCTTTTCGACGAGCTGGAGTTCCGCGTCCTGCGCGACCGGCTTTTCGAGACGCTGAGCAGCGCCGAACCGGAAGCCGACGAGGGCTTCGAGGTGTCCGGGTCCGCGCTCGCGCCCGGAGCGCTCGGCGTGTGGCTCGAAGCGCACGCCGGGGCGGCCGAACCGGTCGCGCTGTCGTTCCGCACCACCGGCTCGTCGGTCCGCTCCGACCTCAAGGCGGTCGCCTTCGCGACGGCCGACGGGGAGGGGGCGTATGTCGACGTCACCGCGATGGACGAGGCGGACGACCGGGCGCTGTCGGCGTGGCTGGCGGACCCGAAGATCCGGAAGATCGGCCACGACCTGAAGGTGCCGCTGCACGCGGTGCGCGCCCGGGGTTGGACGTTCGGCGGGCTGAGCATGGACACCGCGCTCGCCGCGTACCTCGCGCGGCCGGGCCAGCGCACGTTCGGGCTGGACGACCTGGCTTTGCGCTACCTGCACCGCGAGCTGCGTTCCGAGGGCGGCGACGGCGACGGTCAGCTCTCGCTGCTCGACGGCGGCGCGGACGAGCTGGAACAGAAGGAAATCTCCGCCGAACTGGTGAAGGCGCGCGCGGTCTTCGAGCTGGCCGGCGCGCTCGGTGCCGAGCTGGGGGAACTCGGCGGTGCGAAGCTGCTGGCCGAACTGGAACTGCCGCTGCTGGAAGTGATCACCGAGCTGGAGGGGGCGGGCATCGCGGTCGACGTCGACCAGCTCACCGAGCTGGAGGCGCACTACCTCGGCCGGGTCACGCAGGCGGCGGAATCCGCGTACGAGGTGATCGGCAAGCAGATCAACCTCGGTTCGCCGAAGCAGCTGCAGGTGGTGCTGTTCGACGAGCTGGGCATGCCGAAGACCAAGCGCACGAAGACCGGCTACACCACCGACGCGGACGCGCTGCAGTCGCTGTTCGAGAAGACCGAGCATCCGTTCCTGCAGCACCTGCTGGAACACCGCGACGCGACGCGGCTGCGCACCACGGTCGAGGGCCTGATCAAATCGGTCGCCGACGACGGGCGCATCCACACCACGCTGCAGCAGACGATCGCGGCCACCGGACGGCTGTCGTCGATCGAGCCGAACCTGCAGAACATCCCGGTGCGCACCGAGGAAGGCCGGCGCATCCGCGACGCGTTCGTGGTCGGCGACGGCTACGCCGAGCTGATGACCGCGGACTACAGCCAGATCGAAATGCGGATCATGGCGCACCTGTCCAAGGACGAGGGACTCATCGAGGCCTTCAATAGCGGCGAGGACCTGCACACGTTCGTCGCGTCGCGCGCGTTTTCCGTGCCCGCCGCGGAAATCACGCCGGAACAGCGGTACCGGGTCAAGGCGATGTCGTACGGGCTGGCGTACGGCCTGTCGGCGTACGGCCTGTCGCAGCAGCTGAAGATCTCGACGGAAGACGCGAAAGAACAGATGGAGGCGTACTTCTCGCGGTTCGGCGGGGTGCGCGACTACCTGCAGTCGGTCGTCGGCGAGGCGGCGAAACGCGGCTACACCGAGACGATCTTCGGCCGCCGCCGCTACCTGCCGGACCTGAACAGCGACAACCGCCAGCGCCGCGAAATGGCCGAGCGGATGGCGTTGAACGCCCCGATCCAGGGCAGCGCGGCGGACATCATCAAGGTGGCGATGCTGAACGTGCACCGCGCCCTGGCCGACGCGGGCTCGCGCAGCCGAGTGCTGCTGCAGGTCCACGACGAACTGGTCATGGAAATCGCCGACGGCGAACACGCGGACGTCGAGAAACTCGTCCGCGAGGGCATGGGCTCGGCCGCGGAACTGGCAGTGCCGCTGGAAGTCTCGGTCGGCTACGGGCGGTCGTGGAACGAGGCCGCGCACTGAACTGAGCAGCCCGGCCCGGGGTCACACCGACCCCGGGCCCGTCGGCCGAGCGAATTTCGCTGGCCGGAACGCAATCCGCCTCCGCAGCCATTCGGTCGATCACGAGCCGCGGTGCCCCCCAGATCCTCGGGTGAACCGGCACCAGCGACGCGGCGTTCACCCGGGTGAAGCAACCGCCAAGAGGACCCCGTCGTCAAAGTCCACGCCCGACACCCACCGCGCGACCCCGAACGTCCCTTGTGGACAGCGAACAGCAACCGCGCCCTGGCCGCTCAACCGCCACCTCTGCACCCACCCATCGAGGCACCCAGCCCTGGCCCTGCACCCCGATACGAAGCCTCCCTGCGGTCTGAGGGTGGNNGCACGCTTTCCCGCCTTGACAACCACCCTCAGACCGTCAGCACAATCGGGCTTCGGGGTGCCCCACGCCACTCACCCACCTGCAATGTCGCCGCCAGGCGACGAGCAGGCCCCACCCGAACGAACCAAGATTCACCCGCCCGGTCAGCGGTACCCCAGCTCCCGAACCCGCACCTAGCGTCATATGCGCACAGGTAGATCGAAGCGGAAGGACCGAGCCATGATCAAGCGCCTGTTCCAGACCGTCCTGCGGCACGGATGCTGCTCCGCCTGCACCGGCAAGGGCTGCGGCTGCTGCGCCAACTGCCACTGACGGCGCCGCAGCAACCCCAGGGGCCCGGCAGCGCAGCCGGGCCCCGTCAAGTCACCTCTTCAACCCGCGGATCAGCACCATCACCGATCCGAGCACGTCCGCCCGGGACCGCTCGGGATGGAAGACCTGCCAGTCCAGCGCCACCACCAGCATCGTCCCGAACACCCCGGCCGCCGCGGTCGCGATGTCCACCCCGGAGGGCAGCCGCCCCGCCGCGTCGAGCCGCTCCAGCTGCGCCTTGACGACTGCGATCAGCTCCTCCCGCAGCAACGCCAGCGTGTCGTGCCACCGTCCCGGCGTATGCCACAGCTCGCTGACCACGATCTGCGAAAACCCCGGATACTCCGCGATGAACTCCAGCGTCGTGTCCACCTGGGCCTCGATCACCGCCAGCGGATCGTCGTCCGTCCCGGCGGACCGCAACCGTCCGGCGAGCAAATCGACGCCGAACCGCAGCAGCGCGTCGACCAGCCCGTCTTTGGACCCGAAGTTGTAGTAGACGGTTCCCTTGGCGACCCCGGCCTCGGCCGCGATGTCGTCGACCGTCAGCCCGACGAGGCCCCTGCTGGCCGAGAGCCGCAGGGTGGCCTCGAAGAGCTTCCGTTTGGTCGCTTCTCTCACAGGCTCAGCTCGGGCTTGAGCGCCGACACCGACCACACCCGGTGTTTGCGGGCCGCGAGAGTGGACAGCAGGATCCCGCCGACGAGGTATGCGAGCAGCACCCCGACATCCCCGAGGATCTGCAGCGACGCGCCGGAGTAGAGCAGGTGCCGGAACCCGTCGATGGCGTAGCCCATCGGCAGCACGAGGTGCAGCGGATAGAGCGCGTCCGGGATCGTCTGCCACGGGAACGTGCCGCCCGCGCTCACCAGCTGCAGCACCAGCAGCACGAGCCCGAGGAACTTGCCGACCGCGCCGAAGAGCGCGTTGAGCGCGTGCACGATCGAGGTGAAGGCCAGCGACACCAGACAGGCGAAGCCGATCGCGCCCAGCGGATGCGCCACGTGGATCCCGACCAGCCAGGTCACCGCGGCGAACAGCACGATCACCTGCGCCAGGCCCAGCACGGCCGAGGACAGCCAGCCGCCGAGCGCGACCCGCAGCGGCGCCGCGCCGGCGGTGAGCGCGCGCGTTGACAGCGGCCGGATCAGCAGGAACAGCACGAACGCGCCGATCCAGGTGGCCAGCGAGATGAAGAACGGCGCGAGCCCGGCGCCGTAGGTGCCCGCCGAGGCGACGCCGTTCGACGTGACGGCGACCGGATCGGCGATCGTGTTCGCCGTGGCGGTGCGGGTCGGGTCGTCCGGGTTCGGGATCTGCTTCAGCCCCTCGGCCAGCCCGTCGCGCAGCTTCGCCGAACCGTCGGCGAGCTGATCGGTGCCGGTGACCGCGGTCTTCTCGCCGTCGTTGAGCTTCGCCGCGCCGTCGCGCAGCTGGTTCGCGCCGTCGGACGCCTGCGCGATCCCGCTGGCCAGCTGCGGCGAGGCCGACGCGAGCTGGTGCGCCCCGTCCGACACCTGCCGGGCGCCGCTGGCGAGTTTCTGCAGATCGCCGTTGGCGGACTGGATCTTCCCGTTCGCCTCGTTGACCGGCGAACGCAGCTGGTCGAGGCGGGCCAGGATGTCGTTCACCTGGCTGTCGGAGAGCCCGGCGTCGTGCAGTTGCGTGTTCAGCTGGGAGCGGTAGCTGTCCAGGCGGCCTTGCAGGTCGCTGGACGCGGAGGCGGCGAGCGACGAGGCGTCCGCGACCTTCTGGTTGCCGTCGGCCACCTGGCCCGCCCCGTCGGCGAGCTTCTGGGTCTGGCTCGGCAGCTGCGCGGTGCTCGACCTGAGCGTGCCCAATCCGGTGGCGAGGCTGGTCGACCCGGTCGCGAGCTGGCTCGCCCCGTCGGCCAGCTGATGTTGCCCCGTCTGGAGTTTCGCCGCGCCGTCGGCGAGCTTCGTCGCGCCGTCGGTGGCTTCGGAGATCTTGCCGTAGATGGTGGAGAAGCCGACGAGGAACTTGTCCGCGGCCTCGCTGCCCACCTTCTCCGCGATCGTCTTGCGGACCTGGTCGGCCACCTGCTTGGCGATGGTGCCGGCCAGATAGTTGTTGGCGTCGTTGGTGGTCAGCGTGATCGTCGCCTGCTGCGGCTCGAAATTGCCGGACGACAGCAGCGCCTTCGAGAAGTCGTGCGGGATGCCGATGGCGAACGAGTACTTGTCGTCGCGCACCCCGTCCCGGGCGTCCTTTTCGGACACTTCGTGCCACTGGAAGGTGCCGGACTTCACCAGTTCGTCGGTGACCTCGCGGCCGACGTTGCGCTGGGCCCCGTTCGAGTCCTTCGCACCGGCGTCCTCGGTGAACACCGCGGCGGGCAGCTTGTCGAGCCGGCCGTAGGGGTCGTAGTTCGCGTAGAGGTAGAACGACGCGTACAGCAGCGGCACCAGCACGAGCGCGAACATGGCGAGCTTCGGCAGCGTCCCGGTGGACAGCCGGCGCAGCTCGTTGCGCGCGATCCGGAACGCGTTGAGTCCGCCGGCCCGCTTGTGGGGGGTGGTCATGCCCGGTCTCCCTCGGAGTTCTCGGTTTCGGCGGTCAGTTCGGCGGTTTCCGGGAGCTGCTTGGTCTGCTCGGCTTCGGCGGGTTCCGGCGGGGCGGAGAGCCGGACCGGGTCGGGCTGCTCGGTCTCGCCGACCTTGGCGGGCGGGCAGGGGAGCGCCGACTCCGGCGTCGTAGCGGTCAGCACGGCCACCGCGAACCCGCGGGCGGCGTGCTCCTTCGCGACCGAGGCCCAGATGTCGACGTCGCTGGTGTGCCGGTCGGGCACGTCGAGGACGAGCACGCGCACCCCGTCGCGTTCGGCGGCCAGCGCGGTGAGCAGCCGGATGCGCAGCGCGGGCTCGAGGTTCTCGAACCGGCTGTCGGCATACGGCGCCGCGTCGTGCTGGGAGAGCCAAGCTGTGACAGCATCCTTGCTGGAAGGACGGTGTGCGAGCGCCAGTTCTTCGCCGGTGACGACGCGCAGGGACAAGGCTTCGTCCGGCTCGCTGACTCCCGGCGAGTCCACGACGGCCACGAGCCGCCGCAGGTCGCCCTCCGGTTCGGCGGTGACGGTGCCGGTGGTCGGCTTCAGCCGTCCGGCCAGCGCGAGCGCGAGCGCGGTGATGCCGACGCCCGGTTCGCCGTGCACGACGGTGAGGCAGCCCTCTTCGACGGTGAGCGAGGTAGGCGGCAACAAGGGGCCGTGGGGACCCTTCAGGGACACCCGGTCGGCACGGACCTGCACAGGACACACTCCACGGATTTGAACTGACCAGTCAGTTCAAAAGTTAGTCCCGACCTGGAGGCCCGGGCAAGGCGGTTCGCCGGACGTCACACCAAAGAGCGGCCGGCTCAGCGCAAAGCCCACGCGGGGTGTGCTTCCCAGGACGTCCACAGCGGCCGGTAGCCCTGCCGGTGCCAGAACACCGACGACAGGGGATTGGTCGGGTTGTAGTAGAGGTAGGTGCCGGTCGCGCCCTGGTTCAGCAGTTCGCGGTGCGCACGGGCCATCAGCGCGCGGCCGATCCCGCGGCCGCGGCTGGCCGGGGCGGTGACGACGTTGTTGACGTACCCCCAGAGACCGGCCGGCAGCAATTCGGCGGCCTCGTTCCCGGGTGCGGACTCGACCCAGTCGCACTGCGCGAGCGCCGCCACTTCGCCGTCGGCCTCGGCGAGCCAGGTCGCCTTCTCGCCGAGCGCGCGGCGCAGCGCCGGGCCGAGCAGTTCCGCGGTCTGCTCGCGTTTCCGGTGCGCGACCAGGCCGGTGTAATCGAACGTCGCCGTGCACAACGCCAGCGCCGCGGGATAGTCGTCCGGCCCGGCGAGCCGGATCGACACGTCCGCCGAAACGTCTTCCGGTGCGACCGCGGGGCGAACGGCCAGCGCGGACAACGGAACCAGCCCGTGGTCGAGAAAGGCCCGGATGGCTTCGGCGTCGCGGCTCGGCCAGTTGACGACGCACGCCGAGTCGGCACCCGGCGCTTCAGTGTCCACTTGGGACCGCAGCGCGCCGAGCAACGCGTCGAACGCTTCGGTGCCCGCGGTCTCCGGGTCCGGGAACAGCTGCCAGACCTCGGCCGCCGACCACAGCAGGGGAGCGTCGCCCGGGCCGTGCCGGTAGCGCTGGAGCATCGCGGACACGTGCGTGCCGGACGCGGTGACCGCGCGCAGCCGGTCGCCGCCGGCGAGCGGGACGGGCGGCGGCAACAGCGGGTCGAGTCGGGCGAATCGGCCGGCGGAGCTCACCGCCGCAGCGTAGCCGGTCAGTCGCGGCGCGTGCGGAAGATCGCGGTGCCGGGGAACAGCCTGCCGCGCAACGGGCTCCACTGGCCCCAGGCGCGCGTGTGGCCCGCCGGCCATTCCGGTTCGACGAGGTCCTCCAGCGCGAACCCGGTCGCGGCGAGCGCGCGCACGTAGTCGCCGAGCGTGCGGTGGTACTCGACGTACGTCGCCGTGCCGTCGTCGTCCACCTCGACGTAGGGCGTGCGGTCGAAGTACGGCTGGGTCGCGGTGAGCCCCTGCGGCCCGGGATCGTCCGGGAAGATCCACCGCATCGGGTGCGTCACCGAGAACACCCACGGCGCGCCGGGGCGCAGCACCCGGCGCACCTCGCCGAACACGGTCTCCAGCGACGGAACGAAGGGGAGCGCGCCGAACGCGGAGCACGCGACGTCGAAACTGGCCGCGGCGAACGGAAGCCGCTCGGCGTTCGCTTGCACGAGGGGGACCTTCGCGCCGGTGCGGGCGTTACCCTCGCGCGCGTGCCGGAGCATGCCGCCCGACAGGTCGGTGGCGACGGGCTCGGCGCCGGCAGCCGCGAGCCAGCGCGAGCACGCGGCCTGCCCGCAGCCGACTTCGAGCACCCGCTTGCCGCGCACGTCGCCGAGCAGCCGCGCGTCGTCCTCGCGCACGCCCTCCGGGCACCAGACGAAATCGGCGTCGCCGAGGAAACCGCCGTGGGTGGCCTGGTAGTCGTCGGCATCCGCGTCCCACCAGGCCAGATTCGCCGCTTCGGCCTCGTTCCCGCCGACTTCGCGGTGGGCGACGCCGACGGTGCCGAGCCGTTCTTCGGCGCTCGCGTGGCGGGCCGCCGGGGCCGCGGCGGGCTCGGGCATGCCGGTCTCCTCTCCCGGGTGCGGCCGTCCGGGGCGCGGGAATGCCCGGACCGGCGGAAACGTTGCGAAGAAGGTACCGGGAGCCCAGGGCGACCCTGATTGTGTCCCCCGCGGGGGCCCGCGTACGATACGTGTTAGCGCAGTGGGGTTCGCGCTGCCTGGGTGACTACCCACCGGGGCCGCGCATCGTCAGCGGGTCATGCCGCGGTCGTTCACTGGTGGAACGTTTGGTCGCCGGACGTTTGAGCAGGGTCGTCGCATGCCGGTTGCGGGGCCCGCCGCGTGCACTTCAGGTAGCCAACTGCACATCCACCTACGACACCCATCCACCGGAGCAACCCGCCTAATGACCACCGACACCGCCACCGCCCCGACCGCCCCGACCGGGGCCCCGCAGGTCGCCGTAAACGACATCGGGTCGGAGGAAGACTTCCTCGCGGCTATCGACAAGACGATCAAGTACTTCAACGATGGGGACATCGTCGAAGGCACGATCGTCAAGGTCGACCGCGACGAGGTCCTGCTCGACATCGGGTACAAGACCGAGGGCGTCATCCCCTCGCGCGAGCTGTCCATCAAGCACGATGTCGACCCGGCAGAGGTTGTCGCCGTCGGCGACGAGGTGGAAGCCCTCGTCCTTCAGAAGGAGGACAAGGAAGGCCGCCTGATCCTGTCCAAGAAGCGCGCCCAGTACGAGCGCGCCTGGGGCACGATCGAGGAGCTCAAGGAGAAGGACGAGCCCGTCAAGGGCACCGTCATCGAGGTCGTCAAGGGCGGCCTGATCCTGGACATCGGCCTGCGCGGCTTCCTGCCCGCGTCGCTGGTCGAGATGCGCCGCGTGCGCGACCTGCAGCCCTACGTCGGCCGCGAGCTCGAGGCGAAGATCATCGAGCTGGACAAGAACCGCAACAACGTGGTCCTGTCCCGCCGCGCCTACCTGGAGCAGACCCAGTCCGAGGTGCGCAGCGAGTTCCTCAACGCGCTCGCCAAGGGCCAGGTCCGCAAGGGCGTCGTGTCCTCCATCGTCAACTTCGGCGCCTTCGTGGACCTGGGCGGCGTCGACGGCCTGGTGCACGTCTCCGAGCTGTCCTGGAAGCACATCGACCACCCGTCCGAGGTCGTCGAGGTCGGCCAGGAGGTCACGGTCGAGGTCCTGGACGTCGACATGGACCGCGAGCGCGTCTCGCTGTCGCTGAAGGCGACCCAGGAAGACCCGTGGCGCCAGTTCGCCCGCACCCACGCGATCGGCCAGATCGTGCCGGGCAAGGTCACCAAGCTCGTCCCGTTCGGCGCGTTCGTCCGCGTCGAGGAGGGCATCGAGGGCCTGGTGCACATCTCCGAGCTGGCCGAGCGCCACGTGGAGATCCCGGAGCAGGTCGTGCAGGTCAACGGCGACGTCATGGTCAAGGTCATCGACATCGACCTCGAGCGCCGTCGCATCTCGCTGTCGCTGAAGCAGGCGAACGAGGGCGTCACGCCGGAGACCGAGTTCGACCCCACCCAGTACGGCATGGCCGCCGAGTACGACGCCGAGGGCAACTACATCTACCCCGAAGGCTTCGACCCGGACACGCAGGAGTGGCAGGAAGGCTTCGACAAGCAGCGCGAGGAGTGGGAGCGGCAGTACGCCGAGGCCCACACCCGCTACGAGCAGCACATGGCCCAGGTCAAGAAGGCCGCCGAGGCCGACGCCGAAGCCGCTGCCGACGCCGCCACCGGCATCGAGGGCGGCGAGCAGAGCTACACCTCGTCCGCTCCGGCCGAGGCGAAGAGCGGCGGCACGCTCGCCAGCGACGAGCAGCTCGCGGCTCTGCGCGAGAAGCTGTCGGGCGGCGCGTGAGCGGCTGACTCGCTGAGTCTCTGACAAGTTCGGCCCCGGTCCGCACGGACCGGGGCCGAACTGTTTTCGCGAGCGGGCCTTCGCCGGGCGCGGCTCAGTTGCGGAGGCCCAGCCCGTCGATCGTCGCGCGCACGCCGCGGCGGTACATCGTCTCGTGCACGGCCTCGTCCGGGCTGAGGAACCAGTCGTCGAGCGGGCTTTGCGAGCGGATCGTCAATTCGACGCTCACCAGCCCGTGCATGGAGGTCCAGAGCAGATACCCGCATTCCTGCGCGATGACGCCGGGCGGGCAGACCCGTTCGATCTTGGCGACGAACTCGGCGAAACTCGTGCGGACCACTCCGGACCGCAGCGCCGGGTCCGGGTCGTAGTCGTGCACGGAGCGTTCGAACATCAGGCCGTAGCGAGCCGGGCTTGCCAAGGCGAATCGGCGGTAGGCTAGCGCTACCTCGACCAGATCCGCGATCCCGTCGCCGTCGGACCGCGGAACCGTGCGCAGGTCCTCGCCCAGCAGGTCGAAAGCCCGTTCGTACAACGCGTCGAGCAGGCCGGTGCGGCCGCCGAAGCGCGTGTACACGGTGATGGTGGACGCTCCGGCCTGTTCCGCCACCGCCCGCACGGTCAGCCCGGCGACGCCTCGCTCGGTGAGGACGGTCAACGCCGCGTCGAGGAACCGGCCGCGGCTGTGCTGCTCCGCCGGCCGTGTCGAAAGATGCCGGGTGGCCATCTCCCACCCCCCTCGTGCCCGTGCTGCGCGGGAAGCGCGTCCGCGTCTCGCAAGCAGAAGATACGATATTCACGGCTTCTTGGGAACGTCGTTCCGGTGCTCCCGGACCGTCCACAAGCGACCGCCCGGAGCAGGTCTCCCCGAGCACAAAGGAATCCGCCCTCATGACCCAGCCGGAATCCGGCACCGTCGTCGTCACCGATGCCGGGAGCGGCCGCTACACCCAGCGCGTCACGACCGCGGGCCACGAATTCCTCGCCGACGAACCGGCGAGCGCGGGCGGCGCGGACGCCGGTCCCACGCCGTATGACCTGCTGCTGTCCGCGCTCGGCACGTGCACCTCGATGACGCTGCGGATGTACGCCGACCGCAAGGGAATCCCGCTGGCCCGTACGACAGTCCGGCTCCGGCACGACCGCGTGCACGCCCGCGACTGCGCCCGCTGCGAGACCGAGGTCGGCATGATCAGCCGGATCACCCGGGAAATCTCGCTGGAAGGCGACCTCGACGACGCCCAGCGCGCGCGGCTGCTGGAGATCGCGGACAAATGCCCGGTGCACCGCACGCTGAGCCACGAGATCGCGATCGAAACGCACGCAGTCTGATCCTGCGGCAGGTCCGGGCGAGATGCCCGGCCCGGAAGGTCGGCGCGGAAAGGCCAGGCGGAAGGTCTGGCGCGGAAGGTCAGGCGCGGAAGGTCAGGCGCGGAAGGTCAGGCGCGGAAGGTCAGGCGCGTTCCAGCGAAACCGAAGGCACCCAGGCATGCTCGAGCGCGGCTTCGCGGGCACGCCGGCGGAGGCCGGCCAGGCTGTGCTTCGCGGGCACGAGCAGCGCGCTGAACCAGGTGCGCCGGTACTCCGCGAGTGCGTCCGAAACCTGGCGATAGGAGACGCAGTGCACCAGACCCGGGGTGCCGAGCCGATGCTTCCCTACGTGCTTCTCCGCCATTGTTCCTCCGTGTGGGCGACCCTTCCGCCGCGCACGGTACGCACTCGACCCGCGAAAACAGCGCAAGCGCGCGGCGTGTCACCCACATCAGTTCGGCTACGCCCGAAAATGTGCTTGCGTTTGCGCGGACCGTGTGCAGGTACCTGTGCGCTTGCACGTGCAGGGGTTCGGCGATCCCCTGAGCGGGTGACCGCGGTGCTCGTTGCGCGTCCGGCCGAAAGCGGGCCGACCCCGCAGCAGCACGCAACCGTCGGGGCGAAGTCGTTCGGCCGTGGCAGTGGTCGGATGGGCGACCAGCGGCACAGTAGGGTGTGGCCATGCTGCGAGTGGGCCTGACGGGCGGGATCGGTGCGGGGAAGTCGACAGTGGCGAACCGGCTGGCCGAACACGGGGCTGTCGTCATCGATTCCGACCGCATCGCGCGCGAGGTCGTCGAGCCGGGCACGCCCGGGCTGGCCGCGCTGACCGAGGCGTTCGGCGAGGAAATCCTCGTCGAGGACGGTTCGCTGGACCGCCCCGCGCTCGCCGCGCGCGCGTTCGCCGACGACGAATCGCGCAAGCGGCTGAACTCGATCGTGCATCCGCTGGTCGGGCAGCGCACCGGCGAGCTGATGGCCGCGGCCGCCGAGGACGCGGTGGTGGTGCACGACGTGCCGCTGCTGGTGGAGAACGATCTCGCGCCCGCGTATCACCTGGTGCTGGTGGTCGACGCGCCGGTGGAGGTGCGGGTGCGGCGGCTGGTCGAGGTGCGCGGGATGCCGGAGGCCGACGCCCGGGCGCGGATCCGGGCCCAGGCCGCGGAGGAACAGCGGCGCGCGGTCGCGGACGTCTGGCTCGACAACGGCGGCACGCCGGACGTCGTGCTCGCCGAAGTGGACGCGCTGTGGGCGGACCGGCTGGTGCCGTTCGAGGCGAATCTCCGGCTGCGCAAACCTCGTCCGCCGGCCTCGCCGGTGATCTCGCCCTACGACTCGAGCTGGCCGCTGCAGGCCGAACGCCGGCTGGCGCGGCTGCGGCAGATCGCCGGTCCGCGGCTGGTGCGCGCCGACCACATCGGGTCCACCGCGGTGCCGGGGCTGCCCGCCAAGGACGTCCTCGACCTGCAGCTCACGGTGTCCTCTTTGGACGACGCGGACGCGCTCGCCGAAGCGCTCGCCGACGCCGGGTTCCCGCGCCGCGAAGGCGAATGGTGGGACGACCCGCAGGGCGGCGACGGGAAGTGGCTCAAGCGGTTCCACCAGAGCGCCGACCCGAAGCGGCCGGTGAACCTGCACGTCCGGTCCACCGAAACCCCGGCGTGGCGGCTCGCGCTGCTGTTTCGCGACTGGATCCGGGCGCACCCGGAGGAGCGCGACAGCTATGCCGAGGTGAAGGAAGCACTGGCGCGCAAGCATTCCGCGGACGGCACGGTCGAGCAGTACGCGGAGGAGAAGCAGGGCTGGGTGAACGCGGCGTTCGTGCGCGCGGAGGAGTGGGCCGGGCACAGCGGCTGGAAGCCCTGAGCCGGAAAACCGGATGCGGCCGCGACGGGTGCGGGGTTACCTTCACCGCATGAAGCGCGCCCAGTCCACGACGACGCCGGACCCAGTCCCGGCGCGCTGAACACTGCCATTCGAGCCCGGGGCGAGCGCCCCGGGCTCGGTCGTGCTCGCCTCGCCTTCGGTGAGGAGACCGCCATGCCAGACCACCGCAGCCTCGGCCGGGAACTCGGCCTGTTCGGCAGCGACCCGCTGATCGGGGCCGGGCTTCCGTACCTGCTGCCCGACGGCGCCGCGATCCGGCACGTGCTGGAGGAGTACGTCCGCGAGGTCGAACGCCGCGCCGGCTACCGGCACGTTTCGTCGCCCGTGCTGGGAAAACGCGAGCTGTACGAGCTTTCCGGCCATTGGGCGCACTACCGCGACGACATGTTCCCGCCGATGGACCTCGGCGGCGAGCAGGTCGTGCTGCGGCCGAGCCTGTGCCCGCACCACGCGCTGATCTACCGTTCCCGCGCCCGCAGCCATCGCGAGCTGCCGCTGCGGCTGGCCGAACTCGGCGGGATGTACCGCGCCGAGCTGTCCGGCGTCCTCGGCGGGCTCAACCGGGTGCGGGCGATCCAGCTCAACGACGCGCACATTTTCTGCCGTCCCGAGCAGGTCGGCGCGGAGGTGCGGGGTGCGCTCGAGCTGATCCGCCGGGTCTATCGAGACCTGGGCCTGAAAGCCGCGCGCTACCGGCTTTCCCTGCCGGACCACCGCGGCAAGTACGCCGGTGCGGCGCAGGCGTGGGAGCGCGCCGCGGCAATGCTGGTGGACGCGCTCGACGGCATCGAGTACGAACGCGGGCCGGGCGAAGCCGCGTTCTACGGCCCGAAGATCGACGTCCAGATCGCCGACAGCTCCGGCCGCGAGTCGACCCTCTCGACCGTGCAGATCGATCTTCACCAGCCGGAGCGGTTCGGGCTCGAGTACGTCGGCCCGGACGGCCGCGCGCACCGGCCGGTGCTGGTGCACCGCGCGGTGCTCGGCAGCCTGGAACGCGTGCTGGCCCAGCTGATCGAGGAACACGGCGGCGCGTTCCCGCCGTGGCTGGCCCCGGTGCAGATGGCCGTGTTTCCAGTTGGGGACGCGGAACTTCCGGCGGCGGAAGCGGTCGCGGAGGAGGCGATGGACGCCGGATTGCGGGCCGAGGTCGTTCCCGCGGACCGGGGCAGCCTGGGCGCGCGGATCCGCGACCGGCGGCTGGTTCCGTACCAGGCGGTGCTCGGCCCGCGCGAGGCCGCTGCGGACCTGGTCGTGCCTCGGCTGCGGGACGGACGGAGGCTGGATCCGTTGCCGGGGAAGGAGTTCGTGTCCGCAGTGGGAGTGCGGGTAGCCTCGCGCGGCAGCGAGCTCTGGGCTTAGTACTCCAGCTGTAGTTCGTGATCTTGCTGGAGGGGTCGTGTGAGACGGGTGCGGCCGCC
>NZ_ASXG01000179.1 GCF_000411975.1 Amycolatopsis orientalis DSM 43388
CCGGGCTCGGCGGAACCCAGCCGAGCTGCTTGGCCAGGGTCAGGTCGTCGCGGTTGGCCCAGTGCTCGACCACCTTTCCCTCCGCGACCCGGAACCAGTGCGTCTGCGTCACCGCGAACGACTTGCCCGTCGGCGGCATCGCCGACTCCACCGACCCCGCCTCGTCGTAGGACACGAACACACCGACATGCCGCCCGCTCATCGTCGTGTGCAGGACCACGAGGTCTCCGTCGGCCACCGCCTCCCCGGTGTCCCAGCGCACGTCCGCGAACGCCCCGCGCAACCACAACGCACTGGCGTGGAACGCCGCCGGGCCACTGCCGCGACAATCCGCGGGCTCGTGACTCGCCTCCCGATTCCTGGCACGCGGATGGATCACCGCCTCGAAGTCCGCCAACCCACCGTCAGCCATGATCTCGATGCTGCGCCGGCACAACGCCTTCGCATCCTCGGCCG
>NZ_ASXG01000180.1 GCF_000411975.1 Amycolatopsis orientalis DSM 43388
CGGGCGCGTGACCGGTCCGGTCACGCGCCCGCCAGCACTGCGTCAGTTGTCGTCGTCCGACCACGCGCCGATGACCGGCGGCGGGGTGGCCTGGTTGGCTCCGAACGCGTCGTCCGGGTCCGGCTCGATGAGGAACGAGGCGTGCGTGTGCTCCTCGTCCCCTTCGCCCGCGCCGTGCGCGCCCGCTCCGCCCATGCCGCCGCCCATCGGGCTCATGCCGCCTTGCGGCTGGCCGATGGTGCCGCTCGCCGGGACGACGCCCTGCTGCTGCGGAGCCGCCGACGCGGCGCTCTGCCCGCTCTGGTGCTCGGACGCCGCGGAGGTCTTGCCTTCCTCCTCCTTGCGCGAACCGCTGCGGTTGCCCTCGCCGAGCTTGCCGCCGGCGAACCCGGCGCCCGCGCCGATGGCGCCGAGCCCCAGGGCCGCACCGATCCCGCTGCCGCCCGTGCTCGCGGGCGCGGCGGCCACCGGGGCCGCACCGACCCCGGAGCTGGCACCGACACCGACCCCGGTGCCCGCGCCGAGCCCGCCGCCCTCGAAGCCGGCGGTTTCGTACTTGCCCGAGTCGGCCGAGACGTGCGCCGGAGCGCCGTGGCCCGCGACCCCCGCGCCGCCCGGTCCGCCGTGCGCGCCGACCGTGCCGAAGCTGGCCGGGGAGCCGAGCGCGCCGGGAGCGTCGGTGTGGCCGAGGTTGTTGACGTTGTTGAACGAGTTGCCGTTGAAGTGCGTCGCGGTCGGCTTCATGCCGAGCGAGTCCGGGCCGAAGCTCGGGGTGGAGCTGTCGACCTCGCTCATCGCCTGGGTGTAGGCGTTGAAGAACGCGACCTGCTGCGCCTTGACGTCGTTCGCGGCGTCCGCCTGCGCCTTCTGGTCCGCGGCCAGCGCGGCCGGGCCGCCCGCGAGCGCGGCGGCCATGGCCTGCTTCGGGTCGTAGTCGCGCGGGGCGGGCATCTTCTTGACCTCGGCGGCCGCGGCGGCCTGGCGGGCGAGCCGGTCGGCCATCGTGTGCGCGGCGTCGGACGCCTGCGTGCCCGAGTTGGCGATCGCCACGAGCGCGCCCTGCGCACCCGCCGCGCCCTGGCCGACCCAGACGTTGCCCAGTTCGGTGATCGCGTTGTACAGGTCGTCGGACGCCTGCTTCAGCTCGGTGCCGTGCTTGGCCCAGTGCTGCCCGGTGGCCTCGGCGGTGCCCGGGTCGTTGTCCGTGGTCGCGCCGACGTAGAGCTGGTGGCTTTCCTGCGCCTGCCAGTTCGGCGGGTTGCCGATGGCGCGGTCGCCGCCGATCTCGAAGCCGCCGGAGCTGCTGCGCGCGGAGGCGACGATGTCGTCGGCCGCCGAGTTCGAGCCCATCGCCACGGTCGAACCGGGCGCGGGGGCCGAGGACGACGTGCCGTAGCCGGAGGTGTTGTAGCCCGATCCGTCCGGGACGGAACCGCCCGGGGCCGAGGTGGTGGTGTTCGGTGCCATGACTGCGTGATCCCCCTAGGACGTCAGGCCTTGTTGCGGAACGGGTCGCCGGCGGACTGGTCGAACTCGTGGTAGCGCGACATCGCCGCGACGATGCCTTCCTCCGCCGCCTGGTACTGGCTGAGCAGGTTCTGCAGCGCCGACGAGTAGGAGTCGCCGCCGCCGTCGGCGCGCTGCACGAACTTCGTCGCCATCGCCTTGCCGACCGGGTTCGCGCCGAGCTTCGGCGGCTGCGCGAGCGTGCCCGCGCTGTTCAGAAGAGCTTCGATCGCGTCCCGCCCGGTCCGGATCTTCTTCAGCACGGTCTGCGCGGCATCCGGGTCGATTCCGACCTGGCCGTTGACAGCGGCGTTCTTGAACGCCGCGGCATCCGCCGAGCTGTTGTTGCCCATCTGCCCTCTCTCCGTTCCCCCGCGCGAGGACCAGCCCGTCGGCTGGTGTCACTCGTCCGCATGGCAATAGGTCTTCGCATAGGTTAACGCACCTGGTCGAGCCCTATGACGCGATTTCGGGCTTCCGGGTTCCGCACGCGAAAGGTTCGCGGCGAACCGGGCTATCCGGACGTGTAGACGTGCGGATCGAGCGTGCCGATGTAGGGCAGGTCGCGGTAGCGCTCGGCGTAGTCGAGGCCGTAGCCGACGACGAACTCGTTGGGGATGTCGAAGCCGATGTACTTCACCGGCACCTCGACCTTCACGGCTTCCGGCTTGCGCAGCAGCGAGACGACCTCGAGCGACGCCGGGTTCCGGCTCGCCAGGTTCTTCAGCAGCCAGGACAGGGTGAGCCCGGAGTCGACGATGTCCTCGACGATCAGCACGTCGCGCCCGGCGATGTCGCGGTCGAGGTCCTTCAAGATCCGCACCACCCCCGACGACGAGGTCGAAGACCCGTACGACGACACGGCCATGAACTCCAGCTGCGTCGGCACCGGAAGCGCCCGCGCGAAGTCGGTCATGAACATGACGGCGCCCTTGAGGACGCCGACCAGGAGAAGGTCGCCCTGGCCGTTTTCCGGGTGGTCGGCGGCGATCTTCGCCGCCAGCTCCGCGATCTTGTCCTTGATCTGCTGCTCGGTGATGAGCACGGAGGCGATCTCGCCCTCGTACACGGGTCATTCCCCTCGGGTGGTGGGTTCGGGTCCGGCAAGCGAGAGCCTGCCACGCCGCCGTCGAGCCTCCAAGTTGCCCGGCAGCCACACTCCGCCCTGGCCCCGCCAGCGGGCCACGAGCGCGTCGACCGAACGCAGGTGCGCGTCGGTCAGCTCGCGGACCCCGGAGTCCAGCAGCCACCTGCGGAGAACCCGTCTGCGCAGCGCAGCGGGCTCGGCGGCGAGCACGGCTACGTCGAGGTCGTCTTCGCGGGCCGCGCGCTCGTGCACGCGCGCGGCGAGTGTGTCCAACGCCTCGGTGTCCTCGCGCAGCTGTGCGGCCGTACGGGCTAAAGCTGGAGCGACTCCACCCGACAGCACGTCCTCCAGAAGCGGCAGTGCTTCCGTACGCAGCCGTACGCGGGTGAAGCGAGGATCGGCGTTGTGCGGGTCTTGCCACGGCTCTAGGCCGAGTTCTGCGCATGCCGCAACGGTTTGCGCCCGAGTGATGCCGAGGAGCGGCCGGCCCCACGGCGGATCGTGCGGACGCATTCCGGCCAGCGAGCGCGGTCCGGAGCCACGGCCTAGACCGAGCAACACCGTCTCGGCTTGGTCGTCTTGGGTGTGGCCGAGCAGTACGAGCCCTTCGCCGCTTGGCAACGCTTCGCGCAGCGCGTGGTACCTCGCGGCGCGCGCGGCTGCTTCGGGACCGCCTTTGCCTACGACGTGTACGGCATGCACTTCGACGACGTCGATGCCGAGACCCTTCACGACTGTCGCGGCTTCGGCGGCAACAGCGGCTGAATCGGCTTGCAGGCCATGGTCGACGACGAGCGCCCGCGTACGGACGTCTCGATGCCGAAGCACGTACGCCGTCGCTTCAGCGAGCGCCAGGGAGTCCGCGCCGCCCGACACCGCGACGCACACTTCGCTGGGAACAGCGACTGTCGCAAGGAAATCGCGAACCGCTGTCCGGACCGCGGCGAGCGCGTTCACCCGTGCAGGCGCCGCACCCAGGCCGCGGGGTCGGCGATCTCGGCGCGGGTCGGCAACGTGTTCGGCGAGCGCCACACCTTGTTGAACCCGTCCATCCCGACCGCGTCGACCACGTGCCGCGTGAACTTCGCGCCTTCCTCGTACTGGCGGATCTTCGCGTCGAGGCCGAGCACCGCGCGCAGCAGCCGGTCGAACAGCCCGCCGCCCTGACGTCGTGCGGTGAACCGCGCCCGGATCTGCTCGACGCTGGGCACGACCTGCGGGCCGACGGCGTCCATGACGTAGTCCGCGTGGCCTTCCAGCAGCGTAGACAACGCCAGCAGCCGGTCGAAAACCGAGCGTTCCTTCGGCGACTGCAACAGCTCCGCGAGGCCGCCGCCCTTGCCGCGATTGCGCAGCGCGTCGGGCAGCCGGCCGAGCAGTTCGGCGAGGCCCTCGGTGGAACTTTCGGCGATCCCGGACACGAGCCGTTCGACCTCGTCGGCGAAGTAGTCGCGCAGCCACGGCACCGCGGTGAACTGCAGCCGGTGCGTGCACTCGTGCAGGCAGACCCACAGCCGGAAATCGTGCGCGGGCACCTTCATCGCGCGTTCGGCGGCCACCACGTTCGGCGCGACGAGTAGCAGCTCGCCCTTGTTCTCCGGACCGCCGAACGGGTCGTACTGGCCGAGCACGCGGGAGGCGAGGAACGCCAGCAGCAGCCCGGTCTGCACGCCCGCGCCGGACGCCAGGATCGGGCCGAGCGGACCGCCTTGCGCCGCGGGCAGCGCGCGCCCGGTGAGCACGCCGAGACCGGACGCCGCGGACCGCACCCAGCCGGGCCGGTCCACCACGGTGCCGGGCAGCAGCGGCAGGTCGCGGCCGAGTCCGGTCAGCTCGCGGACGTGCCCCTCCGCCTCGGCGGTCAGCTCGCGCAGATCGACCACCGCGCGGTCGGCCTCGCCGCGGCCGACCTGCGGGCCGCCGCGCACCAGCAGCGCGCCGGTGGCGGCCGCCCGGTCCCAGTCGACCATGGGCCGCCGTCGGGTCTCGGTTTCCTGGCTCACCCCTCCGACGCTACCTGGCGGTCCGCGGTTATGGGCAGCTCAGCCGAGCCGGTTCAGCGAGTCGGCTCAGTGCCGCTTGCCTGCCGATTACCCGCCGGTTACCCGCAGCCGCAGCCGCGCAGGGCCGTCGCCAGCACGTCGAGCGCCGCCTGCCCGGAGTTCTTCTCCGAACCGTTGGACATGAACGCGAAGGCGAGCACGCGGTTGTCGCTGTCGAGCACATACCCCGCCAGGGTGTTGACGCCGGTGAGCGTGCCGGTCTT
This sequence comes from Amycolatopsis orientalis DSM 43388, assembly GCF_000411975.1. Taxonomy (GTDB): domain Bacteria; phylum Actinomycetota; class Actinomycetes; order Mycobacteriales; family Pseudonocardiaceae; genus Amycolatopsis; species Amycolatopsis orientalis_D. The sequence continues at coordinate 4,860 of NZ_ASXG01000180.1, forward strand.
GGCGCGCACCCAGCCCTTGCCCCCTTGGGTCTCTGCCGAGTGGTAGCGGCCGTGCAGGGTGCCCTCCGGGCTGCCCGCGACCGGAAGGCCGGCCAGCAGCGGACGCAGCTTCGGCGTGTTCGGGTCCTTGCCGTCCGGACCGGCCGCCGCGGCGAGCACCTGCGCCAGCAGCCTGGCCGGCACCTTGTTCTGATTGGACAGTCCGCTCGTGTCGAACAGCTGCAGGCCGTTGACGTCGAACCCGTGGTCCGCCAGCACCTTCTTCACCGCGGCGGCGGCGCCGGCGAACGACGCTTCCCCGCCGGTGGCCATCGCGACCTGGCGGCCGAGCGCGTCGGCGAGCACGTTGTCGGAGATCTGCAGCAGCGCGTACGCGAGGTCCGGCAGCGGAGCCGACTGGACTTCGCCGAGCACCTTCGCCCCTTCCGGGGCCTTGGCGGGACCGGCCGGGCTCGCGCCGAGCTTCTCCGCGACGAGCTGGGTGAGCGCGGTTCCCGGATTGGCCGAGCGCATGGTCTCGTCGACGTTCGGGTTGCCGCGGCCGCCGTCGGTCATGGCCGGGACGATCGGCGCGCCGTACAGCGACGGCGCGTCGCCCGGCTCCCAGCCCGGCGCGGTGTTCGGACCGCTGTACGCGCTGGCGTCGAGCTGCACCTTCTTGATGTCGACGCCCGCCTTCTTGGCCTGGTTGACGAGGTCGTCGACGTGCGCCGCGCCCGGGTAGAGCGGCGAATCGGTGCCGACCGGCAGCGCGGTCAGCGACGGGTCGCCGCCGCCGACGATGACGACCGTGCCGGGCTGCGCGCCCTGGACGATCTTGGTGGAGATCCGCTTCGTCGGCTCCATCGCGAGCAGCGCCGCGGCGACGGTGAGGATCTTCGTGGTCGACGCCGGGGTCAGCGGGGTGTTCGACGCGTGGTCCCACAGCACGGTGCCGCTGGCCGGGTCGATCACGCTGCCAGTGAGCTGCGAGAGCGCCGGCGAACCGGCGGGACCGGACAGCTTCGCGGCCACGCCGTTCGCGGACGGTCCCTGCCCGGAGGTGTCCGGACCGTGCAGCGCGAGGCTGGCGTCGACAGGGTCGGGGGCACTGCCCTTCGGCGCGTTCGGTGCCCACGGCAACCCGAGCCGATTGGACACGGCGGGCACTGCCGACGCACCACCCGCGGCGGCCAGCAGAAGCAGGACGACGAGCGCCAGGACCAGCGCCTTCCGGCGAGGCTTCTTCGGCGCGTCCTCTGCGGGCGGGACAGGCCCGGCGCCAGCGGGCGGCTCCGGAGGAGACTGCTCCGCCGCGGCGCTCGGCGGAATCTGCTCCGGACCCGGGCGATCGCCGAAGCCCTCCGCGGGCCGGGGAATGCCGACGGTCGCCTCGGACGGCCCCTGCTCCGCCCCAGGTGCGGCGGGAAAGCCTTCGGCCGGACGCGGGATCCCGACGGTCGCCTCCGCCGGGAACTGCCCGCCAGCCGGGTCGATCCGCATCGGCCGCACCTGGCCGGAACTCGCCGACGGAACGGTGCCCGGCGGCGGTTCGGGCAGAGCGGGGCGAACGGGGATTTCGATCTGCTGCGACCACGGCTCGGACTCGCCCCGGTTCGTCCCGTCCCCGGAACGGCCCGGCTGACCAGCCTGGGAGCTGGCCTGCTCCTCTTGGGACTCGCTGCCCGAGCGGCCGGATTGACCGGCGGCGGCAGCCGGCCAGCCTTCGCCGGAACGACCGGCCTGACCGGCGTTCGAACCAGCCCATTCTTCCTGCGACTCGCCGCCCGAACGGCCAGATTGACCAGCGCTCGCACCCGGCCAGTCGCCCCGCGACTCATTCCCCGCACGGCCAGACTGACCCGCGCCGGAGCCAGCCCGATTCTCCTGCGACCCGCTCCCGGGCTGACCGGGCTGACCAGCGTCGGCACCCGGCCAGCCTTCGCGCGCCTCGCTCCCCGCACGGCCGGGCTGACCCGCGCTGGCACCCGACCGGCTCTCCTGCGACCCGCTCCCGGGCCGAGCGGGCTGACCAGCGTCGGCACCCGGCCAGCCTTCCCGGGACTCATTCCCCGAACGGCCAGACTGCCCCGCGCTGGCACCCGACCGGTTCTCCTGCGACTCGCTGCCCGAACGACCGGATTGACCCGCGCTGGCACCCGGCCAGCCTTCCCCGGAACGACCGCCCTGCCCCGCGTTCGAACCGGCCTGGCCACCCTCCGGCTCGCTCCCGGAGCGGCCCGGCTGGCCGGGGTTGAGACGTGCGGCGGCGGACCCCGGGACCGGCCCGGATTCGCCGCGGAAGCTGGTCCAGTTCTCCTTCGGGTCGTCTCCGGCGCGGCCGGGCTGAGCCTGGCCGACGGAACGGGCGGACTCCGGCGCTCCGTCTCCGGCACGACCCGGCTGGGCCGGGTCAGCGGCGGGGGCCGAGTCGTTGCGGAAGGCGGTCCAGCCCTCCTTGGCCGGCTCCTGCGCCTGCTCGTCCCGCGCGACGACCGGGCGGAACGCCGCCCAGCCCTGGTTGTTCTCGCCCGTTCCCGGCGTTTCGTCCCGGAACGCGGCGAACTGCTGCTCCGCGGGCTCGGCGGGCTGACCGGACTGGAACGGGTTCCACCCCTGCTCCTCGCCCGAAGCCGCGGAGCCGGAACCGGCGGGCTCGAACAGCGAGTTCCCCGGCTTCCGCGGGGCCTGCCACGCGGGCGACGACTGCTGCGACCCGCCCTGACCAGGCGAAACATCCGACTCCGCGGACAGCCTCGGCTGCTGCTGCGAAGCCTGGAAAGTCTTCTCCGCCGCCCCCTCGGCATTCGGGCGGCCCGCGGTGTCCCCCGGCCTCGGCACGCCCGCCGCGAACCGGGTCGGCCCCTCCACCGGCACCCACGGAGCCCGCGGCTTCGCGTCCTCCGGCCGGGGCACCGCGGTGCCGCTCACCCGGTCCGCGAGGTTCGACCGCGGCGGTTCCGCTGGCGGCATGGGAGCGTCCGAGGGCGCGTTCAGCCCGGGAACCTCCTTCGGCGGGACGTTCGGCCGGAACCACGATCCGGGCCCGTCGCCGGGTGTGACATTAGGCACGGAAAGCTGCGCGGTGGCTCCCGCGTCGCGCTTGGGCAGGGGGAGGCGGGAAGTCGCCCGGTCCGCCTGGGACGAGGTGTCCTCATCGCCCGTGGGCCACCTCGGCTGGTCGTTTTCCGGCACCCACCACTCCTTCTCACCCGCCCCCGAAGGGGCCAAGGTCACATGCCGTCTGGCCGACATCGGCGCGACCGGCCGACGGGGCGTAGTCCACACTAGTGACGTCAACGAGGTCATGAGGTTGCCGCCCACGAGCGCGTGGCACACCGAGAGTGAAGAAGCAGCGAGGACGGCCGTGGAATTCGACGTCACGATCGAAATCCCCAAGGGGGAGCGCAACAAGTACGAGGTCGACCACAAGACCGGTCGGATCAAGCTCGACCGGACCCTGTTCACCGCGACCCAGTACCCGGCCGACTACGGCTTCATCGACGACACGCTCGGCCAGGACGGCGACCCGCTCGACGTGCTCGTGCTCGTCCAGGAGCCGACGTTCCCCGGCTGCCTGATCCGCTGCCGCGCGATCGGCATGTTCCGGATGACCGACGAGAAGGGCCCGGACGACAAGGTCCTCGCCGTCCCGACGAACGACCCGCGTCTCGAGCACCTGCGGGACATCCACCACCTGAACGAGTTCCACAAGCTCGAGATCCAGCACTTCTTCGAGGTCTACAAGGACCTCGAGCCGGGCAAGAGCGTCGAGGGCTCGTCCTGGGTGAGCCGCGCCGACGCCGAGTCGGAGATCGCCCGCTCGTACGAGCGCGAGAAGGACCGCCTCGCCAAGGAAGAGATCAACGGCGAAGAGCACCACTGAGCCACGCAGCAAAAGGGCCGTCCACCGGAGAAGGTGGCCGGCCCTTTTTGCTGCTCGGTCAGCCCGCGAGGGCCAGTTCGCCCGCTTCCTGCTCGGCGCGTTGCTCCATCGCCGACTTGTCCGAAAGCGGCTTCTCCCGCAGCAGCCAGACCAGCGCGAACCCGACGGTCAGCACCGCGCCGCCGATCAGGAACACCGTGCTCATCGAGCTGGAGAACCCTTCCAGGATCGGCCGGGCGAGCACCGGGTCGAGCGTCGACAGGAACGAGGTGTCGTTCACGTCGAGCCCGCCGCCGGCCAGCTGCCGGGCGAACTCCGGGTGCTGCGCCAGCGCCGCGGTGTAGGCCGGGGAGGCCATCGCCGAGCGGACCGCCGCCGCGATCCGGTCGCCGACCGTGCTGAACAGGATCGACAGGAACACCGCGGTGCCCGCCGTGCCGCCGATCTGCCGGAAGAACGTCACCGACGAGGTGGCGACCCCGATGTCGCGGGGAGTGACGTCGTTCGTGGCGGCCAGGGTCAGCGTCTGCATGGTCGAGCCGAGGCCCAGTCCGAGCACGAACGCGATGGCCATGACCACGCCGAGCGCGGTGTCCACCCCGATCATCGAGAACGAGAACACCGCCGCGGCCATCAGGCCGAGCCCGGCGACCGCGAAGCCCTTGTACCGGCCGGTCCGGGTGATGATCCGGCCGCTGCCGAGGCTCGCGACCATGATCCCGAGGGTGAGCGGCAGCATCTGCAGCCCGGCCTGGGTCGGCGTCGCGCCCTTCACGATCTGCAGGTACAGCGGCAGCGACATCATCGCGCCGAACATCCCGATGCCCTGGATCACGGTGACCAGCGTCGAGACCCGGAACACCCCGCTGCGGAACAGCCGCAGCGGCAGCAGGGCGGCGTCGCCCATCCGGCGTTCCTGCAGGATGAACAGGGCCACGCCGAGCGCGCCGACCAGGTACATCGCCAGCGCCGCGGGCGAACCCCAGCCCCATTCGCGGCCCTGTTCGGCGACGAGCAGCAGCGGCACGAGGCCGACCGTCAGCGCGCCGGCTCCGAGGAAGTCGACCTTCTGGTCAACGCGGGTGTGCGGGAGGTTCAGCACCTTGCTCACGACGACCAGCGCGGCGAGCGCGATCGGCACGTTCACCATGAACACCCAGCGCCAGCCGGTGAGGCCGGCGAACGAGTCGAGCCCGGCGAAGAACCCGCCGACGACCGGGCCGGCAACGCTGGAGACGCCGAACACGGCCATGAAGTAGCCCTGGTAGCGGCTGCGTTCCCGCGGCGAGGTGATGTCGGTGATGATCGCCAGCGCGAGCGACATCAGACCGCCGGCGCCGAGGCCCTGGAACGCGCGGAACGCGGCCAGTTCGTACATCGATCCGGCCATCGCGCTCGCCAGCGAACCGGCGAGGAACAGCGAGATCGCGGTCAGGTACATCGGCTTGCGGCCGAAGAGGTCGGACAGTTTGCCGTACAGCGGCGTGGAAAGCGTCGCGGTGATCAGGTAGGCGGTGGTGGCCCAGGCCTGCAGGCTCTGTCCGTGCAGTTCGTCGGCGATGGTCTTCATCGCCGAGGACACGATGGTCTGGTCGAGGGCCGCCAGGAACATGCCGAGCATCAGTCCGGACAGAACCGTGAGGATCTGCCGGTGTGAAAGCCGTCCGTTCGTGGTGGCGCCCCCTTCCGCAGTGGCGGTGTCGCTCATGGTGGTCTCCCTCAGTGCCGAGCTACTTGCTTGTATCCCTCAACTACTTGCTCGCCACAACTGTTCCCGAAAAGCTTGCATTCATCAACCAAATATCGTGTGACGCTAATCTCTCGCCCGACGATGTCGAGAACGCGCGACCGGCTCCGTCCCTGGCGCGAACGTGGCCGACACGAGGTCGCCACCAGCACTGAGGAGAACCACAATGGCCAAGTACCTGCTGCTCAAGCACTACCGCGGCGCCCCGGCTTCGGTGAACGACGTCCCGATGGACCAGTGGACGCCGGAAGAGGTCACCGCCCACATCCAGTACATGCGCGACTTCGCGGACCGGCTCGTGGAGACCGGGGAGTTCGTCAGCGAGCAGGCACTGTCCTCCGAGGGGACGTGGGTGCGCTACGACGGCGAGGGCCGCCCGCCGGTCACCGACGGTCCCTTCGCCGAGACCAAGGACGTCATCGCGGGCTGGATGATCATCGACGTCGACAGCTATGAACGCGCCCTCGAGCTGGCCGGGGAGCTTTCCGCGGCGCCCGGCGCGGGCGGCAAGCCGATCCACGAATGGCTCGAACTGCGCCCCTGCTACGGCGTCAAGCCCTCGGTGACCGAATGAACGAGGAGTTGCTGCGGGAACTCGTGCCCGCGGTGATCGGCATCCTCGTCCGGCGCGGCGCGGACTTCGCGTCGGCCGAGGATGCTGTGCAGGAAGCGCTGATCCGCGCGCTGGACGCGTGGCGGGACGACCCGCCGCGCGACCCGAAGGCGTGGCTCATCTCCGCCGCGTGGCGCCGGTTCCTCGACGCCACGCGGTCGGAGTCCGCGCGCCGGGGCCGGGAAGTGGCGGTGGACGCCGAGCCGCCGCCCGGTCCGGCGTCCGCGGTGGACGATTCGCTCCAGCTCTACTTTCTGTGCGCGCACCCGTCGTTGACCCCGTCGTCGGCCGTCGCGCTCACGCTGCGCGCGGTCGGCGGGTTGACCACGAAGCAGATCGCGCAGGCGTATCTGGTGCCGGAAGCGACGATGGCGCAGCGGATCAGCCGGGCGAAGAAGACCGTGTCCACCGTGCGGTTCGACGCGCCCGGCGACGTCGCGACCGTGCTGCGCGTGCTGTATCTGGTGTTCAACGAGGGCTACTCCGGCGAACTCGACCTCGCCGCCGAGGCCATCCGGCTGACCCGGCAGCTCGCGGCGGGATTCGACCATCCGGAAGTCTCCGGTCTGCTCGCGTTGATGCTGCTGCACCACGCCCGCCGGGCCGCGCGGACCAAACCGGACGGCAGCCTCGTGCCGCTCGCCGAACAGGACCGCAGCGCGTGGGACACCCGGCTGATCGCCGAGGGCGTCGACATTCTCCAGGCGGCGCTGGCGCGGGACCAGCTGGGCGAGTACCAGGCCCAGGCTGCGATCGCCGCGCTGCACGCCGACGCTCTCGCGGCGGAGGAAACCGACTGGGTGCAGATCGTCGAGTGGTACGACGAGCTTCTCGCGCGGACCGACAGCCCGATCGTCCGGCTCAACCGGGCGGTCGCGGTCGGCGAGGCGGACGGGCCGCGCGCTGGGCTGAAAGCGCTGGCGGAGCTGGATGACAAGCTGCCGCGACACGACGCGGTGGCCGCCTATCTGCACGAACGGGACGGGGACCTCGGCACGGCGGCGCGGCTGTACAGCGAGGCGGCGAAGAAAGCGCCGAACCTGGCGGAGAGCGAGCATCTGACGCGGCAGGCGGCGCGGATCAACACACAGCTCAAAGACTCGTGAGCGGCGAAGCCGGTTAGAACCGGCTTCGCCGCGCACGACGTCAGTCGCGGTACCCGGGAATCGGGAACGGCTGCAGGAACTCGCGGATCTCGGCAGCGATCGTGTCGAGCGCGTCCTCCTGCTGCGCCGCGGCGGCGGTCACGGTCCGGTCGATCCAGTCCGCGACCTGCACCTGGTGCTCGGGCTTGAGCCCGCGCGTGGTGATCGCCGAGGTGCCCAGCCGGATGCCGGACGGGTCGAACGGCTTGCGCGGGTCGAACGGCACGGTGTTGTAGTTCAGCTCGATGCCCGCGCGGTCCAGCGCCTGCGCGGCGGGCTTGCCGGGCACCGCCTTGTTGGTCAGGTCGATCAGCAGCAGGTGGTTGTCCGTGCCGCCGGAGACCAGGTCGTACCCGCGTTCGAGCAGCGCTTCGGCCAGCGCCTTGGCGTTCGCGACGATCGTGTGCGCGTACTCGGAGAACGACGGCTGCTGCGCCTCCCCCAGCGCGACCGCGATGGCGGCCGTCGTGTGGTTGTGCGGACCGCCCTGCAGGCCGGGGAACACCGCCTTGTCGACGGCCTTGGCGTGCTCGGCGTCGGACAGGATCATCGCGCCGCGCGGACCGCGGAGAGTCTTGTGCGTGGTCGTGGTGATGACCTGCGCGTGGCCGACCGGCGACGGGTGCGCGCCGCCCGCGATCAGGCCGGCGATGTGCGCGATGTCGGCGACCAGCACGGCGTCGACCTCGCGGGCGATCTCCGCGAACGCCGGGAAGTCGATGGTGCGCGGGATGGCCGTGCCGCCCGCGAAGATCAGCTTCGGCCGGTGCTGGCGGGCGAGGTCGCGGACCTGGTCGAGGTCGACGCGGCCGGTTTCCTTCCGGACGCCGTAGCGGACCGGCGTGAACCACTTGCCGGTCGCGGACACGCTCCAGCCGTGCGTGAGGTGGCCGCCGTCGGGCAGCGCCATGCCGAGCACCGTGTCGCCGGGCTTGGCGAACGCCAGGTACACCGCGAGGTTGGCCGGAGAACCGGAGTACGGCTGGACGTTCGCGTGGTCGACGCCGAAGACGGCCTTCGCGCGCTCGATCGCCACCTGCTCGACCTGGTCGATGAACTGCTGGCCCTCGTAGTAGCGCTTGCCGGCGTAGCCCTCGGAGTACTTGTTGGTGAGCACGCTGCCGGTGGCTTCGAGCACCGCCTGCGAGACGTAGTTCTCGGACGCGATCAGGCGGATCTTGTCGTGCTGGCGTTTCGCCTCGTCCTCGACCAGACCGGCGATCTGCGGGTCCGCCGCGGACAGGGCGGACAGGGCGGGCTGGTGTGTCATGGCGTACTCCGGCTCTGCAGTGGCCCGCACCCAGGCGCGCGGTGCCGGCCTCGTCGTCGCTCCCCGGTGGTGCTCCACCTCTTGAATGGCGCCAGTCGCTGCTGCGGGACGAAGTTTAGTGCACCGCGCCAGCCCCGTCCGGTCCGCGGGAAGGGCTCAGACCTGCTCGAGCCCGCCGCGGTGGCGACGCGCGAGCTCCTGGTAGACCGCCGCGTTGTGCTCGACCCACATCCGCGCGGAATCGGTGAGTTCCACGAACTTCTTCGCCGGGCTGCCCATCGCGATCATCTCCGCCGGGACCTCGGTGCCCGGCGTGACCGTCGACCCCGCGGCGACGAACGCGCGCGGTCCGATCACCGCGCGGTCGAGCACCGTGGAACCGTTGCCGATCAACGCCTGTTCGCCGACCGTGCAGTCGTGCACGAGGCACTGGTGCCCGACGGTGACGTTGCGGCCGACCTCGGTCATCTCGGGTCCGGAGTGGATCACCGAGTTGTCCTGGATGTTCGCGCCCTCGCGGATGACGATCGGGCCGAAATCCGCGCGGATCACCGCGCCGTACCAAACCGAAGCGTCCTTCTCGACGGTCACGTTGCCGATCAGGGTGGCGGTGGGGGCGATCCAGGCGTCGGGGTGGACCTGCGGGCTGACGCCGTCCAAGGAGAACAAAGGCATGCCGGGAGCCTAAGCGGCGTCAGCGGTAGCCGGCGAAGCAGAGCGCCTCGATGTCGCCGCGGAGGCTCGCGGACGACCGCGGCCGGACCCGTTGCTGCACCACCGCGCCGAGCAGATAGCTCAGCAGCGAGCGGGCGCGGGCACGCGGATCGTCGACGTCGAGCGGGGCGAGAAGTTCGACGAGCAGTTCGGTGATCGAGGTGAGCATGGCGTCGATCGCCTGCGGATGCTGCGCGCGCCCGGCCGCGATCCAGTACTCGAACCAGAGGAACGCGCCGCGCGGGTGGTCGGCGAACTCGGCGAGATAGGCCTCGGTCACCGCGAAAAGCCGTTTGCGCGGGTCGGAATGCTTGTCCGCGACCTTGCGCAGTTCCGCCACGAAGGTGTTGATGTGCGCGGCCATCGCCCGGTCGATGAGCACGTCGATGTCGGCGAAGTAGTAGTGGATCGCGCTCTTGGTGAGCGGCCCGGCCTCGGCGATCGCGCGTACCGTGCAACCGGCGAGCCCTTCGCGGGCGAGGACCTTGCGAGCCGCTTCGACGATCAGTTCCTGCTTCTGCAACTGATTGGGCGACAGCTGGGTGCTGCGACCGGGCACGGCGCTCACGGTGATCCTCGTTACGTTTGTCAGGACGGCAGCCCTGAATCCTAGGCCAGTCGTCCCAAGGTCTTCCGGCGGGTGAAAAACCGGATTGGCCACCCCGGTCCGCGCGGCGGACAATGCCCGGCATGGTGATCTCAGGGGACAAGGGGCTCAGCGAGGCGGCACGCCGCCAGCTGGAGAAGGAAATCGCGGACCTGCGCGCACAACGGGACGCACTCTCGCCGCAGCCCGGCGAGCAGGAACGCACGGGGGACGCCGCCGACCAGGCGGACGTGATCGACCGCGCCGAGGCCGCGGCGCGACTGGACCGGCAGATCGCCGACGTCACCGCGAAGCTGGAGCACGGTGCGTACGACAGCTCGCTGCTTCCTGACGGCACGCGGGTTTCGCTGCGTTTTTCCGACGGGGACGAGGAAGAGTTCACCGTGGTGACCCTTCCCGGCGAGGACGCCGACGCGATCACTTCGGACAGCCCGCTCGGCCTGGCGCTGGCCACCGCGAAGGCCGGCGAGGAAATCAGCTACCGCACCCCGCGCGGGCAAGCCACCGCGACGGTGCTGAAGCTGACGCCGCCCGCTAACTGACCACAGAGGACAGTGGCCGCCCCGGGTTTCGGGGCGGCCACTGTTTCATTTGTCCGCGTTGACGACCGTTTCGACCTGGTAGGCGTAGACGCCGTCCGGCTCGACCGCGACGTGCCAGCCGTCGCAGTCCTTGTCCGTCCGCTTGTGCTCGCCGGCCGGCCACCAGTCCGCGGTGAGGGTCGGCGCTTTCGCCTCGGCCTTTCCTGGCTTGCACCGCGCGGGCAGGCTCGACGGGCCCGGCAGGTAGCGCAGAAGCCGCTCCGAACCGGTGGTGCGGATCAGCTCGGTGACCGACTTCGCGTCGTCGGGCACCCACGACGGGAGCCGGGCGTCCGGGTTGGCCTTGCCCTGCTTTCCGGTGTCGTAGGAAACCGCCTTCACGTGGCCGTTCGACTTCTCCTCGAGCGAGGCGCCGAGACCGCAGGACGTGATCGTGGCCAGAGCCGCGATCCCGGTCGCGGCCAGCACCGTCTTGTTCCGCACGTTGTTCATGGCTTCCAGTCAACCGAGACTGGCCTGGCCCGTCCTCGTTCTTCCGGCCCTTTGCCACTGGCCAGTCGGCCGACTCCGTCCCTCACCTGAGTGAAATCGGACGTCATTCTTCGCCGTCGAGATGAGCCCGCAGCGCGGCGAGCGGCCCGTCCCAGTCCCGGGCGAGCGCGGCGAGGAACTGCTGCGCGACCCGCATCGGCGCGGAATCGAGCCGGTACCGCACGCGACGGCGCTCGCCGGGTTCCGCGGCGACCAGTCCGGCGTCGGACAGCAGTCCGAGGTGCTTCGCGATCGCCTGTCGCGTGATCGGCAGCCGGGCCGCGAGATCGGTCGCCGTCGCCGGGCCCCGCGCGGCCAGCTCGGCGAGGATCGAGCGCCGCGTCGGATCGGCGAGGGCGGCGAAAACCTGCTCGGCGACCGCTTCGGAATCAGCCGGCATCGAGACTGGCCGCCAGCTCGTCCAACTCCCGCGCCCAGCCCTCGACATGCGAGCGATAGGTCGCCGGGTACTGGCCGTCCGGCAGCTGCGCAAACCCGGATTCGACGACCGTGAGCCGGGTCCCGCCGTCCCGCTCCCGCAGGGTGAACTCGACATACGTGCGCCGCGGGTCGTCCTCCGGCATCCCGTCGACCTGCCAGGTGAAGCCGAACACCGCGGGCTCCTCGACCCGCTCGACCCGGATCTCGGCGCTGCGCTCGCCAATCCACGCGACCCGTCCGAGACCGCCCGGGCGCAGGTCGATCTCGGCCTCGTCGCCAAACCAGGCGCGCAGGCCGTCCGCCGTGGTCAGCGCCGTCCACACGGTCGCGGGCGGGTGCGCCAGCTCGACCGTGCGCTCGATGCGGTCGGGAAACCCCATGCCGTGCTCCTTCCGGGCCGAGCCTAGGCAACCACACCGTATTGACGCAACCAGATGGTTGCCATAATATCGCAACCGTTCAGTTGCATTACCTGGCGAAAGGAAGTCCGATGAACTCCTTCACGACCGAGCTGACCGTCGACCGCACCCCCGAAGAGGTCTTCGCCGCGATCACCGACGTCCGAGCCTGGTTCAGCAAGACGATCACCGGCACCGCCACCGCGGTCGGGGACGCGTTTTCGTTTGTGGACAAGGGAATCCCGTCGACGCGGATCCGCGTCACCGAACTCGTGCCCGGCCGCCGCGTCGCCTGGCACGTCGAGGACGCGTATGTCGCCTTCGTCGACCAGCACGACGAATGGACCGACACCCGGATGACTTTCGACCTCACGCCCGGCCCGAACGGGTCGACGCTGCGCTTCACCCACCACGGCCTCACCCCGGACCAGGCTTGCTACCGCGAGTGCTCGCGAGGCTGGACGAGCTGCGTCAACACGAGCCTGCGCTCGTTGCTCACCACTGGCGTCGGCGAGCCGATCCCGGAATCCGCCGCCCCGGAACGGCAGCCGGCCGAGTGAATCCGGCCCGGATTCGCTGAACGCGAGCCAGCCAGGCAAGCGGAATGCGAGGATCCTTTTCCTTGCGCGAATCCCGATGAACGACGACGTTTCGCAGAACCTCGTCGTCTTCCGGATCAACGGCCTTCCCGAAACCCGTGCTGGCGAGCGCGCCCACCCAGGCCGAGGACGCGGTCGAGCGGGCGTGGGCGAGCATCCGGCAGCAGCACGAGGTGCGCGAGTCCGCGGTTTCGGCCGGGTACAGAGAATGGCAGCCGTCCGCGGCCGACCTGAAATTCATGGCCAAGAATTTCCGGAAGGCCGAGTGCGCTTACAGTTTCGCCCGGCCAGGTCCCGGCGAATGGGACCGCGCGTTCGCCGAAGCCCGAGCGGTGCTGGCTGAAGCCCAGCGAAAGCAAAGCGCGAAGAGGTGCTGCCGATCCTGTGGAGCGCGCCCTCGCCGCGCGCCGGACTGCTCGAGGCGCTGCCGCACCGTCCGCTCGTGCCCGGCAAGCTGTCGGTCGCGAACTCCGCAGGGCAAGATCGGGATGCGGCACCTCACCCGGCATCAGCAGGAGGAGATGGGCGCGCCGCTGGAGAAGCTGTTCGACGTCGGGATCGGCAGCCTGGCCCGCGGGCTCGAGTTCGAGGTGCGCCGTTCGGGCGAGGACGTGCTGGTGTCGCTCGCCAGGGAGACCCAGCTGGCGGGGTCCGCGCTCGCGCTGCCCGGTCTGCACGGGTCTGGCGGGCTGGAACTGCTCGCCGAACGGAGCAGCCCTATCGGGTGAACCTGACTAAGGCCCGGCACCGCCCAGCAAAGCGTCTCAGCCACCCATTTAGTCACCCACCATACGAGTCAGGGCCCATCCGAGGTGTCTCGGATGGGCCCTGACCTGGGAGCCGCCTGGGGGAATCGAACCCCCGACCTATTCATTACGAGTGAATCGCTCTGGCCGACTGAGCTAAGGCGGCGTGCCGCGGTGCGACGGTCATCAGTGTAGCGGAGGCGTGGCGCGTCACCTTGCGGGGGCCGCGTCGTTAGGCTCCTATGACTTCGGTCTCACCCCCCGACCCGGCGATCCACTGGAGGACCCGGCACATGCAGCGAAGACTGCCCCGTGCGCTGGCGGTACCCGCAACTGCCGCGTTGCTGCTGCTCCTGGCCGCGCCGGCCGGTGCGCAGGAGATTCCGACGACGCCGATCCCGCAGCCGAACAACCCGTCGCAGCCGCCCGCGTCCGCGCCCATCGGGCCGCAGCCGCTCGGGCACGCGGTCGGCGACGCGGGCACGGCGCTCGGCGTCCTGCGGCTGCTGCCGAACTCGGTCACCACGAGCACGATCCTTCCCGGCTTCGGCCAGACGCTGCCGAAGCAGTCGGCGCTCGAGGCGGGCATGGGCTTGTCCAGCGCGTCGGCGAACTCGGAGGCCTACCTCGCCTACGAGAAGGCGATCGCGCAGTCGTCGCCGTTCGGGCTGGCCGCCGGGGGCCAGGCTCCGCAGACGCCGGGCAGCCTCGTGCAGACCGCGCTGCCGGACAACCCGAAGGAGATCAGCGGGGGCCTGAACGCGCCGTCGAACCCGCTGCTGAACGTCGGGCTGCTCAACGGGACCGCGCACGCCCGCTGGAGCGAATCGCTCGGGCCGTGCGTGGACACGATCGCCGACGCCAGCACGTCCGTCGCGAGCCTGTCGCTGCTGAACGTCATCCCGACGCTTCCGCAGGTCCCGCTGATCGGCGGCGGCGGGCTGAACCTGCCGCAGGGCACTCAGCTCGCGCAGGGCTTCGACCCGCAGAGCGGGCTGCAGAGCCTCGGCGGGCTGCTGCCCGGCAGCGGCCAGACTCCCGCCGCCGGCACCGGTTCGCTGCTGAGCCTGCCGAACACGCTCTCGTCGCGGTCGCAGGTCAAGCTCGTCGACATCCCCGGTTCGAAGAACAAGGCGGTGCAGTCGAGGTCCACGCTGCAGGCGGCGGACATCAACATCCTCAAGGGCACTCCGCTCGAGCTGAACCTCAAGGTGGCCAGCCAGCCGACGCTCACCGTCACCTCCACTGGCGACGCGAAGACGTCCACGGTCGACTACCAGGCTCCGGTGATCACCATCGCGGCCGGCGGCAAGACGCTGTACACGCTCGACGCGGCGCACCCGACCAAGGACATCCCGATCGGCCTGCCGCTCGCACCGCTGAGCCAGCAGTTCGGCGCGCTCGACAACGTGCCGGTGGTCGGCGGCCTCGTCGCCACCGCGACGAAGGGCCTGCAGCAGCTCGGCGACACCACCGGGAAGGTGCTCGACCTCGGCGTGCTGCGGCTGAGCATCGCGAACCTCGAGCAGAAGCAGTCCGAGGCGACCACGCCGTTCAAGGGCTACCAGCTCGGCGCGGCCGCGCGGCTGCTCGACGTCCAGGTGCTGCCGACGCAGAAGCTCAAGGAGCTGCTGCCGAAGCAAGCCGGCGACAACCTGCCGTCGTCGCTGGCGCAGCTGTCGCTCGGCGAGCAGATCGCCCGCTCGTACGCCCCGACCGGCGGCGTCGTGTGCGGTTCGACGACTCCGCCTGCTCCGCCGCAGGGCGGTGCGGCACCGGCGGGTCCGGTGAAGCACCTGGCCTACACGAACGGCGCGTACGACACGGTGCCGCTGTTCTGGACGGGTACGGCGATGCTGTTGATGGGCGTCGTGATGGTCGCGGCGTTCCCGAACCGGCGGCGTCCTGCGCTGGTGTTGAAGCGGCCGACCGGCGGTCCGGACACGCCGTTCAAGCCGTCGCCGCATCCGCGCGACTGACTCCGGCAAGACCCGGAAACGGCCCCCTCGCTGCTGGCGAGGGGGCCGTTTTTCGGTGAGCTGGGGTCAGCCTTGGCGAAGCGTGGTGACCATGGCCTCGACGGCGATCCGCGGCTTCACGTTCAGCCCGATCGCCTCGCGGCACTCCAGTACGGCTTCGAGGCGGCGAAGCGTCGACTCCGGCGACCAGGACGCTGCGGCCGAGTTGATCTGTTCGGCGTGGTCAGGATGCGTCAGCGTCGCGCCGGAACCGGTGCTCGTGACGAGGACGTCGCGGTAGAAGCCCGCCAGGTCGACCAGGGCGAGGTCGAGGGTGTCGCGCTGGGTTCGCGTCGCACGGGACTTCTGGCGTTTCTCCAGCTGCTTCACCGCGGCCTCAGCGGCGCGCTTCGCCCCGGCGACGCCTTTGCCGGTCCCGTCGCCGCCCATCGCGGTGCGCAGTTCGGAGCGTTCCTGCTCGTCGCGGCCCTTGCTTTCCTCGCCCGCATCCGCTTCCGCCGCGCTGATCAGCTGGTCGGCGCTGGTGAAAACGTCGTCCGGTCGACGCAGACCGAGCGGAATCCGCAGCACGGTGGCGCGGCGCTGGCGAGCTGCCTCATCGGTGGCGAGCCGGCGCGCACGGCCGACGTGGCCGTTGCACACCGCCGCGGCCCAGTTGGCGCGCTCGGGATCGACGCCGTCCCGGGAGATCAGCACCTGCGCGATCGCCTCGGCGGGCGGCGTGCGCAGCGGCACCAACCGGCACCGCGAACGGATGGTGACCGAGACGTCCTCCGGGTGGTCCGACGGCGCGCACAACAGGAATACGGTGCGGGCGGGCGGCTCTTCCACGGCCTTGAGCAGCGCGTTCGACGCGCCCTCGGTGAGCCGGTCGGCGTCCTCGATGATCACGACCTGCCACTCGCCGGTCGTCGGCCGGCGCGCTGCCGCCTGCACGAGCGCGCGCATCTCGGCGACCGAAATGGACAGTCCTTCCGGGACGACCAGCCGCACGTCCGCGTGGGTGCCGGCCATCGTCGTCCGGCAACCGGGGCAGGCGCCACAACCGGTTCCGGTACTGCACTGCAGGGCCGCGGCGAACGTGCGCGCGGCGACCGAACGGCCGGAACCCGGCGGTCCGGTCAGAAGCCAGGCGTGCGTCATCGCGGCGGGCGCGACCGCTTCTCCGGCCACGATCTTGGCCGCCGCGGCCGCCGCCGCGGACAGCGTTTCCACGGCGGGTTCCTGACCGACGAGTTCCGTCCAGACGCCGATCGGAGCGGTCACCGATCCTCCACTTTGGACACTACGGGCAGCGCGTCCGCGCCGTTCTTCGACACTTCCGCTTCGGCCACTGCCGCCTCGGCGACGTCGGCCGCAGCGGTGGTTTCGGGTGCCTCAGCCGCGTCCGCCGCGTCCGCTGGTTCCGCGGGGGCGAGCCCGGCGAGCGAGCCGACGAAGACCGACTGAACGGCGTGGCGGACGCGGCTCGCGACCTCGCCGTCGGAGCCCTCGGCGTCGACCACCACGTACCGGTCCGGGTCGGCGGCGGCCATCTCGGCGAGCAGCTTCTGCACCCACAGCTGGTCCTTCAGCGGCGGTTGCGGAGCCTCCGGGTGCTCGGAGTCGAGCAGGACGGTGAGGTCCGGGCGGAGCCGTCCGGTGGCCCAGTCGACCAGGCCTTCCAGCTCGTCGCGATCCAGCTCGCCGGCCGCCGACAGCGACGCGAGCGGGGAGTCGACGAAGCGCTCCATGACGACCACGGACCCAGCGTCGAGCGCGGGTTGGATCTGGCGTTCCACCAGTTCGGCGCGCACGGCCGCGGCGACGAGCGCCTGCGCCCGCACCCCGGTGAGGGCGGCGTCCGAGACCAGCGTGCGGAACCGCTGTTCGCCGAGTGCCGGGTCGGCGCTGAGGATGACCGGGCGGGTGCCGGTGCCGAGCCAGCGCGCGAGCCGGGCGGCCTGCTCGGCGGTGTTGACGGCGGTGGTGCCCTCGATGGCGATCAGGAAGCCGTTGACGCGGCGCGGGTTGCGACGCAGGGCGTTGCGCAGGTCGCTGAAGATCTTCTCAGTGCGCCGCTCGTCCATCTGCCGGTAGGCGATGATTCCGAGCAGCACGGCGAGCAGCCCGCCGCCGAGGATGACCGGACGGGTGCCGTCGACGATGATCGGCGTGCCGAACAGGTCGACGTTGCGCTGCCGGACCAGGCCGATCAGCACCGGCGTGACCACCGTCGCGCCGAACAGCACGATCTTGAGCATCGCCTGGTAGATCGCGTTGATCCGGCCGCGGATCGCGTCCTCGACGCGGGAGCCGATGATCGTGACGCCGGTGAGGAAGGCGGTGCCGGCGCAGACGCCGACGAAGGCCACCGCGCCCACCGAGATCGCCAGGTGCGGCGACAAGGCGACGACGCCGAGCGCGAGCCCGGCGAGGACGATCGAGATGCCGAACAGCCGGTCGTGCGGGAGCCGGTGCGCGAGTTTCGGGGCCATCGCCATGCCGAGGGCCAGGCCGATGAAGACGGCCAGCATCAGCAGGTTGAACGCCGCGTCGCCGCCGAGCAGCGAGGACGAGTACGGCTTGGCCGCGCCGATGACCGCGCCGCCGGCCGCGAACGCACCGAAGGCGCCGATCAGCAGACCGCGGACGATCGGCGTGCTGCGGACGAACTTGAGCCCGTCGCGCATCATCGCGCCGAAGCCGAACTTCTCCTCGTCGGCCCGCTTGACCTTCTGCTGCGGCGTCGAGTGGACGTCGCGCAGGGACAGCTCTGGGATGCGCGTCGCGACGAGGATGCCGCTGATCAGGTACAGCAGGCCGGTGATGACGACGACGACCTTGGCGATGTACAGGTCGACGCCGGGGCCCTGGAACAGGTGGAACGTGGAGTTCGCGCCGAGGATCAGCGCGTTGGCCCCGGCGGCGGTGATGACGGCGAGGCCGTAGGTCATCACCATGCCGAGCTGGTTGGCGGTCTCGACCTGTTCGGGTCGGCGCAGCAGATTCGGCACCGCCGCGTCCTTGGACGGGATCCACATGATCGAACAGCAGCCGACCAGGAAGTTCGCCACGAACAGCCACCACGGCGCGCCGACGACGGCGATCGAGAGCAGGAACCCGCAGCGCAGCAGGTCGCAGACGACCATGATCTTGCGCCGGTCGAACCGGTCCGCGAGCAGGCCGCCGAGCGGCGCGAAGAGCAGGCCGGGCAGCAGCGCGGTGACGATGACGCCGACGAACGCGTAGTTCTGCGCCGAGTAGTTGTCGAGCAGCTTGGTGCTCAGGCTGGTGAGGTTCAGCAGGTTCAGCCAGTCGGCGACACTGCACAGATACGTGACGCCCCACAGCCGACGGAATGGCTTGATCGCCAGCACTCGGCGGGCCCGGTGGATCGTGGACGTCCCGCCCGATCCGCCCGGGCCGGTGCCGGGCACCGACCGTACGCCCTCGCTGATACGCCCACCCCACTTGTCACGGCGGAGTCAGGCGACCCCTGCGGATCCCCCGACCGTGTAGCCGCCAGGGTAGTCCCGCCGCGGACGGGAGGAGGGCACGCCCCGTGATATCCGAGGTCAGCCGGGGTCAGCCAAACAGCCCCTTCACACTGCTCACCAGGCTAGCGATGAACTCGATCGCGACAATTCCGAACACGATGAGCAACAGCACGGCGAGCACGACGCCGGCCGTGCTGCTGGAGGGACGGCCGAAACTGGGCATGCTGATCGACGGCAGCCCGCGCCGGCTCTGCCGCTCGGCGAGCTCTTCCTCGATGTCGTCGTCGGCGATCTCGGTGATCTGTTTCGGCCGCGAGCGGGGCACCTTTTTCAGCAGCTGAGGAGCCTTGGTCGGCCACGTCCGCTGCCGAGGCAGCAGCCCGAGCGGAACCAGATCCGGCCGCTCGGACGGCGGGATCGGATTCGGCGTCTTGACCACTTCTTTCTTCTTGGCTTCCTCTTTCAGCGCGGCCTCGACCATCCGCTTGACCTCTTCGGGGTCATGCTGAACAGGCTTGGCGGTCGGCAACGGCCGCGGCGCGCGACTCGTCGACATCTCGAACCCGGCGAGCGGATCGGAAAACCGCTCACCCCCGACGTCGCCGGCCAACGTCCCGTCCCGGTCCGGCCCGGAGGCGGGAAAAAACGGAGTCCCGTCGCTCGTGCTCATGGTGACCACCTCACTACGGAATGTCCGCCGAGTCCAGTGTCGGCGAGAGTACCGGCTCCCGCATCCACCCAATGGCCGCAGAACCACTACTGCCCGCGCCTGGGAATGCGCGCCACCCGGACCAGTGACCGCTGAGTAGCGGGTTTTCGACGGGGCCGGGGTGGTGGGGCGAGATTGAATTTTAGGGGGCCGGACAGGCTGGTTACAGGGCTGACGTGGTGACGGATCGGCTTGACCGGCGGCTCGGCAGGGACCGGCCGGGCAAGGCTGGCTCGCCGGACCGGCGGCCAGGCAGAGGGCAGCCGGGGACGGCGGTCGATCGGCCGGGCTGCCGCGGCTGACCAAGGGACGATGGCTCGACGACCGGGCGGGATCGCCTCGCCTGTCCAGTAACCCACGCCGACAGCTCAACGACACCACCCCGGACTGACCGGCCGCGGCCAAGCCGATACATCAGCAGGGTCCGGCCAGCCAGGCTGCCTCGCCCGACTGGCAAGCCGACAGAGCGGCAGATCGGGCCGGGTTGCTTTGGCAGCCCGGCGGGCGGAGCCCGACAGCTCGACCACACCGCCCACGGCTGACCGGCCGCGGCCAAGCCGGTAGGTCGGGCAGGGCTGCCGTGGCTGACGAGTCCGGCCAGGCGGACAGAGCGGCTTGGCTGCCGAACCGGCAAGGCCGACAGTCCGACCGGTCTTGATCGACTCACCGATCGCTGAGTTGACCGGCCCGACTGCTCCGCTGAGCCTGCCGGCGCGGCCAAGCGGCACTGGCCGCGCGGAGAAGCAACTAGCGCGACCCAGCCAGGCCAGACCCAGCCCGCCCAGTCAACCCTCGGCAGGCACCAATCGAAGCTGGACCAACACGGCCCACCCTGCCAACCGCAGCCAGTCGCGGGTCCCGCACCAACCGAACCGGCGCCAGCGCGGCTCGCCCGGACGGCACCGAACCCAGCCCATCAGGACCGGCCGCAGTCACTTCGCGTCAAGCATGGCTGCGCACCGCCTCCACGATCCATGCCTCCGCGGTCCCTCGGGTCGCCGGAGACCACGTCACCACCCAGCCGCCGTCGCGGCCTCTCGGCGCGGCGCGGAACTGGTATCTCCCCTGGTCGTTGTCCACCAGCCCGAACGCGCCGTGCGGGTATTCCGCCAGTACCGCGTCCCGGACCGCCAGGTCGACCAGCACCGTTCCCTGCCGGGGCCGGGCCACCGCTTGCCGGATCACGTCCAGGTCTCCCCACGCCTCCCGCGGGATCAGGCCGCTGTCGTCCGTTTCGATGCGCACCGCCGGGCCCGGGCCGGGCGGGCGGTCCGGCAGGCCGTCGAACACCCATCCGGGCAGCGCGCTGAGCATCCCGGACCGCAGCCGCGCCCGGCGGCCCAGTTTGCTCATCACCGTGGTGAAGTCCTCGTCGCCGAAGAACCGCACCTCCCACGGCTCCTCGCTCGCCGGGAACACCCCGGTGACCACTCCGCGGATGAACCCGCCGCGCAGCACTCGGTACAGCTCGACCGCCTCGGCGGTCACCTCGCCGTCGGCGGCGAGCCCCAGCGCGGCCATCCCGGCGACGAATCGCGTGTACTGCTCCACCTCCTCGGCCAGCCCGGCGCCGAGCATGGGCCCGAACGACTGCCGGACCTCCTCGGCGAGGCTCAGTCCGGAAGCCGCTCCGGCGGGCTCCTCCTCGGCCAGCACGGGCGGCACCTCGAAATGCGGGTCGTAGAACTCCATCACCGAAGGCCGCTGCGGCATCTCGGCCCGCAGCGGTCCGATGACCTCGTCGATGACGTCGAAGACGACGGGTGCTGAACTGCTCACCCCGTCATTGAACACCCTGGTACCGACAATTTCTCGAACTTTTGTTCGAATGAACCCATCCGTGCGGCAAGCGGTCGGTCAACGCCGCGGCGCCCGCTCCTCGACACGCATCGCAGGCGCGAGGAAACCGACCGTAACCACGAGCGCGCCGACCACGGCCAGCGTCCAGTGCAGGCCGATTCCCCCGCTCAAGCCGCTGACCAGCACCGGCCCGGCGAGGAACCCGAGGTAACCGCACGCCGCGACGGCCGCGATCGCCCGGCCCGGCGCGTCCGGCTGCTTGCGTCCGGCCGCGCTCCACGCGAGCGGCACCATCCCGGACACCCCGAGCCCGACCACGGCGAAGCCGGCCACCGCGACTGCCGGCACCGGAACCGCGACCGCCAACAGGAACCCAGCGACCGTCACGGCGGTCGCGACCCGCATGAACAACACGGCGCCGACGCGCTCGACAACCCGGTCCGCCACGGTGCGCACCGCGATCATCGTGATCGAGAACGCGAAGTAACCCAGCGACGCGACGGCCGCGCTCGCCGTGGCGACCTCCCGGAGGTAGACCGCGCTCCAGTCGTTCACCGTGCCTTCCGCGACGAAACCGCAGAACGCGATCACACCCAACGGGATCAGTGCCTTGCTGGGCAAGGCGAACGCCGCCTCGCCCTGCCCCCGATCGGCCCCGGGCAAAAACTGCGACGCAGCGAAGACCCCGAGCACCAGCAGCACCACCCCAGCACCGGTGAAATGCGCCTCGATCGGCACACGCCAGACCTCCATCAACGCCGCGACGCCCGAGCCCGCCAATCCGCCGATGTTCCAGAAAGCGTGGAACCCAGCGAAAATCGGTCGCCCGTAAGCCTCTTCGACACGCGCGGCGTGCGCGTTCATCGAGACGTCCAGCAGACTGTTGCCCACCCCGAGCACCACGAGCGCGGCGACGAACAACGGCACGTCCGGCGCGAACGCGACCAGCGGCAACCCTCCGCACAACACCGCAGCCCCGCAAAGCACGCCACGACGGCTGCCGATTTTCGTGATCAGTGGTCCCGCGGCCAGCAGAGCGACGACCGAACCGGCGGCGAGTCCGAACAAGCCGATCCCGAGTTCACCGGCACTCATGCCGAGTTTCGCTTGCGCCGCAGGCACTCGAGCCGCCCACGAAGCGAATGCCGCACCACACACCGCGAAAACCACGGAGACCGCGGCCCGAGCGCGCTGTGTCTCCCCCATCCGTCCCCCAGACGCCTGACACGAGAAAGGGCCACCCGGAGTTTTCCAGGTGGCCCTTCGGATCCTCGCTACTTCGACTTCGTCGCGGTGCTGCTCCGCTTCGCCGGAGCCTTCTTCGCGGTAGTCGACTTAGCCGCCGTCGACTTGGTCGTGGTCGACTTCGCCGCAGTGGATTTCGCCGGCGCCTTGCGCGTCGTGCGCTTCTTCGGAGCCGGGCCCTTCGCGCGCTTCTCCGCCAGCAGCTCAGCCGCGCGCTCCGCGGTGAGTTCCTCGATGCTGTCGGACTTCCGCAGCGTCGCGTTGTACTCGCCGTCGGTCACGTACGGGCCGAAGCGGCCGTCCTTGACCACCATCGGCTTGCCCGACACCGGGTCGTCGCCGAGTTCCTTCAGCGGCGGACGCGCGGTGGCCGACCGGCCGCGCTGCTTCGGCTCCGAATAGATCTTCAGCGCCTCTTCCAGCGTGATCGTGAACAGCTGCTCCTCGGTCTGGATCGACCGCGAGTCCGTGCCCTTCTTCAGGTACGGCCCGTAGCGCCCGTTCTGCGCGGTGATCTCGTCGCCGGACTCCGGGTCCTTGCCCACGACCCGCGGCAGCGAAAGCAGCTTCAGCGCGTCGTCGAGCGTGATCGTCTCGATCGACATCGACTTGAACAGCGAGCCCGTACGCGGCTTCGGCATCTTCGCCTTCGCGGCCTTCTTCTGCGCCGCAGTGGCGTCCTCGGGCAGCTCCGGCTCCGGCAGCAGCTCGGTGACGTACGGGCCGAAGCGGCCTTCCTTCGCCACGATCTCGTGCCCGCTCACCGGGTCGGTGCCCAGCACCCGGCCTTCCTGCGGCGTCGCGAACAGCTTCTCCGCGATCTCCGGCGTCAGCTCGTCCGGCGGCAGGTCCTCGGGCAGATTCGCGCGCTGCGACTCGCCGTTGACCTCGCGCTCCAGGTACGGCCCGTAGCGGCCGACGCGCACCACGACCTGGTGCCCTTCGGCGTCGCTGAACATCGGGATCGAGTTGATCTCGCGCGCGTCGATGCCCTCGACACTGCCGTCGACCAGCTTCTTCAGCCCGCCGAGACGGCCCACCGAGCCCTCGACGCCGAAGTCGCCGCCGAAGTAGAACTTCGACAGCCATTCGACGCGGTGCTCGTCGCCGTTGGCGATGCGGTCCAGCTCGTCCTCGAGACCGGCGGTGAAGTTGTAGTCCACCAGCCGCTCGAAGTGCCGTTCCATCAGCCCGACCACGGCGAACGCGACCCACGAGGGCACCAGCGCGGAGCCCTTCTTCCACACGTAGCCGCGGTCCTGGATGGTCTTGATGATCGACGCGTACGTCGACGGGCGGCCGATGCCCAGCTCTTCCAGCTTGCTGACCAGGCTCGGCTCGGAGTACCGCGCCGGCGGCGACGTGGAGTGGCCGTCCGCGGACAGCTCGGGCGCGGTCAGGCCCTGGTCCTTGACCAGCACCGGAAGCCGGCTCTGCTTGTCGTCGGCCTCGCCGCCGGCCTCGGTGTCGACGGCCTCGACGTACGCCTTCAAGAAGCCGGCGAAGGTGATCGTCCGCCCCGAAGCGGCGAAGGTGCACTCCTCGCCGGTGGCGGCGGTGCCGATGATGCGCACCGACATCGTGGTGCCCTTCGCGTCCGCCATCTGCGACGCGATGGTGCGCTGCCAGATCATCTCGTAAAGCCGGAACTCGTCGGTGTCCAGCTCGTTCGCGACCTGCCCCGGCGTACGGAAGACCTCGCCCGACGGCCGGATCGCCTCGTGCGCTTCCTGCGCGTTCTTCACCTTGCGCGTGTACTGGCGCGGCGACGGCGAGACGTACTCCTTGCCGTACAGCTGCGTCGCCTGGTTGCGCGCGGCGGTGATCGCCGACTCCGACAGCGTCGTGGAGTCGGTACGCATATAAGTGATGTAACCGTTCTCGTACAGCTTCTGCGCGATCCGCATCGTGCGCTCCGAGGTGAAGCGCAGCTTGCGACCCGCCTCCTGCTGCAGCGTCGACGTCATGAACGGCGCGTACGGCTTGCGCGTGTACGGCTTCTCCTCGACGCGCGCGACCTTGAAGTCGCGCTCGCTCAACGCCTGGGCCAGCGCCCGCGCGTCGGACTCGCCGAGCACGCGGATGTCCGCCGCGTTGCCCTTGAGCCGCCCGTCGGAGTCGAAGTCGCGACCCGTCGCCAGGCGCGAGCCGTCGACCGCGACGAGGCGCGCGGGGAACGTACGCGGCGAAGCGTCGGCGCCGGCGTCCATGGTCGCCGAGATGTCCCAGTACGACGCCGAGGTGAAGCGCATCCGCTCACGCTCGCGCTCCACGACGATCCGCGTCGCCACGGACTGCACCCGGCCCGCCGAGAGCTTCGGCATGACCTTCTTCCACAGCACCGGCGAGACCTCGTAGCCGTAAAGCCGGTCGAGGATGCGGCGGGTTTCCTGCGCGTCGACGAGGTCGGCGTCCAGCTCGCGGGTGGCCGCGGCGGCGGCCTGGATGGCCTGCTCGGTGACCTCGTGGAAGACCATCCGGCGCACCGGGACCTTGGGCTTCAGGGTCTCCAGCAGGTGCCAGGCGATGGCCTCGCCCTCGCGGTCGGGGTCTGTCGCGAGGTAGAGCTCGTCGACGTCCTTCAGCAGCCCCTTCAGCTCGGTGACCTTGGACTTCTTGTCCGGGGTGACGATGTAGAGCGGTTTGAAGTCGTTGTCGATGTCGACGCCGAGGCGGGCCCACGACTCGCCCTTGTACTGCGCGGGGACGTCGGCGGCGCCGCGGGGCAGGTCCCGGATGTGCCCGACGGAGGACTCGACGACGTAGTTGCCGCCGAGGTAGGGGGCGATCTTGCGGGCCTTGGTTGGCGACTCGACGATCACCAGCCGCCGTCGATCGGCACCGTTGCTCCCGGTGCCGCTCTTCTTGGTCCGTGTTCCTGCCACGCTGCCCTGCTCTCCACTCATCTCCGCGCCGCCGCAGCGGCGCTCTCCCCTCTGCGCCAGAGGGGTGCTGCGCCCGCGTCTCGACCTGTCAGTGTGCACGTCCCCGGTGTCCGCGCAGCGCCGAGGTGCCCTGACGAGCCGCCGGGCCCCTGCCCGTCGGATCGCCGCTGACCTCGGCGATGTTTCTTCTCCACACCTAGCACGTGATGTCGGACACGTGCCGTGCAGGGTAACCGGTCAGGCCGCCGATACCCTCCGTTAGACGGTGGCGGGTCCAAGTCTGGCGACGGTTCACTTATTCCTCCCCCCAGCCGAAAGGAACCCACCATGATCCGCCGACTGGTTGGCGCCGCGATCGCCGTCACGGCGACGTTCGCGCTGGTCACCGCCCCCGAGGCAAGCGCGGCGACCACCACGTTCACCGGTGCCGTGGCGCTGTCCAACTGCTCTGGTTCGGTCGTGAAACCGGCCGCCACGCCGATGGACGCGCCCGCGATGGTGCTGTCGAACGGCCACTGCCTCGAGGAAGGCATGCCCGAACCGGGTCAGGTGATCGTCGGACAGCCCTCGAACCGCTCGTTCGACCTGCTGTCGCCGGACGGGCAGAGCTCGGTGGGCACCGTGACCGCGACCAAGGTCGTCTACGCGACGATGACCGACACCGACATCTCGCTGTACCAGCTGAGCGACACCTACGCCGACATCCAGCAGAAGTACCAGGTCCCGCCGCTCGAACTGGTGAACACGCACCCGCGGGCGGGCACGCCGATCGACGTGGTGTCCGGGTACTGGAAGCAGATCTACTCCTGCTCGATCGACGGGTTCGTGCACGAACTGCACGAGAACAACTGGGTCTGGAAGGACTCGATCCGCTACGTGCCGGGTTGCGAGACCATCGGCGGCACCTCCGGTTCGCCGGTCGTCGACCGCAACACCGGCAAGGTCATCGGCGTGAACAACACGTCGAACGACAACGGCGAGCGCTGCACGCTGAACAACCCGTGCGAGGTCGACGAAGCCGGCAACGTGACCGTGCGGCCGAACTACAAGTACGGCGAGGAAACCTACGGAATCCCGGCCTGCCTGACCCCGGCCAACGAGATCGACCTCAACCAGCAGGGCTGCACGCTGCCGAAACCGTAACGCGGGTTCCCGGAAAGGTCCCTCGTCGCTCCGCTGAGCGGCGGGGGACCTTTCTTCTGCCCCGGCTAGCCCACAGCCTCCAGTAAATACTGTGTAGGACTCTCCGCGGCGGGGCTGCGCCGCGGCTCTCCTGGCGTCCGTTCGCGCCGTTCCCCGGCTGGCGGCAGCTCCGGCCATGCCGACTCCGCCCCGGCCGGCGGTTCGCCGATCAGCTCGAGCAGACCGGCCAGCTTCCGCCGTCCGCTGACCCGCACCGCGGGCCGCTCCGCCTTCGGCCCGAGCAACCGCGCCTGGACGCCCAACGGCGCCAGCACGTCCAGCAGCTCCTCGTGCATCCCCGGGGCCAGCGGATCGACCCCCAGCAGGTAGCCGCCCGGTTCGGGACGACCGGCGGCCAGCGCCCACATCCGCAGCATCGCGCCGCTCAGCCGGAAACCGCCGGGCACCGCCTTGCCCGAATCGTCTTCCGAGGGACCGGTGTGTCCCGGCCGGAGCCACTGTTCGGCGAGTCCGAGCAGATCGACCCGGAACGACGTGCGCACCTGCGGGCTGCCGCATTCGGCCACCGTGACCTGCGCGTCCGCGCCCCGGCTGCGGCATTCGCGCGCCAGCACCCGAGCCCGCCACGACTCCTCGACCAGCACCGACAGCCGCGCCGCCGTGCGGCCGAACCCGGTGATCTGCCCTTGGCAGCACAACAGCCCGGCCAGGTCGGGCAGCCCCGGGCCGGTCGCCTCCGCCGAGAACAGCGAGATCGTCCGATCCACGCCGCGATGATAGAACACAAGTTCGATCGAGAGCGAGCGTGACGGCGAGATTTTTCCCGGACACCCAGCGTTATCGGTATAGTTATACCGGCAGTGCCGACATTGGGGAGCGAGAATGTTCGAGGTCGCCGAACGCGTCCGGATCCGGGACGAGCTGATCGCCGCCGCCCGCCAGGACGTCGACATCACGGGAGCCGCACTGGTCGGATCGGCCGCCCGCGATGCCGAGGACCGCTGGTCGGACATCGACCTGGTCCTCCAGCTCGCGCCCGAGGCGGACGAGCCCGCGGTCGTCGCACGCTGGACTCGCTCGCTCGACGATCGCTACGGAGTCGCCGACACCGTCGACGTGACCTCGCGCGAGGGCGTTCGCTACCGAGTCTTCCTCCTTGACTCTTCGCTTCAGGTCGACTTGTCGTTCTGGCCTCATGATTCGTTCCGCGCCACGGAAAACGGCTTTCGGCTCGTTTTCGGCCAGGCCAACGAGCCGGTCAGCGCGCCGGAACCAGGCAGCGAGCACGTGATCGGCATGGCGTGGCTGTACGCGTTGCACGCCCGCTCAGCGATCGCTCGCGGGCGAACGTGGCAAGCCGTTTTGATGCTCGACGATCTTCGCAACCAGATCATCACGCTGGAATGCTTGCGGCACCGCTTGAATCCTCGGCACGGACGCGGAGTCGACCGACTGCCGGAGCCGGTGCTGGAGAGGTTGCGAGACAGCCGGGCGGCGTCGGTCGGCTTGGCCGAACTCGAACGCTCTCGGCAGTCGCTGCTTCAGCATTACCTGGCCGCCGTCGCGCACCATGACGCGGAGCGGGCCGGCGCCCTTCGGCGTGCGCTCGCTCCCGATCAGCGTGGCGCGGGCGGAACCACCAACTGCTGACAGCCCGCCGCGCGCTTGCCCGCCGCGGACAGGGCTGGCGTCGCGTCCAAGCCTTTGAGGACGTCGAGCCGGGAAATCTGGTCGATCGCCGATTTGGCGTCGTCCAGCGCTGCCTTCACCTGGTCGGGAGTGCTGGCCGCGTCAAGCTTGCCGCGCACCTCGTCGGCTTGGTGCCGCACCGAAGTGAACTGGCCGAGCAAAGCCGTGCGCGCCGGTTCGCCGCCGGGCAGCGGCGCGGGACCGACCCGGTGCAGTCCGGAAACGGTCTGGTCGATGCCGCGAGAAACCGAGGCCAGAAGCTCGCTCGAAGTGCGGGTGGCCTGCGCGGACGAACTCGGGTCGATCGAGGGCAGATTCGCCAGCGCCCGAACCAGATGCGTGACCGCCCCGCAGTATCCGTCGGCCCATTTCGCGGCCGGATCGGCTTGGCCCGCCGCCTCCGCGTGCCCGCCGGAAACGACCTGCTCATGCGGCGGCGGCGGTTGCCCGCAGCCAGTGAGCCCCAGTCCGATTCCTGTTGCCAGCGCGGCTAAACCGGTCCACCGCGGCCGCACTCGCACCACTCCTGTCCGTCGAAACTCCTGCCCTCCGCACGGTACCGACCCGCCAGTAGTCCGCAACTCGCCCCGGGTCGCGGACGCGAACGGGCCCGGTACGCGAGGCGTACCGGGCCCGAATGGAGCAATGCGTCAGGCTTTCGCCTCCGCCGGAGTCTCCGACATGACGCTGCCGCGCCGCTTGGACGTCACGATAGCCGCGACGATCACCGCGACCGCGACCACCGCGATCACGATCCGCCACGTCGTGTCCGCGCCGCCGCCGAGCGTCAGCGTGACCACCGCGGGCGCGATCAGCACCGAGACCAGGTTCATGACCTTGATCAGCGGGTTGATCGCGGGACCGGCGGTGTCCTTGAACGGGTCGCCGACGGTGTCGCCGATGATCGTCGCCTCGTGCGCGTCGGAACCCTTGCCGCCGTGGTTGCCGTCCTCGACGAGCTTCTTGGCGTTGTCCCAGGCGCCACCGGAGTTGGCGAGGAAGATCGCCATCAGCGTGCCGGTCGCGATCGCGCCGGCCAGGTACCCGGCGAGCGCACCGGTGCCGAGACCGAACCCGACCGCGATCGGCGCGAAAACGGCCAGCAGACCCGGCGTCGCCAGCTCCCGCAGCGAATCGCGGGTGACGATGTCGACGACCTTGCCGTACTCGGGCCGCGTGGTGCCCTCCATGATCCCGGGGATGTCGCGGAACTGGCGGCGCACCTCGTACACCACCGCGCCGGCGGCGCGTGAAACCGCGTTGACCGCGAGACCGGAGAAGAGGAACACCACCGCCGCGCCGACGATCACGCCGACCAGCGTGTTCGGGCTGACCACCTGGTTGACGAACGAGGTCACCGCGCTGACCGCGCCCTCGCCGCGTTCGGCGACGGTCTTCGCGATCGCGTCCGAATAGGACCCGAACAGCGCCGTCGCCGCCAGCACCGCGGTGGCGATCGCGATGCCCTTGGTGATGGCCTTGGTGGTGTTGCCGACCGCGTCCAGTTCGGTGAGGATCTGCGCGGCCTTCTCGTCGACGTCGCCGGACATCTCGGCGATGCCCTGCGCGTTGTCCGAGACGGGGCCGAACGTGTCCATCGCCACGATGACGCCGACGGTGGTCAGCAGGCCGGTGCCGGCCAGCGCCACCGCGAACAGCGCGACGCCGCCGCCGAGCAGGTAAGCGCCGAACACGGCCGCGCCGATCACCAGCGCGGTGTACACGGCGGACTCGAACCCGACCGAGATGCCGGACAGGATCACCGTCGCCGCACCGGTTTCCGACGTCTTGCCGACGTCCTGCACCGGCTTGTGCTCGGTGCCGGTGTAGTAGCCGGTGATGCGCAGGATCAGCGCGGCGAGCACGATGCCGATGATCACCGAGACGGTGGCGATCACCGCCGGGTTGCCGGTGTTGTGCGCGTAGCCCTCGCCGAATTCGGCGAAGCTGCCCGGCAGGTACACGAACGCGGCGATCGCCGACAGCACCGCGGAGATGACCGCGGAGATGTAGAACGAGCGGTTGATCGTGACCAGGCCGCCCTCGCCCGCACGCGCCTTGGTGATGTAGACGCCGATCACCGCGGTGATCACGCCGATGGCCGGCACGATCAGCGGGAAGATCAGGCCGGACGCGCCGAACGCGGAGCTGCCGAGGATCAGCGCGGCGACGAGCATCACCGCGTAGGACTCGAAGAGGTCCGCGGCCATGCCCGCGCAGTCGCCCACGTTGTCGCCGACGTTGTCCGCGATCGTCGCGGCGTTGCGGGGGTCGTCCTCCGGGATGCCCTGCTCGACCTTGCCGACCAGGTCGGCGCCGACGTCGGCGGCCTTCGTGAAGATACCGCCGCCGACCCGCATGAACATGGCGATCAGAGCCGCGCCGAAACCGAAGCCCTCCAACACCTTCGGTGCCTGGCCGGTGTAGACGAGCACCACGATCGCGGCGCCGAGGAGGCCGAGCCCGACGGTGATCATGCCGACCACGCCGCCGGTGCGGAACGCCACGCGCATCGCCTTCTCGCGCCCGCCGTCTTCGCGCGACGCGGCGGCCACGCGCAGGTTCGCCTGCGTGGCCAGCCACATGCCGAGGTAGCCGATGGTGAACGAGAACGCCGCCCCGATGAGGAAGAAGATCGACCGGCCGATCCTCTCGTTCCAGTCGTCCGCGGGGAGCGCGAACAGGAGCAGGAACACGATCACGCCGAAGATGCCGAGGGTGTTGCGCTGCCGCTTCAGGTATGCGGCCGCACCTTCTTGCACTGCCTTCGCGATGTCCTGCATCTTGGCGGTGCCCTGGCCCGCGGCCAGCACCTCCTTGAGCAGGACGTAGCCGATGGCCAGTGCGACAAGGGCGACCACGGCGACCACACCGACAATGGTGTAGCCACCCCCGGAGAGCGTGATGCCGCCCTCCGCGAGGAACTGCCGGGACATTCGTCCTCCTGGGAACGCCGTCTGGCCAGCGCGGGCCCGTCGTACCCGGCGCGCCTGCACTGGCGGGGATCTGTGCCGAAGGACACGCTAGCCGTGCGAGCAATGCACGTCTCACATGACTCTCGCCACAGTGGGTGTGGATCGGGGGAGTGTATTGGTAGTGATCCGCCCGTCCGCAATGCGTCCCGGTGAGAGTACGTTCGGTGACCTTGTGTGATTGGTCACTGGATCGATCTCGGCCCGGTTTTGTCGGTGCCCTGTGCGAAGCTTCGGCACGTGGTGGGAGAGCGAGGACGGAGGCTGCTGGACCGGGTCACGGCGGGGATCCCGGCGCACGAGAATCCGGTGACGCACGTGTCGCGGCTGCCCGAGCGCGCGGCCCGGTACGAGCCGTGGCCGGAGTGGGCGGAGCCGTCGGTGGTGGCCGCGTTCCGCGCGGCCGGAGTGGAAAAACCGTGGCGGCACCAGGTCGAGGCGGCTTCGCTGGCTCAGGCGGGCACGCACGTCGTGGTGTCCACCGGCACCGCGTCGGGGAAGTCGCTGGCGTATCAGCTGCCGGTGCTCAGCGCGCTCGCCACGGACACGCGGGCCACCGCGCTGTACCTCTCGCCGACGAAGGCGCTCGGCGCCGACCAGCTGCGCGCGGTGTCCTCTTTGGACGTCGCGGGCGTGCGTGCGGCGGCGTTCGACGGCGACACCCCGATGACAGAGCGCGACTGGGTGCGCGCGCACGCGAACTGGGTGTTCAGCAATCCCGACATGCTCCATCGCGGCATCCTTTCGGCGCACTCCCGATGGACACAGTTCTTCCGCCGGTTGCGGTACGTCGTGGTCGACGAATGCCACAGCTATCGCGGCGTGTTCGGCTCGCACGTCGCGTTGTTGCTGCGTCGGCTGCGCCGGGTGGCGGAGCACTACGGCGCTTCACCGGTGTTCGTGCTGGCTTCGGCGACCACCGCTTCGCCCGCGTCCTTCGCTTCGCGGCTCACCGGCGTGGAGTGCGTTGCGATCACCGATGACGCTTCGCCGCGCGGGGCGCGCACGGTCGCGCTGTGGGAACCGCCGCTGCTCGATGAACTGACCGGGGAGAACGGCGCGCCCGTCCGCCGTCCGGCTGGGGTCGAGACAGCGCGAATTCTCACCGAACTGGTCGTCGAAGGCGCTCGGACGCTGGCTTTCGTCCGCTCCCGCCGCGGTGCCGAACTGACCGCGCTGGGTGCCCGCCGACTTCTGTCCGAAGTGGACCCTCGACTGGCGGATACCGTTGCCGCGTACCGATCCGGCTATCTCCCGGAGGAGCGCCGCGCCCTGGAGCAGGCTCTGCTTTCGGGTCGGCTGCTGGGTGTCGCGACCACCAATGCCTTGGAGCTGGGCGTCGACATCGCCGGCCTGGACGCCGTGGTGCTGGCTGGCTATCCCGGCACCCTCGCGTCGTTCTGGCAGCAATCCGGCCGCGCCGGCCGGTCGGGCGACGAGGCGCTGGTGGTGTTCGTCGCCCG
This sequence comes from Amycolatopsis orientalis DSM 43388, assembly GCF_000411975.1. GTDB lineage: Bacteria > Actinomycetota > Actinomycetes > Mycobacteriales > Pseudonocardiaceae > Amycolatopsis > Amycolatopsis orientalis_D. The sequence goes on from NZ_ASXG01000180.1 coordinate 37,442, forward strand.
AGACGATCCGCTCGACACCTACCTGGTGCACCACCCGGCCGCACTGCTGGAACGCCCGGTGGAAACGGCGGTGCTGGACCCGACGAACCCTTATGTGCTGGGTCCGCAGCTCGCGTGCGCCGTCGCGGAGTTGCCGCTCACCGAACCGGAGCTGGAAACCTTCGGCGGCGAAGCGGCCCGCGCGGTGCTGGCGGACCTGGCCGAGGAGAAGCTGCTGCGCCGCCGTTCCAGCGGCTGGTACTGGACTTCGCGCGACCGGCCACACGGGGAAGTCGGCATCCGCGGCTCAGGCGGCGACCAAATCGCAGTGGTCGAAGCGGACTCGGGCCGAATGCTGGGCACCGTCGACCCGGGCTCGGCGTGCTACTCCGTCCATCCCGGCGCGGTGTATTTGCACCAGGGGTCGTCGTATGTCGTCGACGAGCTGGACCTGGAGACGGGTCTGGCGTTGGTGCACGCGGAGGATCCGGACTGGACGACTTCGCCGCGCGAGATCGTGGACATCTCGGTGCTGTCGACGGAAGAACAATGCCGCCACGGCGGGGTGACCGTATGCCTGGGCGAGGTCGCGGTGACGTCACAGGTAGTGGGGTACCTCCGGCGGCGGCCGTCGGGTGAGGTGCTGGACCATACGCCGCTCGACCTGCCGGAACAGAGCCTCCGCACGAGAGCGGTGTGGTACACGATTTCGGGTGAGCTGCTGGAGTCTCCGGCCGGGGTTGGCCGGGGTTCGGCGGCCCGAGGGTCGGTGACTGGGAGCGGTGGCGGGGTCGGGCCGACGATCGCCGAGCCGGATGGCGAACTGGCCGGGAACACGTCGCCCACCGGGAACCTCGGCGGATCGGCTACGGATTGGATGGTTGGCGAACCGGCGGGGCCTGCGGATGCGTCTCCCGCCGCTGGGAGAACCGAAAGGGCTGCCCCGGAGCCAGCGGCCGACCGTGTAGCTGGACAACCGGCGAGCGCTCGGAATGCATCGTCAGCCCCCGGGGGAACCGAAGGAGCCGCCGCGCGGTCAGCGGCCGATCGCGCGACTGGCGAACCGGCGAGAAGCGAAGGCGCTTCGTCTGTTGCCGGGGGAATCGGGGCCGCTGCCCAGTCACCAACGAACCGGGCAACTGGGCTCCCGGCGGCTGGGAACATGTCCCAAGCCGCCGGGGGAACGCGATTGGCCACTGCGGAGTCAGCGGCCGATCGCGCGGCTGGTGAACCGGTGGGGACCGGGGGTGCCTCGTCGGTTGTCGGGGGAACCGGCGAAGTTTCGGGTGATCCGGCGGCTGGGCGGAGGCCCGGGATCGGTGGTGCGGTGGGACCGGTGGGGACCGGGGGTGCTGGCAGGGCACCGGGGGGCGCCGGGTTGATTCCGGCGCGCGTCCCCGGTGCCCTGCATGCCGCCGAGCACGCGGCGATCGGCCTGCTACCGCTGTTCGCTACGTGCGACCGCTGGGACATCGGCGGGGTGTCTACCGCGTGGCACGAGGACACCGGGGAGGCGACGGTGTTCGTGCACGATGGGCATCCCGGGGGTGCGGGTTTTGCCGACCGCGGTTATGCCGCGATTGTCCCGTGGCTGGCCGCTACGCGGGAGGCGATCGTCTCCTGCGAGTGCCCGACCGGCTGCCCGTCCTGCGTCCAGTCGCCGAAGTGCGGGAACGGCAACGATCCGCTGGACAAGGCGGGGGCGGTGGCCGTACTGGGGGCCGTGCTCGGGGCGTTGCGTCAGCACGGGGAACAGTGCGGCCACGGTGGAACGTGAAAACTTTCTTCGGTTGTCGCGGGCTGCCTGCCGGGATGGGACCGGATCAGGCGGCGGTGCTCTCGACCAGCATCGGGGTGTGCTCGTCGGCGAGGGCGCGGACCAGCACGTCCTGCACCTCGGCGGCGGGCGGCAACTGCCAGCCGCACACCTCCGGCTTCACGCGCCAGTGCACGACCCCGTGCTGGAACGGCGACGGCGGCAGCGGGATGTAGCTGTCCTTGCCGTGCCACTGCACGGAAATCCGCTCGGCGAGTTCGGCGGGCAGGTGGGCGGAGGGCGAGGTGAGGAACAGCCACCGGCCGTTCGGCATCGCGGCGATCGGGGCCGGGTGCCCGACGGAACGCAGCAGCCGCGCGGCGCGCTTGCCCAGTTCCTGGTCCACCTCGACCGCGTCGAGCACGGTGCCGGTCGCCACGAGCAGGCTGTGCGTGCGGTCGCTGAACCAGCTGGCGACCTCGTGGGCGTGCGAACCGACCAGCTCACGCCAGTCGTCGCGCACCGGCACCGGCCGGCGCCAGGTCAGGTCGTCCCCCTCCGCGGTGATCGGTTCCGGGGTCGCCCCCGGAAGCACCGGCCAGCCGCGCCAGGCGAGACCGATCGCCTCCGCACGCAGTTCGATGCGGAAGGCGTTCCGCCAGCTGTCCGGCCAATTCGCGTCCAACATTGCTTTCCTGCCTTCGAGGTCCGGTTTTCGCGCCGTCCGGGTCGGGGCCGTGGTGGCGCACGTCTCACTAAACGGCAAGTTGCACATTGCCGGGAAGACTCCACGCGACAACCGGCCGTTACCGAGCGATGAACGCCCCGTAGCCCACTGTCCGGCCGATAACCAGGTGCCGATCACCGGCCGCTGACCCCGCCGGACTGCCCGCGAGAACGGGCCCACCACGGGATTCGACACTTTCCCGCCTTTTCGCGCCCGTCCTGAGGTATCCCCCTGCGCAGCCCGCTGACCTGCGGATTCGACCGCTCAGCGCGCGCCAGCGACCGCTGCTCGTGTCCTTCGCCACTCGTCGCCGACGCCGGAAAGGTCCGAACGGGCCGGGGTTTCCGGCGACTGATCACCGGTCCGGCTCGCCGCCCGACGAGCGGTTCCGGCGGGCCGCCGGAACGCCGTCGAGCACGGTGCGCGATGACGAACGGGAGGGGTGTACGGGGCGGTTGGCAGGTTGCAACTCCCTACGGTTGGGGCGAGCGGGCGGGGCAGTCTTGGCCGAGCAGGCTGGTCTCTGCCTCCGCGGCCGTACAGCGGGCTGCTGCGGCCGACCGCAGCGGGCGCAGCTCCGGCTAGCGGGAGTCGCACCGTGCCCGAGCGGGGCAGCCTGGCCGGTCGCCCGGCACGCCGACGTGCCTCGCATCCGTCCGAGGAACCAACGCCCAAGTCGCTGCGCCTGGCGACCCGGCCACGGCAGCACCGACTCTCGTGACTGCTGCTGGGCCACGACCGGTGCAGCACCGGACCAGCGGCGCGGCCCGGCGACCTGGCCACGGCAGCACCGACTCCGAAGACTGCTGCTCGACCAAAACCAGTGCAGCGCAGGACTAGCAGCGGAGCCCGCACCCCGGCATAGGCAGCACGGATTTTGAAACCGGATCCTGGCCAGCATCGGTGTTTACGCAGGCAGCCAGTCACGGAACGCGGCGACTCGGTCGAGGTAGCGCCGACCCTCGACGCGGATACCTGGCCAATATCGGTGCCGAGTACGGCGACTCGCTCGGGACAGCGCTGCGCCGAGCGGAGCCGTTGAACCAGCGTCAGGGCTGGCGGCTAGTCGCGGAGCCCGCCGGGGCGAGACAGTGCCGCCCTTCGACACTGCGGTCGGGCAGCGCCGGTGTGCGCGGCCGTCTGGGGCAGCTCCGGTTAGGGAGGCAGGTCGACCGGACCGGCGCGGGCTTTTGCGGTTGGGGGTGGCAGGCCGGGGATTGGGGTGGTGGCGGCGCGCACTTCGATGAAAGCGTCGCGGTTGTGCCAGCGGCAGCTGGTCAGCAGTGTGTGTTCGTGGTCGGCGACCTCCTTGGCTCGGGCGCAGGCGATGGTCGGTCCGGCGGCGGCGTGGGCTGCTGCGGCCAGTGCACCCAGGTCGGCAGCGGCTTCGGTGCGGTGGCGGGCAGTGATGGCCGCGGCTAGCCACCACACCAGGACTGTTAGGCCGATCAGCGTCGTCGCGGCTAAGGCGGTCCAGATCGTGGCTACGCCGGCATCGGCTGGCTCTTTTCGGCTCATGGGGTTGGGCCCGGTTCGACGATGGCGTAAGCGGTTGCGCTCAGATGCAGTACGGACAGGGCTTCGGTGGTCACTTCGGCGGTGAGGCCGTCGCCGGTGCGGTGGATGGTGAGGTGGGCACCGTGCGGGGCAATGGTTTGGACCACTGCATCGGCGGCTCCGGGCTGTCCGGCCGCGGCGAGACGGGCGGCCTCGCGGGCGGCGTCCAGGCATCGGAGGTGTCCGGCGATCGCGCTGGTGCCGGCGAGCAGGAGCGCCAGCACGGCGGTCAGCGCGCCCAAGCACAGGGCGGCTTCTACCGTCACGAATCCCCCGTCCCGGCGACGGCTGGTCATCAGGTGGCCACCGTCAGGGCTTTTTGCACCAAGCCGGCCAGCGTTGCGGAGACCGAATCTCCGCTGAGCAGCACGTAGAGCGCCACGGCGAACGCGGCCGCGGCTACGGTGCCGATGGCGTATTCGGCGGTGGTGGTGCCCTCGTCTCCGGGCAAGAACCGCATGGTCGATCTTCCTTTCTGTCGGGGATGGGTTCACAACAGGCCGCCGATTCGCCCGGCCAGGCCGAGCACCACCGGCAGCACGCCGAGGGCGAAGAACGCGGGCAGGAAGCACAGCCCTACCGGCAGGGCCAGGGCGACCCCGGCGCGTTCGGCGCGTTCTTCGGCTTCGACGCCCAGTCCGTCGCGGATGCGGCGGGCCAGGTCGGCCGCGGTCGAGGCGAGGGCTGCCCCGGACCGCGCGGTTCGGGTGGCCGCGACTGCCAGCTCGGCGAAGCCTGGCCGGGCTCGAATCGGTGCCCAGGAGGGAGCGGGGTCCGCGCCCAGGGCTAGCAGGTTTGCTGTTGCGTGCAGGGCGTTTCCGGTAGCCGGCGGTGCGCCGGGTGCGACCGCCTCCAGCGCGGTGGGGACTGGCATTCCGGCGCGCAGGCAGGCGGCGAGCAGGTCCAGGACCGAGGCGGAGCGGAGTCGTTCCGAGACGTCGTCTGGATTCCGCGGGTGGCGGGATCGACGCAGGAGCCACCAGGCACCGGCGCACGCGGCTAGTCCTACGGGGATTCCGGCAAGGACGGTGGCGGACAGGCCTGCGACGATCGCGGCGGCGGGGTGCCAGACCTCCGGGCGCAAGGTGCGGCGTGGACGTTTGGGACGGGCAAGGTGACGGGGTGGCGCGGTGCTCGGCCAGAGCAGCAGCGCGGTGGCGGTGAGGGCGAGGCTCAGTGCGGTCATGGGGCGGCCCGGCGGTTGGTCAGGGCTCTGGACCAGGCGGTGCCTGCCCACAGCAAGGCCGCGCCCAATACCAGGAATGCTTGTCCGATCAGGGTTTCGGCGAGGACGGCGAGCGGGTTGGCTCCGATGAGCTGCCCCATGGCCAGGCAGCCGACGGGCAGCACGGTGAGCACTATCGCGCTCATCCGCGGGCCAGCCATCTTGGCGCGCAGCCGACGAGTGAAGGCGACTTCGGCGTCGACGTCTCGGCGAGCGGCGTCGAGGGCGTCGGCGATGGGCAGGCCATGGCGGCGGGCGAGATTCCAGGATTGGGCGACGGCGGGGAGCGCGGGCGACTCCAGGATTCCGTCCAGGCGGGCGGCAGTGGCGAGATTGTGGAGTTCACCGGCTAACTCGGGGACCGCGTCCGCGGCTGCTTCGGCGGCGGTTACCGGATGGGCGCCGGCGCGGAGTTCGGAGACCATCGTGCGGAGGACGGTCGCGGTGCGTTCGGCGCGGGTCAGCGTTTCGGTGGTTTCCCTTCTGCTGTGCCATTCCTGACGGACGGCGAGGGTGAGCAGGGCGGTGGCGATCGCGGCGCCGATTCCGCCTAGCGGCAGGGCGACGGCGGCTGGGGCCAGCCAGAGGGCCTGGCGGGGTGGGATGGGGAGGCGGAGGCGGGGCGTCGGGAGGAGGCGGTTGGGTGTGGTGGGCCAGCACAGGATTCCGGTGCCTGCGCAGAGGAACGGCCATGCGGAGATCAACGGGTCACCTCGATGCTGGAGCGGTTGGGCGATGGGCTCGGCGTTCTCGCGAAGCGGGTTTCTCCGCGGAAGATGGACGGCGTGTTCTGCCGCAGGCGGAGGGCGGCCGCGCCGGGAGCTAGTCACGGGTGGACGCTGGCGTGGTCAGGGCGGTGAAGAGGGAACGACGGCTCGTCCAATGACCGTCGCGCCAGACGGGGTGTGTTTTTACTTCTCCGTGGTAGCGCTGGAGTACCGCGACTTCTGTCAGGCGGCGGCCGGTGGCGGTCCGGCGCATGTGGAGGATTACGCGCACTGCCGCGGCTAGCTGGCTGTGCAACGCATCTCGGGGCAGGCCGCCCAGTGCTGCCAAGGCTTCCAAGCGGGCGGGAGCTTCCGCGGGAGAGTTGGCATGCAGAGTGCAGGCACCGCCGTCGTGGCCGGTGTTCATGGCGTTCAGCAGGGAGCACACCTCCGCACCCCGGACTTCGCCGACGATCAGGCGGTCTGGACGCATTCGCAGGGCCTGCCGGACCAGCTCTGGAAGTTCCACGGCACCGGTTCCTTCGACGTTGGCGGGGCGCGCGACAAGACTGACGAACTGCGGATGGGTGGGATGCAGTTCGCCGGCGTCTTCTACGCAGACGATTCGTTCGGTCGGCGCTACCGCACTCAGCAGCGCACTCAGGAGCGTCGTCTTTCCGGCACCGGTGCCGCCGGTGATCAAGAAAGCCAAGCGGTGCTTGAGGACCGCCTGGAGGATCTTCAGTGCGGTTGGGTCGAGCGAGCCTTGCGTATGGAGTGCGGCTAGGTCGTGAGTCACCGGGCGCAGGACGCGCAGGGACAGGCAGGTGCCGTTCGCCGCGATCGGCGGCAGGACGGCATGTACGCGGATTCGGCCTTGGCGCACAGGGAGCCATCCGTCTACATAGGGCTGGGCGTCGTCGAGGCGGCGACCGGCGGCTAGGGCCAGGCGTTGCGCTAGACGGCGGACGGCGTCCTCGTCCGGGAAACGGATCGGCGTGCGGACAAGGCCAGTGGGGCCGTCGGTCCATACCTGATCGGGGGCGGTGACGAGGACGTCGGTGACGCTGTCGTCCTCCAGCAACGGAGCTAACGGGCCCGCGCCTACGAACTCGTCGCGGGCTTCGCGGACGACGGCTAGTACTGCTTCGTGGCTCAAGGCACCGCCGGCTTCGGCGCGGACGGCTTCGGCTAGCGCGATCGGATCGGTGCCGCGGCTTTCGCCGGCCAGGCGGTGGCGGACTCGCTCTACGAGGTCGGTGGTCATTTATGCGGCCTGTGCGGTCGGGAGAGGGAGCAGGTGCGCCAGTACGGCGCGGGCGGCGGTGGCCAGAGCGCCCTTCGGGGGCAGGTCGAACTCGCCGGATTCCAAGGTGGTGGCTACTCGGCGTTCCGGGGGCACGTCCGCGATCAAGGGCGGGCCCAGCATGCCAGCGGTTTGCGACGCGGGGACGCCGTCGATGCGGTGTCCACTCGCGACGACCGCGAACCGTTCGGTGTGCGGGCGGAGGTGGTTCAGGACTTGCTTCGCTGCCATGCAGGCTCGGAATTCCACGGGAACGACGAGCACGACCAGGTCGGCGGCCGAGGCGACCGCGAGAGTGCCTTCGTCGAACTGACGGGGTAAATCGCAGACGACGGTGCGGCCGGCTCGGCTGCCCGCGGCGATCACCGCGGACAAAGCGCGCGGCGTCGGGCCTTCGCCGGAACGGCCGCACGACAGCACGGGGAGGTTGCCGCGACTGGGAAGGGAAGCGAGCAAGGACGGCACGGAGACTCGACCGGACAGCCGAACTTCCGGCCACCGCAGGCCTTTCGTGTGCTCCAGGCCCAGCGGGAGATCCAATCCGCCGCCCAGCGGATCGCAGTCGACCAAGAGCGCGGAGCCGGCGCGGGCGGCTTCGACCGCGACCGCGGCGGCCAGCACGGAGGTGCCGGAGCCGCCTCTACCGCCCACGAAAGCGATTACTGGGCCTGGAGATTCGGCTGGTGCGTCGGTGACGTCGGCGAACGCGCCGGTCAAGCCCGCTTCGTCGTCGGGCAGGCTGAAGACCCGGCGCGCCCCGAGGGCGGCCGCGCGCCGCCAGGTCTCCAAACCCGGCGCGCCTTTGCAGACAAGCACAACGCTGTCGCGCGCTGGCATTGGCGGACTGTCGGCAGCGATGTCCTCGTCGAGCACGACGAGCGGAGCCCGGGTCCATCGTCCGCGTGCGGCGGCTAAATCCGGCGCGTGGTCGAACTCGCAGCCGACTACCGCGGCGACGCGGCGGATCTCTTCGAAGACGGTGCCCTCGCCGGAGACGACGAGCGGTTGTGCGGTGGCCATGTGCCCCTCCCCTGGGTCTCGTGGGCCGGACTTCCACCGTCGCTCGCCGCCGGGCCGCGCGGCAATGCCCGCTTTTCCGTCATGTGGATAACCCGGGGGTTGTGGACAACCCGGGGTGCGAAATCGATCCAGTACCGCGAAGTGTCGGCCCGCCCCGGACAATGCCCGGCCCACACACATTCGACTGAGAAAACGATTGCCGCGGAGAACCTCCGGAAAATCCGGGATAAAGAAGCAAATTTGCCGCAGCCGGACAACTAAGAGGCGGCACCGCCGGAGAAAACACGGGAAAGGTAAGCACGCGGTTAAGTGATCTTGCTCGCCAGATGCGCGGCGGACGACCGAGATCGCCCAGGTCAGAGACAAGGACGCGGAGTGCGCCACGATTTTCGGAGCAGACCTGAAAATTGTTCGCCAACGCCGAAAACGGGGAGAATAGAAGGCGGCCCTCGCCAGGGGGGAGGGACGAGGGCCGCCAGGGGTTCAGCCCCGGGGGGTCGGACTGAACCGGCCCGGTTCACGACCGGGTCTGCTCACTGTAACTCCGTTAGCTATGAGTTGGCTGTGTGAGTGACATAAACGATTCGATAACGGCACCGGAAGCCGTGCACGAGCCGATGTCATCGATTTTCCGGCCGTCGCCACGACCGGTGTGCTGCCAACAACACGGCGCGTTGCGCCTATCCTGATCACGTGGCCGAACCCCGCAGCGAAGAAGCACCCCGGCGCGTAGCCGCCTTCTTCGACCTCGACAAGACGATCATCGCGTCGTCCAGCGCGCTCGCGTTCAGCAAGCCGTTGCTGCGCGAAGGACTGATCAACCGCCGCGCGGCGCTGCGAAGTGCTTACGCGCAACTGGTTTTCTCCCTCGCCGGCGCGGACGCGGACAAGACCGAGCGGATGCGCGCCGAGGTTTCCGCGCTGTGCGCGGGCTGGGATGTCGCGCAGGTTTCCGCGATCGTGCGCGAAACCCTGCACGACGTAGTCGATCCGCTCGTTTACGCGGAGGCGACCGACCTCATCGCACAGCACCTCGCCGACGGGCACGACGTGATCGTGCTTTCCGCGACCGGCGAGGAGGTCGCCGCTCCGGTCGCGGAGATGCTCGGCGCGACCCGCTGCGTCGCCACCCGGATGGAGATCGTCGACGGCCGCTACTCCGGCGAGGTCGACTTCTATTGCTACGGCGAGAACAAGGCCATCGCCGCGAAACAGCAAGCCGCCACGCACGGCTACGACCTCGCGGAGTGCTTCGCCTACACCGATTCCAGCACCGACATCCCCCTGCTGGAGGTGGTGGGTCACCCGCACGCGGTGAACCCGGACAAGCTGCTGCGCCGGACCGCCGAGGAACACGGCTGGCCGGTGCTCGCGTTCGAGCGGCCGATGTCGCTGCGCACGCGGATCCCGGCGAAGTCCGCGGGGATGGTCGCGCTCGGCGTGGGGGCCGTCGCGGCGGGCGCGACCTGGTACAGCCTGAGCCGGCGCCGCCGGTCTCGGGGCACCCACAACTGAGCACCCGCGTGGCGGTACCAAAACGGCGGTTTCCGCAGCTAGGTCCGTTGCTGAGGGTGGTGTTGTCACCGGATCGAGCCTCTGTACCGGTGCACCCGTACGCGCACTTGAAGTGACCGCGCTCACGGCGTAGAAAGTAGGTGCGGACGTTGATTCGGCCAGGACAGAGGTAGAAGAGAAGCCTCTGTCACCCCGAGCAACCTCCGTGCGCGGACTCCGGGTACCCACGCGCAGCACGCCGCGGGAGGCTCGTCGTCTAGGGACTGCGTACCGGGACGCCGGACGCCGAGTCCATGAAGGTACGACCAGAGTTGCACGCTTGGTCGCCTGAGATGTCCGCGCTGACTGGCGGCGCCCCTTGGCCTCGGCTGACAGGCGCCGCCAGTGTTATGTCCGGCCAGCGGCACGGTCACGGCGCGCCGAGCCGGGCTCGCGCGACTCCGAGCGCGCAGTCCTCCCAGGTGAACCCTCTCGTTCCTGCGCTCGGCCGATGGACAACCCGGTCTCGCGGTGAGTAGCTTCCCGATACCGGTGCTGCCCGGTGGACGCTTCACGACTCGCGTCCCCACCCGCGGCGGCACGCGACACTGGGAGGCAATTCGTGACGAACCGACTCGCGCGCACGCGGAGGATGCAGGTGCTCGCCGTTCCCCTCGCGGGGGTGCTCGCCGTCGGGGGGTTGAGTTCCTCGGCGTTCGCGGCGCCGAAACCGCCGCAGCAGACGCCCCAGCCCCAGCAGGGGTCCGCGCAGCTCGACGCCGCGGCGGCGCGAGCGTTGCGCGGGATGAGCCTCGAAGAAAAAGTGGGGCAGCTGTTCGTCACGTGGGTGAACGGCAAGTCCGCGGACGAGGTCAACCCGAAGAACCAAACCGATTTCGGCGTCGACACCCCCGCGCAGGCCGTGCAGAAGTACCACCTCGGCGGCGTCATCTACTTCAACAACACCAGCCGCGACAACTTCGATGACCCCGTGCAGGTCGCGAAGCTGTCCAACGGCCTGCAGCGCGCGGCCCTCTCCAGCGGCGCGCACATCCCGCTGCAGATCGGCACCGACCAGGAGGGCGGCACGGTCACGCGGATGGGCGCGCCGGCCACCGAGTTCCCCAACTCGATGGCGATCGCCGCCGGCCGCGACCCCGGCAGCGCGACCAAGGCCGCCACGATCCTCGGCCAGGAGCTGCGCGCAGTCGGCATCAACCAGGACTACGCGCCGGACGCGGACGTCAACTCCAACCCGGCCAACCCGGTCATCGGGGTCCGCTCGTTCTCCGGACGACCCGACCTGGCCAGCAGTTTCGTGACCGCGGAGGTCAAGGGCTACCAGAACTCCGGGCCGGCGAGCCAGACCGTCTCGTCCACCGCGAAGCACTTCCCCGGGCACGGCGACGCGGCCACCGACAGCCACACCGGGCTGCCGAAGATCGACCGCACCGAAGAGCAGTGGCGGGCGATCGACGTGCCGCCGTTCAAGGCCGCGATCGCGGCCGGCATCGACTCGATCATGAGCGCGCACATCCAGTTCCCGAGCCTCGACCCGTCCGGTGAGCCGGCGACGCTGTCCAAGCCGATCATCACCGGCAAACTGCGCGGCGAACTCGGCTACAACGGCGTCGTGATCACCGATTCGCTCGAGATGCAGGGCGTGCGGGAGCTGCACAGCGACGCCGAAATCCCGGTCCTCGCCTTGAAAGCGGGCGTGGACCAGCTGCTCATGCCAGTGCACCTGGACGTCGCGATCAACGCCGTGCTCGCCGCGGTGAAGTCGGGCGACCTGCCGATGCAGCGGATCGACCAGAGTGTGCTGCGGGTGCTGAAGCTCAAGCTGAAGCGCGGAATCCTGTACTCGCCGTTCACCAACCCGGCGCAGGTCATGAAGAAGGTCGGCACGCCGGAACACCTGGCGACCGCGCAGGGCATCGCCGACCGGTCGATCACCGCGATCGCCAACGACGCCGGGGTGCTGCCGCTGAAGCAGAAGCCGTCGAGTGTGCTGGTCACCGGGTGGGGCGCGACCACGACGCAGACGCTTGCCGACCGCTTCACCGCGCACGGCACGAAGGCGACCGCGCTGGCCACCGGGCAGACGCCGACCGACGCGCAGATCACCGAGGCCGCGGCAGCCGCGAAGCAGCACGACGTGGTCGTGGTGCTGACCAACAACCTGGGCGGTTTCCCGTTGCAGGGCAAGCTTCTTCAAGCCCTGATGGACACCGGCAAGCCGGTGGTCGCGGTCGCCGCGCAGATTCCGTACGACGCAGGGTACGCGAACCCGGTCCCGACCTGGCTCGCCACCTACGGCTACATCACGCCGTCGCTCGAAGCGCTGGCGAAGGTCGTGCTCGGCGAGACGAAGCCGAGCGGGAAGCTGCCGGTCGACGTCCCGGCCGGGGCGGACGTGCACACCGTTAAATACCCCTTCGGATACGGGCTGACCTGGTGACTCTCAACCGCAGGAAGTTTCTGGCCGTCCCGGCGCTCGCCGTCCCGGTGCTCGCGACCGGCTCGGCGGCCGCGCAAGCAGCGCCCGAAGCAGCGCAACCCGACCTAGAACGCCGAGTGCTCACCGGTGCCGAACAGCTCGCCGCACAGGGTTGGCGTCCGCTCGCCGGGCGCAAACTCGGTGTGCTGTCCAACCCCACGGGCGTGCTCGCCAACGGGGACCACATTGTCGACTCGATGGTCGCGGCGGGCGTACGTCCCGTCGCGGCCTTCGGGCCCGAGCACGGCTTTCGCGGTAGCGCGCAAGCCGGTGGCTCCGAAGGCGACTACACCGATCCGCGCACCGGTATCCCGGTGTACGACGCGTACGGCGCTAACGCGACGAAGCTCGCTTCGCTGTTCCAGAAGGCCGGTTTGGACACTGTCGTCTTCGACATCGCTGACGTCGGCGCGCGGTTCTACACCTACATCTGGTCGCTGTACACGGCGATGGTCGCCGCAGCGAAGGTCAACGCAGCCTTCGTCGTCCTAGACCGGCCAAACCCCATCGGCGGCCGACTGGCCGGCCCAGTGCTCGACCCGAAGTTCTCGTCCGGCGTCGGGCTGAAGCCGATCGCGCAGCAGCACGGCATGACCGTCGGCGAACTCGCGCGCTTCTTCGCCGCCGAGTTCCTGCCCGGCGAAGGCGTGCAGCTCGCGAAGCTCGAAGTCGTTCAGGTACGCGGCTGGCGACGCGACAGCTTCTTCGCCGACACCGGTCTGCGTTGGGTCCTGCCGAGCCCGAACATGCCGACGCCGGACACAGCGCTCGTGTACCCGGGCACCGGCATGTTCGAGGGCACAGTGTTCTCCGAAGGACGCGGCACCACCCGGCCGTTCGAGATCATCGGCGCGCCCGGCCTCGACTGGCGTTGGCGCGAAGAACTCGAGAAGCTCAACCTGCCGGGCGCAGCGTTCCGAGAGATCTACTTCGTGCCCACCTTCGGCAAGTTCGTGAACGAGCCGTGCGGCGGCGTACAGGTCACCGTCACCGATCCGCGGGCCTTCGACGCGATCAGCACCACCGTTTCGATGTTCGTGACGGCCAAGCGCGTCGCACCCGACAAGTTCGGCTGGCGGCCGGACCACATGATCGACAAGCTGTCCGGATCCGCGCGCCTGCGCACCATGGTCGACGCCGGCGCCGGGGTCGACGAGATCACCGGCGCGTGGCGCGTCGAACTCGCCGACTTCGCGCGCAGACGCCACCCCCACCTGATCTATCGCTGAGGAGAGCGGCCATGCGTGCTAGGAAAGTGCTCGTCGCGACCTTGGCCGTCCTGGTGGCGGCCACGACGACCGCGGGAGCAGCCACCATCGACAACCGACACGGCGGCTTCGCCGGGCGTTTCGACCGTCCGCAGCACGGGTTCGCTCCGGCGAGCACGACGCTGCGCGACGGCAGCCCGCAGGAGGTCAACCTCGATCCGCAGCCGATTCGCGACGCCGAACAGTTCGTGAAGAGCTGGACGCAGCCGGACGCGAGCGGGCATCCGCACTTCTCCGGCGCGGTCGGGCTGCTCGCGCACGACGGCGTGGTCGTGGACCGTTACGCCGTCGGCGGCGCGCTCCGGTACGCCGACGCCAAGGGCACTGAACTGCCACCAGACCAGCAGGTTCCGATGCGCAACGACACCATCTTCGACATGGCGTCGATCTCGAAGCTCTTCACTTCGATCGCCGCGCTGCAGTTGATCGAACAGGGCAAGCTGGACGTCAACGCGCCGGTCGTGCGCTACCTGCCGGAGTTCGGCGTCAACGGCAAGCAGGACGTCACCGTCTTGCAGCTGCTCACGCACACCTCCGGCTTCGACGCCGACCCGGCACCGCCGCTTTGGCAGGGCTATCCGGACATCCCGTCGCGGCGCAAGGCGGTGCTCGACAGCCCGCTGAAGAATGCACCGGGCAGCACGTACCTGTACTCCGACCTCAACATGCTCACCCTCGGCTTCCTGATCGAGAAGCTGTCCGGCAAGCCGCTGGACCAGGTGGTGCACGACCGCATCACCGCGCCGCTCGGCATGGTCGACACCGGCTACAACCCGCCCGCGTCGAAGCTGCCCCGCATCGCCGCGACCGAGTACGAGACCACGCCGCCGCGCGGGCTCGTGCGCGGACAGGTGCACGACGAGAACGCCTGGTCGCTCGGCGGCGTCGCCGGGCACGCCGGCGTGTTCTCCACGGCCAGCGACATGGCCGTGCTCTGCCAGACGATCCTCAACGGCGGCAGCTACCGCGGGCACCGGATCCTGCGGCCGGACACCGTCACGAAGATGCTGACGAACTACAACCAGCGCTTCCCCGGCGACGAGCACGGGCTCGGCTTCGAACTGGACCAGCCCTGGTACATGGGCGCGCTGGCCTCGCCGGTCAGCGCCGGCCACACCGGCTTCACCGGCACCACGCTGGTCATCGACCCCGAATCGCGGTCGTTCGCGTTGCTCCTCACCAACCGCGTGCACCCCACGCGCACCTGGGGTTCCATCAACACCGCTCGGCAGGTCTGGGCGACTTCGCTGGCGAAGGCGATGGCCGTGCGGCCGGTCGAAGGCCCCGACGCGTGGTACGCGAGCCTGGGAAACAACGCCGTCGCTACGCTCAGCACACAACCGCTTCCAGCCGGTGCGCCACTGCACGTGTCCTTCGCCGCTTTCGTCGACACCGAGGGCCCGAGCGACCCGTTGCAGCTCGAATCGAGCACCGACGGGGTTAATTGGCAACCTGTTCCGCTTCAGGCTCGTGGCCCGGGCGCGCCCGCCGAGGCGACGCCTGTGCTCGGCGGACATGGGCACCGCTCCTGGTGGTGGGTGTCCGCGGAGGTCCCCGCGTCCGCCGCTACGTCGCTCCGCTGGCGTTACAGCACCGATCCGAATTACACGGGACGGGGAGTTTCTCTCGACGGTGTGAAAGTCACCCAACGCGGCCGAGTCGTGCTCGATGGTGAGCGAAACCCCGCGGAACTGACCTCTTCGGGCTGGAATTTGAGCGCTCGGTAGGCATCCCGCCGCGCATTGCGACGTTCGCGTCCCCACTCAATGGAACAAAGCTCCTTCGCTAGACACACTTAGTTGCCAAGTCGTTAGCTTGAGGTCGTTAACACCATGGACTCGGTTGGCGACTTTCTTGACAACGATTAATCGCAAACCGAAGTCCGCAGACACGGACGGGTTGTGGTTCTGCCGAAGGATGTGGGTAGCCTTGTCGCAAATGCCAACGGTTAGTAACTTTCCGACGGCGGATGATGCGGGATCCGTAATCAGCAGCGCACCCTCCGAGCACCTCGCAGGTCAGGCACCGGCGCGCGACGCGGATGCGAGCCCCCTGGTCCGCATCCGCTCGCTGCTGCCCGGACTCGCCCGGGCCGAGCAGCGGGTCGCGAAGGTTGTCCTGGAAGACCCGGCCGCGGTCGCGCGCCGCAGCATCACCGAGGTCGCGCTCGCCGCGAACACCTCCGAGACCACCGTTACGCGCTTCTGCAAGGCCGTCGGCGTCGGCGGCTACCCGCAACTGCGCATCGCGCTCGCCGCGGACACCGCCCGCACCGAGGCACGCACCTCGCGCAACCTCGGCGGCGAGATCGGCCCTGGCGACGACCTGGCGTCGGTCATCGGCAAGGTCAGCTTCGCCGACGCGCGCGCCGTCGAAGAGACCGCGGACCAGCTCGACGTCGCCCAGCTGCAGAGCGTCATCGACCTCGTCGCCGAAGCCGGCCGAGTCGACGTGTACGGCGTGGGCGCAAGCGCTTTCGTCGCCGCTGACCTGCAGCAGAAGCTGCACCGGATCGGCCGCGTCAGCTTCTCCTGGTCGGACACGCACATCATGCTGACCTCGGCCGCCGTGCTGAAGCCGGGCGACGTCGCGATCGGCGTCTCGCACACCGGCGCGACCACCGACACCGTCGAGGCGCTGCGGGTCGCGCGCGAGCACGGAGCGGTGACCGTCGCGGTCACGAACTTCCCGCGCTCGCCGATCACCGAGGTCGCTGACCACGTGCTCACCACGGCGGCCCGCGAAACCACCTTCCGGTCCGGGGCGACGGCAAGCCGGATCGCCCAGCTGACCGTGATCGACTGCCTTTTCATCGGCGTAGCACAGCGCCACATGGAGGCGTCGGTCAGCGCGTTGGACGCCACGAGGGACGCGGTCGGCTCGCACCGGCTCGGGGTCAGACCCGACGGTCGTCGTCGTCCGCGGGAAACCGGCAAGTGAACCAAGAAGCGAGGATCTGATGTCCGTCCCCTGCCAGACGGTGCACGTCGATTCGCCCACCGAACAACGAAACCCGCGCACGGTGGACATCGACCTGATGTCCACCATGGGAATCCTCGGCGCGATCAACGCCGAGGACCGCCGGGTGCCGGACGCGGTGGCCGCGGTGCTGCCGCAGCTCGCCCGCGCGGTCGACTACGCCGTCGAGGCGCTGCGCGGCGGGGGGCGCGTGCATTACGTCGGCGCGGGCACCTCGGGCCGCCTCGCGACGCTGGACGCGGCCGAACTGGTGCCGACGTTCAACGTGCCCGGCGACTGGTTCGTCGCCCACCACGCGGGCGGGGAGAAGGCGCTGCGGCAGGCGGTGGAGAACGCCGAGGACGACGCGGACGCCGGCGCGGCGGAAATCGCGCACTCGGTGCAGCCGGGCGATTTCGTGCTCGGTCTCGCTGCCTCCGGGCGCACGCCGTACGTGCTCGGCGCACTAGCCGAGGCCAGCCGGATCGGTGCGCACACCGGGCTCGTTTCGGCGAACCCGCGCGCCGCGAAGCCGGCTGGCGTGGACGTCCTGATCGCCGTCGCCACCGGTCCCGAAGCCATCGCGGGCTCGACCCGGATGAAGGCGGGCACGGCGCAGAAGCTGATCCTCACCGCGTTCTCCAGCGCGACGATGATCAAGCTGGGCAAGACGTACTCGAACCTGATGGTGAGCATGCGCGCGACGAACGCGAAGCTGCGCGGCCGCACCATCCGGATCCTGCAGGAAGCCACCGGCATGACGATGGCCGACTGCTCGGACGCGCTCACCGAAGCGGGCGGCGACCTCAAGGTGGCGCTCGTGCACCTGCTCTCCGGCAGCGACGTCACCCGTTCCGCGGAGGCGCTGTCCGCGGCGGGCGGGCACGTGCGCAAGGCGCTCGACTCGCTGCACCTGCGCGCCGGTTGAGCTTTACCGGATTGTCCGTGAAGGGCTCCTTGAGGGAATCTGATTCCCTGAAGGAGCCCTTCACGGCTTTCGGCGAGCGAAAGGACGGCGATGACGCAGCGGCTCACTCGCGGCGACCGGTGGTCGATCGGCGGCATGGCGGCCGTGATCCTGCTGCTGAACCTCGTCGGCTGGGGTTTGCTCGTGTTGGTGGTCGCGCCTCGGCATTACGCGCTCGGCGCGGGCGGCACGTTCGGCATCGGCCTTGGCGTCACCGCGTTCACGCTCGGCATGCGGCACGCGTTCGACGCCGACCACATCGCCGCCATCGACAACACGACGCGCAAGCTGATGTCCGACGGGCAGCGTCCGCTGTCGGTCGGGTTCTGGTTCTCCCTCGGGCATTCGACGATCGTCTTCGCGCTCTGCCTGCTGCTGTCCATCGGCGTCCGCGCGATCGCCGGGCAACTGGAGAACGACGGTTCCGCGCTGCACGATACAACCGGTCTGATCGGCACGTCGGTGTCCGGGATCTTCCTGTACCTGATCGCGATCATGAACCTGGTCGTGCTCGTCGGGATCGCGCGCGTGTTCGCCCGGATGCGCCGCGGCGAACTGGACGAGGCTGAGCTGGAACGGCATCTCGACAACCGCGGCCTGATGAACCGGCTGCTGCGCGGGGCCACCAAAGCGGTGCGGAAGCCGTGGCACATCTATCCGGTGGGAGTCCTTTTCGGACTCGGTTTCGACACCGCGACGGAAATCGGCTTGCTCGTGCTCGCCGCCGGCGCGGCCGCGTTCGCCCTGCCCTGGTACGCGATTCTCGTGCTGCCGATTCTGTTCGCCGCCGGGATGAGCCTGTTCGACGCCGCCGACGGCGTGCTCATGAACTACGCATACTGCTGGGCGTTTTCCCGGCCGATCCGGAAGATTTATTACAACCTCACGGTCACCGCGCTTTCCGTGGCGGTCGCGCTCGGCATCGGGACGATTGAACTGGGCACCCTGCTCGCCGAGAAACTCGACATCACGTCCGGCCCGCTCGCCGTGATCGCGTCGGTGAACCTCGACTACGTCGGCTTCGCGATCGTCGGACTGTTCGTCGTCACCTGGCTGGCCGCGTTCGCGATCTGGAAATTCGGGAGAATAGAGGAGAAGTGGGCCGCGCGGCTGGGGACCGGCGAGTGACCCGGTACCGCGATCCGCTACAGCGGCTCCGTTCGCCCGATGTTCTGGGTGCTGCTGGCGGTGAACCCGCGTTCAGCGCGCTCGTGGCGACCCTCTACAAAGATGTGCCGCCGTCGCCGCGATCCGGGATCAGCTGCCCGCGAGCGGGTGAAGCTGCCGGAAGCGGCGGCGGATCCCCTCGCCGCCGCCCCGGCAACACCCCCAGTGCGCGTCAGAACGAGCCGACCGGCTGGCGGATCGCGGCGTTGAGCCGGTTCCACACGTTGATCCCGGCGATGGACAGCAGCAGCGACGAGAGCTCCTTCTCGTCGTAGATGTCCGCGGCGGCGTCCCAGACCGCGTCCGGGACCGGGTCGGTCTGGTCGGCCAGCCGGGTCACGTGTTCGGCCAGGTCCAGCGCGGCGCGCTCGGCGTCGGTGAAGTACGTCGACTCGCGCCACGCGCCGACGGCCCAGATCCGCTCGTCCTTCTCGCCGGCTTCCTTCATCTCGCGAGCGTGCATGTCGACGCACACGCTGCAGCCGTTGATCTGGCTGACCCGCAGGTGGATCAGGTGGTGCGTGGTCGCGGGCACGGTGCTGTCGTTCGTGGCCTTGCCCAGCGCCATCAGCGCCTTCATCGCATCCGGCTGCACCTTGACCGGGTGGGTCATCCGAGCCTGCATGGCGATCTCCTCCTGTCACGTCCGCCGTGTTCGGCGGGTCTTGCCAGTAGGACCCGGCGCGAGGAGAAGATGTGACAGTGCGGGACGAAAAACAGGACGAGAATTTCTGGGCGGCTCAGTTCGAAGAGCATCGGCCCAGGTTGCGGGCGGTGGCGTACCGGATGCTCGGTTCGTTCGCCGAGGCCGACGACGCGATCCAGGAGACCTGGCTGCGGGTGACGCGGTCGTCGGGAGAGGACGTCCGCAACACCGGCAGCTGGCTGACGACGATCGTGTCGCGCCAATGCCTCAACATGCTGCGCTCGCGCGCGACCCGCCGCGAGGACCCCTTGGACATCCGGGTGCCGGACCCGGTCGTGGAGACCGGAGACGGCGTCGACCCGGCGGAGCAGGAGGTCCTCGCGGATTCGGTGGGGCTCGCGCTGCTGGTGGTGCTGGAGGCGCTCGACCCGGCGGAACGGCTCGCTTTCGTGCTGCACGACATGTTCGCCGTGCCGTTCGACGAGATCGCGACGATGCTCGACAAGAACACCGCCGCGGTACGGCAGCTGGCGAGCCGGGCGCGCCGCCGGGTGCAGGGCGTGACGCCGGCCGGTCCGGCGGATCGAACCCAGCAGCGCAAGATCGCGGACGCCTGGCTCACCGCCGCGCGCGGCGGCAACTTCGAGGGGCTGGTCGCGCTCCTGCACCCGGACGCGCTGCTGCGCGTCGACACCGGCGGGCTCGGCTCGAAGGTCGTGCGCGGTGCGGCCGAGGTCGCGGGCAACGCGTCGAGGTTCCGCGCGACCGGCCTGGTTTCGCAGTACGCGACCGTCAACGGCGGCCCCGGCATCATCGCCCGGCGCGACGGGAAGGCGGTTTCGGTGCTGTCGTTCACCGTGGCCGACGGGTTGATCACGGAGATCAACATCCTCGCCGACGCCGAGCGGCTCGCGGCGCTGGACTTCTGAGGTCAGCCGAGCCGGTCCAGGGCGGCTACCGCTTCGGCGGACAGCCGCACCTGGCCGGCGGCGAGGTTTTCGGCGAGGTGCGCCGGAGTCGCCGTGCCCGCGATCAGCAGCGTGCCCTCGTAGCCCTGCAGCAGCCAGGCCAACGCGACCTGCGCCGGGGTAACGCCGAGTTCGGCCGCGATACCGGTCACGACCGGGTTCCCGGTGACGTCCTGGCCCAGCTCGAACGCCGAGCCCAGCGGGAAGTACGGCACCCAGGCGATCTCGTGTTCCCGGCACAGCTCCAGCACCGGTTCGGTGTCGCGGGCGAGCACGTTGTAGGAGTTCTGCACGCAGACGATCCCGACTTCGAGCGCGTTGCGGAGCTGGTCGGCCGAGACGTTGCTGAGCCCGAGCGCGCCGATCTTTCCCGCGTCGCGCAGGGAAATCAGCTCGGCGAGCTGGTCGTCGATGTCGACGAGCTGGTCGCCTTCCGCGATCAGGCCGGGTCCGGCGTCCGCTCGGCGCAGGTTGACCACGTCGAGCCGTTCGACGCCGAGCGACGCGAGGTTGGCCTCGACCTGCGCGCGTAGCTGCGCTGGCTGTTGCGCGAGCCGAAGCCCTTCCGGGGATTCCTCCGCCCCGACCTTGGTCACCACGACCAGGTCGTCCGGGTAGGGCGAGAACGCTTCGCGGATCAGCTCGTTGCACCGGCCGTCGCTGTAGAACTGGGCGGTGTCCAGGTGGTTCACGCCCGCTTCGGCCGCTTCGCGGAGCAGTTTCACCTGGTCAGCGCGGTCGGTTCCGGGGCGGCCGAGCTGCATCACGCCGTAGCCGATCCGTGCGACCTCGTGGCCGGCGAGCTTCGCGGTGCCGCCTGGAGCAGTGGGTGCCGTCATGAGAAAAGACTCCTGCCGTGGCATAGTGGAAGTTGATGCGGAGGCGCCTCCGTATTTCCACCGTAGCAGAACCGGAGGGTCCTCCGCTTTGTCGAGCCCGAAGAAACCGCGCGCGGACGCCGAACGCAACCGTCTGCGCTTGCTCGCCGCTGCCCGCAAAGCGTTCGGCGAAGGCGACGAGCCCGTCACACTGGAGCGCGTCGCGCGCGAAGCGGGCGTCGGCATCGGCACGCTCTACCGCCACTTCCCTACCCGCGAAGCGCTGGTGGAGGCGCTGTACCGCGACGAGTTGGCGCAGGTGGTCGCGAGTGCGCCGAAGCTGCTCGAGACCGAGAAGCCGCTTCGCGCGCTGCGCCGGTGGATGGACCGCTTCGCCGAGTATGCGAGCACGAAGTACGACATGGCCGACACACTGCGCGCGATCATCGAGGCGGGCACGGTCGACATGACGCAGGTCCGCGCGGACCTGACCGAGGCGGTCCAGCTGATCATGGACGCCGGCGTGGCGGACGGCACGCTTCGCGCGGACGTGCGCGCGCAGGACGTGGTCGTTACGGTGGTCGGCGCGTGCAGCATCCCGGCACTGCCGGACGGCCGGGAGCAGTTGGGCCGGATGCTCGACCTGATTCTCGCCGGAGTCCGTCAGCCGCCCAGCTGATGCACGCGTAGTGCGAGCTGGATCTCCAATGAGCGTTCGGGCTCGCGCCAGTCCTCGCCCAGCAGCACGGAGAGGCGTTCCATCCGCTGCGCGACCGTGTTGACGTGGACGTGCAGGGTTTCCTTTGCCCGCGCCAAATTCCCGCCCGCCGCGTAGTACGCGCGCAGCGTGCCGATGAGATCGGTGCCGCGCCGGGCGTCGTAGTCGAGGACTGGGCCGAGCGTTGCCCGGACGTAGCCGGACAGGTCGGAATGCCTGCCGAGCAGGACGCCGAGGAATCCGAGGTCGGTCATCGCCGCGCCGTCGCCTTCGCGGCCGAGAGCCAGCAGCGTGTTGACGCATCGAACAGCTTCGGTGTACGCCTGTGCCAACGCTTCCGGTCCGCTCGCCGGACCAGCTGCACCGACGGTCACCGGACAGTCCACAACGGACTTAAGCTCGGCCGCGATCCGCGCTGCGGCAGGCTGATCCGGCGCGAGCGCGACGACTTGCTCCGCGTGGACCCCGACCAAATCGCCATACCGGGCACACGCCGCAGCGAGCCCGCGTCGGGAAATGCCGGACGCATGCGCGACCAGTACCGCGTGCGGGGCCGACAAATCGACGCCCAATCGACGTGCGCGAGCCATCAACGCACCTGGATTGCGAGTCGGCGCGGTGAGCAGGTCGGTCAGCAACTCGCCCCGAACTTGATCCTCAGCTTGCGCGACGGAACGACGCAGCAGCAACAACAATGCCGTGACTACCGCGGCGCGTTCAAAGAGCCGCCGATCGTCCCCGGCCAGCTCCGGCCGTCCGGACAGCGTCAAGCTGCCGAGCAACTCGCGGCCCGCCCGTACCGCACAGACCCAGGTGTCCTTTGTGGACACCGCGCGACCGTTGGCCTGCGATGAAGCCACGGCAGCGGCGTCGAAAGCCACTTCACTACCGGCCAGCAGCCCACCTTCCTCGTCGTGCACGGCAATCGACCCGCGCAAGACTCCGGCGACTTCCGCTGCCACCACAGGCAAATCCGCGCCGCCGAGCACGAGGTCCATCAACCGGTCGTGCGCCTCGTCGGCCCGGCGCATCGTCGCGTTGGCCGCGTTCAGTTCCGCCGCCGCCGAACGCGTTTCTTCCAGCAGATGCGCGGTGTCCAACGCGATCGCGGCGTGCGCGGCCAGCGACGAAAGCAGCGCGACCTCCGCCGTCGAGAACGCCCGTGACGATCGGTCGGACGCGTACAGCACGCCCAGCACCTTGCCGCCGATCGCCAGCGGCACGCCCAGGATCGCCTTCAATCCCTCCTCGCGGACGCCTGCGTCGATCGGTTTAGTGTGCCGGAACCGCTCGTCCTTGAAGTAGTCCGCGGTCGCGTACGGACGCGCGGTTTGCGCCACGAGCCCGCCGAGGCCCTCGCCCATTCCCAGGACAATCTGCTGGAACAGCGCGGACACCGAGCCGTCCGTGACCCGGATGTACGTCTCGCCGTTCGCCTCGTCGTTGAGGCTGAGGTACGAAACGTCCACGCCCAGCAACGTCCGGGCACGCCGGACGATCGACCGCAGCACCGCGTCCGGATCGCGCAGCCGGGCGAGGTCGCTCGCGGTGTCGAACAACGCGGTCAGCTCGGCTTCCCGCCGCCGGTGCTCGCTGAGCGTCTCGCGGATCCGCAACGCCAGTTCCGTGGCCGAACCGATCGCAGCGGACTGTTCCGCGGACAGCCCCCGGGCAGCGACGTGCGCCAGCTGCTCACTGCTCGCTCCGACGGCGAGCAGTTCGAGCAGCCGGCGATAAGCCTCGGCAGTGGGGTCCACACCCGTCATGCTGTCATTGAAGCCTGCCGTTCGGCCGCCGTCTCGTGCAACGACGCGCCGCGCGTCTCCCGCGCGCCGAGCAGCGCGACCAGCGACAACAGACACATCGCGACCACGTAGACCGAGACCGGCACCGTGGAGCGGTACGCCTCGAACAACGCCACCGCGATCAACGGAGCGACCGCGCCGGCCGCGATGGACGACAGCTGGCCGCCGACCGAGAGCCCGGTGTAGCGCACTCGCGTCGGGAATTGTTCGGCGAAGAACGCCGCCTGCGGGCCGTACATCGCTCCGTGCACGACAAGCCCGATCACCGCCGCGCCGATCACCGAACCGGTCGTGCGCAGGTCGAGCAGCCAGAAGAAGCCGAACGACCACGCGGCCATCCCGACCACGCCGAACAGGTACACCGGCTTCCGGCCGATCTTGTCGGACAGCAAGCCCCACAAGGGAATCGTGACGAAGTGCACCGCCGACGCGACGAGCACCGCGGTCAAGCCGGTCGCCTTCGGCAGTCCGAGGCCAGTGGTCACGTACACGAGAATGAACGCGGTGATCACGTAGTAGGAGACGTTTTCCGCGATCCGTGCCCCGAAAGTCACTGCCAGCGCCCGGAAATGGCCGCGGAAGACGTCGACGATCGGTGCCTGCTCACGCTCGTCCGCGGCGGCTTTCGCCGCGAGGAACACCGGCGATTCCGAAACCGCCAACCGGATCCACAGGCCGAGCACCACCAGGACACCGGACAGCAGGAAGGGAATCCGCCAGCCCCAAGACTGGAAGGTCGCGTCCGATTGCGCCGAAGCCAGGATCGCGAGCACCGCGGTGGCCAGCAGGTTTCCGGCCGGAACGCCGGTCTGCGGCCAAGCGGCCCAGAACCCGCGGCGTCGGTCGTCGCCGTGCTCGGACACCAGCAGCACCGCGCCGCCCCATTCGCCGCCGAGGGCGAAGCCCTGGATCAGCCGCAGCAGCGTCAGCAGGATCGGCGCGAGCACGCCGACCGCGCTGTAGGTCGGCAGCAAGCCCATCGCGAACGTCGAGCCGCCCATCATCAGCAGGCTCACGACCAGCAGTTTCTTGCGTCCGATCCGGTCGCCGAAGTGCCCGAACACGAGTCCGCCGATCGGCCGCGCGAGGAAGCCGACCGCGTAGGTCAGCAACGCCAGCAGGGTGCCGGTGAGCGGGTCGGCGGTCGGGAAGAACAGCTTGTTGAAGACCAGCGCGGCGGCCGAAGTGTAGAGGAAGAAGTCGTACCACTCGATGGTGGTTCCGATCAGCCCGGCTCCGACGACGCGCAGCAGCTTTTTGTCCATCGCGGACTCCACTCCGTTGTGGGGAAAGGGGAATTCAGCCGGCGGTCCAGCCGCCGTCAACGGGAAGCGACGCGCCGGTGACGTGCCCGGCGGACTCGCCGCACAGCCACACCACGAGATCGGCGACGTCCTCGGGTTCGATCAGCCGCTTGATCGCGGCCCGGCGCAGCAAAACCTGTTCGAGCACTTCTTCTTGCGGCACCCCGTGTTCGGCCGCCTGCGCGTCCAGCTGACCGGTGACGAGCGGCGTGCGGACGTACCCGGGATTCACGCAATTGCTGGTGACTCCGTGCTCGGCGCCTTCGAGAGCGGCCACTTTGGACAGTCCCTCGAGCGCGTGTTTCGCGGCGACGTAAGCAGCTTTGCACGGACTCGCCCGCACACCGTGCACGCTGGACATGTTCACGATCCGGCCCCAGCCGCGCGCGTACATCGCGGGCAGGCACTGGCGGATCAGCAAGAACGGCGCGGTCACCATCAACGCCTGAATGAAGGCGAACCGCTCCGGCGGAAAGTCCGGCAACGGTGCGACGTGCTGCACGCCCGCGTTGTTGACGAGCACGTCGACGTCCGCGGGCAGGCTCGCCAGTGCCGCCGGGTCAGTCAGGTCCACGACGTGCGCCTGCCCGCCGACCGCCGCGGCCGCCGCCTCCGCTCCGGCGACGTCCACGACGTGCACCTTGGCCCCGGCCGCGCCGAACGCCCGCACACAGGCCAGCCCGATGCCGCTGCCGCCGCCGGTCACCAGCGCGGTGCGCCCGGCGAGGGAACTGTCACTGGTCATGGCCGGAAACAGTAAGTCGCCTCGACCTGGGCGACCATGGCTCAATCCACCACAGAACGCCGTTCGGCGATGTGGTCAGGCCACACCGGTCAGCCAGCGGCTGACGAGATGCTCCGCGCCTCGTTCGCCCCGGTTTCGAAGGCTTCACAGCAGAAGAGCAGCCACTCGCGCACGCCGTCCGCCGTGCCGCCAGCGAACCCCTGCGCCAGCTCGACATACCGCGGCACGCGCCGGAAGTACGCGACCTCCGGCACCGTCAACGCCTTCGGATCAAGCCCGGTCGCGACCATCGACAGCCGCGCCGCCGCCCGGGCGACCACGCCGTCCGCCGAACCAAACGGCGCCAGCGCCAGCAGTTCGCCGTGCACTACCGCGGTCAGCACCGGACCCGGCACCGAAGTCGCCCCGGTGACGAGCTGAGCCAGCAACTCCAGCCGCTCGCCGCCGCGCTGCGGACGGCCGAGCTGGTCCGGATCGGACACGACGTCCGACGCGGCCAGCAAATGCAGCCGGGCCAACGTCTGCAACGGAGCCCGCCGCCAGGTGGGCAGCAACGACTCCAGCTTCTCCGCGACCCGCAGCGCCCCGGCGAGCAGCGGGTCGGTCACCGCGCCGTCTTCCGGCAGTTCGGGGTTGGCCCCGTCGATCCCCGCCGAAGCCCGAGCCGCCCGTACCGAAGCCTCAGCCGCGGTTTCCGCCCCGCCGCGCAGATTCGCGGGCAGCCGGTGCACGGCGAAGACCGCGTCCTGCGCGGCCTTGGCCGCCGCGGCCACGCCGTCCAGCTCCAGCAACGGCTTCAGCGGATCGCTCACGCGTCAAGCACCTGCCCAGCTCGCTCCACGACCGGCGGCAGCACCGACCACGGGAAGTTGATCCACCGGTCGGTCCGCTTCCACACGTACTCGCACTTCACCGTCGAAGCGGGCTTCTCGTAAACCACCGCGCACCGGACGTCCGCGACGTGGTCGGCGCAGAAGTCGCGGACCAGCTTGAGCGTCGCGCCGGTGTCCGCGACGTCGTCGGCGACCAGCACCTTCTTGTGTGTGAGATCCACCACGTTGGGCACCGGCGGCAGCATGACCGGAAGGTCCAGCCGCTGGTCCACGCCGGTGTAGAACTCGACGTTCATCACGTGCAGGTTCTTCACGTCGAGCGCGTACCCGAGCGCGCCGGCGACGAACAGCCCGCCGCGCGCGATGGAGAGGATCAGGTCGGGAACGAACCCGTCCGCGGCCACCTCCCGCGCCAGCTCCCGGCTCGCCGAACCGAACAACTCCCAGGTGAGGTTTTCTCGCTCCTCGGCCATGCGCGCTCTCTTTCTCGGGTGGTCCGCCGAGCATAAGCGCCCGGATAGTGGACTGCTGAAATGACTGGGTAATGGCACTTCGGCACAGCCACTTGCCACCGTAGCGTGAGGTCGTGACCTGGAGCGAGCACCCCGTCCTGACCGGCCGCCACGTGCGGCTCGAACCTCTCACGACCGAGCACGCCCCCGGCCTGCTCGAGGCCGGAGCCGACCCGGGGATCTGGGCCTGGCTGAACGTCCGCCAGCCCGCCGACCTCGGCGAAGCCGAGACGATGGTGAAGGACGCGCTCGCCGACCCGGACCGCCGCCCGTGGGCGCAGATCGACCTCGCGTCCGGCCGCGTCGCCGGGACCACTTCTTATTACCAGGCAGTAGCGAAGCACCGGATCCTCTCGATCGGGCACACCTGGATCGGCGCGGAATTCCAGCGCACCGCGCTCAACACCGAGGCCAAGTTCCTTCTGCTGCGCAACGCCTTCGAGGACTGGGGAGCCCAGCGCGTCGCGTGGGAAACCGACAACCGCAACCTCCGCTCGCAACGCGCCATCGAACGGCTCGGCGCGCTGCGCGAGGGGGTGCTGCGGGCGCACCGGATCCGTCCGGACGGCACGACCCGCGACACGGTGCTCTACTCGATGACGGACGCCGAGTGGCCGGGCGCCCGTGCCCGGCTGCTCGCCCGCCTCGGCTGAGCCTCGCCGCACATCGCTTGGAGCTGTGCGCGCAACGTGGCTGCAACCTTGTCGTAGGCGGACTAACGTCGCTAGCGTTCCCTGAGCCGCGGGTTCGCACTACAGGAGGCTTTGCACCATGACCGAGCAGTCCCCAGCGTTGGACAACCTGCTCACGGAGAGCCGCACGTTTCCCCCCAGCGAAGAGTTCGCTGGTCAGGCGAACGCGAAGGCCGATTTGTATGCGACGGCGGACGCTGACCGGGAGCAGTTCTGGGCCGGGCAGGCGGAACGGCTGTCGTGGGACACCAAGTGGTCCCAGGTATTGGACTGGACCAATGCGCCGTTCGCGAAGTGGTTCGTGGGCGGGAAACTGAACGTCGCGTACAACTGCGTGGACCGGCACGTCGAGTCCGGCCACGGGGACCAGGTCGCGATCCACTGGGTCGGCGAGCCGGGCGACACGCGCGACATCACCTACGCGCAGCTGAAGGACGAGGTCTCGAAGGCCGCGAACGCGCTGTCGTCACTGGGCGTCGTGGCCGGCGACGTCGTCGCGATCCAGCTGCAGATGGTGCCCGAAGCGATTTTCGCGATGCTGGCGTGCGCGCGGATCGGCGCCCTGCACAGCGTGGTGTTCGGCGGGTTCTCGCCGACCGCGCTGCGCGCGCGGGTGGACGACGCGGCGGCGAAGATCGTGATCACTTCGGACGGCCAGTACCGCCGCGGCAAGGCCGCGCCGATGAAGGCGAACGTCGACGAAGCCTTGCAGGGCGCGGAAACCGTGCAGAAGGTCATCGTCGTCAAGCGCACCGGCAGCGACCTCGAGGGCGAGACGCCGTGGACCGAGGGCCGCGACCTGTGGTGGCACGAACTGGTCGACGGGCAGTCCCCCGAGCACAAGCCGGAGGCGTTCGATTCCGAGCATCCGCTGTTCATCCTCTACACCTCGGGCACCACGGGTAAGCCGAAGGGCATTCTGCACACTTCGGGCGGCTACCTGACCCAGACCGCGTACACGCACAACGTCGTGTTCGACCACAAGCCGGGCGAGGACGTCTACTGGTGCACCGCCGACATCGGCTGGATCACCGGGCACTCCTACATCGTGTACGGGCCGCTGGCCAACCGCGTGACCCAGGTCGTCTACGAAGGCACGCCGAACACGCCGCACGAGGGCCGGCACTGGGAAATCATCCAGAAGTACAAGGTCTCGATCTACTACACCGCGCCGACGCTGATCCGCACCTTCATGAAGTGGGGCGAGGAAATCCCGGCGAAGTACGACTTGTCTTCGCTGCGGGTCCTCGGAAGCGTCGGCGAACCGATCAACCCCGAGGCCTGGATCTGGTACCGGGAAAAGATCGGAGCGAACAAGACGCCGGTCGTGGACACGTGGTGGCAGACCGAAACCGGCGCGATCATGATCTCGCCGCTGCCCGGCGTCACCGCGGCCAAGCCGGGTTCCGCGCAGCGCGCGCTGCCGGGCATCTCGGCGAAGGTCGTGGACGACACC
Source organism: Amycolatopsis orientalis DSM 43388 (assembly GCF_000411975.1). Classification (GTDB taxonomy): domain Bacteria; phylum Actinomycetota; class Actinomycetes; order Mycobacteriales; family Pseudonocardiaceae; genus Amycolatopsis; species Amycolatopsis orientalis_D. The sequence goes on from NZ_ASXG01000180.1 coordinate 66,570, forward strand.
GGCGTCGAGGTCCCGCACGGCGGCGGCGGATACCTGGTGCTGGACAAGCCGTGGCCGTCGATGCTGCGCGGCGTGTGGGGCGACGACGAGCGCTTCCGCGACACCTACTGGTCCCGGTTCTCCGAGCAGGGCTACTACTTCGCGGGCGACGGCGCGAAGTACGACGAGGACGGCGACATCTGGCTGCTCGGCCGCGTGGACGACGTGATGAACGTGTCCGGGCACCGGATCTCGACCACCGAGGTCGAGTCCGCGCTCGTGTCGCACCCGACGGTCGCCGAGGCCGCGGTCGTCGGCGCGACCGACCCGACCACCGGACAGGGCATCGTCGCGTTCGTGATCCTGCGTGGCAACGCCGTCGACGGTGGAGACGAGGCGGTGCAGGAGCTGCGCAACCACGTCGCGAAGGAGATCGGGCCGATCGCGAAGCCGCGCCAGATCATGGTCGTGGCCGAGCTGCCGAAGACCCGCTCCGGCAAGATCATGCGCCGGCTGCTGCGCGACGTCGCCGAGAACCGCCAGATCGGCGACGTCACCACGCTCGCCGACTCGTCGGTCATGGACCTCATCTCCTCCGGACTGAACTCCGGCAAGGAGGAGTAAGTTCTTCCCCGTCAGGAAGGGGCTCTCCCGGCTGGGAGGGTCCCTTCCTGCATTGTTCCCCTGAAAGTGCGGGCATCGAACGCATGTTCTACGATGCCCGCGTACCCAACCCAGATCCGGGCAAGGAGACGACACGAATGTCCGTGGAAGCCTTGACGCACGACGAGGACACTGCGGCCGGGCCGGCGGCGGCGTCATCGCCGCAGGCCGCCGGCACCCCGGAGGCCCCGGAAGTCGCCGAGCCCACTGCCGCTCCCGAAGCTTCGAGCGCCCCGGCGGACGCCCCGAAGCCGGAGTCTTCGCAGGCTGAGGAGACCCCGGCGGTCGAATCGCCGAAGCCGAAGCGCGGCCGCGCCAAGGCCGCGGCGTCGACGGCCAAGAAGACCCGCACCGTGGAGCTGACGCTGACTGTCACCGGCACGGCGGACGGCGAGTGGCAGGCCGAGCTGAAGAACGGCGCCAAGTGGGTCGCGAAGGGCCTGGCAGTCCCGGCCGCGGCGGTGTCGCGGGCGGCGAAGGAACTGCACGACGACCTGTCCGGCCCGATCGACGAGGTCATCAACGCCGCCCGCGAGGCGCAGGCCGCGAAGGTCGCGCAGCTGGAGGCCGAGCTGGAAGCCGCGAAGGCGGCGCTGGCCGAACTCGACAACTGAGCTAGCCCCCGGTTCGCCCGGGTCCGGTGTCCGCGGTGGCACCGGATCCGGGCGTTCGTCGTTTCAGCCCACCGGCGGCCGTCCGGGCAGGGGCGCTTTGAACTCGATCCACCGGCTGTCAGCGAGCGCTTCGACGTGGTGGCGCACGCCGCGCGGATGCACCACCACGTCGCCCGGTCCGAGCTCGCACCACACCCCGTCGACCGTGCCGCGCAGCCGTCCCTCCAGCACGTGCACGATGCTGTCGTGGTCGTGGCTGTGCTCGGCCGACGCGACGCCCGCCGGATAACGGATTTCGTACGCCAGACCGTGTTCCGCGCGCGCCCGTTCCCGGATCAGCCCGGTGCCGCCGCGCAACGGCCGCCCTTCCACCACCGCCAACGTCCGCCACTCCTGCTCCATCCCGGCAGCCTATTCGCCAGGTCAGGCAAGGCACAATTCATTGAGGATTGCCTTTCTTAACCGAATTCAGGTGACCGGGAAAACGTCGCGCGGAAACAATTTCCGTGATTCACTGAAGACGTGACCGAAACGATGGGCGACGCGGTGCACGCGCACGAACCGCACGAGGACGTCGGCGGCAAGCTGAACTGGCTGCGCGCCGGGGTTCTCGGTGCGAACGACGGGATCGTGTCCGTCGCGGGCATCGTCGTGGGCGTCGCCGGAGCCACCGCCGACAGCACCACGATCCTCACCGCCGGAATCGCCGGGCTCGTCGCCGGCGCGTTTTCCATGGCGGGCGGGGAATACGTGAGCGTGAGCACCCAGCGCGACACCGAACGCGCACTGCTGCGGCTCGAGAAGCACGAACTGAAAACGATGCCCGAGGCCGAGGAACGCGAACTCGCGCAGATCTACGAGGACAAGGGCCTGTCGCCGGAGCTGGCGAAGCAGGTCGCGCGCGAGCTGACCGAAAAGGACCCGCTGCAGGCGCACGCGGAGGCCGAACTCGGCATCGACCCGGACAACCTGACCAGCCCGTGGCAGGCGGCGTGGGCGTCGCTGCTGGCGTTCTCCGTCGGCGCGCTGCTGCCGTTGCTGGCGATCGCCTGGACGTCGGTCGGCATCCGGGTCTGGGCGTGCGCGCTGGCGGTCGTCGTCGGCCTCACGCTCACCGGGTTCGTGAGCGCGAGGCTCGGCAACGCGCAGGTGGGGCGCGCGATCGTCCGGAACGTCGGCGTCGGCGCCCTCACCATGCTCGTCACTTACTTCGTCGGAGTGCTTTTCGGCACCACCGTGGGTTAGTGCACACCTCGCATCAGGCGGCGGATCACCGGAATCAGCGCGAACAGCAGCAGGCCGATCGCGACCGCGACGCCGCCGATGATGCTGAAGTACGGCACCTCGTCCTTCGGGTCGTAGGACTGCGCGAGCTTGCCCGACAACGCCGTGCCCAGCGACACCGACAGGAAGTTCAGCGCCACCATCTGCGTCCGGAACGCCTCCGGCGCGAGCTTCGTCGACAGCGAAAGCCCGACCGGCGACAGCATCAGCTCGGCGATGGTGAACACGAGCAGGATGCCGGCCAGCGCGAGCAGCGGGCTGCCGTTCTGGCCGGTGTGCGCCATCGGCAGGAACAGCAGGAACGCCAGTCCCATGAGCACCGTGCCGAGCACGAACTTCATCGGCGTCGACGGCTGCTTCGGGCCGAGTTTCGTCCAGATCGCCGCGATGATCGGGGCGATCACGATAATGAACACCGGGTTGATCGAGTTGACCCAGGACACCGGCATCGTCCAGCCGAACAGGTCGCGGTCGAGCCGCTGGTCGCTGTAGACCGAGACGACCGTCGCCTGCTGCTGGTACAGCGAGAAGAACGCGGCGCTCGCGATGTACATCGGAATGAACGACAGCACCCGGCTGCGCTCGTCCGACGTGATCTTCTTGCTGGTCAGGATCGCCAGGAAGTACACGATCGAGATCGCGACGACCACGTAGACCACGACGTCGGCGAGGTTGTCCGGGGTGACCACGCCGGACATGATCAGCGCGACCACCGCGGCGATGATCACCACGGCGACGCCGACGACGAGCGCGCGCTGCGAGGAGGGCAGCGGGTTCGGCACCTCGGACGCCTTCGCGCCGAGATTCTTCCGCCCGATCGTGTACTGGATCAGCCCGAGCGCCATGCCGATCGCGGCGAGGCCGAAACCGAAGTGGAACCCGAGGTTCTGCTGGGCGAGCCCGGTCAGCAGCGGGCCGATGAACCCGCCGAGGTTGACGCCCATGTAGAAGATCGTGAACCCGGCGTCGCGCCGCTCGTCGCCCTCGGCGTACAGCGTGCCGACCACCGAGGTCGCGTTGCCCTTCAGCCCGCCGGACCCGAGCGCGACGCACGCGAGACCCACGCCGACGCCGGTCAGCCCGGGCAGCACCGCGAGGGCGATGTGCCCGATCATCACCACGATGGCGCTGTAGAACAGCGTGCGTTCAGAGCCGAGCAGCCGGTCGGCGATCCACGCGCCGACGACGGTGGCGAGGTAGACCGTGCCGCCGTACGCGCCGACGATGCCGAGCGCGGCGCTCTGGTCGATTCCGAGGCCGCCCTTTTCGGCCTGGTAGTAGAGGTAAATGGCGAGGATGCCCTGCATCCCGTAGAAGGAGAAGCGCTCCCACATCTCCACGCCGAAGAGGTTTGCCAACCCCCGCGGGTGCCCGAAGAATCTGGTGTCGGCCTGGGCGTCGATAGGGGTGCTCACTACTGCCTCGTCCCTGTATTCAACATCGTTGTCGTTCTCTCCTCGCATGCTAGAAGGCGAACAGGTGAACGAAAAACCGGCGTCAGTATGGACTAGACAACTTGCCGGTCGCGACGGGCTGACCTGCGGTTGCGCGCGGCCGCCGGGGATGCGAGCGTCATCGGGCAGTCCTGGGTTGCCGTTCGTCACAACGGGCGGTAATCGGCGACTGCGGACGGTAAACTGGACATTGGTGTGCCGGGAAGTCTGGTCGGCGGGAGAGCCGCCGTCCCCACTAGGAGTTTTTCGTGACCCCAGCCCGCGCCGTCGCCGAATTCGCCCGTTTTCTCCGCACGGAAACCACTGGCGGGCTGATCCTGCTCGCCGCCACCGCGGTCGCGCTGGTCTGGGCCAACTCGCCGCTCGCCCCGGCTTACGAGGCGTTGCGGGACTTCCGGCTCGGCCCGGAGTTCCTGCACCTCAACCTCACCCTCGGCGACTGGGCCAAGGACGGCCTGCTCGCGCTGTTCTTCTTCGTCGCCGGGCTTGAACTCAAACGAGAACTGGTGGTCGGCGAGCTGTCCCGGTGGCGGCAAGCGGTCCTGCCGGTGATCGCCGCGGTCGGCGGGATGGTCGTGCCCGCGGTGCTCGCGCTCTCGATCGCCTGGGGCACGCCGGGCGTCGACCGGGCGTGGGCGATCCCGGTGGCCACGGACATCGCGTTCGCGCTCGGCGTGCTCGCGCTGACCGCCTCGAACCTGCCCAGCAGCGCGCGGGTCTTCCTGCTTTCCCTTGCCGTGGTGGACGACCTGGGCGCGATCCTCGTCATCGCGATCCTCTTCACCAGCAGTTTCAACCTGATCGCGGCGGCGGTCGCGGTGATCGCGCTCGGGCTTTACGCCTTCCTGCAGCACAAACGCGTCCGCACGCCGTGGCTGTACGTGCCGATCGCGCTGATCACCTGGGTCGCGGTGCATTCGGCGGGCATCCACGCGACGATCGCGGGCGTCGCGCTCGGGCTGCTCACTCGCGTCCGCGAGGACGAGGGCGAGGACGAAGCACCCGCGGTACGGCTCGAACACCGCTTGCAGCCGTGGTCAGCGGCGGTGGCGGTTCCGGTGTTCGCCTTGTTCGCCGCGGGGATTTCGGTGAACAGCGACGCCCTGTCGACGGTTTTCACCACCGCGTTGCCGCTGGCTGTCCTCATCGGACTGGTCGCCGGGAAGTTCGTCGGGATCTTCGGCGCGAGCCTGCTGGCGGTGAAGCTGCACGTGGCGGAGAAGCCCAGCGGGATGAGCTGGCGAGACGTCGCGGCGCTGTCCGTGCTCGGCGGTGTCGGGTTCACCGTCAGCCTGCTGATCGCCGAACTCGCGCTGCCCGGAGAGGCGGCGGAAGTGGCCAAGGCAGCCGTCCTGATCGCGTCGGCGATCGCCTCGCTGACCGCCGCCGTGCTGCTCTTGCGACGCAGCCGGGTGCACGCGAACGCGGCCTGATCCCGACACTCCCGCCGGTCCGTCGCGCCTCGCATACGGTCACGTGGCACGATGACCCAGTGAGCAGCCCCAAACACGAGCGCACCAGCCCCGACGGCGTGGGGGCCGTGCCGTACCTGCCCCTGTCCAGCGACGAGGAAGCCGCGGCGAGCGAGCAGTCCATCGGCAAGCTCGTCGGAGACGCCACCCAGCACCTGTCGACGCTGGTCCGCGCCGAAATCGAGCTGGCGAAAGCCGAGCTGGCGCAGGAAGCGAAGAAGGCGCTCAAGGGGACGGTCTTCTTCCTGATCGCCCTCACCGTCTTTCTGTACAGCACCTTCTTCCTGTTCCTGCTGATCGCCGAGGGTCTGTCGGACTGGTGGGGCATCCGCTGGCCCGCGTTCGCGACGGTGTTCGGCCTGATGCTGATCACCGTGGGCGCGACGGCGTTCCTCGGCTGGCGCAAGGTGAAGAAGCTGCGCGCGCCGGAGCGCACCATCAGCAGCGTCAAGGAGACGGCTGAGGCGTTCAAGCGCAAGCCGGCCGAGGACGACGACCTGCCCTCGACGCAGGGCTGACGCCAGCCCTCGCCCGGTGGTGGAGCTGACGCCGGACCCGTCGAGCGTGCGGGTCGACGGGCCGTGGACGCATCGCGACGTCTCGGCCAACGGCATCCGCCTGCACGTCGCCGAATGCGGCGAGGGACCGTTAGTGCTGCTCCTGCACGGGTTCGCCGGGTTCTGGTGGACCTGGCGGCACCAGCTGCCCGCACTGGCCGACGCCGGTTTCCGCGCGGTAGCGGTGGATCTGCGCGGCTACGGAGACTCGGACAAACCCCCGCGCGGCTACGACGCGTGGACACTGGCGGGTGACGTCGGCGGCCTGATCAAGGCGCTGGGCGCCCGCCGGGCACATCTGGTCGGCCACGCGTGGGGCGGCATGCTCGCCTGGACCGTCGCCGCCCTGCACCCGCGCCTCGTGTCGTCGGTGACCGCGATCGGCGCCGCGCACCCGCTCGCGTTCAAGTCCGCGGTGAAGCGCACGAGCGGCCAGATCCGCGCGGTCGGCCACCTTTTTCGCTTCCAGGTCCCGATGGCCCCGGAGAAATGGCTGGTCCGCGACAACGCGGCGGCAGTGGAAGAACTGTTCGCCAAGTGGTCCGGCGAGCCTTGGCGGTCCTCTTCGGACTTCACCGAGACCCTGCCCCGGTTCCGCCAAGCGATGCTGGTCCCCGGCGTCGCACACTCGGCGCTGGAGTACTACCGCTGGGCCTTCCGCGCCCAATTCCGCGGCGAAGGCAGGCGCTTCACCGACGCCGTCAACGCCCGCATCAGCGCCCCGGTACTCCAATTACACGGCGCGGACGACACCTGCATCCTCCCGGAAACCGCTCTGGCGTCAGTCCACTGGGCAGGCCCGCACAGCGAACCGAAAATCTGGCCAAGCATCGGCCACTTCCCACACCTAGAGGACCCAGACCGAGTCACCAAGTCCGTTGTGGACTTCGTGCACTAACCCCACCACACAGACGCCAACCGCAACCGCCACGCCCAACGATCGAGACACCCAGCCTCCACCCTGCACCCCGATACGAAGCCTCCCTGCGGTTCGGTGGTGCTTGTCAAGGCACGCTTTCCCGCCTTGACAAGCACCACCGAACCGTCAGCACAATCGGGCTTCGGGGTGCCCCACGCAGGACAAGGCGCAATGTCGCCCGCCAGGGCGACGAGCAGCCGAAAACTCAACTAGCACAAGCCCCAGTCCCGACCCGATCAGTCTGCGACGGAGCCGCCTCCACTTCCCCGCGCACCTGATCCGCGGTCAACGTGAACCCAGTCTCCGGATCCTCCACCGCGGCCCCGAAAACCACCCCGATCACGTCCCCGTCCGGCGTGATCATCGGCCCGCCGGAGTTCCCGCTGCGCACCGTCCCCCGGACCGTGAACACATCCCGCTGCACGGTATTGGCGTCGTAAATATCCGGCCCGCGCAAATTGATCCGCGTCCGAACGCGAGCCGGCGTCGCGGTATACGGCCCGTCCAGCGGATACCCCAGCACCACCGCGTTATCACCAGCCTTCGCCGCCTGGGAAGCGAACGGCAACACCGGTGCCCGCAACCCAGGAACCGCCAGCACCGCGATATCGACCTCCGGGTTGAAATACACCACCCGCGCCCGGTAATCCCCCGAGGTCGACTCGATCCCGACCTCGTCGGTCCCCGCCACCACGTGCGCGTTCGTCATCACCCGCTGCGGCGCGACCACAAATCCGCTGCCTTCCAGCGCCCGCGAACAAGAAGGCGCGTTCCCGCGAATCTTCACCACACTCGGATGCACCCGCTTGGCCACCGCGGACACATTGAGCGAGGTATCCGGCGGCGGCGTGTCCGCCGAGGGCGCCTTCTCAAACGGCGACAGCGCAGACGGAAACCCAGACGCGTCAAGCAACTTCCGCAAATCACTGGGAAGCCCCTGCGCCTCGGCCGGCATCAGGTCGTTGACCTTGCCGAGCACCACCGAGGAATTGATCGACTTCGCCAGCCCGGGAATCGCCGACACCGTCGTCAGCGGATTCGCCACCAGCCACGCGACCACGAACACCGCGGCCGCCTGCAAGATCGCGCCGAGCGTCTTGTCGATGCCGGAAAGCTTGTCCGGATTGATCTTCTGCCGCAGCTTCCGCCCGACCCACACGCCGAGCGTCTCGCCGAGCACGATCAGGAACACCACGACGGCGAACGCGAAAGCGACCTTCGCGACCGGGCTGTCGAAGAGGCTGATCACGAACGGCGCCAGCTTCACCCCGGCCACCGCGCCCAGCGCGACGCCCACAAGCGCGGGCAGCGCGACGATCACGCCCTGAAAAGCACCGGAAACCGCTGCCATGACCGCGAGCAGCAGGACGACGACATCGACCCAGTTCACCGCGCCGTCACTCCTCGATAGTGCCGTCCCTGGCCGCCAACCGGCCCTGATGTTCGGCCCACGCTACGTCAAGCTCGCGCACATCGCCGGTGTCCCACTCCCGTTCCCAGCCGCCGAGCGAGAGCAGCACGGACAGCAGACCGGCGGTGAAACCCCACACGAACAGGCCGTCGACGGTGAAGGCGGGCCCGCGCCACGACGCGTCGCCGCGGCGCACGGTGAACCGGTTGGCCGGGTCGGCGAGGTCGGCCAGCGACACGCGGGCGACCGCCGCCGTCTCGGCCGGATCGACCGCGCGGACCGGCGACGGGGTGTGCCAGTGCGCCAGCACCGGGGTGACCGCGAACCTCGACACCGGCACGAACAGCTCCGGCAGCACCGCGACCGGCAGGATGCCCGACGGGTCGACGCCGGTCTCCTCCTGCGCCTCGCGCAATGCGGTGCCGACCGGCCCGTCGTCTCCGTCCTCCGCGCCGCCGCCGGGGAACGAGACCTGCCCGGCGTGCGAGCCGAGCGTGTCCGCCCGCCGCTGCAGCAGGACATCCGGGCCGTCGCCGCCGGGTCGTTCGCCGAACAGGATGAGCACCGCGGCGGCGCGGGTGAGCAGATCGTCCGGCGGGCTGAACCGGGTGAAGGTCCGGCTGTCGACCTCGCCGGACACCTTCACCAGCGGCCGCAGCCATTCCGGCACGGCTTCGGGGTCGACGAGCGGTCCGGTGGTCATGAGTAGTCCTTCACAGCAGCGCGCACCTGGTCAGTGTTGTCGAACAACCGCGGGTTCGCGATGAACCGGACCCGGCCGTCCGCGGTGACCAGGTACGACGCGGGCAACGACGAGGGGACCTTGAGCGCGGTGCGGACAGGACCGGTCTGACCGTCGCCGTCGTACAGCGACGGCAGGTGCACGCCGAGTCGCTCGAACAGGCCGAGCCCGTCCGAGGCCGGGCTCGCGACCTGCACGCCGACCACGCGCACCGCACCCGGCTCCGCGGCGTACCGCTGCAGCACCGGCAACTCGGTGCGGCACGGCTGGCACCACGACGCCCACACGTTGACCAGCACCGGACCGCCGCCGAGGACCTTGCCGACGTCCACCCGGGACCCGTCGCCGAGGCAGTCCGCTTCGATCCCGGACAGCTGGCCGATCTCCTTCGCCGCGGCGGGCGGGCAAGCCTGGAGCTTCGCCGCCGCGCGGGCGGCGGTGAGGTCGCCGGACGCGGGAGGCGCGGACGTCGCATCGCCGCCGCGCAGCGTCAGGACGGCGACCAACGCGGCCACCGCCAGCACCGCGACCCCGAGCGCCCATTTGGTGACCGCAGTCACCCGCGCGCCGCCAACTCGAGGATGTGGTCCTTCTCCGGACCTTTGACCAGCTTCGCGGCCACTTCGAACTCGGTGGGCCCGGTGCCGAACGAAGGGCAGTCCTTGCGCAGCGGGCACGCGCCGCAGGCCGGTTTCCGCGAGTGGCACACGCGGCGGCCGTGGAAAATCACGCGGTGGGACAGCATGGTCCACTCTTTCCGCGGGATCAGCTCGCCGACCGCGTGCTCGACCTTGACCGGATCCTCTTCCGCGGTCCAGCCCCAGCGCCGCACGAGGCGGCCGAAGTGAGTGTCCACTGTGATTCCCGGCACGCCGAAAGCGTTGCCGAGCACGACATTCGCGGTCTTGCGCCCGACGCCGGGCAGCGTGACGAGATCGTCGAGTTTCTTCGGCACCTCGCCGCCGTAGCGCTCCACCAGCGCCGCGCCGAGACCCATCAGCGAATTCGCCTTCGCCCGGAAAAACCCGGTCGTGCGCAGGTATTCCTCGAGCTCGGCGCGGTCGGCCCCGGCGTAATCGGCGGCGGTGCGGTACTTCGCGAACAACGCGGGCGTGACGAGGTTCACCCGCACGTCCGTGGTCTGCGCCGACAACACCACCGCGACCAGCAGTTCCAGCGGATTCGTGAAGTCCAGCTCGGCCTTCGCGTCCGGATAAACCTCGTCGAGGCAACGTTTCATCCGCCGGGCGCGTCTCACGAGGGCGAGCCGGCTTTCTTCGCGGTCCGCGCGGGGCCCGTTCGGGACAACAGGGGGCACCCCGATAGCCTACGGGCGAGTCGGACGAGCCGGTCGGGAGCATCCGCCGGTGGACGGCCGAACCGCCAGAGCACTACCTCTGCGGGCCGCGCGTCCGCCCTGAGCGAGGATCTGGAGATCCATGACCGAGTGCGTCACCGACAACAGCGGAGCTGTGGCATGACCGTGTGGTTCGTGATCTTGGTCCCACTGGTGATCATGTTCTTCGCGTTGTTCATGGAGCGGGTCGAGAGCAGGCTCAAGCACGTCGCAGTGCAGGAAAACGAGGTCGAGGAGTTCTTGGAGCAGGCCCAGCCCAACGAGGTCAGGGCGCTGTACGGGCACGGGATCGGCCGCGCGCTCGAGCTGTTCCGGCTCCGCCGGCTCGGCGGACGGGCAGCCAGGCTACGCGCGCGCAAGGTGCGGAGTTAGGCTGCTCAGTCGGACGTGATCGTTCCAGGCAGCCGCGCCGGGCGCGGCGAGCCGACGAGCGATCTGCCCGACACGCCCTAGACTGACGCGAAAGTGATCGGCGACACTGCCTTCGACCTGCGAAGGAAGTGATCGTTTCTCGACGAGGAGGCACCCGAGGTGGACGAAACCCTGGCCCGTGCGGGCATTTTCCAGGGTGTGGAGCCGGCAGCGGCGGAGGCGCTGGCCCAGACCTTGGAATCCGTGGAGTTCCCCCGCGGCCATGTCATCTTCAACGAGGGCGAGCCGGGCGACCGGCTGTACATCATCCAGTCCGGCAAGGTGAAGATCGGCCGCAAGTCCCCGGACGGCCGCGAGAACCTGCTGTGGATCGCCGGTCCGTCCGACATGTTCGGCGAACTGTCCATCTTCGACCCCGGCCCGCGCACGTCCGGTGCCACGACGGTCACCGAGGTCCGCGCGGTCACCATGGACCGCCCGGCGCTGCGGCAGTGGATCGCCACCCGCCCGGAGATCGCCGAGCAGCTGCTGCGCGTCGTCGCGCGCCGGCTGCGCCGCACCAACAACATGGTCGCGGAGCTGATCTTCACCGACGTCCCCGGCCGCGTGGCCCGTGCGCTGCTGCAGCTGGCGCAGCGCTTCGGCAGCCAGGAGGCGGGCCTGCTGCGGGTCACGCACGACCTGACACAGGAAGAGATCGCCCAGTACGTCGGCGCGTCCCGCGAGACCGTCAACAAGGCTCTGGCCGACTTCGCCCACCGCGGCTGGCTGCGGCTTGAGGGCAAGAGCGTGCTGATCCTGGACCCGGAGCGACTCGCTCGCCGCGCCCGCTGAGCTTCCCCCGAGTGGGTTAATCCGCGCGGGTTTTTCGAAGGCCACCTCCTACTGGGGGTGGCCTTCGTGCGTGCGTACCGGACTATCCCCCACAAGAGCGGCGTTCCTCGCCCGCTCCGTGTCGCCCCCGGTTCCGGTCTTCCCGGCCAGGAAAATGACAAGGAGCCGGGCGCCACCCCCGACGTGGCGCACCGGCTCCTCGCCTGCGCACGGATCATCCCCCGACGACCCGCGCTCCCCGCCCTCCGGACCAGGCCCCGACCCATATGCCGGAGGGAGCTGGGTGCTGCAGTGCTGTCCAGCCCAGTGGGCTGTCTTTCAACCATCACGGCCAAAACCCACGAATTCAAGGCCATTCACCCTCAAGGACGCCAAGACGGCGTCTTCGTTGCACGAGTTCACGAAGAATCCAGCTGGTGTTATCGGATCGAGACCTCAAGGTCATGCAACCGGGCCACCACCGCCGCCGGAGCGGGCTGCTCCGCGATCTCGGCGGCCAGCGACTCAGCGGACTCTCGATAGCTGCGCTCGGCGAGCACCTTCTGGACCGCGTCGAGAATTCCGTCGTTCGAGTCGACTGCCAGTCCGGCTTCCGCGGCCTGAATCTGGGCGGCGACTTCGAAATGATCAGTCGCCAGCGGCAAAACCACGACCGGCACTCCGTGCGCGAGCGCGCCGAGAACGGTCGCCGAACCGCCGTGGCAGACCACCGCGTCAACGGCGGGCAGCACCTGCGCCTGCGGCACGAACTGCTCGATCCGCACGTGGTCCGGTTGCTCGCCGAACCGGCTGACGTCTCCGTCCCGGCCGATCGTCGCCACGACGTTCACCGGCTCGTCTCGCAGCGCGGCCACCATGCTTTCCAGCACGCCGGGCCGCGCGTTGTGGGTGGTCCCAAGGGTGACGTAGACGGTCCGGTCGTACGGCAGCCCGTCGAGGACCGCCGGACGCGGGCCCGGCGTCGGCACCACGCCAGCGGGCTGAAGCGGCCAGCGAGTCGGGTACTCCCAGGCGACGTCCGCCGGGCTCAGCCCCGCCGGCCAGAAGTCCAAGTACGGCACGGCGTCGCGCGGCGGCAACGCGTCGAGACCACGTTGGCGGACGAGGCCGTTCGCGACCTCCCAGGCTCGTTCCATCGTCGCGGCGGCCTTCGGCGGACCGATCGCGTGCATCGCGTACGGCACACCGACCAGGCCCGCGGCCATCACAGCCGCGCGTTCGGCGAGGTTGGCGATGACGAGGTCGGGCTGCCAGTCGCGGACGAACTCGACCATGTCGTCGAGCCGCGCGGCCGCGCCGAGGCCGACCATGAATTCGGCGACCAGATGGGAGAGCCGCTCGTCCGCGGTCATCCCGGCCATCTCCTCGCGGGCGCGCCGCCACCTCGATGCGGCGGCGTCCGGGTCGCTCGGCCGCCCCACCGAGACCGCTTGCAGACCGGTGTTTTCCAGATACCGCACGGCTTCCGGGCCGGTCACGAACGCGACCTCGTCCCCGGCTTTCCGCGCCGCCCGCGCGAGCGGAAGCATCGGCGCGAGATGGCTGTATCCGGCTCCGGAGGAGAACATCAGCCGCATCGCGCGAGCGTACTGACCGACCCGTTCGGGCGTGACCAAGATGACCGGAAAATTACTGGTACCTCCGTACCAATTTCGCCATACTTGTACGCGTGTCCCAGTCTGCCCGCTCCGAAGGCCGCACCACGCTCGCCGACTACCGCGCCGCGCTGACCGCCCCTGGCTCGCGCGGCCCGGTGATCGCGTCGATCCTCGCCCGGCTCCCGATCGCGATGATCGGCATTTCCGCACTGCTGTACGTGCAGCGCGAGACCGGTTCGTTCGCCGCGGCCGGGCTGGTCTCGGCGAGTTCGCTCGCCGGGGTCTCGGTGGGCGCGGTCGTGCAGGGCAGGCTGATCGACCGGTTCGGGCCGAGCCGTCCGCTGCTGGTCGTCGCCGCCGTGTTCGCGCTGTCGATGGCGTCGCTCGCGGTCGCGATCGAAGCGCACCTGCCGACGTTCGCGCTGGTCCCGCTGTCCGCCGCGACCGGGCTCGCGGAGCCGATGGTCGGGTCGGCGTCGCGGGCGCTGTGGACGAAAATCCTGCCGGAAGGACCGGCGCGCAACGCCGCGCTGTCGTACGAGGCGATCAGCATGGAGGTCTTCTTCATTCTCGGCCCCGGCATCGCGGGCCTGCTGATCACCGCGCCGTGGGCGGGCACCGGCATGATCGCCGGCTCGATCACCATGGTCACCGGCGCGGTCCTGTTCGCGCTGAACCCGACCGTGCGCGCGTGGGGTCCGGCCCCGAAGGCCAAGACGCCGCTGCTCGGCGCGCTGGCCAGCCCGGGGATGCGCACGCTCGCGTTGGCGGCGCTCGGTTTCGGCGTGGTGATCGGGTTCGTGGAGGTCGCCGTGCCCGCCGCCGCGACGGAATCCGGGCACCCTTCGCTCAGCGGTCTGCTGCTGTCGGCGTGGTCGTTGAGTTCGGTGGCGTTCGGGGTGGCCTACAGCCTGCACCCGTGGCCGCGCCGGCTCGGCTTGCGCCTGCCGGTCCTGCTGGGCGGCTTCGGTGCTTTGGTCGCGCTGCTCGCGCTTCCGTCGAGCCTGTGGGCGCTGGCCCTGCTGATGCTGCTGGCCGGCGCGATGATCACCCCGCAGTCGACGACCCATTCCGCGGCCATCGAGGTCGTCGCCCCGCGCGGGACGGCGGCCGAGGCGTTCGGCTGGGTCCTCACGGCGGTGACGCTGGGGCTTGCGGCCGGTCAGTCGGCGAGCGGCTATCTGGTCGAGCATTCCGGGACCGCTGCGGCGTTCCTGGCCGCCGGGGCGGCTGGCGTCGCGCTGGCGGTCGTGGTGTGGCTGCTGCGGGGAACCGTGCGCGCCGCGTCGCCGACGGTTGCGGACAGTGCTCTCGTGGGAGCTTCTCGCTAAGAGTTTCCGCAGCTCAACAGCTTTGGCTGCGGTTTTTGTCGGTGGTCGCCGCTACTTTGCGTGGCATGGATCTCACTTCCCTCGTGCGGCCGCTCGCAGCGGCCGTGACCGCCGCGGCCCGACTCCTGTCCCGGCAAGCCCGCCTGCGTTTGCGAGCGAACGCGGATGGCCTAGTGGTGTCCGGCAACGACCGCGACCTGGCCGTCCAGCTGTCTTGCCCAGCGACCACCCATGTGGACGGCGAAGTCGTCGTCCCAGCCGCGCCTTTCGCCGAAACGGTCCGGATGCTGGATGTCGACCAGGTCCGGCTTGCCGTCGAAGGAAGCCGCCTCGCGATCCGGACGGACAGCGCCCGCTTCGCCCTGCCGCTGCTGGACCGGGACCTGCTCCACGACCGAGAACCGCCACCCCTGTTGTCCAAAGTAGACGGTGCTGCCCTCAGTGCGGCGCTGCGCACCGTGGCCGGCACCGCCGCGAAGGACGATCCGCTTTCGGTCTTCACCGGCGTACGAGTGCAATCGATCGGCGACGAACTGTGCCTGACCGCTTCGGACCGCTACCGCATGGCCGTCGCGCGCCTGCCGCTGCGGGAAGTCCGGGAGCCGATTGACGTCCTGGTCCCCGCCACGTTGCTGACCGAAGCCGCCCGGCACAGCTCCGGTGCGCTGGGACTGCACGCCGACCACGGGCAGTTTGCCCTGAGCTGGCCAGGAGGCACCGTCACCACGGCAGTGCTGGACGCGGGCTTCCTGTCCGCCGACTCCATCCCGTCCGACGCGGTCGACACAGAAGTCGAGGTGGGTGCCGACGAACTGGCCGCCGCCATCCGCCGAGTCGGCGTCTACACCGAGGACCGCCGAACCGTGACCCTGGAAGTCGGCGACGCACACCTCCGCCTGGCCAGCGCCCGGCAAGACACCGGAGAGGCAGAGGAACACCTGAAAGCAAACGTTTGCGGCGGCCGGACGTCGCCGTCCTTCCAAGCCCGGTACCTGCTCGACGCCTTGGCCCCGTTCTCCGGAGAACGAGTCCGGCTGGCAATCCAACCGGGACTGCGAGCGTGTGTCCTGACTCCGGCGGACGCGGAGGGACGGGAGGTGGCCTTGAAGTACTACGTGATGCCAATGCTGTCGCGGTAACCGGTGGCCGCTGCGTTGGGCGGGGTCGACGGCTGGCCCCGGGCCGGAACGCGAACCGGAGTCGGCGCGGCCCGGCTCGGCCACTCGGAGCCGATTCCGGGTGCCGATGCTGATGCCGAGGGTGGGCCGACTTGAGCTGGCCGCGCGACGGCTGGAGCCTGCCGCAGGGCGATTCCCAGCAGGTTTTCGCCGAGCGGGGCGGGGCGGGGCGGGGCGGGGCGGGGC
>NZ_ASXG01000181.1 GCF_000411975.1 Amycolatopsis orientalis DSM 43388
CGGCCGGAGGCCTGGGTGGTCTGGCGAGGCGAGCGGCCGGAGGCCTGGGTGGTCTGGCGAGGCGAGCGGCCGGAGGCCTGGGTGGTCTGGCGAGGCCGGGCGGTCGGGGCCGATGGCAGGGGGTGCGCTGGGCTGGTCCGGTTGGGTTGGCTCTGTCTGTGCCAATGCGCGAGCCGTTCAGGCGAGCGGACTCGGTTTCGGCTGGTGTGCGAGCCGTTCAGACAGGCGGGTTCAGATTGGGCTGCTGGGGTCGGGGAGCGCTGCGGGCCGGGTGAGTGCGCCGGGCTGCTGCGTCATCGCAGCCCGGCGCGGACGCTGCGTCGGGCTGCCAGGTCGGCGAGTGCTGCCGGATCGGAGTGAGCGAGCCAGCCTGTATCGGCCCGCGACGTCGTCGCTGCGTCGGCAGTGGCGCTGCGATGGCGGTGCGGCACAGTTGCCGCACTCGACGGGTGCCATGCGAGCGCTGCGTTCCGTGCGACCGCTGGGTGTCCGCATGGCCGCAGAACGCCGAACGAACGGCGGGGCGGGGCGGGGCGGGGCGGGGCGGGGCG
>NZ_ASXG01000182.1 GCF_000411975.1 Amycolatopsis orientalis DSM 43388
TCCTTCCAGGCGAGGCCGAAGCCTCACAGGTGAGGTGTCAACCAAACCCTGAGCAGACCCGTGGCCTGTATTGGGCGGTGTCACAGCGCTGACCTTGGCGGCCTGGTGGCTGTCGGACTGGCAGGTCTGGCCGTGGCTGGGCGCGGTGGGCGTGATGCTGCTGCTGGGTGTGACGGGGGCGGCTCGGCGGGTCGGGCTGGCGTGGACGCTGGCGGCGTGCCTGGCGGTGGTCGCGTTGTGGCTGCTGCTGGTCTACGTGTCTCCCTGGTGGTGGCTGCTGCTGGCTGGTGTCGTGCTGCTGGTGGCGGCTGTGACGGCTGCGGCGGTGCTGAGGCTGCGGGAACGGCGCGCGCAAACCCTGGCGGCGCTGGGGATCGGCCTGGCGATGGTCGCGGGCGGTGCGGTCGGACTGGGGGTCACTGCGGCTGAGCACGAACGGCAGGAACAAGCGGCGTTGGACCAGCAGCATCAGACCTCGGTGGCGCGGATTCTGCCCCGTACGCCGGGCAGCATGGTGAACTTCCTGGTGGAGAAGATCGCCTATCCCACGCCGGATGCGGTGACCTCTGCGTGCTTCGTCTTCGCCCCTCCCGCTCAAGCCCAGTTGGCGGGGAGCCTGAGGGTTGCGGACTGTCCGGCTGCGGTGCGGGCGCTGGCGGCGAAAGTCATTGACGCGCACGACTACGCCAACAATGTGTGGCTGCCGGGGCAGGCCGTGACGCGTGGTCCGGCCGGGACTGTGGTGGACGCGTGCCATCTGACGTTCGACGCGCTGACCGACGACACCCCGCACCCCAACGCGGGGCCTCAGCTCGGGCGCTTGACCTTGCAACAGCAGCAAGGCGAAGGGTCGCTCATCGTGGCCTACCAGCGGTGCCGGTAGCAGGGTTGCGCGAGCAGGAAGGCGCTGGGCTGTTCTGTCCGTCGTTCTCGCCCTTGCCATCGTGAGTGCCGTGCTGGCGGGGTCAAGGGGGAGCGCCAGCTCATCGCGCAGCGACGCCGAAGGCGCCCTTGAGGCCGTCGGCGCGGCATTCGAGGATCGGGCGCGAGGAGGACGGCCCAGCGCCGGAGGTGAGCGCGGCTCCTGCCGGGAGAACGGCGGGGTTGGCGTCCGGTGCTGCTGGTCGACGCGGGGTCATGGGGCTTGGGCGGCGTCTGCGGCGGCGTGCGCACCCGGGGCGAGTCTTCGGCGGGCTCGCCGGGCGGGCCGGCCGGAGCGCCAGCGGAGGCCCGCCCAGCCAACCGGCGAGTCTCGCCGTACGCGAGGTGACCGGTTGCGCGCCGCCGCAGGCGGCGCGCCTTGATCCCCTAGAGCCAAATTCGGCAGGCGTTAGCGTGGCGGCATGGACCGACCAAACGATTCCGGCGACGGTGCGGAGCCGGAGTACAGCGACTACTACCGTCAGCACGCGCTGTGGGCGAGGCGGACCGCGGACCTCCAGACCACGTTCATCGACCTGCTCGACAAGCTGGCCGAGCACGGGCAGCCGCACCCGACCGACATGCGCGAGAAGGCGGTGTGGCTCAGGCAGACGATGGGGCAGGTGGCTGACGTGCTGGCCGCGCAGGGACTCGCGCATGACGAGATGCTGGCGGCTGGTGGTCCGGACAATTCCCGCGCGTGGGTCGAGTACGAGGCCATGACGCGCCGCCACGCTGAGCTGTTGCCCCGGGACCCGTCTCCCGAGTGATGGAGGTCCTTTTTCGGTGAACCGGTCACCCCTGCGTGACGGGTCCGCTACGGTGATTCTAGACAAGTTGCCCACGGATTGGACAGCTGTTCACAGGGCGGGCGTAGGTCATCGGAGGGGTATCCGCAGTGTCTCAACCTGCACAGCAGCCGGGATGGCTCGACGGGCTGTACTTCAACATCGGCGATACGTTCGACGCGGGAGACGCGGCCGGTGCCGCGATGAGCGGCGGCGGTTCGTCGGGTGGCCAGGGGTTCACGATGAGCCGCGATGACGCGACGGCCATGCTCAAACTGGCCAAAACCGTCCGCGAGCACTTCCGCGACATGCAAACCGACGCTAGCCGACTGACTCAGACTACGTCTCCGGCAGACGAGCCGACCAGCAACGGCTACAACAAGCTGCTGGTCAATCAGGGCGAGCCGAAAGGCGCGTTCGTCATGGGCGAGGACCAAGTCAAGCGGGAGTTCGCTTATGCCGACGAGCTGGTGAAGCGGTTAGAAAAGGCGTTGGGGATCATCGGGTCGTCGGACGAGCAGGCCGCGACCGATGTTAAGGATGCGGGCAAGCAGAGCGGAGGGTTCGCGGTATGACACGCCGTGTCGTCACCACAATCCTGGGCGCGGTCGCGGTCGTGTCCGTCGCTGCCGCATGCTCCAGCGGCCCCGGGGCTGCCCCGGCGAGCACCGAGCCGACACCAGCGTCGTCGTCGGCCACTGCTGCTGGCCTGCCACACAGCGGGGCACCGAAGGTCGAGCATCCGCTTCCGGAGTCGGTGCTGTCCGGGCAGCCCTGTCAGGAAGCGCTCACCTCTGACCAACTCAAGCAGATCCTCGACATGGTGCCGCAGGGCGAACCGTCCAACATTCCCGGTCTCGGCCCTGACTGCAAATGGCACAACACCGACGCTGGGGCGCAGGTAGGGGTCGGCTACACGACGCAGACCCATCAAGGGCTGAGTGCGGTCTATCAGGGCACGAAACCGCAGGCGAAAGTGTGGCGGGAGTTGCCGCCCATTCAAGGGTTTCCCGCAGTCGCGTTTTCAACAGAGGACTCTGGCACTCAGACTGGTCTCTGTCTGGTGAGCGTGGGTATCGCGGACGATCTGTCGTTTGACGCATCGCTTGGTCTGGGTGACGCGAAGAGGGCCAGTGGGGCCGATCCATGTCCGCTTGCTGCGCGGGTGGCGGACATGGTGGTCACGAACCTGAAGCGCAAGGCGGGTGCGTGATGGGGTTCTTCGATGTCCTCGGCGACGCGGCGAAGGCCGTGGGCGGGGCGCTGGAAGACGCTGCGGACTGGGTCGGGGACCGGGCCAGCGACGTGGGCCACTGGTTCGACGATCTCTACCACGGCAACCTGGGTGATCAGGCGGTCCCGGCACCGGAGCTGGTGGCGAAGGTCCTGGCGAGCCAGGGCGCGCAAAGCTGGCACCAGAGCGCGCAGCAGGCCACGAGCCTGGCGGGCAAACATGACCAGGCGGGTGCCTGGGTACAGCAGCTGAGCGCCGGTCTCGAGTCTGCGTGGACCGGCGGCGGCGCGGACGCCGCGCAGTCGAGGATCAAGCCGTTCGCCGACGCGACCACGGCCGCCGCGCAGACTTACACCGGCAACGGGCAGAACCTCACCGACCTCGCGCACGGGTTCGACGCGATGAAGCAGAGTTTGCAGCCAATGCCGGGTGTGCCGCCGCACAAGAACCTCTGGGACGAGGCGACGTGGTGGAACACCGACACCGAGGACCAGATCAACCAGTACAACAAGACGGCCCAGGACAACCTCGACAAGTACCACGGGTACACCCAGCACGCCCAGACCAGCGGGCAAAGCNNGGGCAAAGCCTCAAGACCGACTACGGCCAGCTCAGCGGGTTCGACGGTGACGTGACCCTCTCCGAGCCCGGCAAGCATAAGACGGGCGGTCCGGACGACGGGCACGGACCCGACGGCCGCTCCCGGTCCGGGTTCGGGCCGTCGCGCACGGGCGGACCCTCGGACACCGGCGGGCCGTCGAGCACGTTCACCCCGAACTACCCCGGCAGTACGCCTCCCCCGCCAGGTTCGGGCGGTCACCTGCCGACCTACCAGCCGCCGAGCCATCCGGTGGGGACTGGGCCGGGCGACGGCACGACGGTCGCGGGATGGACGCCGCCGGATCCCAGCCGGATCACCGGTCCGGGTTCGGGCTGGGTTCCCTCGCCGTCGATTCCGGGCGGCGGTACCGGCGGTGGGAACTCGTGGACGCCGGGACTGGTTGGCGGATTCGGTCCGACTGGCGGGTTCTCCGGTAGCGGCGGTGCTGCAGAGTCCGGCGGCGCCGGTGGTCGCGGCGGGAGCGCCGCGGGGCGGCTGGGCAGCGGATCAGGCACCGGCGGTGCGGCCGAGGGCGCGGCGGGGCGAAGCACGTCCGCGGCTGGTGCCGGGATGCGGGGCGCGGCCGGGGCCAAAGGATCGGCTGGAATGGGCGGCATGGGTGCCGGGGGTGGCAAGGGCAAGGGCGAGGAAGACAAGGAACACCAGCGCAAGTATGGGCTGGAGGACGATTCCGCGTTCGACATCACCGATGACGAGGACGGCCGGTTGCGTGACCCGCGCACCGGGCTCCCGCCCACGCCGCCGACCATCGGCGGCTGAGACACCACGATGACGATCCTCGACCGGCCGGTGCGGATTCCGCGACCGGCGTTCTTCATAGCGTGGAACTACGTCGGCGGGGGCACGCTCCCCGCCGTGGTCGACCCGGACACCACGTACGCCACCGCGGACTTTGCCCGCGAGTTGGAGCAGCGCACGATGTCCCGGTTCGAGCGGTCGCGGTTGGCGACGTCCGACGGACGGCTGACCCCATCGTTCCGGGCGACGTTGGAACTGCTCGCCGCACCGGAAAAGGAGCTGTACGCCTGGACCGCGTTCGTCCACCGCCCCGACGACAACGGCGCTGTGTTCGTCGCCTCCGCAGGCCGCAACGCCGTCCGGCTGATTACTGACCACCGCTCCATCCAGCTCGACCCAATCCCGGTACGCGACCTGGCGGCGAACCTGGTCGACACCCTGCCTGACTACGCGCCGGCCAGGATCAGCCACCTGCGGGTGCCGATGTCCTACCTCGACGGCAGCAACGTCGATCCGCTCTCGGAAGACTCTGGTCAAGCCGACCAGATCCGCCACCTGACCCGGGCCGAACGCGCAGGAGTGCACAAGCTCTACGCCGCCACGCGGAGGGGCGGCAACCGCATTCACAGTACCCCGCTCACCGTCTACGACCTCACCCGAAACGGCCGCGTCCTGGCCTTCACCAGCACCGGTAACAGCGGTAGCGAAGAAGCGACGATGTGCCCTGGCAGCCGCAGGAACCTGGTGGACGCACTCGACCTCACCCTCAGCGGCCTCGGCTGACGACACCCCCGAGCCTCCCGGCACGGCGTGGTTGCGCCACGCCGGTCACCGAATTCTGCGGCTAAGCTCGAAAAGGACGGCTGAACCGAAGGAGGGCACAGTGTCGCGTAGCTATTGCACGGCGGTGACGGTAACCGATAGCGAAGACGATGCGGCGCGATTGGCTCGCGGCATAGTCGAGGCGCGCCTAGGTGCGTGCGCGCAGGTGTCCGGGCCGATCCGGAGTTTTTATCGGTGGCAGGGCAGCATCCATGATGAGCAAGAGTGGCAAGTCCTCGTCAAGACTGACGCAGACCGTATTGACCTGCTTATTGCACACATTAAAGAGAACCACCACTACGATGTTCCCGATATCGTAGTGCAGCCGATTGAGGCGGGCAGCGCGGAATACCTTGAGTGGTTGACGTCCGAAACTCGGCCAGAGTAGTTGGCTATCGGTGTAAGCCAGACCTGATCTTATCGCGGATCGCATTTTCGGGGCTGCTCACCTTCGCTGTTGCAAGCTTGGACGAGAGGGTGAGCAGCCTCTGCCGGGACAAGCTGCTTTCGGTGCGGATGGTGGAATCAATCGCGCCATCTACTAGCGCTTGCGCCCTGTCGTAATCGTTCGCGCGAACGCAGAGCGTCGTGAGGTCTGTCAGGGCTAGAGCCCGCTGCTTCCGCACGGTCGGAGGAAGGGATGCCAGTAGAGAATCGGCGATCGCGGGAGCGTCGCGGTGCTGGAGTCCCATGTAGGTCGAGACGGTCAAACTGCCAAGCCTGCTCGCAGTAAAGAACGTCGTCCAAAGTCGCTCTGTACGGGGTTGCGCGAAGTCAAAAGCCGTAAACGCGCGTTCGAGTGCGCGCATGGCTTCTGTTTCATTCCCCAAACGGCTTAGCTCTTCAGCCTCTCGGCCTGCGACCCATGCCCGGGTGGCAGGTGCCGTAGTGCCCGGCACGTAGCTCTCAGCCTGTTGAAGCAGGCGGATTGCTGGGATTGTGTCATTCCGCGAAGACGCTAGGTAGCTCCAGTACGAAAGCGCGCACGCCGCTAGGGGTCCATCGTCGGAAGCCTTGGCGATTTTTAGCGTCTTGCGCCAAGATTGAACGGCTTCGTTCGCATTTCCAAGGTCAAAATGCAACCATCCGACCAAAACTTCTGTCTCGCCCAGGGTGCGAGCAAGCTCACTTCTAATTTCACTCGTGCGGGCGTTGTCAAGTAATGCGGAGACGATTGACCGATGTCGTTGCAAATCGTCCAGCAACTGGCGTGCGGGAACCGTGTGCTCATTCTCGTGAAAGTCCGCGGTTCGGTCCTTCATAAGCTGAACGGTAGCCATGTCGACTGGCCGATCGTTTTCTACTGAATCGATTAATCGCTGCCAGGGTGCGTTCGCGAGTAGCGCTGCGCTTGCAGCTGAAACCGCTATGGCACCTGCGGTCTTAAATAGGTCGCGACGCGGTACGCCAACTGAACTCGGACCGGTATTCTCAGGCGAATAACCTGGGTGACTGGTCAGGGTTGCGTGCTCTGTTTGGGTACTGAACCATAAGAGGTCGGCTGGTATGCGCAGAGCATTCGCCCACCTTTCGAGCTTTGCGAGGTCGGTGATGGCCGAAGGGGACCGCTCAAGCCTGCTGAGCTGCCCCTGAGTGACACCAAGCCACGCCGCGAGATCGGCTTGCTTGACCTTGGGGTCTTGCGCGGACCGATAAGCCCGGAGGAAGTGCCCGAAGTGCTGGTTAAGCAGGGGTGCGCGGATGTCTGGCCGCTCCCAGAAGTCGGCGGGCAGGTCGGGCGCGTTTGCCTCGGCGTCCTCACTCATACGGTCACCCCCTGCGGTTGTCGTATGCATGCATCGTAGCACGGTAACGGGTTGTTGACCTGCGCATATGCGTCGGATGCATATTTGGCGCTTAGCGCCGTATGCATATGCCTGTCTTCAGTTTTGAATTTGGCTCGCCTGGCCGATTCTAGCTCATGTTCGACAAGCCGAGTACGTAGGGAGGGCCGCTAAGTGAGAGGGCTGGTTCATGGCGAAGCGCACTGGACCTCGGGCATCTGAAGGCGCCGAAAACGATGGGGCCGAGAGGTACATGTGGGTGTTCCGCGCGGGAAGCTCCGCCGTTCTCTCGGTTCCTGGAATAAGAGATCTGATGATGTCGGCTGAAGAGGCCCGAAATATCGGCCAGATGCTACTGGACATGGCTGACGACATAGATGGCGAAAAAATAAACGGCAAAGATTCCCAACAGTAAGGGTCAATATCGTGGCTATTGAACGTGGTTTCCGGTTTTCCATTCCGTTCGATGACGCTTTTCCTGACGGTCTTGTGATGGTCGGCGAGGTTTCGGCGGACAACGAGTTTCAGTCTCGGGAGGAGCGCGCGGCGAACCGGCCAGTTCGTCAGAAGGTGGACGAAGTGACGGGCAAGCGGCAGTGGAAGTTCACAGCAACGGACCCGGGCGAAGCGAAGGCGAAGCGGGCATCGTTCGAGGTGACGTTGCTGGCGGACGTGCAGCCGGTGCCGACGACCAGTGAGGCCCTGCCGGGTATGCGGCCGGTGGAATTGGAAGGGTTGACGGCGGAGCCGCGCGTTGGCGGGCAGGGCGAGTTCAAGTACCTGACGTACGTGTTCCGCGCGACGGGTTTCAAGGCCGCTGGTTCCGGTTCGGCGGGTGGTGCTAAGTCGTCGCGGTCGTCGACGTCGTCGAGCTCGGACGAGTCCAAGGCGGCCTAGTGATGCACGCGCGGCGTCGTTCGGTGAAGGAGCTGGAAGAGGCGTGGACTTCGGCGTATCAGGATTACTCGGGTCTGTACAACGTCGAACAGCGGGAGAGCACGGACGAGGCGCGTGCGCAGCTGGGCTACGCGACGGAGACAGTTGCGCAGCTTTGGCATGAGTTGCTGGAGGCGCAGGCGTGGCCGTGGTGGGTCCGCGCGGCGGTGGTGCTGGCGGTGCGGGAGTTTTCCCGGCAGGCGGCGGATCTGGCCATGAGCGCGGCGGAACCGGCAGTGCAGGCGACGGCGGAGCGGGTCCGGCTGGGCAATCCGCGGCGGTTGCCGAGTTCGCGGCCGGGCTCCGGGCGTGGTCGTCGCAACGGCCCGGGTCCGGGCGGCTCGTGATGGCGACGAAGACGGGACCCCGGACCCTGGACGAGGCGCACGCCGACAAGCTGAGCCGGTTGCCCCGTGGTCCCGTGTCGTCGGCGGAAAAGTTGTTGTGGCACAAGGAAAACATGCGGATGTATCAGGAGGTGGCGGAGATCGACACCCGGCACCATTACGAGGCGCTGAGTTGCGCGTTCGTCGAAAGCCTGCGGATTGCGGAGCTGGAGCAGAGCAAGAACGGGGCGGAGGCCGGAAAGGAGTGAGGGAGGTGAACGCGGGTGCGCGCGCGGTGGGCGGATTCCTGGTGGCTCGTCGGCATGAGCTTGGCTTGAAACAACGGGAAGTCGGTTTCCGCGCGGGCATCTCGCATACCTCGATGGTGCGGTTCGAGAAAGGCCAACGGCCGGTGCAGTCGGTCGCGGTCACGGCCAAGCTGGCGAAGGCGCTGGAGGTGAACCCGTACGGGCTGGTTGCGATGGTGGCGGACGGAAAGGGAAAGCTGGACCGTTCCGTGTCCTTGTCGTCCATTGTGGATCAATTGGCGTGCAGCTACGTGTGTGACCTGCACGAGCCGGAATGCCTGGCAGAGTTGATATTTCTCCTGCGGGCGATTGCGCGCAAGGACTGCGAAGAGGCTGCTGCGGCTGCGGGGCTGCATGTCCGGTCCTGGGACAAGCTGGAGCGGAACGAGTACCGGCCGTCGATTCCCGTCCTCGTGCGGATCGCGGAACGGCTGGGCTCAGGCTCGGAAGCGTACCGGGTGCCGCTGCTGGGGTTGGCCATGCGAGATCAGCTGCGGAGGCAGCACTACGAACGGAAAGGCGAAACATGGAAGCCGCGCTGGACTCGCCCGCCGAGGTCGCGGCGGTGGTCGCGGTGAGGGGCATGGACGTGGACGGCTGCGAAACGGTCGAGGCGGCGGACGAAAGGGTTGCGGCGACGGCGCGCTTCCTGCTGGAACGTCGGCGAGAGCTGGGCTTGTCGCAGGCCGGAGTGTCGCGGCGGGCGGGCATTAACCGGACCACGCTGGGGCGGCTGGAGAGGGGCGAGGAACCGCTGTGCTCGGTCGTGTTTGCGTCGGGGCTGGCGAGGGCGCTGAATGCGTCTCCGTACGCGTTGGCGTTGACGGCTGCGGACGGAACGGGACAGCCGGAGCCGCGGGAAGGGTTCAACTCCTTTGTAGACGAACTGCATGTGTTCGGCGGCAGTCGAATGCGCGCGCCGAAGTGCTTGGCGCAGCTGGCGTTCGCGTTGCGGATGCGAGCGCGGAAGCTGTGCTGCGAGGCGGCGGAGGATGCCGGGCTGCACCCCGCGACCTGGGGACAGGTCGAGCTGGGGAAGCTCCACCCGTCGATTCCGATGCTGGTCGGGATGGGGCAAGCGGTGGCATGGGACTTGCCGGTATGTCGGCGGCAACTGCTGCTCATCGCGGTGCGCGACCAGGTGGACCGCGAGGAATGCGCGCAGCGTGGCGAGACATGGGACCCGGGCTGGCGGCGGCCCGCCAAGGTTCGGCAACCGGCTGATTGGCCCGCCTCGGCGCGAACACAGAACGGAGGATGAAACGTGAAAGACGTCGACGCGGTGACGACGCTGGAGGAAGCGCGCAACGAAGCGAAGAGGCTCGACCCGGGCGAGGGCGCAGACCTGCCGGAGCGGATCGGCTGGCTGCGCCACGTGGCGCAACTGTACAAGAACGTCTCCGTTACCGACCCTGAGCACCAGTACGAGGCGTGGGCGATGTTCGGCAGGCAGCGGGAAGCCATCGCGCGCTTGACTCGGAAACCGGAGTACGCCTCCGACTATGACTAGCGGACCGGAGGAGGTGATCTCAGCGACACGCTAAAAGCATTTTCTCAATCGAATATCGAAAAAGCACGTGGGACGCGCGCTTGTGGCTCAACGCGTCCCACGTGCCCGGAATTGTCCCTATAAATAAACGCAGAACCGGCCTCTTGGCGGCAAACCTGAACCGGTTCTGCGCTGTCCACTGGTGGTGAACGATGAATAAGATAAATGACGACCAACAACAGACGTCAACCGGGGTCACCCGAACGCGCAGCCAAAAATGCCGCAAGTTCGCCCGGCTCGTGCCCGGCGAAACACCCTGCGCTCCGTGCCAGGGCATGTTGCCGCTGGTCCTGCGGCTGCCGGATACGTGCGCACGGCCGGACGGCGGTGATGCCCGATGAACGCGGCGACGGTGATCATCGGCGGCGTGAGCCTGGCGGTGCTGGTGTGGATGCTGGCCAAACTCGGCCGCGCCTTCGCCGCGATCGCGGAAACCCTGGCCGCACTGGCATTCCTCGGCCTGGCCCTGTGGGGCCTCGCGCGGGCCGTGGGCTGGATTGTTCGGCAACTGGCCACCCACTGGCGCACCTGCCTGACCTTGCTCGCCCTGTGGGCGTGGTGGCATTGGCTCGGCTGGCTCTCCCTGGCGATCACGGCCGGTTCTGTCGGCCTGGTCGCTGCGGTGTGGCGGCTGGGCTGGCGGATCGGGTTCGAGCAGTGGTGCGGGCGCTGGGTGCGTGCCTGGTGGCTGCGCTGGGCCGTCTACGGGCGCAAGCTCCCGGGCTGGCTGCATGCCTGCGGCCTGACCGTGCGGGACGAGGCGATCCCGGTGGACGTGACGGTGAACCTGGTCTCGCGGCGTCGCAAGCGCGAAGCGGTGGCCCAGTCCCGGCGTGACGCGGGCGTGGCTTTCCCGAAGCTGCTGCGGGTCCGTTCCGGCCCCTCGTGGGACGAGGTGCGCGTACGCCTGGTGCCCGGCCAGACTCCGGAGGACTTCGGCGAGGCTGCCCGTGCTTTGGCGACGGCGCGGCGGGTGACGCGGGTGCAGGTGCGGGAGATCTCGCCGGATGTGGTGTCGGTGGACTTCATGCGCCGGGACCTGCTGGCCTCGGCGGTGTCCTGCCTGCCGCTGCCGGAGGTGGCCGAAGCGTCGGCGGTGGATCTGCGGCGAGTGTTCGCCGGTTCCACCGAGTACGGGACGGCCTGGCGGCTGCCCCTGCTCGGCGGCGGCGCGCACACCCTCGTGGCCGGTGCTTCGGGTGCGGGAAAGAACTCGGTGATGTGGTCGCCGCTGGTGTCGGCTGCCCCGGCAATCCGCTCCGGGCTGGTGCGGGTGTCCGGTGTGGACCCCAAGGGCATGGAACTCGCGTACGGGCGCGGGATCTTCTGCCGGTACGCGGTCTCGGGCAAAGAGGCGCTGGAGGTGCTGGAGGCGCTGCGGGACGAACTGGAGCGCCGCAAGCGGGCGTTCGCGGGGCAGACCCGGGAAGTGCCGCTCTCGCAGGAGTTTCCGCTTGAGCTGCTGGAGTTCGACGAGTTGGCGGCGTTGACCCGCTACACCGACCGCAAGACGCGAGAGGCGATCACCGAACACATTTCGGTCCTCAACACCCAAGGGCGGGCGGCGCTGATCTCGGTGCGTGGCTACGTGCAGGACCCGACGAAGGAAACCATCCCGGTGCGGGAACTGTTCACCCGCCGCGTCTGCCTGCGCGTCACGTCCAAGTCTCAGGTGTCCATGGTGCTCGGCGACGGCGCATACGAACGCGGCGCGTGGGCCAACCGCATCCCGGAGAGCACGCCCGGTGTCGGCTACGTGTGGGGCGAAGGCATCCGCGAACCCCTACGCGTGCGCGCTGGATGGGTCTCTGACGCGACGGTGAAAGCGCTGGAGAACTACGTCACCAACGGCGGGGCACAGGTGATCGACCTCGCCCATAACCGCGGTGACAGCAAGGAAAGGGGGACGGCATGAACCGGCTGATGGTCTTCCTCGACGCGATCCGGGACCACCTCGACGCGTATGCGCTGCCCCCGGCCTTCTCGGTGAAAGTCACGTCCGTGTCCGACCCGATCACTGTCCAGCTCGACACCGGCGGCCTGCCCGGCGTGGCGCGGGGGTTGAGCGTATGGGCGTCCACCCTGGACGAACCACGGGCCAGCGTGGTGCGCGTCGGGGACGGCGGGCTGGTCTTGGTGTCGCTGACCGGCCGTACTCCCTGCGGGGTTCCGGTCAACGTCTACGGCGGGGTTCCGTTCGACCCGGCCACCTTCCCGGACCTGCCTCTGCGGACCGATCAGGACATGCCCGTGTGGCTGCTGCGGCAGTGGGCACGCGCCGGAGGGGAGGTCGCCTGATGCCCCCCTCAGGACGGGAACATGCTGGTCAGCCAATGCCTGCCACGCTTGCGGGGCCCGCATGGTCGCGCTCCTCGGCTAACGACGAAACCGCTGGTCAGCCGATGCCGGCACGGGGACCGGACCGAATCCGTGGTGCCCTCGCGGCCGACGTGGTGAAGGCGACGGCGGAGCAGCACGGGGTGTGCGTCCGGCCGTTCACGATGGAAGTCGCCGACACGGAGACCGGGGAGCTGCGCTACGTCCCGGTGCCGTGCGGCTCCACGGTGGAATCGGTGTGCCTGCCGTGTGCTCGCAAGGCCAAGGCCCTGCGGCAGGCCCAGTGCCGGGAGGGCTGGCACCTGACCGAAGAACCCGTGATCACCCGCGCGGAACCGACGGAGACTCAACGGGAGTTGCTGACCTACCGGGCTGATCTCGCCGCGCACTACCGGGACGCGGTCGAGGCCGGGAACGAGCCGGAGGCGGAGGAACTGCGGGCCGAAGTGTCCACCGTGGACGCGGAGCTGCGCGAGTCGGGCATGACGGGGCGGCTTCCATCCCTCGACGCACCCGGCAAGAAGCCGGTGAAACGGTCCACGCGTCGGCGGCAGGACGCGCCGAACCTTCCCCGCAAGAAAGTCGCCAAAACCACCGTCGGACGGGAGTTCGCGGGCCGGTTCCGGCCGTCGATGTTCGTCACCCTCACCTGCGACACCTACGGCCGCGTGCGCCCGGACGGCTCCCCGGTCGACCCCAGCTCGTACGACTACCGGCGGGCGGCTCGGGACGCGGTGCACTTCGCCGCGCTGGTGGACCGGTGGTGGCAGAACCTGCGCCGGGTCGTCGGGTTCGACGTGCAGTACTTCGCCACCGTGGAACCCCAGAAACGCGCCGCACCCCACCTGCACACCGCGCTGCGCGGAGCGATCTCCCACGAGGTCATCCGGATCGTGACCGAAGCGACCTACCACCAGGTGTGGTGGCCCAACCACGACAAGATGGTCTACGGCGGGGACCGGAAACCGGTGTGGGACCCCGATGCCCGTTCCTTTGTGGACCCTGACACCCGGGAGCCGCTGACGGCGTGGGACGACGCGGTAGACGCGGTGGAGGAACCGGCGCACGTCGTGCGGTTCGGGCAACAGGTGCACTCGAAAGGAATCCTCGGCGGCACCGAGGAAGCCGGGCGGCACATCGGCTACCTGACCAAATACCTCACCAAATCCACCGGCGAAGTGGTCGACGCCGAGACCGCCGCGCAGCGTGACCACCACGACCGGTTGCACGCTGAGCTGGCGGTCACCCCGTGCTCTCCGCGCTGCCCGGTGTGGCTGCTCTACGGCATCAATCCCAAGGGGGCCAACGGAAAAACGACTCCGGGGCACTGCCGGGGGCGCGCGCATCGGCGGACCACGCTCGGCCTGCCCGGTCGCCGGGTCCTGGTCTCCCGCAAGTGGTCCGGCAAGACCGTGGCCGACCACAAGGCCGACCGGGTCGGGTTCGTGCTTTCCGCCCTCGCGGCGGTCGGGATCGAGAAACCACGCCCCGACCCGGAAAAGCTGTCGTGGCGCAAGGTCGAGCCCGGTGACCCGAACTGCCCGCCCCGGGACCAGCTCGTCATGCGCGCCATCGCCGAACGCCTCACCTGGAAAGCCGAATACGAAGCCGCCCGGCTCGCCGCGTCCGGATCACCGCCGCCCGAGCCGCCGGAAACTTCGGCAACTGCGCGGTTGGCCGCCTGACCAGGGAAGGGGGAGATCTGAGGATGATCACGCGTAAATGGCACACCGTTGCCGAGGTGGCGGAGATGCTGGGCTACGGACTGTCGAAGACGAAAATGCTGGTCGCCACTCAACAGATTCGCTCTGTCAAGGACGGCCGGAACCGGCGAATTCTTCCCGAATGGGTTGACCAGTACATCAACGATCGAGTTATGGAGGGAAATTAATATGGCAGGGAAACGCGCCAACGGGGAAGGTTCGATCTTCCCTTATCGAAGGGGGTTCTGCGCGTACGCATGGGTCACAACCCCCAGCGGAGACAGGAAACGAAAATACGTTTACGGGAAGACTCGGGAGGAAGTCCACAATAAGTGGCTGAAGCTGCAGCAGGAAGCAAAGAAAGGACCCGTTTCGACGAATGTTCCCAAGCTAGGCCCGTACCTGCTGCACTGGCTTGAGGAGTTTATTCAGCCGAACCGTGCACCGAAGACGTACGTCAACTATGAGCTTTTCGTGCGGTTGTACATCAACCCCTTCTTAGGGGAAACGCGCATCGATCGCCTTCAACTCCGCGAGGCACAGAAGTGGGCCAACAAGCTGCCTACGGTGTGCCAGTGCTGCGCACAGGGCAAAGACGCCAAGCGGCCGCGAAACAAGCAACGCTGCTGTGCGAAGGGTCGGTGCTGCGGACAGGCACCATCCGCAAGGACCATCAGGGACATCCGGGATTGCCTGCGGAGCGCGCTGAACTACGCCATCCGCGAAGAGCTGATTACCCGCAACGTGGTCGGCTTGGTGACGTTGCCTGCCGTCCGGAAGCCCAAGCGCCAGCGGTGGTCCAACGATGAAGCACGAAAGTTCCTGGAGTCGGCGAAGAAAGACAACGATCCGCTCTACGCGGCCTACGTCCTCATCGTGATCATGGGTATGCGCGAAGGGGAAGTGCTTGGCCTGCCCGAGGAAGCAATCAACTTCGAAACGTCCGAGCTGGACATCGCCTGGCAGCTCCAGCGCGTCCGGAAGCAGCTCCTGCACCGCCAGACCAAGACCCCGACGTCAGATGACACCTTGCCTATGATCGACGTCGTAACAGCGGCGCTGAAGCTGCGCATAGAGCACAGGAACCGGGACCGCGAGAAGGCCGACTTCTGGCCAGACAGCAACCTGCTGTTCACTACCCAGCTCGGTACGCCAGTCGAGCCGCGCAACTTCCTTCGTTCTTGGGCTGCACGCTGCACCAAAGCCGGTGTCCGCTACATCACCGTCCATGACGGCCGACGTTCGTGCGGCTCCCTGCTCGCCGACCTGGACGTGCATCCCCGCGTGGCCATGCGGATCCTCCGCCACGCTCAGTTCTCGATGACGATGGAGATCTACACGGAGGTCTCGTCCGAGCAAACACGCGCTGCGCTCAAGAAGCTGGGAGACAGCCTCCGATGAGCCGTTGCTGTACTTTGCTGCTGTACGGGCATGAAAAAGGCCCTCCCCGGTACCCCGGAAAGGGCCTCTCACCTGCTGTGGAGCTGAGGGGAATCGAACCCCTGACCTTCTCGATGCGAACGAGACGCGCTACCAACTGCGCTACAGCCCCTAGGAGCGTGAGCCCCTGTTGTTCAGTGCTTGGAAAGCTTAGCAGCGCCCTCCAGGCACCCCACAGCGGGGGGTCACTCTCCGACCGCCCGGCGGTACGGGCTCGTGCTCGGCTCGGCGAGTTCCTCGAAAGCGGGGTCCTCGT
This sequence comes from Amycolatopsis orientalis DSM 43388, assembly GCF_000411975.1. Lineage (GTDB taxonomy): Bacteria > Actinomycetota > Actinomycetes > Mycobacteriales > Pseudonocardiaceae > Amycolatopsis > Amycolatopsis orientalis_D. The sequence goes on from NZ_ASXG01000182.1 coordinate 15,765, forward strand.
CGTCCAGGTCGACCACGACTGCCTGCCGACGGATGCGGGACATCGGGGACGGTTTGCGCTCCACGATGTCGCGCGGCACCTCGGGCGTGACGACCTCGACGTCCTCCTCTTCCTCCGCAAATGAGTCGTACGAAGGAGCAGCAGGGGCCGTCGCCGCGTAGCGGGCCATCCGGCGCTGCCGGATCTCTTCCTCGATGCGGACCTGGCGGCGGAGGTACACGAGGTAGCCGACGAGGGCGAGATCCACCGCGCCGTGCACCCACCACGCGAGCGAGATGGCGAATCCGGCGATCGCGGCCGTCACAACGGCGGCGATCAGCAGGATCACGACCACTCGCTGACGGAATGCGTACTTCGCCTTGGCCGCGATCTCGGCGGCTTCCGGGTCGAAGCCGCCTCGGCCGGGCCGGTAGCTGCGGCGTTCGCGGCGTGGTTCGGCGGCGCGTTCGGCACGCGATGGCTGCGGGAGCGGCTCCGGTTCGGGTTCGGGCTCGGCGTCCAGGTCAGCGTCGAGTTCCGCTTCGAGTTCGGCGAGGTCGTCCTCCACCGAAGGATTCGCATTGTCGGACACGGCGTCGTCCTCCTGTCCCTCGTTGCTGCCCCTTCGCACTACCCGGGCGGCCAGCGCGGAGGTCGGCGTCCGCGCGACTTGCTGGCGTTTGCGAGCCACCATGGGCACGAGAACGACGAGCCATGCCGCGGCGAGCGCGACGATGATCACCGAACTGGGCATCTCCCGTCACCTCCCCCGATTCTCTGCTGTAGTCACGCTAGCCACAACAGTCACACAGGAGGCGCAGACTCGCCGGGTTCGATCACGAAAATGCATCACCGCATTAGGTGAATCTCACAGGATGTGGTAACGCGTGATCGAAGCGGGACGCGTAGTCACCGTCAGAGCCGGTCGGCGCGTCCGGACGCCACCAGGCGGGACACCAGGCCGTCGCCGGTCTCCTCTTTCGTCACGGCGAAACACAGGTGGTCCCGCCACGCTCCGGCGACGTCGAGGTACCGCTCGAACAGCCCTTCCTGCCGGTATCCGGCCTTGGTGAGCACCCGAATGCTGGCGTTGTTCTCCGGCCGGACGGTCGCTTCCAGCCGGTGCAGCCCGGCGGCGTCGAAAGCGTGATCTGTCACGAGCGCGACGGCCGCGGTGGCCACACCTCCGCGGACGATCTCGGACGAGACCCAGTACCCGATCCAGGCCGACCGGAGTGCGGCGCGGATCACATTACCGACAGTGATCTGCCCCGCGAATTTTCCGTCCACCGTGATCGTGAACGGCAGGCACTGGCCCCGCCGCGCCAGGCCGCGCAGCGCCGCCCACTGCGACGGCCACGACCAGAACGCGTTGCGGTCCGCCCACGGCCCGATCCCGGTCGGCTCCCACTCTTCGAGGTGCTCGCGATCGCGCAGCCGCACCCGGCTCCACTCCCCGGCATCGCGCAACCGCACCGGGCGCACGGCCAGCACGCCTGCCGGGACCCGCAAGGGACCGAGCGTGGCTGGCCAGCCCGGGTGCCGGTTTTCGACCGAGTCGGCGAGTGCGGCCACGGATCAGGCGCGCTGGGCGAGGAAGGTGACCTTGACCTGGTCGCCCGCGGCCACCTCGGTGAGATCTTCTTCGACGGTGATGAGGCAGTTGGCCTCGGCTAGCGACGCGAGCAGGTGCGCACCGGACGTGCCGAGCGGCTGCACCAGGTACTCGCCGTTCGCCTCGTCGCGCAGCAGCTGGCCGCGCAGGTAGCCGCGGCGGCCCTTCGTCGAGGTGATCGACGACAGCAGCCGCGCCCCGACCACCCGGCGGTGCGGGTTGCGGGTGCCGCGCGCGGTGCGGATCAGCGGCCGCACCAGCACCTCGAAGACCACGAGCGCGCTCATCGGGTTGCCCGGGATGAGGAACGTCGGCACCGAATCCGGGCCGAGCCGGCCGAAGCCCTGCACCGACCCGGGGTGCATCGCGACCCGCGTCATGTCGATGTGCCCGAGGTCGGACAGCGCGGCGTGCACCTCGTCGCCGGAAGACCCGCCGGCTCCGCCCGCGACGACCACGATCTCGGACATCAGCAGCCGTCCTTCGACGACCTCGCGCAGCCGCTTCGGGTCACCCGGCACGATGCCGACCCGGCTCACCTCGGCGCCAGCGTCGCGAGCGGCCGCGGCCAGCGCGTACGAGTTGACGTCGTAGACCTGGCCGACCGACGGCGTGCGGTCGATGTCCACCAGCTCGTCGCCGACCGACACGATCGACACTCGCGGCCGCGGGTAGACCAGCACCTTCGCGCGGCCGACCGCGGCCAGCAGTCCGACCTGCGCGGATCCGATGGTGTCGCCCTTGCGCACCGCGACGTCGCCGATCTGCACGTCTTCGCCGGCCCGGCGCACGTAGCCGGCCGACGGCACAGACCGGTGGATCGTGACCTTGGCCTGGTGGCCGTCGGTGTACGCGGTCGGGACCACGGCGTCGGCGAGCGTGGGCAGCGGAGCGCCGGTGTCGACGCGTACAGCCTGCCCCGGCTGCAACCGGCGCGGCTGACGCGAGCCAGCCGGGATTTCGCCGACGACCGGCAGCTGAACCGGCTCTTGCCCGGCGGTCTGGACGTCGACGCTCCGGACCGCGTACCCGTCAACTGCCGCCTGGTCGAACCCGGGCAGCGCGTGCTCGGCGACCACTTCCTCCGCGCAGAGCAGGCCCTGCGCTTCGGAGATCGCGACCCGGACCGGCCGCGGGCGCACGGCGGCGTCGAGGGTCAGCGCGATCTGCTCGTCGACCGAGCGGAACTCACCCGACCCGGCGGATTCTTCAGTCGGGACACCGGTTTCTGCCGATTCCGCCGCGGCGACGGCCTGAATCGCCGGTTCAGTGGCCGCGACGTCTTCGGTCGGGGTGGCGGGGGTGGAATCGAGGGAGTCCGTCATGGGCGATCGTTTCCGATCCGTTCGGTCAGCCAGCTGCGCAGCGACGGCCCGTAATCCGGGTCCTCGAGCGCGAAATCGACGGCGGCGCGCAGGAATCCGCCCGGGTTGCCCAGGTCGTGCCGCCCGCCGCGGTGGACGACGATGTGCACGGGGTGCCCTTCCTCGATCAGCAGCGCGACGGCGTCGGTGAGCTGCAGCTCGCCGCCCGCGCCGGGCTTGATCCGGCGCAGCGCGTCGAAAATCGCCCGGTCGAGCAGGTACCGCCCGGCCGCGGCGTAGGTCGACGGCGCGTCCTCCGGCTTGGGCTTCTCGACCATGCCGTGGACCTGCTTGACGTCCGGGTCGTCGGTGTCGGTGACGTCGAAGACGCCGTACGGGGAGATCTGCTCCTTCGGGATGTCGAAGGCGCAGAGCACGCTCCCGCCGTGCTGGGCGCGGACAGCCGACATCCGGTCGAGAACCCCGGCGGGCAGCACGAGGTCATCCGGCAGGAGCACGGCGACAGCGGTGTCCTCGTCGGTGAGGTTGGGCTCAGCCTGCGCGACGGCGTGCCCGAGCCCGAGCGCCTGCTCCTGGATCGCGACCTCGACGTCCAGCAGCTCCGGCCCTCGGCGAACCTTCGCCAGCAGCTCGGTCTTGCCCTTCTCCTCGAGCGTCTTCTCCAGGTCCGGCTTCGCCTCGAAGTACCGGACGACGCTTTCCTTGTCCGGCGAGGTGACGATCACCAGCCGCTTCGCGCCCGCACTCGCCGCCTCGGTCGCGACGATCTCGATTCCCGGCGTGTCGACCACCGGCAGCAGCTCTTTGGGCACCGCTTTCGTCGTCGGCAGGAATCGCGTGCCGAGCCCTGCGGCAGGCACGATGGCGGTTCTGAAGGTCTGGGTGGTTGAGGCGCCCGTCATGGGCGCAAAGCCTAACCTGGTCTCATGCACGAGCCGGGCAATGAGACCCCGAGCAAGGCGGAGTGGCGGACCCGAATCCTTCGCGCCCGCGCCGAACTGCCTCCCGAAGCCCACGCTCGCGAGGCAGCCGCCCTGGCGACCGCCGCGTCGTCGATCCAAGCGGAAACGGTGTGCGCGTACCTCCCATTCGGTACCGAGCCCGGACAGATCTCCCTGGTGAACGCCCTGGCCGCGACGGGCGCTCGCGTCCTGCTGCCAGTCATCCCGGACGCGCCCGGCCCGCTTGACTGGTCCGAGTACACCGGCCCGGACGCCCTGATCCCCGGACGCCTCCGCGGCGTCCTGGAACCGTCCGGCCCACGCCTGGGCACCGCCGCGGTGACGTCGGCACAGGTGCTGCTGATCCCAGCCTTGGCCGTCGACCGCCACGGCACCCGCCTCGGCCGCGGAGCCGGCTACTACGACCGCACCCTGGCCGCTGCGCCGGATACCACCCGCGTGGCTGTGGTGCGCGCGGAGGAGGTCGTCGACCACCTCCCCGCCGAACCCCACGACGTGCCCATGACCGCCGTCCTGACGCCCTCGGGCCTCATCGAGCTGCCCACCGCCGCCGCGACTCGCTGAGGAGTGGTCAAGACCACTCGATGGGCTCGCCGTAGCCGGTGCGGTCGCCCCAACCGGATGTCCGCCGCCAGCGCCCGCCCGGCCGGTCGGAGGCACCCACCACCGCCGCCTGGTCGGGTGCCGTGGCCATCCCGCCGTCCGAACCGAAGGCCCGAGCGTCCGCCCTGGAGCCCAGAGAGCCCCAGTCTCGAGCGGTCCGCAACAGGTGCGCCACCTGCCCCAACTGACGCCCGCGCCCGCACTCGTACTGCTAGCTCCAAGCCGCGCGCGGACGCCCACCGTCACCGAGCACCTGGCCGAACATTCCGGAACGAATCACCCAAAAACGCGCGCCCGACAGGCCGCTCGCACATCCGCCGAACCCAGCACAGCCAGGCCCTTCCACGGACGCTGCCCAGGCCCGCCAAGCCAGCCGCCGACAGCCCGCCCGACCGGACTAGTCGCAGTCCAGCCACCCGGCAGCCTCGCCCGCGACACCCTGACCAGCACTAACCCGCCTCTGCCCCCTCCCGCCGCCGCAGTGTGAGCAAGGGGTAATTGCGCTGAGGGAATGCCGTCCAGCACAATTGGGTTAGCACTCTTGTAGGTCGAGTGCCAGTGCATGAAGGAGCTTCAGTGCCCACGTACCAGTACGCCTGCAAGGAATGTGACCACCGCTTCGAAGCGGTGCAGTCCTTCTCCGACCCCAGCCTGACCGTCTGCCCGCAGTGCTCCGGCGCGCTGCGGAAGGTCTTCAGTTCGGTCGGCGTGGTCTTCAAGGGCAGCGGGTTCTACCGCACGGATTCGCGTGATTCGAGCAAGTCGAGCACCTCCGCGGCCCCGGCCAAGACCGAGAGCGCCAAGTCCGACTCGTCGTCCACCACCTCCTCTTCGTCGACGTCTTCTTCGTCCTCGAACACATCCTCCACGACGAGCACGACGAAAACGGCTTCCGCGTCCTCCTGAGCCCCGAGTTATCCACAAGGGGCCAGTTGTCCACAGGTTCGCGAATCGGCTCTTCCGGCCGGTTCGCGACGTCCTTAACGTCGGATTCGTGCGGCATCCCGCCGTACCGGAACCGACGAGGGGACAACCGTGAACACCTTGCTCAGCCGCCTTCCCGCGCTGCCTGACGTCCGTCTGCCGCGCGGGCGGCGAGCCCGGATGCTCCGCCGGTGTCTCGCGGCGGCCCTGCTCCTGGCCGGCCTGCTCGTCCTGTTCCTCCCGCCCTCCGCACGGGGCGCACCCGCCACCTCGACGGTGGTCTCCGCTCGCGATCTGCCCGCGGGCTCGGTCCTGCGCGCTGCTGACGTGCGGACAATCGCACTGCCCGACAACCTCCGCCCGTCCGGCGCGCTTTCCGCGACCGACGCGGTTGTAGGCCGTCTTCTCTCCGGCGCGGCCCGGGCTGGCGAACCCATCACCGACGTCCGGCTCCTTGGCAACAGCCTCCCCGTAACGGGTGAACCCGGCGCGGTCACCGTCGCCGTCCGGCTCGCGGACGCGGCCGTCGCCGAGTTGCTCCAGCCGGGCCAGCGCGTCGACGTCGTCGCGGGCGCGGATACCACAAAAACCGCCTCTGTGCTGGCCAGCGGGGCCACGGTGGTCACCGTCCGGCGTTCCGACGACGTCGGGAATCACGCCCTGGGCCCGCCGCAGAAGGGTCCGCTGGTCCTGCTCGCGCTCCCGATGGGGGTTGCCACGCAGGTCGCTGCTTCCTCGCTCGAACGACCGGTAACGGTTACTCTCCGCTAACCCGACCCTGTTCCGACGGGCGACGGCTGTCCGAAGACGGCCAGATGCCTGTCCCGAATCCCCTGGGAGCAGCAGTGCTGAAAGGTTTCAAGGACTTTCTGATGCGCGGCAACGTCGTCGACCTCGCGGTCGCCGTCGTGGTGGGAGCCGCGTTCACCGCGATCGTCACCGCCTTCACCAACGGCCTCATCAAGCCGCTGATCAACGCCCTCGGCGGTTCGAACGCGGGGAAGGGCCTCGGCTTCAACGTCCTGCGCAACAACGACTCGACCTTCATGGACTTCGGCAGCGTGATCAACGCGGCGATCAACTTCGTGATCGTCGCCGCGATCGTCTACTTCCTGATCGTCCTGCCGGTCAAGCACCTGCAGGAGCGGCGCAAGCGCGGCCAGGAGCCCGGCCCGGCCGAGCCCACCGACGTCGAGCTGCTCACCGAAATCCGCGACCTGCTGCGCGCGCAGCAGGGCAACGGCGAAGGCCCCTCGCGCCACAGCAGCTGAGGGGGTCACCGATCGTGATGCGGGGGCCGGTTCTCGAGATACCACGAATCCGGAGTGGTCTCCGGGCCCCGGCCCCGCTCATCGGACGTGGTCTCCGGCAGCACGTCGCCGAAGACCTCGTCGACCCGGCGGCGGCGCTGGGCCTCGGTCACGCGGGGGCGTCGTTCCTCGTCCGGCATGGGTCCATCGTCCCACCTGTTGTTTGACAAGTGCAGAGAGACATCCGCCGCACAACGGCCGGGCTCAGACCTCTTCGAGGCCGGAGAGCTCGTCGATGACGTGCGGGACCAGCGAGGAGAGGGTGGCCATGCCGTCGCGCACCGCCGCGCGCGAACCGGCCAGGTTGACCACCAGCGTGCTGCCCGAAACTCCGGCCAGGCCGCGGGAGATCCCGGCGTCGACCGCGCCCGCGGCCAGCCCCGAGGCGCGCAGGGCCTCGCCGATGCCCGGAATCGGGCGGTCGAGCACGCCGGCGGTCGCGTCCGGCGTGCGGTCGCGCGGCGATACTCCGGTGCCGCCGACCGTGATCACCAGGTCCGCCCCGCCGATCACCGCGGTGTTGAGCGCGTTGCGGATGGCCGCGGTCTCGGCCTCGACCACCACGACGCCGTCGACGATGAACCCGGCTTCCTCAAGCAGCTCGGTGACGAGCGGCCCGGAGGTGTCCTCGTGCTCCCCGTGCGCGACCCGGTCGTCCACAATCACCACGAGTGCCCGGCCCAGCCGCTGTGCGCTCCGTTCCATGCCGACACCGTATCCGGTTCCAGGCCCGCTCCGCCGCCACGGGCCCGGTGATTTCTGACGATTCGGTGACGTGGTCGGCGCAGGCCGCGCGCACCCTGGCGCGGTCGGCCTACCGTCGGCGAGGTGCGAGTGCTCCTCACCGGCGGCGCCGGATTCATCGGGTCCCGGATCGCTGACCAGCTGGCCGATGACGGCGACGAGGTCGTCGTGCTGGACAACCTGCTGTCCACCGCGCACGGCTCCACCACGCCGCCCGAATACACCCGGCGGCACCGCTTCCTGCGCGGTGATGTCACCGACACCGAGATCGTCGCTGAACTGCTCGACGGCGTCGACGCGGTCTGCCACCAGGCCGCGGTGGTCGGGCACGGCGTCGATCCCTCCGACGCACCCTCATACGCGCTGAACAACGACTACGGCACCGCCGTGCTGTTAGCCGCGATGCACGCGGCGAAGGTGCGCAAGCTCGTGCTCGCCTCGTCGATGGTGGTCTACGGCGAGGGCCGCTACGCATGCGCGGAACACGGCGTCGTTGCTCCCTCGCCTCGCCGGCAGTCCGATGTGGACGCCGGACGATTCGAACCGGCTTGCCCGCGCTGCGGTGCCGAGTTGGGCTGGCGACTCGTGCCCGAAAACGCGCCGCTGTTGCCTCGAAGCACCTACGCGGCAACAAAACTGGCCCAAGAGCATCTCGCGGGCGCGTGGGCACGGCAAACCGGCGGCACGGTCTGGGCGTTGCGGTACCACAACGTCTACGGCCCGCGGATGCCGCAGAACACGCCGTATGCGGGCGTGGCATCGCTGTTCCGTTCAGCGTTGGAACGCGGCGAAGCGCCGACCGTGCTGGAAGACGGGCGACAGCAACGGGATTTCGTGCACGTGGACGACGTGGCCCGAGCGAACGTCCTCGCGCTCCGGAGCGACGGTCCCGAAGCCGAGATCACGCCGCTGAACGTCTGCTCCGGACAGCCGCACAGCGTCGGCGACCTGGCCCGGGAACTTGCCCGTGCCTGCGGCGGGCCGGAGCCGCGGATCGTCGGCGGCGCTCGGCCGGCCGATGTCCGGCACGTGGTGGCCGATCCGGCTCGGGCGCGGGAGTTGCTCGGGTTCAATGCGGAAACGTCCTTCGCGGAAGGCATCGCCGCGTTCGCCACTGCGGAACTGCGCGCCCCGGTCACCTGATGAGGTGAAGATCACGTTCCGGAATGAATTGGCCGTACCGGATCTTGATGCTGGGCATGCGTTCCATCGTGGTGGGGGACATCGAGATCCACGCGCTGACCGACGGACGGCTGCAGCTGCCGTCGTCGTTCTTCCCGGGACTCCAGGGCAAGCGCTCGGCCCCGAGCACTGTGCCCGTGGTCATCGGCGCGTTCCTGATCCGAACGGGTAACCGCACGGTGCTGGTCGACGCTGGGTTCGGTCCGCGTCGGGCCGGCGAGCCGCATCTGCCGCAGCACTCGAAAGAGCAGTTGCACCCGGTGGTCAGCGCCGCTGAACCGGACCACACCGGCGGGTTGCCCGCAGCGCTCGCCGAGGCCGGGGTCGACAGCGAAGACATCGACACCGTCGTACTGACACATCTGCACGCCGACCACATCGGCTGGGTCGCGCCGAACGGCGAGCCGTACTTTCCGAATGCCGAAGTGCGGTACGGCGCACCGGACTGGGCGGCATTCGTCGAACCGGCCGGGCGGCACGACCGCGGCCGTGTCGCGCTGGAAGCCCTTCGTGCACAGGGCAAACTGCGTCCGCTCGTTGACGGCGAGCCGGTCGCTCCCGGGGTCACCGTCCGGCACGCACCCGGGCACACGCCAGGGCATTACGTACTGGAAGTCGCGGATCAGGACCGTCGCGCCGTCCTGGTCGGCGACGTCTTCCAGATCCCGGAGCAGCTGACTGATCCGACGATCGGCGCGGCGTCCGACGTCGATCCCGGGCAAGCGGAGCGGACCCGCCGCCGCTGGCTCGGCGAGGTGGTCGGCACCGGCGCGATCGTCGCGGCAGCGCATTTCCCGGAGGAGCCGTTCTTCCGGATCGCGGCCGACCACACCGTGGAGCCGGTCTCGGCGGTTGCCGCGTCCTGACCGTCCACAACAGACGGTTCAGGACGCCGCCAGCGGCAACCGCACCTCGAAGCGGCATCCTGGGCCGTGGTTTCGCACGCCGATCCGTCCCCGGTGTGCTTCCACCAGGCCCTTCGCGATCGCCAGGCCCAGCCCGCCGCCACTGGTAGTGCCGCTGCGGTCGGGGGTGCGAGCTTGCGTGCCGCGGAAAGCGACGTCGAAGACCCGGCCGATCTCGTCGTCCGGAATCCCGCCGCAGCCGTCGTCCACCGCCAGCAGTGCCTGGTCGCCGTCGATGCCGATCTGCACGGCGACCGTGCCGTCCGGCGGAGTGTGCCGGATGGCATTGGAGACCAGGTTCCGCACGATCCGCGCCAGCTCCGGATCGCTGCCGGACACCACCGGCCACGCCGACGCGTTTTCCAGCACCCGCACGCGTTTGCGGTCAGCTACCGGTGCCTGCGCGGCGACCGCGTCGCTCACCACGTCGCGCAGCGGCACCGCCGACATGCTCAGTTCGAGTGCTCCCGCAGTGATCCGGGACAGCTCGAACAAGTCGCCCACCATGCCGGACAGTCGCGTGGTCTCGCCGCTGATGCGCTCGGCGTAGTCGGCCACTTCGGCGCGTTCCGAAACCACGCCGTCCGCCAGTGCCTCCGCCATCGCCTGGATCCCGGCGAGCGGACTGCGAAGGTCGTGGCTGATCCACGCGACCAACTCGCGACGCGACGCCTCCGCCGCGCGTTCGCGTTCCCGTGCCTCGCGTTCCCACACACTGCGTCGCGCGATGACCCGGCCCAGCACCATCGCCGCGGGAACCGCCACCAGCGCCACGAGCAGGCATACGAGCAGTTCGGTGGTCAGCGCCTCAGTGAACATGAAGCCGCTCACGCCGAGGATCCCGACCAGCATCGCGGCGACCGGCGTCAGCACGAGCGTGGTCATCGTGGTGGCCAGCGACCGGTGCCGCAGGAGGTAAAGCGCGAGCCCGCCCAGCGCCGCCACCGGCAACGCGAACATCAAAGCGAGCGGCAGGATGTGCAGGACGTGGACGAACAGGTCCCACGCCGACTCGCCCGACCCGATCACGGCTGTGTCCGGTCGTAGCGGTAGCCAACACCCCACACCGTCGCGACGCGGACCGGTTTGGCCGGGTCACGTTCGATCTTCTCGCGCAACCGTCGCACGTGGACAGTCACCGTGGACTGGTCGCCGAAGTCCCAGCCCCACACCTTCTCCAGCAGGTCGGCCCGGCTGAACGCGACGCCGGGATGGGAGAGGAAGAACGCTAGCAGATCGAACTCGCGCGTGGTCAACGGCAGTGCCGCGCCGTCGAGCGTCGCCTGACGGGCGGTCATCTGGAGCCGGAGATTGCCGTCCGTCAGCTCAGCGGTGGGCGGTTCGGGCCGCGGCATCCGGGCCCGGCGCAGCACGGATGCCACGCGCAGCGTGAGTTCCTTGGGGCTGAACGGTTTGGTGACGTAGTCGTCGGCCCCTAGCTGCAGCCCGGCGATGCGGTTCTCCTCCTCGCCGAGCGCGGTGAGCATGACGATCGGCACCTGGCTCGTCTGCCGCAGCCTCCGGCAGACCTCCAAGCCGTTCAGGCCGGGCATCATCACGTCGAGCACCACCAGATCCGGCACGCGCTGTGCGAACTGGGCGAGCGCCGCCGTGCCGTCGCCGGCCAGGTCGACGGTGAAACCGGCGGTTTCGAGGTAGCGACGGACGACGTCGCGCACAGTCTCGTCGTCGTCGACCACGAGCACGCGACCCGCTTGGTCCTCCATGCCTCACCTCACCAGTTCGTCAGCAGCAGGTGGTTGACCGCGAGCGCGACCACCGCCTGTCCAGCCAGCCACCAGCGGCGGTGGCCCGCCGGAAGCAGCGCCGTGGCCGGGATCAGCCACGCGCCGAACGGTAGCCAGATCCGTTCTACCTCAGCCTTCGACAGGCCGGACGAATCAGCGAACACGATCGTGAGCAATGCCGCCGCCACGATCAGGAGCACCGGATCGCGCAGGATCGTCCGGCGGGAAGGCAAGAAGACCGCGGTAGCCACCCCTCGACGGGCCGCGGCGACCACTGCCGGCCCGCACGCGACGGCTACCGCGGCCAGGTCGGCCCACACCCAGTAGGAATACGGCCGCACCAGCGCGACGCCCTGGTAGTACCGCTCGACGACGAGGTGGTAGCCGTCGAGCCACCAGAAACCGGCGAGCGCGAACACGCCGACTACGGCCAATGCGCCGAGGACCGCGACGGCCGTGGCTCGCCATTGCCTGCCGAGCACGGCGACGGCCAACACCACCAAACCGAGCAGGACGAGGCCGTAGGAGAGGAAGATGCCGAATCCGAGGAGGATTCCGGACGCCAACGCGGTGGGCCAGGCGTAGCCACGGCGCTCTCGGAAGCCCGCCGATGCCAAGGCGAGCAGGGCGATGCCGGTGGCGGTCACGCCAGCGAAGAGGCCGTCCGCGGAAACGCCCAGCCACACCGCACCTGGGCTGAGCACGGCGAACGGGAGCGCGGCGCGGGCGGAGTCGGGACGGCCGAGCAGGGCGATCGTCGCTGGTACCGCGACGGCGACCAGTGCGGCAACCAGCACCACAGCGGTCGACGCCCAGGCTCCGCCGTGGAGGCCGAGCCGGTCGAGCCAGACGAAGACGAGGGTCGCGCCGGGCGGATGGCCGGACACGTGCGTGGTCCACGAGTTCGGCTGGAAATCGAGGATGCGCGAGGAGAACTCGCGGAGGAACCGCGGGATGTCCGTGATGCCGGGGACTTCGTGCAGGTACTCCTGCGGAGTGGTGAGGCGGCCGGTGAAGCCGCGCGTCCAGCCGTCGACCATGGCGAGCGAGAAGATCCAGGCGAGGGAAGCCAGGTAGCCTGCGGCCAGGGCGCGCCGCCAAGGCAGCCGGGCGGCAAGGGCCGGGCCGTAGAGAACGACACCGGCGGCGATAACGACGGCGAATACCGAGCCGGGGCCGACGTGCGGCAGCCAATGCGCGAACAGGGGCGGCGCGAACGCATAGATCACCACGCCCGAGCCCGGCCGGTTGTAGAACGCGCCAACCGCGGTCGCGGCGGCGATCACCACGAGGGTGACGCCGACCGTCACGAGGTCGGCGCGGAACCGGGGACGGACGGGAACCGGGGACGGCGGCTCGGCGAGCCGGGCAGCCTTCGTCGACTCGCTCATCGCCGGTCACGATAACCCCGTGAGCGGCCGTCCGGCGGGTTCGCGGCGAATCCGTGAGAAGTCGGTAAGATCTCGCTGGACGTCAGGATTTGGTAAGCAGCGCAAGGGTTCTGCACTGTCCTTTCCAGACTTACCGTACGCCTCGTGAACGAACTCGGAGTGGACGTCGTCCTCCCCTGCCTCGACGAGGCGGCCGCGTTGCCCGGCGTGCTCGCCAGCCTGCCGCCGGGGTATCGCGCGATCGCCGTGGACAACGGGTCGCGCGACGGCTCGCCTGACGTCGCGGCGGCGCACGGCGCGAAGGTCGTCGACGAGCCGCGGCGTGGTTACGGTGCCGCCGTCCACACCGGGCTGGAGATCGCGACCGCCGACATCGTCTGTTTCGCGGATGCCGACGGATCGCTCGATCTGGCCGAGTTGCCGCGCCTGGTCGCCGCGGTCGCGGAAGGCGCGGATCTCGCGGTCGGGCGACGGGTGCCGGTATCTCGAGCCGCCTGGCCATGGCACGCCAGAGCAGGCAATGCTGTCCTCTCGCTGCTCTTGCGGTCCCGCGGGTTGCCGGTGCGGGACATCGCTCCGCTGCGAGCGGTGCGTCGCCAGGAGTTGCTGGCTCTCGGCGTCGCCGACCGGGCGTTCGGCTATCCGCTTGAACTGCTGGTCAAGGCTCAGCGCGCGGGTTGGGTGGTCCGGGAGTTTGATGTCACCTACCGGGAACGGGCGCGGGGCACGAAATCGAAGGTGTCCGGTTCGGTGCGCGGCACGTTGCGGGCGGTGCGGGACTTCGGGCGGGTGTTGGCCCGATGACGTTCTGCCTGCTTGTGGTGGCGAAAGCCCCGGTGCCGGGGTTCGCGAAGACCCGGTTGTGCCCGCCCGCGACACCCGCACAGGCCGCCGAGATCGCCGCGTCCGCGCTGCTGGACACGCTGGACGCCGCGTTCGCCACCGAGGGCGCGATCATCGTGGTGGCGATGACGGGTGACCTCGCCGAGGCAGCGCGCGGTGCCGAAATCGGCCGAGCGTTGCGAAAAGCGACCGTGATCGCACAGCGGGGCTGGGATTTCGGTACCCGGTTGGCCAACGCGCACTCCGACACCGCCTCAGTTCATGCCGGATTGCCGGTGCTGCAGATCGGGATGGACACGCCACAGGTCTCCCCCGCATTGCTGGCATCGGCGATCAAGCCGGTCGCCGACGGGGCCAGCCACGCAGTGCTGGGAAACGCGGAAGACGGTGGCTGGTGGGGACTCGGGCTGGCGGAGCCGCGGCGCGCGCAAGTCCTCACGGGAGTGCCGATGTCGCGTCCGGACACCGGCTTGCGCACCCGAGCAGCGTTGGAGGGAGCGGGGCTACGGGTTGGCCAGCTGCCGACACTGTCTGATGTGGACACCATGGAGGACGCGCTGCGGGTGGCCACCATCCGGCCGGACAGCAGGTTCGCCGCGGCGGTCGACGCGGTGGGAGCGGTGGCGTGAAACTCGCGAATGGCCGCGAATTCGACCTCGGGCTGCTTGGCCATCAGTGCTGGCTGGAGCTTGCCAACGGGGACCGCATCGAGCTCCCAGTCGGTCGTTGGGCAGATGGTTGCGGCGCGGGCGACGCCGTGCTGCTGGACGCATGTGTCGGACCGACGCTCGATGTCGGATGCGGGCCAGGTCGGCTGACTGCCGCTCTGACGCGCCGAGGCGTGATGGCGCTCGGCGTGGACAGCTCGCCGGTCGCGGTGCAGCTGACTCGACGGCGCGGAGCGAGTGCGTTGCAGCGCAACGTTTTCGCTCGGTTACCCGGCGAGGGGCGATGGAATCATGTGTTGCTGGCTGACGGCAACATCGGGATCGGTGGCGATCCCGATGCGCTGCTGCGGCGCGTGCACGAACTGCTCACGCCGGACGGTGCCGTGCTCGTGGAACTGGAGGAACCGGGCCACGGCGTGCGTCGGGACCACGTCCGTCTGCGGCCGGACCCCGCTGGCGGACGGTGGTTCACCTGGGCCTGGGTCGGAGTCGATGCCATCGCGGAAATCGCGGTACGGACGGGTTTTCGAGTGGCGTGGACGACCAGCCGCGGGCGTCGCTGGTTCGCGAAGCTGGACCGGACATGAAACGCGGACGGCTGGCGGCCGCGTGGCACCGGCTCGACGATTGGGTCACCGCCGCGCAAGCCAGGATCGGTGAACGCGCCCGCGCCGTCGATCGGCGGGTTCCGAAGACGGAGCAGTTCAAGGGCGGCGCGCACGGTGAGCGCGTGACAGCCCGGGTCGGCAGCCTGCTCGGGTTCGCGTTCCTGATCTGCTTCGTCACCGGACTTTTGAGCCACTTGATCCAGCATCCGCCGGAGTGGTTCTTCTGGCCGAGCCGGCCGGTGTGGCTGTACCGGGTGACGCAGGGCGCGCACGTGCTGTCCGGAATCGCGGCGATTCCGTTGCTGCTGGCCAAACTGTGGAGTGTCTACCCGAAGCTGTTCGAGCGGCCGCTCGTGCGCTCGGTGCCGCACGCGGTGGAGCGGCTGTCGATCCTCGTTCTCTCCGGAGCGGCGTTTTTCGAGCTGAGTTCGGGATTGCTGAACGTCGCGCAGAACTACCCGTGGAACTTCTACTTCCCCCAGGTGCACTACGCGGTGGCGTGGGTGGCGATCGGGTCGGTCTTCGTGCACGTCGCGGTGAAACTCCCGGTGATCCGGCGAGCGCTGACGCGACAGCCCCGGCCCGCCCAGCCGCCCGGGCCGGGGCTGTCGCGCCGTGGATTCCTGGCCACCACGGGCATCGCGACCGGCGTAGCCGTGCTGGCGACGGCGGGAGCGACCGTGCCTGCGCTACGGAACATCTCCGGCCTGTCGTGGCGATCGGACAAGGGCACGCAGAAGTTGCCGGTCAACCGCACGGCGGTGGCGGCGCAGGTAACGCGGACCGCGCGGGATCCCGGATGGCGGCTGTCCGTGGTGACTCCGGCGGGGACACGGGAGTTCAGCCTGGCCGAGTTGCGGTCGTTGCCGCAGACCACGGTGGACTTGCCGATCGCGTGCGTCGAAGGCTGGAGCCAGATGGCGACGTGGCGCGGAATCTCCTTTGCCGATCTGCTGCGTGCGGCGGGCAGCTCGCCCGGCGTGGACGTGCGTGTGTCGTCGCTGGAGAAGACCGGTCTGTACGGCGTCAGCGTGCTGCCAGGCGAGCACACGGCCGACCCACTCACCTTGCTGGCGCTGGAACTGAACGGCGAGGTGCTGAACCTCGACCACGGCTATCCGTGCCGGGTGATCGCGCCCAGCCGGCCAGGCGTCTTGCAGACGAAGTGGGTCGCCAAGCTGGAGGTGTTGTGAAGACCGCGCGGATTCTGCTGGCGCTGCCCGGATTAGCGGCGTTGGCGTACGGGATCGTGCTGTTCCTCGACTACGCGGCACCGGCCTGGCCGGACAGCTTGCCGACCTTGCTGTGGATCGGCGGCGGTCCGATCGTCAACGACGCGGTGTTCGCTCCGGTCGCGGGTGTCGTAGGCCTGCTGCTCGCTCGGCTCCTGCCGCAGCCGTGGCGAGGGCCGGTTCAGGTTGGCGCGGTGTTGACCGCGGTGCTGGGCTTCGTGGCGTTCCCGCTGCTGTGGCGGGTTTACGGCGTGCCGCCGAAGCCCGGGCTGCACGACGGGAACGCGTGGCTGGGGCTGCTGGCGACGCTCGCGGTGGTGTGGAGCGCCGTCCTCGTCGTTTCAATGGTCCGGATTGTCCGGGTCCGGCATCGAGCGGCACGGAAAAATCGGCCGCGCGCACGTACTTGACCTGGGTTTTCTTCCGGTACCGGAATTTTCCCGCAGATTCGGCGTTTGGGACAGCGTGCGCGTGGGCACCTCACCGCACGCGGAGAGGCTCTCCGTGCCGAGTCGGAGGCGGCACGGAGAGCCTCTTCGTGTTTTCGTGCGCTAGCCGGTTTTTCGGGCGCTGGGCACCAAAAACGGCCACGCGCGACCGGCTCGGATGCTCCGGTCGCGCGCGGCCTGAAAAGGTTCGGCCCCACGCGCGGACAGGGGGGTCGAGCCATGGCTGGTCTCGGCCGCGGCATGGCGGCCGAGCGATCTAGTTGGCCGGCACTGGCTGCCCGCCGAGGGTGACCGGCACCGTGCGTCCGTCTGCCAGGGTGAACGTCACCTGGTCGTTCGGGGCGCGCGTGCGGATCGCGGCGACGAGCGTGTTGGCACTGTCGATGACACGGTTGTCGATCTTGGTCACCACGTCGCCGGACTTCAGGCCCGCCTTCTCCGCCGGGCTGCCCGGCGTGATGTCGCCGAGCTGCGCGCCGCCCTGCGGCGCGTCGGTGACCTTCGCGCCGATGAACGTCTGGGTCGCGTGCCCGGTCTTGATGATGTCCTGCGCGGTGCGGCGCGCCTGGTCGATCGGGATGGCGAAGCCGATGCCGACGTTGCCGCCCTCGGAGCCGCTGCCCTGGCCGCGGCTCGAATTCGGGCTGTAGATGGCCGAGTTGATGCCGATGACTTGGCCGCTCATGTTCGACAGCGGACCGCCCGAGTTGCCCGGGTTGATCGCGGCGTCGGTCTGGATCGCGTCCATCACCGTGGTCTGGTCGGTCTCGTCGCCGCCTGCCTGCACCGGGCGGTGCAGCGAGCTGACGATGCCCGAGGTGACCGTGCCGGTCAGCTCGTACGGCGAGCCGATGGCCACGACCTGCTGCCCGACCCGCAGGTCGTCGGACCGGCCCAGCTCGACCGGCGTGAGGCTCCCGACGCCGGACACCTTCACCACGGCGATGTCCGTGGTCGGGTCCCGGCCGACGACCTGCGCCGCGGCTTTCTTGCCGTCCTGGAACACGGCCTGGATCTGGCCGCCGTTCGCGGCGACCTGGACGACGTGGTTGTTGGTGAGGATGTAGCCGTCGCTGCTGATCACGAAACCGGAGCCCTCGCCCGCCGCGGTCCGGCCGGACACCTGCAGCTCGACCACGCTCGGCGACAGTTTCTGCGCCACCGATTCGACCGAGCCGGCGGGCACGTTGCCGGTCTGCTGCGCGGGTTTCGGCGCGTCGAGCGCGCTCACCGACGAACCGGACCCGCCGGTGAGGTACCCGACGGTCCCGCCCGCGACGCCGCCGATCACGAGCGAGATGGCGGCGACGCCCGCGAGGAGTTTGCCTGCCGAACCCTTCTTCTCGCGCTGCGCGGGGACGCCGTAAACCGAGGTTCCCGGTGCGCCGTAAGGGTTGGCCGGGCCTCCAGCGGGCGGAGTGTGGGTGCCGCCGGGGTACTGGCTGCCGTACGGCTGTCCCGCGGACTGCTGCTGAGCGCCGGGGATCGGACCGGTCTGCGGCGCGCCAGCGTGCGAAGCGGCTGCGCCTTGGGCCGACCACGGGTTCGGCGTGCCTCCAGCCGGCATCGCCCCGTACGTCGGAGAGGCACCGTACTGACCCGCTGGCGCTCCGTACGCGCCAGAAGCGTCGCCAGCCCCCGTACCGGAGCCGGATGTGCCTGCCGAGCCCTCAGCGGCCGTACCGTACGCGGCAGTCGAACCAGTCGCGCTGGGAGCCGACTGTCCCGCGTCGCCGCCGGTCGAGCCGGCGGAAGAGGGTTCGTCCGGCTGAGCCGGAGTCTGCTGCTGCCAGGCCGCCTGGCCTTCGGCGCCCGGCTGGGCACCCGGGTCCTGGCGACCCGCCGCGGAGTCGGGCACGTGGGGGTCTTTCTCGGTCATGTCCTCACCTAAGCGGCTGGGCCTGAGAGGTTCCTGAGTCGAACCTGTGTTTCCTAGATGAAGTATGCCGTGAATCGCGGTCAGCCCGCCGAACGAAGCCGCTCCGCGATCTGCTCCGGGGTCGCGTCGTTGATCCAGACCGCCATCCCCGACTCGGATCCGGCCAGGTATTTCAGCTTGTCCTTGGCCCGCAGCACGGAGAACAGCTCCAGGTGCAGCCACGACAGGTCCCGGTCCCGGCGCACCGGCGCCTGCTGCCAGCCCGCGATGTAGGGCAGCGGCCGGTCGTACAGCGCGTCGCACCGGCGCAGCACGTCCAGGTACACGCGGGAAAAGTCGTCGCGTTCGGCGTCGGTGAGCGACGGCAGGTCCGGTACCTGCCGGTGCGACACGATCTGGACGTGCACCGGCCAGCGCGCAGCCGGCGGCACGAACGCCGTCCAGTGCTCTCCGGCGGCGATCACGCGCTCGCCCGATTTCTGTTCCGCGGCCAGCACGTCGCCGAGCACCGACCCGCCATGTTCGCGCGCGACCGCCAGCATTCGCTCAGTCTTCGGCGTGACGAATGGGTAGCCGTAGATCTGCCCGTGCGGATGCGAGAGCGTGACGCCGATTTCCTCGCCGCGGTTCTCGAACGGGAAGACCTGTTCCACGCCAGGCGTCTGCGCGAGCGCGGCGGTGCGGTCGGCCCACGCGTCGACGACGAGGCGCACCTGCTCCGGGGTCAGCTGGGAGAACGCGCCGTCGTGGTCGCTCGTGAAGCACACGACCTCGCAGCGGCCGAGCCCCGGTGCGGTCGGCACCAGGCCCAATCCGTCCACTGTGGACGGCTCGCCCGTAGCCTGCTGCGAGAACGACGGGAACCGGTTCTCGAACACGACCACGTCGTAGTCGGCTTCGGGGATTTCGCTCGGCTTGCCCGGCCGGGTCGGGCAGAGCGGGCAGAGGTCGGCCGGAGGCTTGTACGTGCGCGTCTGGCGGTGCGCTGCCATCGCGACCCACTCGCCGGTCAGCGGGTCGCGGCGGATCTCCGAGGCCGCCGCGACCGGCGGCAGGTCCCGGGTGTCCGCGGCGAGCCGTTCGCCGGTGTCGGCGTGGTCGAAGTAGATGATCTCCCGGCCGTCAGCCAGGTGCCGCACAGTGCGTTTCACGCTTCTTCTGCCTCGAGGTTCTCCGCCGTTTCGGCGATCATGAGTTCTCCGACCCGCTCCGCGAGTTCTTCGCGCGCGCGGTCGTCCAGTCCGTCGTCGGTCACCACGACCTGTGCTTCCTCCAGGTCCGCGATCGTGGAAATGCCGACCGTGCCCCACTTCGTGTGGTCGGCGAGCACCACGAGCCGCCGTCCGGCCTCCACCAGCGCGCGGTCGGTTTCGCTTTCGGTGAGGTTCGGGGTGGTGAACCCGGGCCCCACCGCCATTCCGTGCACGCCGAGGAACACCAGGTCGAGGTGCAGCGTCCGCAGGCTCTGCACGGCGACCGGGCCGACCAGCGCGTCCGACGGGGTGCGCACGCCGCCGGTGAGGACCACGGTGCGGTCCGGCTGCCCGGCGTTGCGCAGCACGTCGGCGACCTGGATCGAGTTGGTGACGATGGTGAGGCCCTCGATGCCGTCGAGCGCGTGCGCGAGCGTCCAGGTGGTGGTTCCCGCGGACAGGCCGATCGCGGTGCCCGGTTTGACGAGCGTGGCCGCCAGTTCGGCGATGGCTTCCTTCTGCGCGCGCTGGCGTACCGATTTCGCCTCGAACCCCGGTTCGTCGGTGCTCTTGCCGACCAGCGACGTCGCGCCGCCGTAAACCTTCTCGACCAGCCCGCGGCCCGCGAGCACGTCGAGGTCGCGGCGGACCGTCATGTCGGAAACGCCGAGCCTCGCGACGAGGTCACTGACCCGGACCGCACCGGTCCGGCGTGCTTCCTCGAGGATCACCGCCTGTCGCTGCCGCGCGAGCACCGCCACTCCCCAAGCACACCCATTAACTACACAAAATCCTACACGATTCAACATCAAGGGTGCGCGACGTGCGGATCGATCGTCCCCCTGCTGGGCGACAGCCAAGCGTGGCGGGCGGCTCAGGCGACGGGCGCCCCGGGTAGCCGGATGGTGAGCAGCGCCCCGCCCTCCGGGGCCCGGTTGGCGTAAACCGTGCCGCCGTGCCGTTCGGCGGCGTGCTTCACGATCGCCAGTCCGAGGCCGGACCCGGGCAGGGTGCGCGCCTCCGACGAGCGGTAGAAACGGTCGAACACCTTGGGCAGGTCTTCCTCGGCGATGCCCGGACCAGAGTCCGCGACCTCGACCACCGCGGTGCCGTCGCCCAGCGGACGCAGCGTGACCCGCACCCGCGAACCCTGCGGCGAAAACTTCACCGCGTTGTCCAGCAGGTTCAGCACCGCGCGTTCGAGCGAGCTGTTGTCACCAGTGAGCACCCACGGCTGCAGCGAGACCTCGAACTCGATCTCGCCCGCCCGGCGGCGCGCCCGGTCGAGCGCGCGCTCGACCACGTCCATCAGGTCGACGCGTTCGGCCTGCTCGCGCGGTTCGTCCTGGCGCGCCAGCTCCACCAGGTCGCCGATGAGCTGGGTGAGTTCGTCGAGCTGGCCGCGGATGTCGGCCTCGATGTCGGCGCGGTCCTCGTCCGGCAACGACGGTGCGCCCGGCCGGCTGGCCGACAGCAGCAATTCCAGGTTGGTGCGCATGGAAGTCAGCGGGGTGCGCAGCTCGTGTCCAGCGTCAGCGACCAGCTGCCGCTGCCGTTCCTGCGAGTCCGCGACCGTGCCGAGCATGATGTTGAAGCTGTGCGTGAGCCGGGCGAGTTCGTCATCGCCGCTCACCGGGATTGGCCGCAAGTCACCGGTCGCGGCCACGCGTTCGGCAGCCGAGGTCAGCCGGTCGACCGGACGCAAACCGGCGCGCGCGACCGCCGTGCCCGCGCCCGCGGCCACCACGATCCCGGCACCGCCGACCAGGAACAGCACCACGGACAGCTGGTTCAGCGCCCGCATCGTCGGCGCCATCGACTGAGCCAGCACGATCGCCTGCCCGTGCCCGAGCGGGACCGCGACCACTCGCATGCCAGTGGCCGCGTCGGTGCGCAGCGACTGTGGCAGCACACCAGTCGCGACGCGCATCTCGGACGGACCCACCGGCGGCCGCGTACCCGGCTGCGGATAGATCAAGTCACCGGTCAGGCCGTTGAGCTGGCCGATCTGCAGGTCGGCGCTGGCCAGCAAGGCACCCGGCACCTCGCGCAACTGGTCGGTGGGCACCTGCGGCGAGTTCGCCGCAGCTTGTGCTCGGGCGAGCAGGTTGTCATCGAGCTGGGTGAGGAGATTGTTGCGCACCACCAGGTACGCGCACAGGGACACCAGCGCCACCGCACCCGCCACACACGCGGCGGCCAGCAGCGTGACGCGGCCGCGCAGCGAGAATCGGCGGGTGCTCCACCGGGTGCCCCGCGGATCGGGGACCTCCCCCGACGGCGCGGCCGGTTCGCCTGCCGGATGCTCGGTCACGGCGGGGTCTCGCGCAGGACGTACCCCACTCCACGCACCGTGTGGATCAGCCTCGGTTCGCCCTCCGCTTCCGTCTTGCGGCGCAAATAGCCGACGTAGACCTCCAGCGCGTTGCCCGACGTCGGGAAGTCGTAACCCCATACTTCCTCCAGGATCCTTCCGCGGGTCAGCACGTGCTTGGGGTACGAGAGGAACAGCTCGAGCAGCGCGAACTCGGTGCGGGTGAGACTGATCTCGCGACCGCCGCGGCGGACTTCGCGAGTGCCCGGGTCGAGCGTGAGGTCGGCGAACGACAGCACCTCCGACGTCTCGCCCTGCTGAGCGTCCGGCGCGGCACGGCGCAACAGGGCGCGCAGCCGGGCGAGCAGTTCCTCCAGGGCGAACGGCTTGGGCAGGTAGTCGTCGGCACCGGCGTCGAGGCCGGAGACCCGGTCGGAGACGGTGTCCCGGGCGGTCAGCACGAGAATGGGCAGGTCATCGCCAGTGCTGCGAAGCCGGCGGGCCACTTCGAGCCCGTCGAGCCGCGGCATCATCACGTCGAGCACCATCGCGTCCGGCCGGTTGGCGAGAATCGTCTCCAATGCCTGCGCACCATCGCTCGCGAGCTCCACGGTGTACCCGTTGAACTCCAAAGACCGCCTGAGCGATTCACGGACGGCACGGTCGTCGTCCACTACGAGGATGCGCATGCCGCCAGTCTTACGCAGAGTGCTGAGACCCGCCTAAGAACACACGCAGAACACACAAAGAGCATCTCCCCGGAGTGCGGCGCGTAACAGGCGGGGCGACGGTCGCGACCATCAGCTGGACTTGAGGGGGAGGAGCGCTGATGGCCAATCGGAAACGGCTCGGTCCCGGGTGGCTGGCTGGTATTTGTGTACTTGGCGTCATTGGGTTGATCGGCAACGCGTGCGGCAGCAAGGACGCCGGGCCTTCTGCGCCCGCCTCCGGGACAGCCCCGCTCACGACGCCTTCCTACAGCCCTGCCCCGGTGTACGAACCACCTACAACCTCATCGGACACGCCCGCTTCGACGCCGACGTTCTCGCCGCCTTCAGACGACCCGGTCGATACCGGGACTGGGTCTGGCGTCACCGACGCGCCGCTGCCCGACGACTCAGACGGCCACGTGCATGTACCGCACATTCCGCACCCGCATGTGCGTACGTGCGTCGGTGGGAAGCACGTCCATATCTGCGGCTGACGTCACAACGGGCGCTCTTCCGGCGGCCGCGCGACCGGAGCGTTCCAGTGGCGCCAGAGCGCGAGCACGCGGATCGCGACCACCACCACCGCGGAGACGGTCGTTACCGCGCCGGCCGGGAGGTTCAGCGCGTGCCCTGCCCAAACGCAGACCGCGCCGGTCAGCGCGGCCATTGCGTAGATCTCCTTGCGCAGCACGAGAGGGATTTCCCGCAGCAGCAGGTCGCGGAGTGCACCGCCGCCGATGCCGCTGGTCATGCCGATCAGGCAGGCGGCGTACCCGGTCGCGCCCGCGTTGAGTGCCAGCGTCGTCCCGGCCGTGGCGAACACGCCGAGTCCGACCGCGTCCGCGAGGAGCACCGCGTGCCGCAGCCGGGCGACCTGCGGGTGGAAGGCGAACACGACCAGCGCCGTCGCCGCGCAAACGGCCAGGTACGGCCAGTTGCGGAGGGACGTCGGCGGGTGGATGCCGAGGAGCACGTCGCGGATGATGCCGCCGCCGAGCGCCGTGGTCAGCCCGACCACGACGACTCCGAACACGTCCAGCCGCGCCCGGACCGCGGCCAGCGCCCCGGACGCAGCGAACGCCACCAGCCCGAGGAACTCGAGCGCGGTCAGCAGCATCTGCTGGTTCTACTGGTCGAGAAGCCCGCCGCGGTAGGCCAGGAGCGCGGCCTGCACCCGGTTGGCCGCGCCGATCTTCGAAAGCACCGCCGAGACGTATCCCTTGACCGTCGCCTCGGACAGGTGAAGCCGCCCGCCGATCTCGGCGTTCGACAGCCCCTGCCCGATCAGCGCGACGACCTCGCGTTCGCGTTCGGACAGCGAGGCCAGGAGCTTGCGCGCCGGCTGCGCGGCCCGCTGCTCGTCGCGGTGGCTCTGCACCATCCGCACGGCCACGCCCGGGTCGAGGACAGCACCGCCCTTGGCCAGGTCGCGCACGGCCCGCAGCAGCGCCGCCGGGTCGATGTCCTTCAGCAGGAAGCCGTTGGCGCCGAGCCGCAGCGCGAGGCTGACGTACTCGTCGATGTCGAAGGTGGTGAGCATGGCGACGGTCGGCGGATCGGGCAGCGCGAGAATGGCCCGAAGCGCGCGAATGCCGTCGTCAGGGGCGCGCATCTTGATGTCGAGCAGCGCGACGTCGGGGTGATAGCGACGGGCGACCTCGACCGCCGATCTGCCGTCGCTTGCCTCGCCCACGATCTCGATGTCCGACGCCCCGGACATCATGGCGCGCAGCCCCGACCGAACTAGTTCCTCGTCGTCGGCGAACATGAGCTTGATCAACGAAGCCCTCCGGCAGACCGTGGGTTGGAGGCGGCTCCCCGCACCCGTTACGGAAGATTACCTACTGTTGTTCATGGTTTCGAAACCAGACACGACCAGGTGACGCGGCTGGTCCACCGGAGCGGCCGGGAACAGCAGTCGACCTGGTTGCTGGTCACCCACTTGAGTGAGTTCTTCGGGTGGGGACCGCCGAGTTGCGTAACCGATCCAGAAGGGCTGATCCGAAGAGATCCTTACCAGCTTCCAGGACGGCCTGCGCGCAAGCCACGAAGGCAGCCCCTCCGCCAACACCCTCCTCGGCCACAGCTACGGGACCACCCTCGTCGGCCACGCCGCCAGCAGCACCCACCTGCCCGTCGACAACATCGTCCTCGTCGCCAGCCCCGGCGTCGGCGTCGACCACGCCGCACAGCTGAACATCCCGCCTGACCACGTCTACTCCACCACCGCCGAACACGACCTGATCAACATCACCAACTTCCCCCGCGGCATCACCGGAAGCGGAGACTGGCTCGACCCCTCGACCCCTCGGCCCCGACCCCACCGACCCCGAATTCGGCGGAAAGACATTCAGCTCCAACCCCGGAACCGAAGGCCCGTGGCACAAATTCGGCCTCAGCAGCGAGGCACACAGCCAATACTGGGACCGAGGCAACCAAGCCCTGACCTCAATGGGTCAGATCATCGCCGGGAAGCAGCCGAACCGACATGAGCCTTCGCACCATCGCCGCGACAGCCATCGTCGCATGCTTGACGCTCGCACTTGCCGGATGCGGAAAGGAAACCGATTCCGGAATGAAGAACACCATCACGAGCCAAGAGGCAAACCAGCGGCTGGACGCTTACATCCAGCAAGCGAAGTCAGCGCTTTCAATCTCTCTGGAACTCACGGGGAGAGACACCGATCAGCCCTGCGACGACCCCACCGACAACGGACCGAAGGGGCGATTGATCGCGGGACGGAGCTATAAGCTGACCGGCACAAACAAAAACTCGACCGCATCATACTTCGCAAAGCTCAAAACATGGTCAACGGAAAACAATTTTCATATTCTAACAGAGAAGCATAACCCGGAATACCTCTGGATCGAGAAGCGGGACGACGGATTCCGCTTGGCCTTGCAATCAAATGATCTAGGCGAAATCTACCTGGACGGTTCTTCGCCGTGCGTCTGGCGCAACGGCACGCCCGAACCGCAGCAGGAGTAGCGCGGGTGCCGAGCACCGGCCCAGAAGTGGCCGCACTGGCCAAGGAAGGCTAATAGCAGGATTCGAGACAGGCGAGCAGTCGTTGACCTCGGCTGTCACGCTAACTACAGTCGAACACGCGAGCGAGCAGTCGACGAAGGCGGCACGGCCCCGGATGCCGATCAGGCGGCACCGCCGCAACAACCGGACCGGTTCGGTGTGGACAATCACGTGGTACCACCACCCGCCCGACATGGTTGCGGCAGTGCCGTCGCCCGCTGACGTCCACGCACGTTGGATCTCGGAACCATCCTGACCGGAGTTTTCACGCTCACCGGCGCCCTCGAGTGCATATGGCTGACTCAGCGCAACGTGGAGCGTGAGGTACGTCGAAGTCGAGCCGAGGCCGGGCGCGATGCTCAGCGGCGCGTGCTCGCAGAGCTATTGGTTACTGGCCACAAGAAAGACGTAGCAGTACGAGTTGGCGCTGCCAATCATGTACAAGGCCCAAGAGCGCGGAAGTCTCGGCGAATTCGCAGAATCTGAGCTGGGGACGGAGCTAGCGAAGGTCAACGCCGAGTTCTCGCGTGCGCTCGTAGAGGCAAGCTCGTTGGTCGGCGACGGACCACCTGTCGACGCCCTCCTCAACGTGCGAAGTCTCGACCTTCGTCATCCCGATAGCGCGGTCGGACCCGCGATCGACACGAAGAAAGGTTTCGACGTCGAGCCGCACGAGAAGATCATCGAGGGCCTGCCGCGGGTCGCGGCAGAAGGTGAGGCCGCGCGTGCGCTGCTGCAGCGCGTGCTCGGCGACCTCACCGCCATCGGCTAGCTCCGGCTACTGAACCTTGGGCCGGAATCCGTGTACGTCATGCACTGGGAGTTACCGCGAAGCGCCCGAACCGTCACGCGGTGAATTCTGACAGTTTCTGCCCCTTGGTCTTCCCCAGCTCGAACTTCCTTGATCGAAATAGGCTCTGACCTGCGAGAGTGTGCCCCCGGCAGGATTCGAACCTGCGACACCGGCTTTAGGAGAGCCGTGCTCTATCCCCTGAGCTACGAGGGCAGTCGCGTGCTGCGGGCTCCATCCTAGCGGGGGCCGCGGCGGGGGAAGTCAGGTACGCCAGTGCCAGGTCCGCCGCTTCCTCCGACCACTTCTTCCATGAGCGGTCGTCGGGCCAGAATCGGCAGGTCGCGGCGCGGTGGATGCACGCGCCGATGATCGTTCTGGCGGCCATCTTCACTCGGTCGGTCTCGGCCGGAGAAGGCGACAGCGCTTCCAGCAGCGCGGCTTGGATCGCGGACAACGCGGCCAGGCCACGGTCTCGGCCGTCGGAGCGTTGGGCGTCCAGGAGTTCCGGGAAGATTCTGTCGTGGTTCTCGAAGGTGCCGGCCAGAGCTGCCACGAAGGCAGTGAAGGCCGAGCGTAGATCAGGGGGCGCGGAGCGCAGGGCGTCTCGGACGTTTGCCTCCAGCTGGGTCAGCAGGCGGTCCTTGACGGCGTGCAGCAGTTGGTCCTTCCCGTCGAAGCGGCGGTAGATCGTGCCGACTGACATGCCCGCTTGGGAAGCCACCGCGGCGACGGTGAACGACTCCAGGCCCTGCTCGGCGAGGACGTGTTCGGCGGCGGTCAGGAGTTTCTGCAGCGCGACGCGGCTGCGCGCTTGTTGTGGCGGGCGGAAGCCCTCGCTCGGCTGGCTCACCGGAGCACCTTAGCCTGGCCAGCTCCCCTATGCGAATGGTAATTTACATTCACATACAGGGGAGGGGCCAATGGTCAGCATCGAGGTGCGCAACGCCTACGTCGACTTTCCGATCTTCGACGCCAAGACTCGGTCGTTGAAGAAGCGCGTGCTCGGGAAGGTCGGCGGGAGGATCGCCAGCGGGGCGCGGGTGCCGGTGATCGAGGCCTTGCGGGACGTGTCGTTCCGGCTCGAGGAGGGCGATCGGGTCGGGCTGGTGGGGCACAACGGGGCCGGGAAGTCCACGTTGCTGCGGTTGTTGTCCGGGATTTACGAGCCGACGCGCGGGAGCCGGAGAGTGCGGGGGCGGGTCGCGCCGGTGTTCGATTTGGGGGTGGGCCTGGATCCGGAGGTGTCCGGGCGCGAGAACATCCTGATCCAGGGGCTGTTCCTCGGGATGAGCCGGCGGCAGATGGCCAAGCGCGTCGAGGACATCGCGGAGTTCACCGAGCTCGGCGACTATCTCGAGCTGCCGCTGCGCACCTACTCGGCCGGGATGCGGGTGCGGCTCGCGCTCGGGGTGGTGACCACGATCGATCCCGAGATTCTGTTGCTCGACGAGGGGCTCGGCGCGGTCGACGCGGCGTTCCTCGCCAAGGCGCGCGAACGGCTCAAGGACCTGGTGAAGCGGTCCGGCATTCTGGTGTTCGCGAATCATTCCGACGAACTGCTCGGTGAGTTGTGCGACACCGCATTGTGGATGGACGAGGGCCAGGTTCGGCAGCACGGGGCATTGTCCGAAATCCTTACTGCGTACAAGCCCGCCGCTTAGAGCGGGAGCAGCGATCCGCTCCGCTTCACCGTGCGGACGACCGGGGCCGTTTCCATTTGCTGGATTCCGTCAAGTGATCCGACGCGTTCGGTGAGATATTCGTACAGGTGCGTCGCGTTGCGACAGGCGATGGCGGCGACCAGGTTCGTCGGGCCGGTAGTGACAGCGGCGAATTGCACTTCTTCGTGTGCTGCCAAGGCACTTGCGACCGACGTGACCGCAGACGGGCGCACGGTCATCCACAGTCGTGCTTCCGAGCAAAAGCCGAGAGCGCGCAGGGAAAGGTCCAGTTGGTACGACAGGACTCCCGTTTGGCGCAGGGTTTCGATTCGGCGTTTCACGGTCGATTCGGAAAGGCCGGACGCGGCGGACAGTTCGCCATAGCTGGCGCGGCCGTCGTCGGCCAAAACGTGCATTAAACGACGGTCGGCTTCATCGAAGGTGGCTTCTCCGATTGGGTTTACCGGGACGCGCAGGGCGGCGATCTGCTGGGCAGATAGCGCCGACCAGCTGCCCAAGCGCGTGAATCCGTGCAGCATTTGGTGTGCGGACACGGACGTGATCCGGCTGCTCCGCGGGAGTTTGTCCAGCATCAGCACGTCAGGTTCGTCCACTAAGGACGACTGGGTGGTGCACGCGATTTCGGTCCCACCGGAGAGCAAATGGACCCAAAAGGTGTCGGGCCGCTTGGCTAGCGCCGCTGCGATCGGGATGCCGGACGCGGGCGCGCAGGAGAACCGGACGGTCCACAGGGCATAGCCGAGCTTCGCGCTCGCGACGGCGCCGACGACTCGGAGCACCCCGGCTTGGCGCAGCCGTCGGTAGCGCCGGCCGACGGTGTTCTCCGAAACGCCGAGGACGTCGGCGATGCGCGCGAAAGGGGCGCGGCCATCGAGATCTAGGGCATGGATCAGCTGATGGTCCACGACGTCCAGCGTGACGGGTTTCATCACTTCACGGTAGCTGATGACGGGATCTGTCATTGGCGGCCAGTTTGCTTGAGGTGTTCCCGACCGGCCCGAACACTCGGCGACGAGAGAAAGGGACTGTGATGCGCAAATGGGGGCCGTTGGCGGCGATCTGCCTCGGGTCGTTCATGTTGATCCTCGACACCACCGTGGTGACGGTGGCGTTGCCGGAGATGGCGCGCGGGCTGGGAGCCTCGCTGACCAGTCTGCAATGGGTGGTCAACAGCTACACGTTAGTGCTCGCCGTGCTGGCGCTGAGCGCCGGAGCGATCGGCGACCTCGTCGGACAGCGCAGGGTGTTCGTCGGCTCGGTCGCGTTGTTCGCCGTGGCGTCGCTGGGCGGTGCGCTCGCGCCCACTATCGGCGTGTTGATTGGTGCGCGGGCGGTGCAAGGAATTGGCGGCGCGGCGATGATGGTCGCTGCGATGTCATTGCTGGGAGCCAACTACGCAGGCAAAGAGCGTGGCAGCGCATTCGGGACATGGACGGCGGTGCTCGGTGGCGCCGGGGCCGCGGGGCCATTTCTTGGCGGAGTTTTGACGCAATGGGCCGGCTGGCAGGCGATCTTCTTCCTCAATCTCCCGCTGAGCGGGCTGACGTTGCTCCTGACCCGCAAGTACCTGGTCGAAGCGCCGAGAAGGCCGGCAGGCACACGGATCGATGTCGGCGGGATGCTGGCTTTCGGGATGAGTTCCGGCGCGTTGATCTACGGGCTGATTCAGCCGGACGGCAGCCTTCCGGTGTTCCTTCTCGCCATCGTCGCGCTTGTCGTTTTCGTTGTGGTGGAACGACGAGCGGAGCACCCGATGGTCGATCTCGCGTTGTTCCGCCGGGCAGCTTTCGTGACGGTACTGATCGTGGTCGTCGCGAGCTCATCCGTCTTCGCCTGCCTCATTTACGCGTCGATCTGGCTGCAATCGGTGCGGCACCTCAGCCCCACCGCGGCAGGGCTGGCGCTGATTCCGTTGGCGGCCACGTCGTTTGCCGCCTCGATGCTGATCGGCAAGCGGCTGCACGCCACCGGCATCGTTCTCGCCCTCGGGGCGCTGCTGGCGGCAGCGGGTTGCGGACTGGAGTGGATGCTGCTCGACCGCGACTCGACTTGGCTCAGCCTGCTGCCCGGATTGATCGTGACCGGTGCCGGAATGGGGATTGCCGGGCCAGCAACCAGTACCGCGATCCTCAGCGCGGTTCCGCCGGATCGCGCGGGGATGGCGTCCGGTGCCATGGCCACGTTCCGGCAGCTCGGCCAAACGCTCGGCGTCGCCGTGCTCGGGCTGGTTTACGCCAACACCGCGGAACTCGGCGACGTCTTCCTGGCCACCGCCGGGCTCAGTCTCGGCGCCGCAGTGCTCAGCGGACTGGTGCTTGTTCGAAACAATGCCGGTGCGCCGTCGCGAACTCGCGGAAGCTCCGGGGCCGCTGCCCGGTGACGTCCTCGACCGTGGACGTCACCGTTTCCGCCCCGCCGTCGAGGTACGTATTGCACACCTCGACCAGCGCTTTGGCGTGGAACGAGGACATTCCTGCCTCGGCGAGCGCGGAAAGCGCTTGCTCGTTGGACATTCCGCGGTACGCGATCGGACGGTCGAGCACTTCGGACAACACTGCCGCGGCCTCGTCGTATGTCAGCGCGTCAGGGCCGGTGAGCGCGTATGCCTTGCCTTCGTGCCCGTCCTCAGTCAGTGCGCGAAACGCCACGCGGGCAACGTCTTCCGCGTCCACGAAGGCGATCGGGCCGCGGATCAGCGGGCTGGCGAAGAAATTCCCCGAACTAATGGTGCCCGCCCAGTTTCCGGAGAAGGCCTGGAGATAGAAGTTCGCGCGGAGAAAAGTCCAGGACAGCGGCGAGGTTTCCAGCATCCGCTCGACCGGACGGTGCAGCCGCGCGATCGGGGTGAGTTCCTCGTCCGCCCGCCACAGCGACTGTTTCACCACGTGCGAGACCCCGGCGGACACGGCAGCTTCGACCACATTGGACTCGTTGCCGGTCTGTCCGGGGCTCATCGCGCCCAGCAGGAACACCTTCGACACTCCGGCCAGCGCGGATTCCAGCGTGGCCGGATCGGACATTTCCACGGTGACCGCGTCGATTCCGTCCGCTGCGGCCCGCCGTGCCTTCTCCGCGGAATGGTATGCGGCCCGGAACGACACCTCGGCCGCCCGCAACTGTTTGACCAGCGCCGATCCCACGTTGCCGCTCGCACCCGTCACCAGGATCATGCGCTCCGCCTTCGCGCGTCGATGCCACCAGACGAGCGAGTGTAGTGGATCAGCGGATTTTCGAAGCCGGTTACGCACTCGCCGCTTGCGCCCGGCGCCGCGCCAGCTCCTCGACCGCCGACGGCAGCGTCGTCTCGAAGTCGATGAGCTTCGCCCAGGTCGGGGTGACCACGATGCGGACCATGCCGTCGACGTACAGCGAGCGGATTTCGGCCTCCCATTCGACGCGCTGTTCGGGCGTCATCTCGTAGGAACCGTTCATTTCGAGGTACTCGTCCGGGATTCCGTCCACATAGTCGAGTTCGGCGCGGCCGCGCAGAAGCAGGATCTTCGGCGGGTGCGATTCGGTGTCGATGGTCAGCGCGACCATCGGGTTCGCCCGCAGCGCCGGCAGCTTCGGAGCGTTCTTGGTGGTGCACAGGACGATCTCGGTGCCGTTCCAGCTGAACGCGATCGGGACGCTGCGCGGCGTGCCGTCCTTCGCGACGTAGGCCAGCCGGGCGATGTCGCGCTCGAGCAGTTCGCGGCTGTACGGACGGTTCAGGACCTCGGCGACTTCCTGCGGTTCCATGACGCTCTCCTTCTCGGTCTGCGGCCTCGTGGTCGGCCAGGTGCTGCGGGGACGGAGCCGGGACGGCGTTCTCGACATTACCTCGACAGTGACCTGAGTCACATTGATGGCTACAACACTTGTACAAGCGCTTGACAGTTATCCGGAGGATGGCGTTGAGTGCTTCAGGAGCCGGAAAATCGGGGAGGTGAGGGCGATGCGCGACTCGAGCCCAGGGCGAAGTACGCCCTCGGACCCTGACTTGTCCCCTTCTTCCGGTATCCCCGGCTGATCCGCTTCCCCGCCCGTCCGGTCCGCACCGGACGGGTCTTCGGGATGCGCGGAACCCGGGTGCCCCGATCGGCCCGCCCGCGGCCGAAGGGAGTGTTCGTCATGACCACCGACTCCACCGTCCAGATCGACCGGCGCACCACCGCGGTCCTCGACGATCAGCACGTCGGCGACATCCGCGGCGCGCTCGGCACCATCAAAGCGGGCGATTCCGCGCCGCGGACCGGACTGAGCGCCAAGCTCAAGACCCTGCTCGCGATCGTCGGGCCGGGGTTGATCGTGCTGGTCGGCGACAACGACGCCGGCGCGTTCGCCACCTATGGCCAGGCCGGGCAGAACTACGGCCCGAAGCTGCTGTGGACCCTGCTGCTTCTGGTCCCGGTGCTGTACGTGAACCAGGAAATGGTGCTCCGCCTCGGTGCGGTCACCGGCGTCGGGCACGCCCGGTTGATCCTCGAACGCTTCGGCAAGTTCTGGGGCGCGTTCTCGGTGCTCGACCTGTTCTTGCTCAACGCGTTGACGCTGGTCACCGAGTTCATCGGCATCACGATGGCGACCCGCTGTCTCGGGCTGCCGACGGTTCCGTCGGTCGTGCTGGCCGCGGCAGTGATCGTCGCCGCCGCGTTCACCGGCAGCTTCCGGCGGTTCGAGCGGATCGCGATCTTCTTCTGCCTCGGGTCGCTGACGCTGATCCCGGTGTACGTGTTCGCGCACCCGGCGCCGAAGAAAATGCTCGGCGGGCTGGTGCCGACGATGCCGGCCGGACCCGGCGGGACGGCGGAACTGATGCTGCTGATCATCGCGATCGTCGGAACCACCGTCGCGCCGTGGCAGTTGTTCTTCCAGCAGTCTTACGTGATCGACAAGCGCATCACGCCGCGGTTCATGCGCTACGAGAAGGCGGATCTGTGGATCGGTTTGGTCGTGGTGATGGTTGGCGCGGCCGCGATCATGGGAATCGCGGCGACCGCCTTCGCCGGCACCGGCACCCCGTTCTCCGACACAGCCGCGGTCACGAACGGCATTGAGGCTTACGCGGGGCGCACGGCGGGCGCGCTGTTCGCAGTTGCACTGCTGGACGCGTCGATCGTCGGGGCCTTCGCAGTGTCGCTGTCGAGTGCGTACGCGATCGGTGACGTCTTCGGGATGAAGCACTCGCTGCATCGCGGGGCACGGCACGCGAAAGGCTTCTACGCGGTGTACGCCGGTCTCGTCGCGCTGTCGGCCACCATCGTGCTCATTCCGGGCTCGCCGCTGGGCCTGCTCACCACCGGAGTGCAGACGCTGGCCGGAGTGCTGCTGCCGTCGGCGACAGTGTTCCTCTTGCTGCTGTGCAACGACAAGGCAGTGCTCGGGCCGTGGGTCAACGGACGGCGCACCAATCTGTTCACCTCAGTGGTCGTCGGAGTGCTGGTGGTGCTGTCGGTGATCCTCACCGCGGCGGTGCTGTTCCCGGACCTCAGCGCGGACCAGATCTTCCTGATCATGGCGGTCAGCGGCGGAATCGGCGTGCTGACCGCCGGGTACGCACTGCTTCGCCGCCGCAGCCCCGCGCCGATCGATCGCACCGGACGCGCGGAGTGGAGGATGCCGCCGCTGCGGTACCTGCCGCCGCCGGAGATGTCGACCGGGCGCAAGATCGGGCTCACCGCGCTGCGCACGTATCTGTTCTTGGCGATGGCCCTCGTCGTCATGAAACTCGTCCACCTGGCTCTGGGTTAACTCTGCGTGAGCTTCATTCTCAGCTTGTACACAGCGAGTGTGCAGAACAGTAGGCAACCATGACGCCCCGGCACCGGAAGGCCCGATGACCGACCCTCGCGACAGACGCGTCGCCGCATCCCGAGGCGCGGCGGCACGCGGCGTCGCCGCCCGTGCCGCCGCCCGGCGACGGCGGATCACCGGCCGGGTCGCCCTGGCTCTCGCGGCCGCGCTGACCCTCGGGCTGACCGGCTACGGCTGGGCCGCCTACCACGGCATGGTGTCCGGGCTGCAGGTTTCCGACGTGCTCGACGGGCAGTCGACCTCCAGCGGCGGCGACACGAACATCCTCATCATGGGCCTCGATTCGCGGCTCGACGAGAACGGCAACCCGCTGCCGAAGGACATCTACAACTCGCTGCACGCGGGGGATCAGCAGGACGGCGGCTACAACGCCAATGTGCTGATGCTGCTGCACGTCCCCGGCGACGGCAGCAAGGCGACGTCCATCTCGATCCCGCGCGACGACTACGTTCCGCTGGCCGGCTGCCCGGACAACGTGTGCCAGGGCAAGATCAAACAAGCCTACGGGCTGGCGTTCGACGAAAAGGCCAAGCAGCTGATCGCGCAGAACGTCACCGGCAAATCCGAGCGCGAGCAGCAAGCCCGGGACGCGGGCCGCCGGGCGGAAATCGACACCGTGCGGAAGTTCCTCGGCGAGGTCCCGATCGATCATTTCGTCGAGGTCACCCTCGTGGCGTTCTTCGAGATCGCCCAGGTCGTCCAGCCGATCACGGTGTGCCTCAACGAGGACACCCAGGACAGCTACTCGGGGGCGAACTTCCACGCCGGGCAGCAGGAGATCAGCGCGGAGCAGGCCGTCGAATTCGTTCGCCAGCGCCGCGACAACGTGCATCCCGCGCTCAATTTCACCGACCTCGATCGGGAACGCCGGCAGCAGGCATTCATCGCTTCGCTGGCCTATCAGCTCAAACAGGGCGGGACGTTCACGAATCCGGCGAAACTCCAAGGAATTCTGGACGTCGCGAAACAGAACACCGCGGTCGACAGTTCGCTGGACCTGTTCGCGCTCGCGAAGCAGGCGTCGAGCCTGACCGGCGGGAACGTCAGCTTCGTGACCCTCCCGGTCGATCATTTCGGCAAGAGCCCGTCCGGCGAAGACGTCAACTTCGTCAATACCGGGCAGATCCAGACCCTGGTCGCGCAACTGCTCAGCGGCGGCCCGACGCCGAGCCCAGCCGCCTACGCGACGCCGACCGCCGAACCGACGCACAAGCACCGCAGCAGCAGCACCAGCAGCGAGCCGAGCACCACCTCGGCCGCGCCCGCGGCGCCGCAAGCGCCCCCGCCGATGTTGAGCGGAGGCGGAATCCCTTGTGTGAAGTAACTTCCGCGCGGGAAACCCGCGCGCCGCAATGTCCTATCAGGACGGTTAGGGCATAATCGGCTTGGCGCGTTCCTTTCCCGCGCCGGAAATATCGGTGGACGGCGGTGCGCGAGTGGCTACGACACGGAACAGACGAGGCCGGGTCCCGGTCGCGATCGTCGGCTGGCTCTCCCGGCCGCTGGCGTCGTTCCACCTCGTGCTCGCGTTGTGCGGTCTGCTCACGCTGCTCGGCGTCATCATGGTGCTGTCGGCGTCTTCGGCGCAGCCGGGCGGCGTGTACAGCACGTTCCAGAAGCACATCGTCTTCGTCCTGATCGGCCTGGTCGCGTTGTGGGCCGGGTTGCGGGTTCCGTTGCGGCGGATCCGGTCTCTGTCGCCGATGCTGATGCTCGTCACGCTGGGGCTGCTCGCGCTGGTGCTCACCCCGCTCGGCGCGAAGGTGAACGGCGCGCAGCGGTGGTTCGCGCTCGGTCCGCTGACGCTGCAGCCGGTCGAGCTCGCGAAGGTCGCGTTGACCTTGTGGGGCGCGCACATTCTCGTGGTGAAAGCCCGGCTGCTGCACCATTGGCGGCATCTGCTGGTGCCGCTGGTGCCGGTCGCGCTGCTGATGTTCGCGCTGGTGATGGCGCAGCCGAACCTCAGCGGGACGATCTCGCTCGGCATCGTGCTGCTGGCACTGCTGTGGTTCTCCGGCGCGCCGGGACGGCTGTTCGGCGCGCTGCTGGCCGGCGGCGTGGCCGGGTTCGTGGTGCTGGCGCTGGTCGCGGACTACCGGCTCGCGCGCGTGCTGTCGTTCCTCTCCCCCGACGCGGACACGTCCGGGGCCGGATACCAGGCGGTGCAGGCGCAGTACGCGCTCGCCGAGGGCGGGTTGTTCGGCGTCGGGCTCGGACAGGGCGCGTCGAAGTGGAAGTACCTGCCGAACGTGCAGAACGACTTCATTTTCGCGCTCATCGGCGAGGAACTCGGCTTCCTCGGCTGCGCGGTGGTGCTGCTGCTGTTCGGCGGGCTCGCCCTGGTCGGCCTGCGGATCGCGACGCGCAACCTCGACCCGTGGATCCGCGTCGTCGCCGCGACGATCACCGTGCTGCTGGTGGCGCAGGCGGCGGTCAACATCGGGTACGTCGTGAACGCGCTGCCGGTCACCGGGGTGACGCTGCCGCTGGTGTCGTACGGCGGGACGTCGCTGATCGTGACGATGTTCCTGTTCGGCGTGCTCGCCAGCTGTGCCCGGCACGAACCCGCGGCGGTGGCGGATCTGAACCACCTCGGGCCGGGGAAGATCGGGCGAATCCTGCGCTTGCCGGTGCCGGAGCCTTACCGGCCGGTTCGCACGCCGACGAAGACGACTCGCGTACGGCGACCGGTGCGGCCTCGCTGACCCTGATCGCGGTTCCGCGCGGGTCCGTTCGCGCGGCCGGACTTCACCGTTTCGGCCAATGCCACGACGGCTGGTCCAGCCTCCCCTGCCCAGCCACCACCGTCGCGCCGAAGTCCTTCTCGAGTTCCAGCACGGAGGCGTCCTCGAGAAACCGCACCAGCAGCTGGGAGTGCGAAACCACCAGCAGTTGCGTCTTCTTGGCCGCCGCGGTGATCAACGCGGCCAGCGCGGGCAGCAGGTCCGGGTGCAGGCTGGTCTCCGGTTCGTTCAGGACGAGCAGCTCCGGCGGGCGCGGGCTGAGCAACGCCGCGGCCCACAGCAGGTAGCGCAGGGTGCCGTCGGAGAGTTCGGCGGCGCTCAGCGGGCGCAGCAGTCCGTGCTGGTGGAAGCGGAGGTCGAAGCGGCCGTCGGCGGTGGTCACTTCGACGGACGAACCGGGGAAGGCGCCGTCGATCGCGGTGGCCAGAGCCTCGGCGTCGGTGGATTCCTGGATGGTGCGCAAGGCCGCGGCCAGGTCGCCGCCGTCGTGGTCCAGGGCCCAGGTCCGGGTGCCGATTCGGCTTTGCCTCGCCGGGGCGTCGGCGTCGGTGCGGAAGTGGTCGTAGAACCGCCAGCTGCGGACTCGGTCGCGGACGATCAAGAGTTCCGGGCACAGGCGCGGGTCGGCGAATTCGCTCAGCATGCTGTCGGTGAGGGCGATCGAGTGGCCGCTCTCGATCCAGGAGCCGGACTCGTCGCGGATGCGGACTCTGGTACCGGCACGGTCGGCCAGCAACGCGGACGGGCGCAGTACGGGGCAGTGCCAGACGCACTCGCGTTTGTATTCCGGGTCCAGGTTGAAGGCCGTCTCGCTGGGGATCGGGAGGCCGAAGTCGAGTGCGTAGCCGAATTCGTCTCCGGAGTAGCCGAGTCGCAGGCCCACGGATGTGGTTCGCCGCAACGGTTGCACCGGCACCCGGCCTTCCCGCACCGCTCGGCTGATGGTCTCCGGGCCTGCCCACAGCGTCGACGGCAGACCGCCCTCCCCGGCCAGGGCGGCGACCGCGCCGTTGCGTCCGGCGTCGGCGAGCAGCCGCAGCGCGCGGTACAGGCTGGACTTGCCGGTGCCGTTCGCGCCCACGATCACGGTGAGCTGCGACAGCGGCAGCACCAGGTCGCGCAGCGAGCGGTAGTTCTGAATCGCCAGGGTGGTCAGCACGCCGACACCTCCTCGGGCAGGCCGAAGCGCGGGAACAATGCGGGTTCGAGGAACCAGGTGACGGTGCGGATTCGGTCGCCCCACGGCGCGAGGACGAGGATTCCGGCGGGTCGCCCCACCGTGCCGCCGGATTCGGTGAGGTAGCAGGCGAAGGCCGGATGGGTGTTGGCGCGCGTCGGGACCAGGCGGAACCTCCGGGTGCCGCGCCACTGTCCGAATCCGGTAAGGAACGCGGCGACGGCTTCGCGGCCGACGTACTCGTGCGGTGCGGGCGGCATGGCGAGCCAGCCGTCGTCGGTCAGGAGCGCGACGACACCTTCGACGTCTCCCTCGCTGAACGCGTCCGCGAACCGTTGCGCGATTTCCCGTTCGCGCGGCGCTGGCGGAGCGGGCTCGACGGTCTGGCGCAGCTGGGCTCGCGCACGTTGCAGAGCGCCTTTGACCGCAGTGGAACTGGTGTCCAGCAGATCCGCGACCTCGGCGGTCGAGTAGTCGAGCACGTCCCGCAGCAGGAGGACAGCGGCCTGGCGCGGCGGGAGTTTCTGCAGGGCCGCGACGAAAGCCAGCTCGAGGGTTTCCTTCGCGCTGTACTGCGAAGCGGGGTCGTCCGGCACAGGCTGCAGCCAGGTCACGTCACTGCAGCGAGTGGGCTCGGTCGGGGTGAACGGCGGTGCCGGTTCGGCCGGGACACGACGGCCGGCGTCGCGGAGGGCGTTGAGACAGCGGTTGGTGGCGATGCGGTACAGCCAGGAGCGCACGGAAGCGCGCCCGGCGTAACCGTCCAGCCCGCGCCAGGCGGCGAGCAGCGTCTCTTGCAGCAGGTCCTCGGCGTCGGTGAGCGAGCCGAGCAGGCGGTAACAGTGCGCCTGCAGCTCGTGCCGATAGGGCTCGACCAGCTCGCGGAAAGCGCGCTCGTCGCCGGCGCGTGCGCGCTCGAGGATGTCCTGGCCCACCTGTCGCATCCTGCCATCGTTCCGTTTCCGGGGCGGGCGGTGTCTGTACCGGTGACCTCCCAGAAAGGCGAACCGATGAACCCTGTCGACGAGCTGGCCACCGTCCTCGAATCCACCAGCGCGCTGGTCGCGGGCGTGTCCCGGTGGGACGCGCCGACGCCGTGCCCGGAGTGGACCGTCCGCGAACTGGTGAACCATCTGGTCCTCGGGCACCGGCTGTTCACCGCGGTCCTGCGCGGCGAGGCGGGCGGTTCGCTGGACCCTCGTGCTTCCGACGCGCTCGGCGACGACCCGGTCGCGGCGTATCGGGACGCGGTTGCTGGCCTGCTCGCGGCGTTCCGGCAGCCGGGGGTGTTGGAGCGGGTTTTCGAGGTACCCGCCGGGACGGTTCCGGGGATCGCCGCGGTGCATCTGCGGATCGTCGAGGAACTCGTGCACGGCTGGGACCTCGCTCGAGCCACTGGCCAGGAGCCGAAGTTCGAGGACGCCTTGGTGAAGCGGGAAATCGCGTTCAGCGCGGCGAAACTCGCCGATCTTCCGGCAGGGCGGAGTCCGTTCGCTCCGCCGGTGCCGATCGCCGGGGACGCGCCGCCGCTGGCTCGGCTGGTCGCGTTGCTAGGCCGGGGGGCGGGTTAAGCGACCCGGAATTCGAGCAGGCCTCGTTGGCTGGTCAACGGGGCCGCCGATGCCAGGACCAGGCCCGCGGAACTGGCGAGAGCGCGGAATTCTTCGACCCGCCGTTCGCGGCCGCCGAAGTGGACGAGCATCACCAGGTCCATTTCAGTGCTCGCGTGTATTCCGCTGACCGCCTCGATGGCGAGGATCCGTGCGGACCGACCGGCCGCTTCCGCGCATCGCGTCAGGATGCGGCGGGCGTTCTCGTCGTCCCAGTTGTGCAGGATGTCCACCAACAGGTAGGCATCCGCCTTGGCGGGCAGCGGATCGAAGAAGCTGCCGCCGCGCACCTCGACCCGATCCGCGAGGCCACGGCCGGCGAAGGTGGTGCGGGCCTCGCTTGCGGTCGGTTCGAGGTCGACCAGGTGGGCGCGCAGGTGCGGAGTGGTCTCGAGGATCGCGGCGAGCAAATCGCCTCGGCCGCCGCCGACGTCGACTACCGAGGTGCACGAAGCCTAGTCGATGCCGGCGACGACCTGCGGGATTTCGGCGCGGAACCGGTTCGTCATCTGCTGGTCGAAGGAGTGCCGCAAGTGCGGTTGTGCGGAGAGATCGGTCCAGAAATCCTTGCCGTAGCGGCGCGAGTAAGCCGCCTCGCCGGTCCGGATGCTGTGCGCCAGCTCGACGAAAGCGAGCTCGGCGCGCCCGGCGGCGCGGTCCAGGTGCAGGAGGTTGGCCACGCCGTTTTCGTTGTCCTGGCAGAGATTCGCGCCGTACGCGGTGGTGAGGTAGCCGTCGTCGATGCGTTCGACCACGCCGAGCGTGCCGAGGTGGCCGAGCAGGACGTCGAGTGCGGTCGGCGAGAGGTTCAGTTCGGCGGCGACGTCGTCGACAGTGCCGGGGGTGCGCAGCCGGTCGGGCAGGCCCAGCGTTACCGCGACTCGCAACGCCATGGGGGTGGCCAGACTGGCGGCGCGGAGAAGATGGTTCGCGTCATCGCTCACGGGAATCCACTTTGCCAGTCTGTGTCAACCGGCTTTCCTGGCCAGACGGCGGGCTCGGCGAAGCTGCGCGGCATTCCCTGACCGACCAATTCCGCGACATAGTCCTCTATGGACAGTACGGAGGCCAGCTGCACGGCGCGTCTCCGCTCGTCACCCCGGAAGCCGTCGCCGCGCGAAGGTCGATTTACCGACGGCTCGAGTCCTTCCTCGCGACCGGGCGCGCGGACGGCAGCATTCCCGGTCCGGTCAACGCCACCGACCTCGTCGCGTTCAGCACCCTACGACGTCGAACGGTCCTTCGAGGACGAGGCGTTGAGTTAGCAAGCCGGCCGCGCCGCCTGGTCACCGGCGGGACGCGCGCGGCTTCGCTCCCAACGCCACTGCCAGCATGGCTCCGGCCACCATGCACGCGCCGACCACCCACAGCCCGGTCCGCTGGGTACCGGTCAGGTCGCGCAGCCAGCCCGTCACATACGGCGCGACGAACCCGCTCAGGTTGCCCAGCGCGTTGATCAACGCGATCCCGCCGGCGGCAGCCGCGCCGGACAGGAAATTCGACGGCAGTGCCCAGAACGTCGGCAGCGCCGCACACACGCCCACCGCGCAGATGGTCACCGCGGTCATGGTGGCGTATGGGTTTCCGAGGTACAGCGCGACCGGGATCGCCGCGCCGCCGACGAGCATCGGCAGCGCGACATGCCACGTGCGTTCCCCGGTCCGGTCGCCGTGGCGCGCCCACGGGACCATCACCAGCGCGCCCACGACGTACGGGATCGCGTTCACCAACCCCGCCTGCAGCACGCTGAGTTTGGTGCCGAACTCCTCGCCGAACCCGGCGATGATCGTCGGCAGGAAGAAGCCCAGCGCGTACAGGCCGTAGACGACCGCGAAGTACACGAACGCCAGGCCGAGGATCCGCGGGTGCGTGAGCGCTTTCCGCAGCGGCCAGTGGTGTTCCGCCTCGGTGGCGCGGCGTTCGGCGTCGAGTTCGCTGGTGAGCCAGTCGCGCTCCTCAGCGGAGAGCCACTTCGCGGTTTCCGGCCGGTCGCTCAGGCAGAACCACGTGACGACCGCGAGCAGGATCGCCGGAATGCCTTCGACGAGGAACATGAACCGCCAGCCGGACAGGCCGAACACGCCGTGCCCGCCGCTGATCAGCAGACTGGAGACGGTCGAGCCGATCGCGCTCGACACCGGCACCGCGCACATGAACAGCGCGACCGCCTTCGCCCGCTGCGCCGCCGGGAACCAGTACGTCAGATACAGAATGATGCCCGGGAAGAATCCCGCTTCGGCGACGCCGAGCACGAACCGCAGCACCACCAGCGTCGCGGCGTTCGGCACGAACGCCATCGCGACGGCCACCGCGCCCCAGGTGATCATGATCCGCGCGATCCAGCGGCGCGCGCCGAAGCGGTGCAGTGCGAGATTGCTCGGCACCTCGAGAATGAGGTAGCCGATGAAGAAGATCCCGGAGGCGAGGCCGAACGCCGTCGCGGTGAGGCCGAGTTCCTTGTTCATCCCGTTCGGACCGGCGAACCCGATGTTGACCCGGTCCAGGTAGTTGACGAAGTACAGCAGCATCAGCAGCGGCATGATCCGCACCGCCGCCTTGGCCATGACCCGGTTGCCCAGTGCGCTCGTCTTCGTCGACATGTCCGGATCTCACCTGTCCGGACCCCGCCGAGTCAAGGTTTCGCGTAATGCTCGGCGACCGCGGCGAACGCCTCCTTCGGTTCCCAGTTCAGCCCCGGGTACGCCGTGCCCGAGCGGTCTTCCAGCACCTTCACCAGGCCGAAGCTGGCGAGGTCGAGATCGTCGCGGCCGGTCCGGTGCGGGTAGTTGCCGAGCGCGAACAGGAAGACGAACGCACTGTCCACCCCCTCCGCCTCGAAGATCTCCAGCAGCTCGCGCAGATACGCGGCCTGGCCGGCTTCGTCCCGCTCGTAGTCGCCGTCGAGGCGGAGCGGCTCGCCGGTTTCCTTGTCGTACTCGACGATTTCCATGCTGCGCGTCGCGACGTCGCCGGCTCCGCGCCAGGTCGCCGTGCCGAAGCCGGTGATCGCCACCGGTTTTCCTTGCGCCACCAGGGTCCGCACGCCCTCTTGAAAGATGTCGGCGATCTCGGCGGAGCGGATCAGCTCCACCGTGACGAAGTCGAACCGGCTCCAGTCCACCTGCTCGAACTGGATGCACGCGTAGGTGACCGGGCCGTGGAACCGTTCCCGCACGGTATGGACGGCGGCGTCGAGGAACGTGTCGATCCGTTTGACGACCTCGGCCAGTCGCTCGGCGCGCCGCTCGGGCTCGGCGAACAGCAGACTGACTCGTTCCGCGGTGTCCTTGCCGGGCAAGAAGCCGGGGTTCATCACGCTCAACTCGACGCCGGTCACGAACACGACGTTCGCCCCGGCGGCGCGCAGCCGTTCCGCTCGGGTGGCGCAGTCGGCGAACAGGGCGAGCATCTCCTCGTGGGTCCGCTCCAGCGGATACGGCGAGAACCAGACCTCCAGTCCCAGGTCAGCCGCCCACTGCGCGGCCTGCTCCAACCGATCCGGATCGCCGCCGACGACCTGCACCGCGGTGCAGTGCAGATCGTCGCGGATGATCGCGAGCTCGCGCTTCACCACCTCCGGTTCGAAGCTCTCCCGCGACGACCGTCCATTGCGGACGAAGCCGGTGTCGTACGCCATTCCCTTGCCGCGCATGGCGGTTTCCTTTCGCTCGGGGACGCCGCCCACCTTACGCACGAAACTTGCGCGCACGCAAGTTTGCGCATGCGCACGAACACTGGAAGACTGCATGCGTGACCGGATTGCGCGAACGGAAGAAGCAGGCCACCCGCGTCGCACTGCGCGAAGCAGCCCTGCGGCTGGCGATCGAACACGGGCCGGCGAACGTGCGCGTCGACGACATCGCCGAGGCGGCCGGGGTCTCCCCGCG
Source organism: Amycolatopsis orientalis DSM 43388 (assembly GCF_000411975.1). Taxonomy (GTDB): domain Bacteria; phylum Actinomycetota; class Actinomycetes; order Mycobacteriales; family Pseudonocardiaceae; genus Amycolatopsis; species Amycolatopsis orientalis_D. The sequence goes on from NZ_ASXG01000182.1 coordinate 59,066, forward strand.
GACCTACAACAACTACTTCTCCAGCCGCGAAGAGGCGATCGTCGCCGCGGTCACCGCGGACCGCGAGAACCGGATCGCCACCGCGGTCGCCGAGCGCTCGCCGGACACCCGGCTGGCCGAGGCGGTCATCGACGCGGTCATCGAGCAATACACCGACCCCGGCGAGCAGAGCCGCGACGCATTGCTGCTGATCACGACGAATCCCGGGCTGCGCACGGCATTCCTCGACGCTCCGGCCGCGCTCGCCGACCCGCTGCAGGAAGCGCTCGCACCCCGGGTCGGCGACCAGCGGACCGCGCGCGTGCTGGCCGCCTCGATCGCGGCAGCGGTGCGGGTCGCGCTGGAGCAATGGACGCAACCGGCCGGAAACAACGGCCTGGTCGTGGTTTCCGGCTCACTGCCGGATCTGCTGCGACGGTCGCTCGAACCGCTCGTCCCCGCCCTCGACGCCGCGGAAGCGGGCTAAGGCTCAGAGTTCGATCTGCTCGAAGATGTGCGGATACGACACGATGTCGTCGGGAAACTCGGCCGCCACGCGCTGAAACTCCGGGTTGCCCAATGCCGCGGCGAGCGCCGCCGTCGTCTCCCAGGCCGCGACGTTCAGCAGAAGCTGGCTGCCCGCCGTTCCCCGGTGCAGCCGCAGCGAAACGAAGCCGGGCTGAGCCTTCATGAACTCGGCCTGCTTGCGAAAGAGCGCCAGGAACTCTTCGGTCCGCTCCTTCGGGACGAAGAAGGTGTTGGCGAGGACGATCGGTCCGGTCTTTTCCTGGAACTGAGCGAACATCGGCGTAGCCGGGTCGAGACTCTGCAGGGTGGCCATTTCGGGTTTCCTCTCACTGGAGCCAGTCTAGCGACGCTAGATAACGAGGCAACGCTAGCAATGTCAGTGCTCGGCTGTCTAGCACTGCTAGGTCAGTGAATCTCTACCGCCGCCGCTTTAGCTTCGACACTGTATTCACAAGTTTGTGAAAACTGTGTACCTTCTGAACTATCCAGAGGGGAAGGAGCGACGATGACCCGTCACACAGGACTCCCGATCAAACGGGGCGCGTGCCCGTTCGATCCGGCACCGGCCCAGCGCACCTCGGCTCCGGTTGTGCCGTTGACCTATCCGGACGGCACCCAGGGCTGGCTCGTCACCGGATACCAGGAGGCGAGGGCAGCCCTTGCCGACCAGCGGATGTCCGCGCGAGCCGAACTGGCCAAGCTCCCGCTCGACCTCGGCCCGCTGCCGCCGCCGAAACCGGCCGATCCGGGGGTGTTCAGCGGGATGGACGACCCGGATCACCACCGCTACCGCAAGCTGCTGACCGGGGCGTTCACCGTGCACCGGATGCGCCTGCTGGAGGACCGCGTCGCCGAGATCGTCGAGCACCACCTCGATGCGATGGCCGCCGCGGGCGGTCCGGTCGACCTGGTGGAAGCGTTTGCGCGGCCGGTGCCGGCACTGGTGATCTGCGAACTGCTCGGCGCTCCCTACGACCGCCGCGCCGAGTTCGCCGGCTACACCACCACCATGTTCTCCAAGGACGTCCCGATCGCCGAGCGGATCGACGCGACCCAAGGCGTCGTCGCGTTCATCGCCGGGCAGATCGAGGAGAAGCGAGCGAACCCGGGCGACGATCTGCTGTCCGATCTGGTCCGCGGCGGCGAGCTGACCGACGAGGAACTCGCCAACATCGGCATGATGCTGCTGGTCGCCGGATTCGAGACGACCCGCAACATGATCGCGCTCGGCACGCTGGCGCTGCTGGAGAACCCGGAGCAGCTGGCGAAGTTCAAAGCCGATCCGGACCTCACCGCGGGCACGGTCGAGGAACTGATGCGCTACCTCAGCGTGATCCACATCGGACCGATCCGCACCGCGCTGGAGGACGTCGAACTCGGCGGGGTGACGATCAAGGCGGGCGATCCGATCGTCATGTCGCTGCCGGTGGCCAACCGGGACCCGGAGAAGTTCCCGGACCCGGACGTGCTGGACGTCACGCGCAAGGCGACCGGGCAGCTCGGCTTCGGCCACGGCGTGCACCAATGCCTCGGGCAGCAGCTGGCCAGGGTCGAGATGCGGATCGCGCTGTTCCGGCTGTTCGCGCGATTCCCGGACCTGCGGCTCGCGGTGCCGTTCGCCGAGGGGGACCTGCCGCACGACGCGTCGATCTACGGTCCGGTGCGGCTGCCGGTGACCTGGCAGCGGGAGTAGCCTGGCAGCGGCGGATCGAATACCGGAATCGAGGTTTTCCGCGCTGTGCATGCGATTGCCCTGATCGGCGCCTTCACGTTCGTCTGGTTCGGGATGGTGCTCGCCATCTCGTTCCTGGAGGCCCCATTGAAGTTCCGCGCGCCGGGAGTCACCATTCCGATCGGTCTCGGCATCGGCCGGATCGTGTTCCGGGCCTTGAACATCGCCGAGGTGCTGCTCGCGATCGGAGTGGTGGCCACGGTCGTGGCCGGGCGGCCGAGCACCGCGGTGACGGTGCTGGCGGCAGTGGCGGTGGTGGTGCTGATCGGGCAGCTGGGGGCGATCCGCCCGGCGTTGAACCGGCGGACGGACCGCGTCCTCGCCGCCCCGGAAGGCACGGAGCTGCCGCGCTCGCGGGCGCATTTCGCTTATCTCGCCGCGGAAGCCGTGAAGGTGCTGGTGTTGCTGGCGCTCGGCATCCTGACCGTGACGGGCTAGCGGCTCACGCGAACCCCTCCAATTCCGCGATCCGGCGGAACACCTCGCGGGTGTCCACGCGCTCCATCTCCGGGTCGAGTTCGTAGTACACCGCGAGCACGTTCTGCGCGAGGCGGCCGCGTTCGTCGAGGTCCGCGAACCGGCCCAGCGAGATGTCCCGCATCGCCTCCTCCGACGTCATACCCCGGCGGTGGCGGTCGGCGGCCTCGGCGCGCACCCACTGCAGGTAATCGAGGACCGAGCGGATGCCGTCGGCGTCGGTGACCGGGCCGTGGCCGGGGACGACGAACTCGGCCTCCATCGCGAGCATCGCTTCGCAGGCGGCGATCCAGTTCGACACCGGCCCGGCCCAGGTGATCGGGGTGCCGCCGATGAACAGCAGGTCCCCGGCGTACAGCACGCCCTCGTCGGGAACCAGCACGACGCTGTCGCCTTCGGTGTGCGCGGGGCCGAGGCAGCGGATTTCCACCGCGACACCGCCGATGTCGAGCTTCAGCTGGCCGGCGAAGGTGCGGGTGGCCGGGGTCGCGGTGATGGAGTCGAAGTCGAACGGGCGGAGGATGTGCCGCGCGAAGCGGCCGACCGGGCCGTCCTGCCGCACCAGGCCGCGCATGAGGTCGGGGCCGTTGGTGCGCATCTCTTCCGCCGTGGCCTCGGACGCGATGATGGACGCGTCCGCGACCAGTTCGTTGCCGAACCAGTGGTCTCCGTTGGCGTGCGTGTTCACGACCGTCTTGATTGGACTGTCTACTGTGGTGCCCTGGAGCCCGTCGAGCATTTCCCGGGTCATCGGCACGTCGAAGAGCGTGTCGACCAGAAGGGATTCTCCGGCCCCGGCGATCAGTCCGGCGTTGCTCCAGCCCCAGGTGCCGTCTGGCACCAGCCAGGCCGAGCAGTGTTCGGTGAGCCGATGCTGTCCTTTGGTGTAGGGAATGTCTTTGCGCACACTTACCTCCTGGGGACGTGCACCTCGGGCGCACCCTGATACGAAGCCAATCCCGCACCTTCCGGCGCGACCTGCCGCTGCCCCACCGGATTCCGCAGTACCCCGACTCCGGACGCGGCCAGTTCCACCACGTCGCCCGGCTGGATCCAGCGGTCCAGCTCCAGCCCGCACCCGCCGCCGACGGTGCCGAGCCCGAAGAACTCGCCGGGATAAACGTCTTCGTCCAGCGACGCCCACGCGAGCACCTCAGCGAACGAGAACTGACGGTCCTTTGTGGACCCGGAGGCCCACCCTTCGCCGTTGACCGAGGCCGTCAGCTGCACGGCCCATTCGTCGACCTCGTCCATGGTGAGCACGCACGGCCCCATCGCGGTGCAGAAGCTCTTTCCCTTCGACGGCCCGATGGACAGGCTCATCTCGAACATCTGGATGTCGCGGGCGCTGACGTCGTTGAAGATCGTGACGCCGGCGATGCGTCCGGCCGCCTCGGCCGGGGTCAGGTTCTTGCCGCCGCCAGAAGTGAAGAAGCCGAGTTCGAGTTCGAAGTCGAGTTGCGCGGTGTAGGACGGCCACAGCAACGGCTCGTCCGGTCCGATCACCGACTCGACGTTGGCCTGGTAGCAGATCGGCATTGCCTTGAAGGCAGGCGGAACGGCGAGTCCCGAGCCGGTCGCGTGCTGGGTATAGGTCAGATAGTCGCGAATCCGGCGCGGCCTCGGCACGGGCGCGAGCAGCCGGACTTCCTCCTGCGGCAGCACCGCGGGCTGCCCCTCAGCGAGCAACACGTCGCCTTTTTCGGCCGCGGCGTCGGCGAGCAGAAGGGCCTGCTCGGCACTGGCGCGCGCCTCAGCCCCGCCCTCGAAGAACGCGACCATCTCGGTCGGGATTTCGCTTTCCCCTGGTCGCACTGCCCGCAAGACCCGCGCCGGGTCCACCACCGCGTCGCCGTGCAGCACCCCGAGCCGGGGCGCACCGGCCGATTCATAGGTGACCAGACGCATCGCCGCCTCCTTGAACTGGAGTCTAACCTTGGACTAGCGTCCAACAAAGCTAGGCCGCGGCGGAAGCCGCGTCAAGGGGGTGCCATTCAGCGGGCACCGGGAGGAAATGATGGTTGACTGCGATGCATGACGGCAGAAGCGACGACCGACCGGCGGACCAGGCAGCGACATGAACGCCGGGACCGGCTGTTCCAGGCGGCCGTGGAGCTGTTCGTGGAACGCGGGTACGACAACACCACGATGGAGGACATCGCCGAACGCGCCGACACCGCGCGCGCCACCGTGTTCAACCACTTCCAGCGCAAGACGGCGTTCCTGGACGAGTGGAGCCTGCGCCGGCGGGAACGCGCGATGACCGCGGTGCGCGCCGAGAACCTGGAAGACCGGCCGCTGCGCGAGGTGCTCAGCCGGTACCTGATCGAACTGGCGCGCACCAGCCTCGACTCCCGGGCGGAAACCGTCGCCTGCATGGGCGCGGCGATCCACTCCACGAATGTGTTCGGCAATCCGGAGCTGGCGCGTCAGTTCGGCGCGTTCGTCGCCCGGGCGCAGGAGGCCGGGGAGATCCGGGCCGAGATCGACCCGGCGCAGGCGGGATTGCTGCTCGCCACCTCGTATTTCGGAACGCTCAGCTCATGGATCGAGAGCGAGGCCGCGCCGTTCGACCTGCAGGAGCGGCTGCTGAACACGGTGGAGATGATTCTGCACGGGATCGCAGTCGGGTAACTGCTCGTGAGTGTTTACGCCGGTTAGAACCGGCATCGGCGCTCACGAGGCCTGGACGCCCGCGATCCCGGACAGCAACTCTCCCAGGTCCGCCACCACGCGCGGTTCGCCGCCGGGCAACGGCACCGCGGTGATCCGCCCGCCGAGGTCGGACACATACGCGACCTCGTCGTCCACCGCCAGCCCGATCGCCTCGGTGAAGCCGCTCGCCAGGATCTCCGGTTCCGCGCCCTTCTCCCCTGGTCCGGGAATCGGCGCGCGGTTCAGAGTGTTGCCCTTCGGCGCCGCACCGCGGTCGGTCCAATACAGGTACCCATCGCGGATTTCCAGATCGATCGGTTCCGGCAGGTGCTCCCACAGGGTCTCGACGTCGGACCGATCGCGCGCGGTCTCGCCCGAAGGAATCTCCAGCCCGGCACGGAAAATCCGCCCGAGGCCGCCCTTCGCCGGACCCTTCTGCGTCCAATAGAGATGCGTGGCGTCCACCGTCACGCCAACGCATTCCTGCGTCCCGCTGTCGTCCGGCTCGTTCACGACCAGGTCCGTGAGTCCAGTGCCATCCGGACGCACCCGGGTCACCCGGCAGCCCTCGCGGTCGCTCCAGTACAGGGAACCGTTGTACGCCAGCTGTTTCCCGGTCGTCAGAGTTCCATCCGGGACCACGTCACGCGCACCGGTACCGTCGAAGGAAACGGCATGCAGGCCGCCGTTGCGTGCCGAGTAGTCGAGGCCAGCCTCGCCCGGCACCGACGGGTCGCGCGAGGGCATGCCCATGGTGGTCCAATAAACCGTGCCGTCGGCGACCACTACGCCGTCCGGCGAGACACCAGCGTCTTTGTACAGCGGGGTAACCTGCCCGTCGGGAAGTCCGACGCGGTAAATCGTCCCGGTGCGAATGCCCAGCACCACAAGTTCGCTGAACATGTCACCTCCACTCTGGACGGTGCGATCCCCTCGGGATCAGCGGATTCGTGTAATAGCCCGGAGTTTCCGACATCCGGATCTGTTCGGTGACCCCGCGGTAGCGGCCCAGCGGGGTGTCCGCGGTGAACGTCTCGGGGTCGAAGTACTCGTGCCCGGGCGCGACCCCGGCGACCTCCGCGGCGTAGCCCTTGTCGAAGATTCCCAGGCTCAGCAACCACAAAGCGACGCGCGTCAGCGAAACCTGCACTCGATACGAGCCGCCCCATTCGGCGCGGAGCATGAGGGCGCGCAGGATTCCCAGCTGCAGGAACCACGACGTGATGTAGTCGTTCACCACCGGCACCCCGGGCAGCGAAGGAACTCCGCCCTCGCCTTCCAGCAGCATCACGCCGGAAAGGCAGCCGGCCGTCTGGTCGAAACCGACGCGGCCGGACCACGGGCCGGTGCTGCCGTTGAGCGTCACCTCGGCGTGGATGATTCCGGGCCGGATCTCGGCGGCGGTCTCCGCGTCGAGACCGTGGCGGGCAAGGTATCCGGGGCGGCGGTTGGCGTAGAAGATGTCCGCACCGGCGAGCAGCCAGTGCATCCGCTCCTGGTCCGCGGCGCGACGGAAATCGAGCCGGGTGGAGCGAACGCCCACATTGGACGTCGCGTACAACACCGGCAGTTCGTATTCGCCCGGGTCCCACACGTTCAGCACGTCCGCACCGTGCAAGGCCAACGCGCGGCCACAGCCGGCACCCGCGATGATGTGCGCCCGGCCGAGTGCGCGAACGCCTTCGAGCGGAGTGGAAGGGTTGGGGTGCAACGGTTCTGGCGCACTGTCGCCGATCCGCTCGACAATCACCGGCGGCATCGTCGACAGCACCGACTGGTACTGCTCGGTCGCCATCAGTTCTTCGGTCGTGCGCACCACCGGCATGATGACGCCCGCGGCTTCGGCGGCGTCCTCCAGCTCGAAGGAATTCCACTGCGCGATCGCTTGCTGCACCAAGGCATCCCGCTCGGGCACCCCGAGGAGGGCAGCGGCGTCGTTGCGCAGCTTCGGATACGGGCTGATCGGGTGCACCCAGCGGCCGTCCGCGGTGGAGTAGAAGCGATCGGTGCCGAAGGCGGGATCGACGCGCGCCGGGTCGCCTTGCGGGTAGCCGTCGAGCAGTTCCCATTTCCTGTCGTAGAACGGGCACAGCCGGTGCGGCGCGGTCCGCAGGTCCATCGAGATGTCCTGCCCGCGTCCGCCGCGCAACTGCCAGATTTTCGCTACCGCAACGGATTTCGCCGCCAGCGCGACGGACGTCGCACCGGCCAGCCGCAGCGCGCCCGGCAGAACCGGGTCGGCTCCGGTGAACTCGATCCGGCCGCCGGCGTCGGACTCCTGGAGGCCGACCGAGCCGAGCAGGTCGGCGAGCGGCTGGTGCAGGTCGTATTCGTCGGTGGTGGCCGGCTTGGCGAGCGCGGCCTCGAGTTGCTCGGTGAGGCTCATTCCTTCTCCAGCGCGTCCAGCAGCGCGCGGGTGCGGCTGTCTCGCGCCTCGACCCGCGCGGCGTACGTGTCCGCGGCGCCGTAGGTCTGCTCGACCTCGTCGATCACCGCGTCGAGGTGCTCGCGGTCCGGGCGGCCGATCTCGAATTTCATCTGCGAGCCGACGTGGCTCACCAGGTGCCGGATCCCGTCCGGGCCGCCGCCGAGGTGCATGCTCTCGAACGGCCCGATGGTCGCCCACCGCGGCCCGAGCGACGCCTTGACCAGCTCGTCCAGGTCCGCCGCGGACACGACGCCCTGCTGCACGAGGTACATCGCCTGGTCGTTGAACACCTTCTGCAGCCGGTTCCCGACGAATCCGGGAACTTCCTTCTTCAGCGTGATCGGCTTCTTGCCCAGCCCGCGGTAGACCTCGACGGCCTTCGCCACGGTGTCCTCGGAAGTCGAAGCGCCGGGCACCACCTCGACCAGCGGCATCAGCTCGGGCGGGTTGAACGGGTGCCCGATCACGATCCGCGAGGCCGCGCTGTTGCCCTCGGCGATCACCGAGGGCAACAGCGACGACGAGGAGGACGCCAGTACTACGTCGTCGCGCGTGGCGGCGGCGAGCGTCGCGAACATTTCCCGCTTCAGCTCGATCCGCTCCGGGCCCGACTCCTGGACGAAGTCGGCCCCGGCAGCGGCTTCCGCGAGGTCCGCGACTGCCGTGGCGGGCAGCCCGGCGAGGTCGCGGGAGACGATCTCCCGCAGGTCCAGGCGAGGATCGGTGACCCGCACCGTCCAGCCCGCCTCGGCGAACAGCCGTGCCCACGACACTCCGATGACCCCAGCGCCGACGATCGCGACGACCGGCATGGCGCGCTCCTTTCTCAGGCGGTGACCGCGTCCGCGTTGTTGAGCAGCGCGCTCGGCGGCGTCAGCAACGCGTCCGACGCTAGCGCGCGGCGGCGGGCCGCGCTCACTCCGCCGTAACTCTCCGTAATGGCGATGAGGCGCGCCGCGTGGTGCGCGACCTCCGATTCGTAAGTCATTCCGATCCCGCCGTGCAGCTGGACGATCTCCTCGGCGGTCGCGGTCGCGGCGTCGCACACGAACACGAACGCGTCGTCCGCCGCGGCCTCGAGGTCCACTGTGGAGGCTCCGTTGTCGTAGGCCTCGACCGTCGCGGTGGCCCACAGCGCCAGCGAACGAGCCAGCTCGACCTTCGCGTACAGGTCAGCGGCGCGGTGCACGAGCGCCTGGAACGCCGCCAGCGGAACGCCGAACTGCTTGCGGGTCTTGAGGTATTCCACGGTCATGGCGAGCCCGGTCTCCATCAGACCGATCGCTTCGCCGGTCACCGCGACCCGGGCCCGCGAGAACGCACGGCGCAACGCGGCCGGTGCGTCGGAGTCCGTGGTGCCGAGCAGAACCGCTGGCGTACCAGCGAATTCGACCTGTGACGTGTGGCCCCAGTCCGCGGCCCGTCCGTCGACGCGAGCGATGCCTTCCGCGGTCGCCTCGACCAGGTACACCCCGGTGCGCCCGTTCTCGTCGACCGCGGTGACCAGGAACTTGTCGGCCTGGTCCGCGTTGCGCACCGGCGCCTTCACGCCGGACAGCGCGGAACCGCTCGCCGACACCGACGGCGCGACGCCCCACGGACGTCCCGGCTCGGAGTGCGCGACCGCGATCGTGGTGCCGCCGCTGGCCAGCAGCGGCAGCAACTCCTTGACCTGGTCGTCGGTGCCCAGCTCGGCGATGATCCACGCCGGCAGGAACACGCCGTCGAGCAGCGGTTCGGCCGCCGCGTGCTTGCCCATCGCCTCCAGCGTCGCGTAGACCTCGACCGGGCCCGCGCCCGCGCCGTCGTGGTCCGCGGAGATCGGGAGACCGGCGAGACCCAGCTCGCCGAGGGTGTTCCAGACCTGGTCGTTCCAGCCGAGTTCGCTGCTCGTCGCGGCCGCGCGGCCGCCTGCCGGGTAGCCGCGGCCGACCGCCGTGTCGACGGTCTCGAACAGCAGCTTCTGGTCTTCGTTGAATTCGAGGTTCATGAGTCGCCGTCCCTTACAGACCGAGGATCGTCTTCGCGATGACGCCGCGCTGGATTTCGTTGGAGCCGCCGAAAATCGACAGCTTCCGCTGGTTCAGGTACTGCGCCGCGGCGACCACCGCGGCCTCGTCGGCCCGCACCGGGGATTCGGTGTCCAGCAGCATGCCGTCGGAACCGGCCGCGCGCATGCGCAGCTTCGTCAGCGCCTGCAGCGCCTGCGTGCCCTCCATCTTGAGCAGTGACGACACCGGGCTCGGCTGGCCGTTTTCCGAAGCGGCGGTGACCCGCATCTGGGTCGCCTCCAGCGCGAGCAGCGTGGTCTTCGCGGTGTGCATGGCGGCGCGGAATTCCGCGTCGTCCGCGAGCCGGCCGTCCTCAGTGGGCAGCTCCGCGGCCGCGGCGGCGAGGTCGGCGAAGATCCGCTGCCCGGTGCCGACCTGGGCGATGCCGTTGCGCTCGTTGCCGAGCAGGAACTTCGCGTACGTCCAGCCCTTGTTCTCCTCGCCGACCAGGTTCTCCGCCGGGATCACCACGTTGTCGAAGAAGAACTCGTTGACCTCGGCGGACCCGTCGACCAGCTTGATCGGACGGCGCTCGATGCCCGGCGTGTTCAGGTCCAGCAGCAGGAACGACAGGCCCTGTTGCTTGCGCGGCGCGTCCGGGTTGGTCCGGGCGAGCACGAACATCCAGTCGCCGTACTGGCCGAGCGTGGTCCAGGTCTTCTGTCCGTTGAGGACGTAGTGGTCGCCGTCGCGCTTCGCGGTGGTGCGCAGCCCGGCAAGGTCCGAACCGGCCTCCGGCTCGGAGAAGCCCTGCGACCACCAGATGTCGAGATTCGCGGTGGCCGGGAGGAACTTCTTCTTCTGCTCCTCGCTGCCGAACTCGGCGATGATCGGGCCGACCATGCTCGCGTTGAAGGCGAGCGGCTGCGGCACCGCGTTGCGCTGCAGTTCGGAGGCGTAGATGTGGGACTGGGTCGGAGTCCAATCGCGACCGCCCCATTCGACCGGCCAGTGCGGCACGGCGAGGCCGTGCTCGTTCAGGATCCGCTGGCTCGTGACGATGTCGTCGCGCGTGATCAGGCCGAGCGCGCTGCGCTTGCGGATTTCCTCGGGAATCGCGCCGAGGAACACCTCCCGCAATCCGTCGCGGAACGCGAGGTCCTCTTTAGACAGTTCGAGATCCATCGATCAAACCCCTTCAGTGGTGCGTACGGCTCCGACGACTTCGGCGGTGCTCGCTCCGGCGCGTTCGGCGTGCCTGCGGAACCCGGCCGGGGTCCGCGAGAAATGCAGCGGGTTCTCCACGACGCGGATCGTGCCCTCGGTCGGGTGTTCCCGCTCGGTGATCAGCCCTACTTCCTGAACGTACGGGTCGGTCGGCAGGTCGGCGATGTCGACGACGACGGCGTACGGAACGTCGTGGGCGGTCAGGTACTCCTCCCACTCCGCGGTGGTGCGGCTGGTGGAGTTGGCGAGCACCTTCTCCACCCCCGCGGTGAAAATCTCCCGGTCGATCACCGGGGAGTCCCAGGCCGGATCGGCCGCGGCGTCTTCGAGGCCGGCGCCGATCAGCAGCGTCCGCACGGCCTCGTTGGTGTAGGGCACCGCGGCGATCGCGCCGCCGTCGGCGGTGCGCATGGCCGCGTGCGTGTCGCTGAGCGAAAGCGGGTTGCCGACGTCGCCGGCGGCCGGGACGAAAACGTCGCCCGCCAGGTGCTCGACCAGGTTGACCGCGATCATCGCGTCGGCCATCGCCAGTTCGACCTGCTGGCCCTTGCCGGTGCGCTGCTGGTCGAAGAGCGCGGCGAGCACGCCGTTCAGCAGGAACAGCGCGGCGGTCTTGTCGGCGATGAAGGTCGGGACGAACTGCAGCGTGCCGCCCGCCCGGTCCTGCAGGCTGACCAGGCCGGAGGTGGCCTGGATGACCTCGTCGTAGGCGGGCCGGTTGGCGCGCGACGAGCCGGGCGCGAAGCCCTGCGCGTGGGCGTAGACCAGGCGGGGGAAGCGCTCGCGCAGCTGCTCGTAGCCGAGGCCGAGCCGGTCGAGCGCGGCGGCGCGCATGTTGGTGACGAGGACGTCGGCGTCGGCGAGCAGGGCGAAGAGGTCTTCGCGGCCGGCCGGGTCCTTGAGGTCGAGTTCGATACTGCGTTTGTTCTGGTTGACCTGCATGTACAGCGGGGCCATCCCGGGCGTGCGGCCGGTGTTGGCCGGCGAGTGCCGGGCGACGTCGCGCAGCGGTTCGACCCGGATCACGTCGGCGCCGAAGTCGCCGAGGATCTGCGTGGCGTACGGGCCCATCACCGCGGACGACAGGTCGAGCACCTTCACTCCAGCGAGCGGTCCGGTGGCTTCGTCAGGCATCTTCGCGGCCCTCCCGTTGACGATCTTTGGCTTCGCCACTGACGCTAAGCGCTTGCTCACCAGAAGGGAATGACCGAGTGCATCAGATCGGTATGACCACGGTGATAACACCGTGGGTACGCTGCGCCTCGTGGAGATTCACCACCTGCGGTACTTCCTCGCGGTCGCGCGCGAGCTGAACTTCACCCGCGCCGCGCGGTCGCTGAACATGTCCGTGCCGCCGCTCAGCCAGCGCATTCGCGACCTCGAACGCGAGCTGGGCGAGCCGCTGTTCGACCGCTCCACCCACCACACCCGGCTGTCCGAGGCGGGCGAAGCGCTGCTGCCGCTCGCCGAATCGGTCGTTTCCGGCTTCGACGCCATCCCGGCCCGGATGCGCACCCGCGACCAGCGCGCCGACGTCCGCCTCGCCATCCCCGACGTACTCAATCCCGCGCACCGCCGCCAGCTCAGCGAATCGATCCGCGCCCTCGACGGCTCCTACCGGTTCACCCTGCGCCAGATGCCGTCGCTTGAGATGGAATCGGCGCTGCTCAGCAGCTCGATCGACCTCGCCGTGTCGCATCTGGGCACTTCCCACGACCGGCTGTCCACGATCGTCCTTTACCGCGAGCCGCTGGGTGCGGTGGTGGACGCGTCGCGATTCCCCGGACGCACCTCGCTCACCCTCGCCGACCTGCGCGGCTTCCAGTACCTGCAGGGTCCGCGGCACTGGGATCTCGGCTCCCGGCGCGCCGAGCAGCTCGCCGCCAAGGGCGTGCTGGTCGACCCGGAAGCGCAGTTCTCCGACGTCAGCGGGCTGCTGATCTTCTTGCGCAGCACCAAAAGCTTCACTCTCGCGCCGGTCGAATCCGCGACCGCGCTCGCACTGGACCCGAACGAATGCGCGGTCCTGCCGATCGACGACCTGGTCGCCACGCTGACCACATTCCTGCTCCGGCGCACCGCCGACACCCGGCTGGACCCGGTGGTCGAGGTGCTGCGGCACGCGCGCGTACCCGACTGACTCCGCCCGAGGCCCCGCCGCGCGGGTTCACTCGATCGAGACAACTTTACATTTAGTTCTCTCTTGTCAATCGAGGTGTACATGTATTACCTTCGTGTAAAGCCAGCCAACGGAGGAGGGCGCGATGAGCGAGATGACCGGCACGGTGCCGCTGGGGTCGACCGAAGGATGGACCGACAAGAAGCGGTATCTGTGGCTGATCGGACTGGTGGTGCCGTCGCTCGCGTTCCTCGCGATCGGACTGCACGCAGCGACCGGCTGGGGCGTCTGGTTCTGGATCGGGCCGATCGTGATCCTGCTGATCGTGCCGGCGATCGACCTGGTCGCCGGCCTCGACCGCAGCAATCCGCCGGACGACGTGATCGAACGGCTCGAACAGGACCGCTACTACCGGTGGATCACCTACCTGTTCCTGCCGATCCAATACGTCGGGTTCGTCCTCGCGTTCTGGCTGATCGCCCGCGGCGACCTGTCCGTTGCGGACAAGGTCGGGCTCGCGATCTCGATCGGCTGCATCGGCGGGATCGGCATCAACACCGCGCACGAACTGGGCCACAAGAAGGAAAGCCACGAACGCTGGCTGTCGAAGATCGCGCTGGCGCAAAGCTTCTACGGACACTTCTACATCGAGCACAACCGCGGGCACCACGTGCGCGTCGCGACTCCGGAAGACCCGGCGTCGAGCCGCGTCGGGGAAAGCTTCTACCGATTCTGGCCGCGCACGGTGTTCGGTTCGCTGAAGTCCGCGTGGGGGCTGGAGCGCAAGCGCTACGCCCGCCGGAACAAGCACCCGTTCCGGATCGGCAACGACGTGCTCAACGCGTGGCTGATGTCCGCGGTGCTGTGGGTGGCGATGGTGGCCTGGCTCGGCGTCGGGATCCTGCCGTACCTGGTGATCCAGGCGGTGATCGGATTCTCGCTGCTGGAAGTAGTGAACTACATGGAGCACTACGGGATGCTGCGGCAGAAGGTCGGGCCGCCGGAGCGCCGCCGGTACGAGCGCGTGGATCCCAGCCACAGCTGGAATTCCAACAACATCGCGACGAACGTCCTGCTGTATCACCTGCAGCGGCACAGCGATCACCACGCCAACCCGACGCGTCGCTACCAGACCTTGCGCGACTTCGCCGAATCTCCGGTGCTGCCGACCGGGTACGCCGGGATGATCGTGCTCGCGCTGTTCCCGCCGTTGTGGCGGCGCGTGATGGACCAGCGGGTGCTCGACCACTTCGACGGGGACATGAGCCGGGCGAACATCCAGCCGTCGAAGCGGGAGAAAGTCCTTGCCCGGTATGGCTCTTCCGAGGCGAAGCCGGTTTCCGTGCCGGAGGACGTGCGCGGTGACGCCAGTGAAGGCGGGATGTGCCCCGGCTGCGGATACGTCTACGACGAGCAGCGCGGCGACCCGCGGGAGGGCTTCCCGGCGGGCACCCCGTGGTCGTCCATTCCGGACAGTTGGTGCTGTCCCGACTGCGGCGTAAGGGAAAAGGTCGACTTCGTTGCTCCGGGAAGGATGAGTGTGTGATGCGGATCGAAGCGGATGTACACAAATGTGACGGCCTGGGCATGTGCGAAGCGATGGCTCCGGACTTCTTCGAGGTGGGCGACGAGGGCACGGTCGTCGTGCTCGACGAGAACCCCGGCGAGGAGCACCGGACCGACCTCGCCGCGGCGGTCGACGCCTGCCCGGTGCTCGCGCTGAGGCTGGTGTCATGACGCTCGCGGTGGTCGGCGCGTCGCTGGCGGGCTTGCGAGCGGTCGAATCGGCGCGGCGGACCGGATACGACGGCCGGATCGTGCTGATCGGCGAGGAGGAGCAGTTGCCCTACGACCGGCCGCCGCTGTCGAAGGCCTTCCTCGCGGCGGACGGGCCGGTTGCGGTGGAACCGTTTCTCCGCGCGGACGACTTGCGGGAACTCGGCGTCGAACTCCGGCTGGGCACTCCGGCGACCGGACTCGACCCGATTGCCCGGGAGATCCGCACCGGTGACACAGTTGTCCCCTACGACGCGGCAGTCATCGCGACCGGAGCCACCGCGCGTGTCCTGACCGACACCGCGGAGATCTCCGGCATCCACTCGCTGCGCACCGCGGACGACGCTCTCGCGATTCGGTCCGCATTGGACAGTGGGGCTAGGACAGTCGTGATCGGTGCCGGTTTCATCGGCTCGGAAGTCGCTTCCGCGGCCCGTAAACGCGGCTTGCCAGTATCCATTGTGGAGACCCTGGACACCCCATTGGTGCGCGCGATCGGTCCGGAAGTCGGCGAGGTCTGCGCGGAGCTGCATCGCGCGGCGGGCACCGATCTCCGGCTCGGCACCAGGGTCACTGGCTTTGCGACGCAAGACGGCGCGGTGACCGGCGTCCACCTGTCCACTGGTGAGACCCTCCCGGCCGACCTGGTCGTGGCGGGAATCGGCGCGGTCCCGGCCACCGGTTGGCTGCGCGACAGCGGACTCCTGCTGCATGAACGCGACGGCGGCATCATCTGCGACGGCACCCTCGCCGCCGCGCACGGCGTTTACGCGGCCGGAGACGTCGCACACGTGGCGAACGCGCTGTTCGACGGCGAGCTGATGCGCCTGGAGCACTGGACGAACGCGGCCGAGCAGGGTGCGGCCGCGGCTCGGCACGCGCTGGACCCCGCGAGCGCGCGGGTGTTCAGCGCCGTGCCGTATTTCTGGTCCGATTGGTACTCGCACCGCATCCAGTTCGTCGGGACACCGCGCGCGGACGAGGTGGTCGTCGCGGTCCCGGCCGAGCACGGCTTCACCGCGCTGTACCGGCGCGGCGATCGGCTCGTCGGCGCGTTCACCATCGACCGGCCGCGCGACATCATGAAGTACCGCAAGCGGATCGCTGCCCGGACACCATGGTCCGAGGCGGTCGCCTTCGCGCTGGAAACGGCCGCCTAGAATGACTGCCATGAGCGTGCTTCCGGTGCCCACTGGCGGCCAGTACCGGCAGCCCATCATCACCGCCGCCATCGAACTCACCGCGAAATCCGGCTGGTCGGCGGTCACCATGGCCCGGCTGGCCGACCTGGTCGGGGTGAGCAGGCAGACCGTCTACAACGAGATCGGCTCGAAAACCGCCCTCGCCGAGGCGATGATCTCGCACGAGCTGCAACGGTTCCTCGCGGTCGTGAGCACCGCGTTCGACCGCCATCCGGACGACCTGGTCGAGGCGATCTACGACGCCGTCCGCTCGGTGCTCGAACTGGCCGACGACAACATCCTGCTGCGCGCCATCGCCTCCGCGACCCACGGGACCGACACCGAATTCCTGCCGCTGCTGACCACCCGCGCCGGCACCCTGCTCGCCGAAGCGAAAGCCGTCCTGCGCGGCCGGGTCCGCGACTACGCACCCCCGCTCGACGACGGCCAGCTCACCGTGGTCATGGACCTAGTCGTGCGCACCGTGCTCAGCCACGTCATGCAGCCGTCGGGCACCCCCGCCGAGACCGCCGACGGCCTGGCCTGGGTCGCCGCGCGCGTCCTCGGCGCCACTCCGTCGGCGTCGATGCGCACCCGCTCGTAACCGAGCTGCGCGGCTCCCGCCGCGGGTGGCTGCGAGCCCACGTCCGCCACGGCGGCCGCGTTCGAGATCTTGAGTGTCCCGCCTGACCTGCCCGGACTTCTCGCCGAGGCCCGCCGTTCAGCTTCACCCGCGCCGGGCGACACCCTTGACAAAACTTCTTGTCAATGCCACCTTCGGACCTGACCCCAACCCGCGAAAGGGCAGTCCGATGACCGACCTCGTCCCGTTCCTGATGTTCCAAAAGCGCGACGCCGCCGAGGCGATGGCCTTCTACACCTCGCTGTTCCCCGGCGACTCCGTGCTGTCCGAGCAGCGTTACGGCGCCGACGGGCCCGGTCCGGAGGGGACGATCGTGATGGCCGAGTTCACCGTCGCCGGGCAGCGGGTGCGGTGCAGCGACAGCTTTGTCCAGCACGGTTTCGACTTCACGCCGTCCACCTCGCTGTTCGTCACCGTCGACTCGACCGACGAACTGAAGCGGATCTACGAAGCACTCGGCGAGGGCGGCGGAACGCTGATGCCGCTCGACGACTACGGCTTCGGCCCGTTCGCCTGGGTGAACGACCGGTGGGGCGTGTCGTGGCAGTTGAGCGCCAAGGGCTGAACTACGCAACAGGATACGCGTACGGTTTCTTTTTGCGATCGCTAATCACGACGGATCCGCAGCTCGAGAGCAATTCCCGACACTATTGACCCGGTGCCAGATGTCGCGAAAAGGAATGCGGTCTGGTTACCCACGGACGGGTTAAGCGGGCGTATTCGGGCACCGCTAGAGTGAGCGCCGGGAGGTTGGCGATCAGCCTGAGGGGGGCCGATACCGCATCCCGGGACCAGCCGTTTCGCCCGCAGCAGCCCGCCGGGGCGGTGCGGTTCGGGGCAAACGGCTGGTCCCTGTGCCGGAATGCGAAATCAAGGGCCACGGCAGTGCGGGAGCCACGCTTTCCGGATCCGAAACCCGGCGAGGAAGAATCAATTCGCAGTACCTAGGCGGCGCGGTTCCGGTACAGCCACCGCACGTCCCGGCCGAAGGACCAGCTCAGCGTCGTGACCGCGATCCCGGCCAGGATTGCCGGGGCGACTCCCGCCGCGGCGGCGGTCAGCGCGACTCCCTGCAGGGCCGCCACTGCCTTCCGGGCCCGGCTGGGGCGCAGCGGGGCGCGCAGCCACGGCCATCGCCGGGCCGCGGCCACGAACGCGTAGCGCAACAGGCCGACGGCCAGGACCCACAGGCCGACCGTCGTCGCGACCAGGACGCTCAGCACCAGGATCAGGAAGGCGTCCGCTTCCATGTCGAACCGGGCACCCAGCGCGGAGACGGTTCCGGTGCGGCGGGCGACGTAGCCGTCGACCGCGTCCAAGGCCAAGGCGACCGCGGCCAGGGGGACGAGCAAGGTCAGCGGCGGGTGCCCGTCCAGGCGGTCGGCGACCAGGGCGGTCACGGTGCCGATCAACGCCGCTCGGGCGAGGGTCACCTGGTCGGCGGGGCCCAGCCGGTACACCCGGATCCGCCAGGCGCCCTGGGTGAGCAGCACCAGCAGGCCGAGCAGGTAGGCCACGCCCACCGCCCACCCGGCCGGGCCGAGGCCGGTCGTCACCGCCAGCAGGGTCAGCAGCGCGAGTTGCGCCAGCAGCGCGGGGGCCTGCTGGACGACGGTTGAACCCAGCTCGGCCGGGGTTCGTGTACAGGTGGAGACAGCCATTTCTCCTCGATCCGGCAGCAACGGAGGACAACCTTGACACGGGCGGCGCAGGCCTTCTGGTTCACTTCGGCCGCGGGCGGGGAGCTCCGATCGGCGGAGGTGGCTGCTCCGCGAGACGGCGAAGTGCTGGTCCGAACGAGATTCTCGGCGTTGAGCCGCGGCACGGAAAGCCTGGTGCTGCGCGGCGGGGTCCCGGCGAGCCAGCACGAGGCCATGCGCGCGCCGTATCAAGAGGGCGACTTTCCGTGGCCGGTCAAGTACGGCTACCTGAACGTCGGCGAGGTCCTTTCCGGACCGCCGGAACTGACCGGTCGCACGGTGTTCTGCCTCTATCCACATCAGACCGAGTACGTCGTGCCCGCGTCGGCGGTCACGGTGGTGCCAGACGACGTTCCCGCAGCGAGGGCGGTGCTCGCCGGGACCGTCGAGACCGCGGTGAACGCGCTCTGGGACGCGGCACCGCTGGTCGGCGACCGGATCGCGGTGGTCGGCGCGGGGATGGTCGGCTGCGGTGTCGCACGGCTGCTGTCCCGGTTCCCCGGCGCGGACGTCCAGCTCGTCGACCCCGACCCGGACCGCGCGCAGGTCGCGGACGCGTTCGGCATCCGGTACGCCACCCCGGAAACGGCGACCGGCGGCCTCGACCTCGTGGTGCACGCCAGCGCGACCGACGCCGGGCTCACCCGCTCGCTGGAACTGCTCGGCCACGAGGGCACGGTGGTCGAGCTGAGCTGGTACGGCGACCGCCAGGTGTCGGTGCCGCTCGGCGAGAACTTCCATTCGCGACGGCTCACGGTCCGCGGCAGCCAGGTCGGCACCGTCTCGCCGGCTCGCGCCGCCCGGCGCGGCTACGGCGACCGGATGGCACTGGCGTTGCGGCTGCTCGCGGACCCGGCGTTCGACGCCCTGATCACCAGCGAATCGACCTTCGCCGAACTGCCGGACGTCGCGGCCCGATTAGCGGACGGAACTTTGCGCGGACTGGCCCATCGGATCACCTACTCGTAAAGGAGAAACGCGTTGTTCAGTGTCACCGTGCGCGATCACATCATGGTCGCCCACAGTTTCCGCGGCGAGGTTTTCGGCCCGGCGCAACGCTTGCACGGCGCGACGTTCGTGGTCGACGCGACGTTCCGGCGACCCGAATTGGACTCGGACAACATCGTCGTCGACATCGGGCTCGCCACCCAGCAGCTCGGCGCGGTGCTCGCGGACCTGAACTACCGCAACCTGGACGACGAACCCGATTTCGCGGGGATCAACACGTCGACGGAATACCTCGCCAAGGTGATCGCCGACCGGCTCGCGGACCGGATCCATGCCGGCGACCTCGGCGAGAACGCGCGCGGGCTGGCCCAGCTTTCGGTCACCCTGCACGAATCCCACGCCGCGTCGGCCGGATACGAGCGCTCCTTGTGACCACAGTGGACCCCTCCGGGTACGCGCCGGAATGGCTGCGGCTGCGGGAACCGGCCGACACGGCGGCCCGGGCCGCCGATCTGGTCGCCTTGCTGCCGCCCCGTCCGGCGGTCGTCCGAGATCTCGGCTGCGGCACCGGTGCGATGGGGCGGTGGCTGAGCGGACGCCTTCCGAAACCGCAACGGTGGATTCTGCACGACCAGGACCCGCGGCTGCTGGAGATCGCGGAACGCAGTCTTCCCCCGGGGATCAACGTCGAGACGGAACAAGCTGACGTGACCCGGCTGGATTTCCGCGGCACGTCCCTCGTGACGGCTTCCGCTTTGCTGGATCTCCTTACCCAGGAGGAGATCCAGCGCGTGGTGCGGTCCTGTGTGGACGCGCGAAGCCCGGCACTGTTCACGTTGTCCGTGACCGGCTCGGTCCAGATCTCGCCGCCGAACCGCACCGACGAAGCCCTCAACGCCGCCTTCAACGACCACCAACGCCGAGACGGAAAGCTCGGCCCAGACGCCGTCGCGTTCACCGCGGCCGAATTCGACCGCCACGGCTGGACTGTCCACAGCAGACCGTCGCCGTGGCGGCTCGGTCCAGAACACCGCGAACTCATCGACACCTGGTACCGCGGATTCGTCGCCGCCGCGCGAGAACAGCAGCCGGACCTCACCGCGCCCGACGACCGGCAGATCACCGAAGTCACCGTGCACCACCAGGATTTACTCGCTCTCCCCTGACTCCCGTCGCGCCCGGGCCCGGCGTTTGCCCTCGTGCATCGCCGCGACCCGGGCGACCGGGATCGTGTGCCCCTCAGCCACCAGATCCGCCGGGAGTTCCTGCGGTTCCGGCAATTCCTCCGCCCACGGATCAGCGCTGCCCAGCAGCTCCACCGCGCTCTTCACGGTGAAATCCGCCGGCTTGACGTCGTCGGCGTCCGCCCAGCGCACCGGAAACGACACCGGTGCGCCCGGCCGGATTCGCGGGCTGTACACGGCCGCCACGGTCGCCCCGCCCGCCCGGGTCGAATCGAGAAACACCTTGCCGTGCCGGTCTTCCCGGATGAACGCGGTGGTCGCCAGCTGCGGATCGATCCGTTCCGCCCGCGCCCCGACCGCGCGGGTCGCCGCCGCGACGTCCGCAAAGGACAGTCCGGGGACCAGCGGCACGAACACGTGCACTCCCTTGGACCCGCTGGTCTTCAATGCACCGGCGAGCCCGACGTCGGCCAGCGCCTGCCGCACCAGCCGCGCCGCCGCCACCGCGACGCGGAAGTCCGCGCCCTCGGGCGGGTCGAGGTCCATGATCAGATCGGTCTGGCCGATCGGATTCACCCGGGTCAGCGCGGGATGCAATTCGACCGCTCGCTGATTGCCGAACCACAGCAGCGTCCGGCGGTCGTTGCACAGGCCGTAAGTGACGGTCCGCTGTGAACTCTCCGCCCACAGTTTCGCCCGCGGCACCCACTCCGGCGTGTACTTCGGCAGGTTCTTCTGCATGAACGCGTCCTGCCCGCGCAGCACTCGCATCACCGACAGCGGGCGGTCGCGCAGCACCGGCAGCAGCCGGTCCGAGACGGCGTCGAAGTAGTCGATGAGATCGCGCTTCGTCACCCCGGCGTCGACGAACAGCTCCTGGTCGAGGTTGGTCAGGGAAACCCCTTCGCGCACCTCATCCGCTTTGGCCATGCCGCAACCCTTGCCGACCAGCGCATTCCGGTCAACCGCTTAGACGAGCGGTTTTCCCTTCCGCAACCGGCGCCGGAAGTCCGCGAGACAAGCGTCGTAGGGGAATCGCCGCACGCGCACCGGAAGCGGTTCGACCATTCGGCCGATCGCGCGCATCAGCCGATCGAACCTGCGCTGGTGCGCGGCCGACCACGGCAGCCGCATCTGCTCGCGGAACACCTCGGGCAGGAAACCGGTCGTCACGAACCGGTGAAACCGTCCGAAGAGGAACGAGAACGGCCGCGGCAGGAATTCCAGGTTCGCGATGGCGGTGAGGTATGCGCGGAGCCGGTCGTCGATGTCCACCTTGGCCAGCCCGTCCGCCCAGTACGCGGCGAAGTCCTCCGGCCAGTCTTCCGGACGCACCTGCAGCGTCGTGCCGAGCACCGCGGCCTCGGCGTACCACGATTGCGG
This sequence comes from Amycolatopsis orientalis DSM 43388, assembly GCF_000411975.1. Taxonomy (GTDB): domain Bacteria; phylum Actinomycetota; class Actinomycetes; order Mycobacteriales; family Pseudonocardiaceae; genus Amycolatopsis; species Amycolatopsis orientalis_D. Next base: position 81,017 of record NZ_ASXG01000182.1, read on the forward strand.
AGCCGGCCGGCCGAGGAACGCACGATGCACGTCCTCGATGCCATGGCACAGACAAGCGGCGACCCACAGCTGCAGCTCCCGGTCGAAGGCGCGGTACCGCACCGGACTCGCCTCGGTCGAGACCACCTGCGCGTGCACCGCGTTCACCGCCCGCCGGTACGCCGCCCGATCCGCGTCCGTGCCCAGAACAGCGACCGCGAGATAGGTGACGGTGGTGCGCGTGCGTTTCAGTGGATGTTTGAACAGATTCCCCGAATCGACCCGGCTTTCCAGCACGCCGTACCCGACCTGGGGCCGGCCCAGCTGCATGATCACGTTCGCGCCGCCCGCGAGCAGGCTGACGCCGAGCACGCCGTCCTGGAGCATCCGTCCAGGGGAACGCCTCCGTTGACGCCTTGTCAAGAGCCTTCAAGCTCGCCCGACCCGCACGTCCGCGACCTCCAGCAGCCCGTCCAGGTGCACCCGGGCCCGCGTCTGCGCCGGATCCACGACCAGACCGTCGCGCCGGACCAGGTCGAGAACGCGTTCCGCCAGCGGCAGCACCAGGTGCCGTCCCCAGCAGCGTTCACTGACGTGCCCGAACGGGAGGTAGCCGGGGTGGGTGTCCGGGTCGAGCGCGGCCCAGCGGCTCGGCCGGAACTCGCCGGGCGCGTCCCACAGTCCGGGGTCGCGATGGCTGAGCAGCGGCAGCAGCAGGACGTCGTCTCCCGGGCCGATCCGGGCGTCCACCTCGGCGAACTCCGGCGAACGCACCCGCAGGATGTTCCACGATGGCGGCAGGAGGCGCAGCGCCTCGTTGAGCACGTACTCGCTGGGCACGTCGTCGTCCAGCGGCGAACTCAGCCACAAGGCGTTCGTGACCAGCGCGGCGACGGTGAAGCAGATCGGCCCGGCCACGCGCCGGTAGAGGTACATCGCGAAGCGGCGCTGCTCGTAGCTGTCCGCCTCCAGCACCATGCGCGCCAAAGTGGACAGAGCGACTTCCGGCGCGGGCCGGCCCCACAGCGCGGCTCCGGCGGCGACCGCGGCCCAGGTGATCTTCGGCGTCAGCTCCAGCCGACGGTCGACCAGAACCCGGAACCGCCGCTGCTCACGGCCGAACACCAGGTCCCGCAGGTAATTGTGCGGTACGGCGGGCCAGGTCCCGGTGAGGTCGACGTCGTCGAGCGGCTTCTTCAGCGCGGCGCGCACGTCCGCGCCGACCGCCCGCATCAGGGCCGCCGATTCCGGCCGGGTGACGGCCCGGCCGCGCACCGGCTTGAAGGTCGGCCGTTCCTCGGCGTTCGCGGGCCGGCTGCGCAGCAGCGCGTCCATCAGCTCGGCCCCGGCGACGCCGACGGTGTCCGGTTCCAGCCGAAAGCAGGAGTTCCCCCGATAACGGTCGAACAGTTCTTGAAGACGCGGCGCGAATACCACCTGCCGCACTTTGTTCCGTTCAGCGGGAATTGGCACCGCGCACCCCATCTTGGAAGAGAAGAAGCGGCCGGTTCCGGGATTTCCGGAACCGGCCGGTACCGGCTAGCGGGACTGTCAGATCCAGCCGTACCAGGCGTAAGACTTCAGGCTCTTGCCCGGAAGGGCCTTGCGCACGAGACGAACGAGCTTCACGGAAATACCTCCGTCTTCTCCGGAACTTCGACCGCCCTCGCGGCCGCCGCCGACAATACGACGAATTTCCGCGAATAACCGGAAAGACAACCTGAACGGCCCATGTCGGCGGATATGTTCGGGAGCGCCAGGTCGTCGATTCGGGAATTCCGCCCCGAATTCCTTGCCGAAGCCGAAGCGGCGTCGGTATCCTTCGCCGCTCGCTAAAGCACCGACCGGGCGAACTCGATGAGCGCGCGCGCCGCCGGTCCGGCCGGGCCGGCGGACCGCCACGCCAGCGCCAGCTGTCCGCGCAGTTCCGGCCGCAGCCGCAGGGTGTGCAACTCCGCGGCGTAGTAGCGAGCCAGCGATACCGGGACCAGCGCCACGCCGAGGCCGCGGATCGCGAGCTTGGCCAGCACGTTCGGATCGCTCGCCTCGATCGTGACGCGCGAGTGCAGCCCGGCCGCGGCGAATCCGCGGTCCAGCACGCCGCGCATCCCGGTGCCCTTCGGCAGGCAGATCAGCGACCGTCCGGCCAGTTCGGCCAGGGTCAGCGAGGCACGGCCGGCGAACTCGTCGTTCCGCGCGGTGACGGCGACCAGCTCCTCGTCGAGCACGACCTGAGTGGTCAACCCAGCGGGCACGCCGTCGGCCAGACCGATCACCGCGACATCCAGCCGTCCTTCGCGCAGCGCCTCGACCATCTGGTCGGAATTCGCTTCGCTGAGCGTGATCTCCACTCCCGGGTAGCGCTCCGCGAACCCGGCCAGGAACTCCGGCAGCGCCACCGGTCCGGCGGAAGTCACCATCCCCATCGCCACCTGGCCGCGCACCAGCCCCTCGTGCTCCGCGACCGTCTCGCGCACCGCCGCGACTGCCGCGAGGGCGGCTCGAGCGTGCGGCAGCGCGGCTTCGCCGACGTCAGTGAGCCGTACCGCGCGACCGGACCGATCGAACAGCGGCTGGCCCAGCTCGCGTTCCAGCCGCCGGATCTGCGCACTGACCCCGGGTTGCGCGACGTGCATCCGGGCCGCCGCACGCGTGAAGTTGGCTTCCTCCGCGACGGCGACGAAGTACTCGAGCTGGTGCAGTTCCATAATCAGCAATTCTAACTGCCGGAAGTAGTATCTCTTGGACTTATCGCCAATCGGCTAGCACGCTGAAGGCATGCAGACGTTCACCCCTGACCAATCCGGTTACCGCGAAGAGATCGCCGGGTTCCAGACCGGCATCACCTCCACCCCGCCGCTGGTCGTCGCCGCCACCAGCGCGGACGACGTCGCCGCCGCGGTCCGGCTCGCGGCCGAGCGCGACCTGCCGGTTTCCGTGCAGGCCACCGGGCACGGGCTGCGCACGCCGCACGAGGGCGTGCTGATCTCGACCAAGCGGATGACCGGTGTGACCATCGATCCGGACCGCGCCGTGGCCCGCGTCGAAGCCGGGACCACCTGGGGCAGCGTCATCACCGCCGCCGCGGAACACGGGCTCGCGCCGCTGAGCGGTTCGGCCCCGGGCGTCGGCGTGGTCGGCTACACCCTCGGCGGCGGTTTCGGCCTCCTCGGCCGGCACTTCGGCCTCGCCTCGGACCGCGTGCGCTCAGCCGAAGTCGTCCGGCCCGACGGCACGCTCACCACCGGCCCGATCGACACCGGGATCGTGACCGCGCTGGAATTCGACCTCGTCCCGGTGACCACGCTGTACGGCGGCGGGCTGTACTTCGACACCGCCAAGATCCCGGACGTCCTGCGCACCTGGCGCGACTGGACCGCCGACCTGCCGGACACTGTCGGCACCTCGGTCGCGATGGTGCCTTACCCCGACTTGCCGATGGTGCCGGAACCGTTGCGGGGCAAGCACATCGCGCACATCCGGGTGGCCTCTCTCGGCCCGGACGGCGATGACCTCGTCGCGCCGCTGCGCGCGCTCGGCCCGCTGCAGGACACCCTGACCACGATGCCGTTCACCGACTCCGGCCAGATCGCCGCGGAACCGCCGAACCCGCACTCGTACCTCGGCGACAACCGGGTGCTCCCGGGACTCCGGGACGACGTGCTGAACACTGTGCTCGACCACGCCGGCCCGGATGCCCCGATTCCGACCGTGCTGATCATCGACCTGCTCGGCGGCGCGTACCGGCATTCGTCAGCACCGGATTTCACCGCCGATTCGCGCTACACCGTGCGCGCGCTGTCGATGATCGAGCCGGACGCGGCGACCGTGCGGGCCGCGCACGCCAAGCTGTTCGCTCCGCTGGATCCGATGTCGACTGGACGGTTGCGGAGCTTCGTCTACGGGCAGCCGCTGGACTGAGTCAGCGTTCGAGAACGAAGACCGGGATCACGCGCTCGGTCTTCTTCTCGTACTCGGCGAAACCCTCCGCGTGCTCGACCATCTTGGCGTACAGCCGGTCGCGCTCGGCGCGGTCGGACACGAGCTTCGCCGTCGCCGGGAACTTGTCGGTGCCGATCTCGACCGTGACCGACGGGTTCGCGACGAGGTTGTGGTACCAGTCCGGGTTCGTGTCCGCGCCGCCCTTGGACGCGGCGATCACGATCCGGTCGCCGTCAGTGGTGTACACCAGCGGGTTGACCCGCTGCTTGCCGCTTTTCGCGCCGGTGTGCGTGAGCAGCAGCATGTTCCTGCCCTCGAACATGCCGCCGACCTTGCCCGCGTTCGCGCGGAACTCGTCGATGATCTGCTGGTTCCAGTCCGACATCGGAAGACTCCCGTGATTGATGATGTAACAACGAACCTAGGAGCGCGCGAATCGGGCTGTCAACACACTCGCAGGTACTGTCGCGGCATGGCCACCGAATCCGGCCCGACCGTCGAGGACGGGGTCCGCGAGCTGCTGCTGCTGATGCCTCGCCTCGTCGGGCGCGCGAAGCGGACGCCGCCGCCTCCGGAACTCGACGGCGTCGCGCTCGCGCCGCGGCATTTGTCCCTGCTGGCTTATCTGCTGTTCGACGGTCCGATGACGGTCAACGAACTCGCCGGACGGCTCGAAATCGCGCCGACCACAGCGAGTCTGATGATCGGCGACCTGTCCCGGCAAGGCGTGCTGGAACGCACCGAGGACCCGGACGACCGGCGGCGCACCATCGTGAGCATCCATCCGGAGAAGCGCCCGGCGGTCGACGCCTGGCTCGCGCGCGGCGCGAAGGCGTGGCAGGAAGCGCTGACCCCGTTGAGCCCGAGCGAGCGGGCGCTGGTGATCAAGACGTTGAAGGCGTTTGAGGAGTATGGCTCGTGAGTGTTCCGGCCGGTTCTAACCGGCGTAGCCACTCACGAGGCGACTAGCCACTGCGCCTGCGGTCCCGCGCATTTCCGGGGCCACGCCGCGTCGTGCTGGTACCACCAAGCCTCGCAGCCGCGCCCGTCCGGCAGCGTGTACCGCGGCGGTCCCGGCACCCGGCGCAATCCGGCGGCCTCGAGCGAACGGCCGCTCGCGACGTTGCCGACCTCCGCGCCCGCGCGCACCCGCGAAAGCCCGAGATGTTCGTGTGCCAGCACGAGACCAGCGGCGAACAGATCGCGGCCGAAGCCTTGCCCGCGATAGCCCGGCGCGAGATAGCCGCCGGTTTCCGGGCCGCCGTCCTCGCCCGCGTGCACGCTCACGAGACCGGCGCAGCGGCCGGCCGCGAGATCGATCGCGACGACGTCCACCGAATGCGGATCCGGGGTGGTCCAGTCCGGTCCGGTTCCGGGAATCACCCGCAGCGCCTCGCCGCGCATCGGTTCGGCCACCACGGACTCCGGGAGCCAGCCGAGCCAGCGTTGCGCGGCCGGATCGCTGCCGCCCGCGACCGCCGCCGCGTACTCCCACGCGGTGGGCGTGCGGAAAAGGAACCGGCCGAGCGCGAAGGCGTGTCCCCGGCGGTCGCAGGTGCGTTTCGCCATCAGCCGTCCGCGGCGGGTCAGCCGGCTCACCAGAGGTGCAGTGCTCACAAACGCCATCGCGCCGGAAATGCTACCCCTCGTCGGTTACTGTCCGACCAGAAGCAGGCGGAGCCGGTCCGCGTCCCCCGCCGTGGCTTTGGCCGGATTGGCCGCGAACGGCACGGTATGGTGACCGGGTGACGGCCGTACCGGAAGCAGCCGACGCCGACGGCGGGCGCGCGGCGCAGCCCCGGCACCTCATCGTGTCCGTCTACGGCGTGCACCACCAGGCGGGCGGCGAATGGCTTTCGGTCGCCTCGCTGATCGATCTGCTCGCCGCGGTCGGGGTCGACGAGCCCGCCGTGCGGTCGTCGATCTCCCGGCTCAAACGGCGCGGCGTGCTCGACGCGGTGCGCCGCGACGGAGCCGCCGGGTACGAATTGTCCGGTACCGCGCTGGATTTGCTGCGCGAGGGCGACGAGCGCATCTTCCGCCGCGACCGCGCGAAGCTCGCCGACGGCTGGCTGCTCGCGGTGTTTTCGGTACCGGAAGCCGAACGGCACAAGCGGCACGTGCTGCGGACGCAGTTGTCGCGGCTTGGATTCGGCACCGCGTCCTCGGGCGTCTGGATCGCGCCCGCGCACCTGTACGAGGCCACTGTCGGCACGCTGGAACGGCTCGGACTCGCCGAGTACGCCGATGTCTTCCGCGCCGAGCACCTCGCCTTCGGCGACCCGCGCGAGAAGGTGCGCGAGTGGTGGGACCTGGACCAGCTGGACGAGCTGTACACGGCGTTCCTCGAAGAGCACGAGCCGGCGCTGCGCCGGTGGCAGCGCCGCCGCACGACGCCCACCGACGAAGCGTTCGCCGATTACCTGCGCGTGCTCACCGGCTGGCGGCGGATGCCGTATCTCGACCCGTGCCTGCCCGCGGAATTGCTGCCCGAGGGCTGGTCCGGCATCCGCGCCGCCGAGGTGTTCTTCACGCTGCACGACCGGCTCGAGGACGCCGCGCGCACGCACCTGCGGCAGGCGCTCAGCGGTTGACCACCGCGTAGCCCTGCACTTCCACCAGCGCCTCGACGTCCCACAACCGGTTCACGCCGATGCCCGCCATCGCCGGGTACTCCGCGCCCACCAGCCGCTTCCACACCCGGCCGATCTCGCGCGCGTGAGCTTTGTAGTCGTCCATGTCGACGATGTAGACGGTCAGGCTGCACAAGTCCGCGGGTTCGCCGCCCGCCGCGCGCAACGCGGTGAGCAGGTTGCCGAGCGCGCGCTCGAACTGCTCCACGACACCGTCGCCGACGATCCGGTTGTCCGCGTCCAGCGCCGTCTGCCCGGCGAGGAACACCAGCCGGCCCTGCGCCGCCACCGCGTGCGAGAACCCCGAGGGCTTGCCCAGTCCGGGGGGATTGATCCGCTCCATGCCGGGAGCGTAACCCATCTATCGTCTTCTTGACGACCGTAGGACAAGCGACATATCCTGGGCCGCGTGCGGATTTCAGTAGTCGGCGGCGGGCCTGCGGGCCTCTACTTCGCCGTGCTCGCGAAGCAACTCGGCCCGGACCACGAGATCACGGTCTGGGAGCGCAACGCGCCGGATGACACGTTCGGCTTCGGCGTGGTCTTCTCCGACGAGACGCTCGGCGGCATCGAGCACGCCGACCCGGCCGTGCACGAGGCGATGAGCCGGGAGTTCGCGCGCTGGGACGACATCGACGTGCACTACCGCGGCACGGTGTCGACCTCGGGCGGGCACGGCTTCGCCGCGATGAGCCGGAAACGGCTGCTCGCGATCCTGCAGCAGCGGTGCCGCGAAATGGGTATTGATGTCCGATTCCGCACTCTCGCGCCGGACGCCGCCGAACTGGCCGCTTCTGCCGATCTCGTCGTCGCGGCCGACGGCGTGAATTCCGCGGTGCGCACCGCGTTCGCCGAATCGTTCCGGCCGTCGGTGGAGACCCGGCAGTGCCGCTACATCTGGCTCGGCACCGACCTCGTGTTCGACGCGTTCAAGTTCTACGTGCTCGAAACGCCGCACGGCATCATGCAGGTCCACGGCTACCCGTACGGCCGCGACGGCAGCACGTTCATCCTGGAGATGCACGAAGACGTGTGGCAGCGCGCGTTCGGCCCGATCGCCGCCACCGGCCTCGGTCCGGGCGAAAGCGACGAGAAGTCGATCGAGCTGATCCGCGAACTGTGCGGCGACATTTTCGACGGACACCAGTTGCTGGCCAACAACTCCAAATGGACCACCTTCGGCACGGTGCGCTGCGAAAACTGGGTACACGACAACGTCGTGCTGCTCGGCGACGCGGCGCACACCGCGCATTTCTCGATCGGCTCCGGCACGAAGCTCGCGATGGAGGACGCGCTCGCGCTCGCCGCGTGTCTGCACGAACAGCCGAGCGTTCCGGAAGCCCTTGCCGCATATGAACAAGAGCGTCGTCCGGTCGTCGCGTCCACGCAGCGGGCGGCGCAGGCGAGCCTGGAGTGGTTCGAGAACCTGGCGCAGTACACGCATCAGGAACCCGAGCAGTTCGCGTTCAACCTGCTGACCCGCAGCCGTCGGGTCACCTACGACAACCTGAAGCTGCGGGACAAGGAATTCGCCGCCTCGCTGGATCAGTGGTTCGCCGATTCGCTCGGCACTTCCGTCGCGCCGCCGATGTTCCAGCCGGTGCGCATCGGCTCGCTGGAATTGCCGAACCGGATCATCGTGTCGCCGATGGACATGTACTCCGCGGTCGACGGCGTGCCCGGCGAATTCCACCTGGTGCACTTGGGCAGCAAGGCGCTCGGCGGGGCCGGAATGGTGATGACCGAGATGATCTGCGTGTCCGCCGAAGGCCGGATCACGCCGGGTTGCCCCGGGCTCTACACCTCCGAGCAGGAAGCCGCGTGGAAGCGGATCGTTGACTTCGTGCACCGGGAAACCCCGGCGAAGATCGGTTTGCAGCTGGGGCATTCCGGCCGCAAGGGCTCCACGAAACTGATGTGGGAAGGCATCGACGACCCGCTGCCGGAAGGCAACTGGGAGGTCTGCGCACCGTCCGCGCTGCCGTACTCGCCGAAGAACCAGACGCCGCGCGAACTCACTGTCGCCGAGCTGGGCGAGATCCGGGACCAGTTCGTGGCGGCCGCGGAGGCCGCCGCGCGCGCCGGGTTCGACCTGCTGGAACTGCACTGCGCACACGGCTATCTGCTGTCGTCCTTCCTGTCTCCGTTGACCAACCACCGCACCGATGCCTATGGCGGCTCCCCGGAAAACCGGCTGCGTTTCCCGTTGGAAGTCTTCGACGCGGTCCGCGCGGTGTGGCCGGCCAACCGTCCGCTGACCGTCCGGATCTCCGCCACCGACTGGTTCGAGGGCGGCAACGACGCCGACGAAGCCGTGGCCATCGCGCAGGCGTTCGCCGAACACGGCGCGGGCGCGATCGACGTGTCGACCGGCCAGGTGGTCAGCGAGGAGAAGCCGAAGTTCGGCCGCAGCTACCAAACGCCGTACGCCGACCGGATCCGCAACGAGGTCGGCCGCCGCTACGGCACCGCGGTGATCGCCGTCGGCGCGATTTCCTCTTACGACGACGTGAACTCGCTCATCCTGGCGGGCCGGGCCGACCTGTGCGCACTCGGCCGCACTCACCTGTTCGATCCACAATGGACCCTGCACGCGGCCGCCGCGCAGGATTACCCGGTGGCGTGGCCGAAACAGTGGGCCGCGGGCAAACGCCCGCCGCAGACCGGGCGCTCCGACGGCCCGGAGCCCCGGCTGGACCTGGTCCGCACCGGCGGACACCAGACCGCCCATGCCCGCTGGCGACCGGAGGACGCCCGATGAACGCTTTCGCCTTCACTCCGGAACAGACCTCCTACGCCGCTTCCGTCCGGAAAATCGCCGCCGAACAGCTCGTCGGATTGGCCGCCGCCGGCGCGGAAGGCGAGGTAAACCGTCCGCTGCTCAAAGCCATGGGCTCGCACGGTTTGCTCGCCCGGCTCTTCCCCGGGGTCGAAAGCGGACAGCCGACCCGGCAAGCCGCCGCGACCGACCTGTGCCTGTTGCGAGAAGCCCTCGCCACCCAAAGCACCGAAGCCGAAACCGCGTTGGCGTTGCAGGGCTTGGGCAGCTACCCCGTCCTCCAGTCCGGTTTGGACGAACAGGTCCAGCGCTGGCTCCCGGCCGTCGCCGCCGGCGACGCCGTCGCCGCCTTCGCACTGACCGAACCGGAGGCCGGATCCGACGCCGCCGCGCTGCGCCTGACCGCCGAACCAGACGGGGACGGCTGGCGGCTCACCGGCACGAAGATGTGGATCTCGAACGCCCCGGAAGCCGACTTCTACACGGTTTTCGCCCGCACGACGCCGGATGCCGGTGCGCGCGGCGTCAGCGCCTTCGTCGTCCCCGGCGACCGCGCCGGACTCAGCGGCGAGCACCTGGACCTGGTGAGCCCACACCCCATCGGCACAGTAGTGTTCGACGGCGTCCGGGTGCGTCGCGACGAACTCCTCGGGGAAGAAAACCGCGGTTTCGCGGTAGCCATGCGGACTTTGGACCTGTTCCGGCCAAGCGTCGGCGCGTTCGCGGTCGGGATGGCACAAGCCGCTCTCGACGCGACGGTGGAGTACACGGCTTCGCGCGAGGCATTCGGCGGTCCGTTGGTGAAGCAGCAGACGGTCGCACACACGCTGGCCGAAATGGCGACGCGGACGGAAGCCAGCCGTCTGCTGGTGTACGCGGCCGCGGCAGCATATGACGCCGGCGAGCAGAACCTGGCTGGTCGCGCGGCAATGGCCAAGTTGTTCGCGACTGAGACCGCGCAATACGTGGTGGATCAAGCAGTGCAATTGCACGGCGCCCGCGCACTGCGGCGCGGGCATTTGCTGGAGCATCTGTACCGGGAGGTCCGTGCGCCGCGCATTTACGAGGGTGCGTCCGAGATCCAGCGGACGATCATCGCGCGGTCGCTGCAGCGGCGCGGATGAGCCGGCGTACGGACAGCGAACTACTGAACGCTCGCGCGGCGCTTCGGCTTCCGGTCCAGCCACAGCTGCGCCGCGATCAGCGCGACCGTCCAGCTCACCCACGCTCCGAGCGCGGCGATTGACTGCCCCAGCGCGATCTCGCTGCCGCCGAACGTCGTGGCGAGCCGCGGCTCCAGGAAGATCGCCGCGACCGGGCCGATCAGCCGGTTCAGGATGATCGACATCGTCAACGCGAAGCTGCGGATCATCCAGCGCCGATGATCGCCGAACCGGCGTTCGCGAGCGGCGCGGAAGCCCGCCCACGTCGTGCCGAGCCACAGCACCGCGAGCAGCACGTCGCTGGCCCGGGTCACCGGCCCGTACGGAGTCGCCGCGCCGACCGTCAACGCCAGCAGGCCGGACGGCAGCACCCCGGCGAACACGTAGGCACGGCCGGAATAACGGTGCAGCACTGGATGCTTCCGCCGGATCGACGGCCAGACCTGCAGCACCGCGGTCACCATCGCGATCGAGCCGAAGAGCACGTGCCCTACCAGAAACAGGTAGTGCGCCGGGAAGGTCGACGGGACGCGCGACCGCGCCGGATCGAACGCCAGATAAGGCGGCAGCGAATACGCCAGGAAAGCGACCACCACCAAGCCCAGCGGCGCTGTCCAGGGGCGTCGCCACCAGTGTTTCTTCGGCTCGACCCGTACCGTTCGCTCCGGTGCGGACTGCGCCCGCGTCGGTCGAAGATCCGTCCCCGCCGTCATGATCGCCTCTCTCCGTCGTCCGTTCTCGGCTGGCACTTCCGAACGTATGACGGGCGCCCCCGGCGAACCATGGGGCCGGCTGGCGTCAGTGCGGTGGGGGCAGCCTTACCCTCGGCCAGGTGATCCCGGCGCCCTCGGTGACCATTGCCGCAGAGGTCCAGACCAGGCATACTTCTCCTACTTTGTTGCCCGCCACAACAAAGCGTTCACCCTCGTCCTAGGTTCCTCCCCGAAACCGAGGTGACAACGCATGTCCCATTTCCGCAGACGTCTCCCCACCGCGCTCGCCGCCGCCGCGCTCCTGGCGCTCGGCCTCCAGGCCGCTCCAGCCGTGCTGGCTCCTGCGACCGCGGCGGCCGCAGAGAGTTTCACCGACGATTTCGACGGCCCGGCCGGGGCCGCCGCCGACGCGTCGAAATGGACCTACGAAACCGGCGACAACAACGGCAACAACCACGAACGCCAGTGGTACACCGCGGGAGCCGCGAACGGCGCGCTCGACGGCCAGGGCCATCTGGTGATCACCGCCAAACGCGAAAACTCCGGCCACACCTGCTGGTACGGCACGTGCCAGTACACGTCCGCCCGGCTCAACACCGCCGGGAAGTTCAGCCAGGCCTACGGCCACGTCGAGACCCGGATGAAGATCCCGCGCGGCCAGGGCATGTGGCCCGCGTTCTGGATGCTCGGCGGCGGGAATTGGCCGGGCGACGGCGAAATCGACGTCATGGAGAACATCGGCCGCGAGCCGAACACCGTGCACGGCACCATCCACGGTCCCGGCTACTCCGGCGCCGGCGGCATCGGCGCGGCATACAACGGCCCGGTCTTCGCTGACGATTTCCACACTTACGCCGTCGATTGGTCGCCGAACAAGATCGTCTGGTCGGTCGACGGCAACGCTTACGAAACCCGCACCCCGGCCGACCTGAACGGCAACCGGTGGGTCTTCGACCATCCCTTCTTCCTGATCCTGAACCTCGCGGTCGGCGGCGACTGGCCCGGCGACCCCGACGGCAGCACGCAATTCCCGCAGCAGCTGGTCGTCGACTACGTGCACGTGTCCACGAGCAGCACTGGCGGGTCGAGCGGCCGGATCATCGGCATCGGCGGCAAATGCGTCGACGTGCCCTGGGCCAATCCGGCGAACTTCACCCAGCTGCAGATCACCGACTGCAACGGGAACGCCGCGCAGAACTGGACCGTCGGCAGCGACGGGACCCTGCGCGCGCTCGGCAAGTGCATGGACGTCAAGTACTCCGGCACCGCCGACGGCACGCCAGTCCAGATGTACGACTGCAACAACAGCGACGCGCAGCAATGGGTCGTGACCGCGGCGCACGACATCGTCAACCCGCACGCGAACAAATGTCTCGACGCGGCCGGGGTCAGTTCGGCCAACGGGACGAAACTGCAGCTGTGGACGTGCACCGGCAACGTCAACCAGAAATGGTCGGTGAACCAGTAGCCGTCCACTGTGGACGAAAGAAGACGGCGGGCCGTCCCCTCCCCCCGGTGGTTACGGCCCGCCGCGTAAGCCGCGTGGGCCGGGCGGGAACCAAGGCAGCCGCCCGGCCGCGCATCGCCCGCCGCGCGCCGGCTGGGGGTCCCAACGCGCGGGGCGGCACTTTCACCCGGCCCAGCACCCAAGGTAGCCAGACCACCCGCACCGTGGCCCCTTCCGGCTGACAGGTGGGCCCGATCGGCCATTCTCGCTGCCTTCCCGGGCAAACCAGCCGGTCCGGCTCAACCTCTCAGCGGGTCCCGGCCAGTTCCGCGTAGGCCTCGACCAGCTGCGCTTCGGCGTCGTCGAGATAGACAGCGAGCATCTCCGCGGTACGGATTCCGTCGCCCGTCGCGAGCACGTCCAGGATTTCGTGGTTTCGCGGCAGATACCGCTCATGGAAGCGGCGCGGGTCGGCCATCACGTGGAACACCAGCCGCAGCTCGGCGGTGAGCGCCTGCATCAGCTCGACAATGCGCTCGCTGCCGGCGAGCGCGACCAGTTCCGCGTGGAAACGGATGTTCGCGGTGCCCAGGTCCTGCCACTGCGCCCGCTTCGCCGCGCGATCGCCGTCCGCGACCGTGCTGGCGATCTTCTCGTACGACGCCGGCTTCTCGGTCACCTCCCGGACCGCGGCGCACTCGATGAGCTTGCGGACCCGGTAGATGTCGCGGACGTCCTCGACGCTCGGCACCCGCACGAAGACGCCGCGGTTCAGCTCGTGGACCAGCAGCCGTTCGTGCGTCAGCAGCCGGAAGGCTTCACGGAGCGTGTTGCGCGAGACCCCGAGCGCGCTGCCGATGTCCTGCTCCGAAAGCCGTACTCCAGGCAGGAAGTACCCCTCGGAAACGCGCGTGCGCAGCACGCCGGCGACTCGTTCCGCGGTGCTCGTCCGGCCGAGCAGGCCGCGATCCGCTTCCAGGCCCATCGGCTCTCCGTCGGTGACCACGTCGCCCAGCGTAGCCATCGGACGGTGAACAATAAAATGAGGGACTTGTGGAATTGTTGAACGATCCGTACGGTAGCCGCCAGGTGACTCGTGCCACCATGAGTTCGTCCCCTTGTGAGGTGCCCTATGAACGTCAACGTCGCCGACGGCACCGCGAACGCGGCCCGCCCGTTCGGCTGGTATCGCTCGCTCGGCCGCAAGGGCCGCCGCGCCTTCCTCGGCGCGTTCGGCGGCTACGGCCTCGATTCGTTCGACTACCAGACCCTTCCCTTCGGCCTGGCCGCGATCACCGCCTACTTCGGCATCACGTCCGGGGAAGCGGGCCTGCTCAGCACGGTCACGCTCGTCGTGTCGGCGATCGGCGGCGTCGGAGCCGGCGTGCTCGCCGACCGCATCGGCCGCGTCCGCACGCTGCAGCTGACCATCGCGATGTACACGATCTTCACGGTGCTCTGCGGTTTCGCGCCCAACTTCGAAACGCTGCTGGTCTTCCGCGGCCTGCAGGGGCTCGGGTTCGGCGGCGAGTGGGCGGTCGGTGCCGCGCTGGTCGCCGAGTACTGCTCGACCCGGTACCGCGGCCGCACGGTGGCGTTCGTGCAGAGCGCGTGGGCGGTCGGCTGGGGACTGCTGGTGCTCGTCTACACGGTGCTGTTCAGCGTGCTCGACCAGGACATCGCGTGGCGCGTGCTGTTCTGGGTCGGCGTCATCCCGGCGCTGCTCGTGCTGTGGGTCCGGCGCAGCGTCGAGGACGCGCCGGAGGCCGCCGAACGACGGGTTTCGGCGAAGGTCAAGGGCTCGCTCATCGGGATCTTCCGGCCGAATCTCCTTCGCACCACGGTCTTCGCCGCGCTCCTCGCGACCGGCGTCCAAGGCGGCTACTACACGCTGTTCACCTGGATGCCGAAGTACCTGCAGACCAGCCGCGGCCTGTCCGTGGTCAACACCGGAGGCTACTTCGCGCTGCTGATCCCGGGCGCGTTCATCGGCTACGTCTGCGGCGGCTACCTCACCGACCTGCTCGGCCGGAAGAAAACCTTCCTGCTGTTCTCGGTCGTTTCCGCGCTGCTGATCGTGCTGTTCGTGCAGCTGCCCTACGGGGCGAACGGCCTGATGCTGCTGATCAGTTTCCCGCTCGGCTTCTCGACTTCGGCGATCTTCAGCGGCTTCGGCGCGTATCTCGCCGAGCTGTACCCGACCGCGCTGCGCGCCACCGGGCAGGGCTTCACCTACAACTTCGGCCGCGCGGTCGGTGCCGCTTTCCCCGCCGTGGTGGGCTTTCTCGGGGCAGGCGGGGCGATCGTGCTCGGCGCCGTCGGGTACGCGATCGCCGCGGTCGCGCTGCTCGGGCTGCCGGAAACGCGAGGCAAGGAACTGGTGGAGCGATGACCACTTCCTACGATCCCTCGACGCTCACTCCGGCCGAGGCCCGTGCACTCTTCCGGGCCGGCACCGAACGGCCGACCACCGGATGGGCCGACGGGTACGCGCAGACGAACCTGATCGCCGTCCCCGCGGACTGGGCCGACGACGTCCGCGAGTTCTGCGCCCGCAACCCGAGGCCGTGCCCGGTGCTCGACGTCAGCGAACCCGGCGACCCGAGCACGCGGCTCGCACCCGGCGCGGATCTGCGCACCGATCTGCCGCGCTACCGCGTCTGGCACAACGGCACGTTGACCAGCGAAATCACCGACGCCACCGGGGTGTGGCGCAGCGACCTGGTCGCGTTCTCCATCGGCTGCAGCTTCAGTTTCGAGACGTTGCTGCGCGCCGCGGGCATCCCGCTCCGGCACGTCGAACAGGGCCGGAACGTCTCGATGTACGTGACGAACCGGCAGTGCGCACCGGCCGGACGGCTCAGCGGGCCGATGGTGGTGTCGATGCGGCAGATTCCGGAAACCCTGGTCGAGGAGGCCGTGCGCGTCACCGCCGCGATGCCCGCCGTGCACGGCGCTCCGGTGCACGTCGGCGACCCGGCCGAGCTGGGCATCGCCGACCTGGCCCGGCCGGATTTCGGCGATCCGGTCGACGCCGAACCCGGGGACGTGCCGGTGTTCTGGGCCTGCGGCGTCACCCCGCAGGCGGCGCTGATGGCGTCAAAGCCGCCGTTCGCCATCACGCACGCCCCCGGCTACATGTTCTTGACCGACCGACCCGATCGCGAATACCAGGTGGGATGACATGGACCTCAACAGCGACCTCGGCGAAGGCTTCGGCGCCTGGACCATGGGCGACGACGAAGCCATGCTCGACATCGTGACCAGCGCGAACGTCGCGTGCGGCTTCCACGCGGGCGACGCGAGCGTGATGCGCCGGGTGTGCGAACGCGCGGCCGAACGCGGCGTCGCGATCGGCGCGCACGTCGGCTACCGCGACTTGGCCGGCTTCGGCCGGCGCGCGCTCGACATCGCTCCGGAAGACCTCGCGGACGAAGTGCTGTACCAAATCGGCGCTCTCGACGCCTTCGCGCGCGCGGCGCACAGCTGCGTGCGTTACGTGAAGGCGCACGGCGCGCTGTACAACACCGCAGCTGTGGATCCGGAGCAGGCAGCTGCGCTTGTCGAAGGCGTACGGCGCTATCACACCGATCTGGCGCTGCTGTGTCCTCCGGACTCCGAAATGCTGCGCGCGGCTCAAGCGGCGGGCGTGCCTGCGTACGCAGAAGCGTTCGCCGACCGTGCGTACACGCCCGAGGGGCGCCTGGTGTCGCGCAAGCTGCCGGGTGCGGTGCTGCACGACGCGGACGAAGTCGCCGCGCGGGCGCTCACCATGGCGACCACCGGCGAGGTTGTCGACGCCGAAGGCGGCAAGCTGACGCTGCGGGCGGATTCCCTGTGCGTGCACGGAGATACGCCCGGCGCGGTCGAGCTGGCCCGGCGGATTCGCGAGCTGCTCACCGAATCCGGCGTGGTGCTGAGGTCGTTCGTGTGAGCCAGCCGAGCACTGTGTTGCGCTACGGCCGTTCCGCGTTGCTCGTGGAGGTCGACGACGTGCTCGGGTTCCAGGCGGCCTGCGAAGCCGCCCAGCCCGAGGGCGTCGTCGAACTGGTCCCCGCCGCACGCACCCTGCTGGTCCGGTTCGATCGGACCCGCACCGATTCCGCCACGCTGACCCGTTCGCTGGCTTCGCTGTCCACAGTGGACGTATCCGAGCGCTCGGCGGAGACCGTCACCCTGCCGGTGCGGTACGACGGTGCCGACCTGGCAGACGTCGCCGAAGCCACCGGACTGTCGGTTTCCGAGGTGGTGCGACGGCATTCGGCGACCGCCTACGTCGCGGCGTTCTGCGGTTTCGCGCCCGGTTTCGCCTACCTGACCGGCCTCGACCCGGCCTTGCACCTGCCGCGCCGCAGCACGCCGCGCACGCGCGTGCCAGCGGGTGCGGTGGCGATCGCCGGCGAGTACAGCGCGATCTATCCGCATCCGTCGCCCGGCGGCTGGCATCTGCTCGGGCACAGCGACGCGGAGGTGTGGAACGTCGACCGCGAGCAGCCGAACCTGCTGGTCCCCGGCACCCGAGTGCGGTTCGAGGAGATTCGGTGACCGGGAAGATCGAGATCCTCGCGCCCGGTCCGTTCGCGACCGTGCAAGACCTCGGCCGGCCCGGGTACGCGGCCGTCGGCGTCGGCCGTTCCGGCGCGGCCGACCGGGGTGCGCTGAAGCTGGCGAACCGGCTCGTCGGCAATCCCGAAACGCACGCGGCACTGGAGGTCACCCTGGGCGGTCTGCGGCTGCGGGTCTCCGAGCACACCGTCGTCGCGGTCACCGGCGCGCAACTGCCGATTCGGGCCGGCGGAAGGGCCGCCGGGGTCGGCGCGCCGATCCACCTTCGCCCGGGAGAGGAACTCGAACTCGGCGTCGCGTCGCTCGGGCTGCGCAGCTACCTCGCGGTGCGCGGCGGGATCGACGTGCCACCGGTACTCGGCGCGCGAGCCACCGACACGCTGGGCAAACTCGGCCCGCCCGTCCTCGCCGCGGGCAGGTCGCTGCCGATCGGTTCGGTGGTGCAGGGCAACCCTTGTGTCGACCTGGCCCCGTTGCGCCAGCTCGCGGAAGAACCCGTGTTGCGCCTGCAGCCCGGACCGCGGCTGGACTGGTTCACCCCGTCCGCACTGTCCACTTTGCTTACTGGGACCTACACGGTGACCAATGACCTCGACCGGGTCGGCGTCCGGCTGGACGGTCCGGCACTGACCCGAGCCCGGGTCGGCGAACTGGCTCCGGAGGCCGCCGTGCCGGGCGCGCTGCAGGTGCCGCCGTCCGGGGTGCCGATCCTGTTCCTCGCCGACCATCCGGTGACCGGCGGCTACCCCGTCGCCGCGGTGGTGGACGAGGACGACCTGGACCTCGCCGCCCAGCTCCGGCCCGGGCAGCGGATCCGGTTCACCTCCCCGACACCCGCAGCGTCAGGTTGAGCCTGCCGGTCAGGCCGAGATCCGGATCCGCCGTGCCCGGCAGGGTTTTCGGCACCCCGTGGAACGCCAGCCGGGCCGGGCCGCCGAACACGAACAGGTCGCCCGAGCGCAGTTCGACATCGGTGTACGGCCGGTTGCGGTGCTCGGTGTTGCCGAAGCGGAAGACGCACGCGTCACCGAGGCTCAGGGACACCACCGGCTCCGTCGAACGCTCGTCTTTGTCCTGGTGCATGCCCATTTTCGCGGTGGCGTCGTAGTAGTTCACGAGCGCGACGTCCGGCTGGTAATCGTCGGCTGGCCGGTCGTAGGCGTCGGCGAGCGCACGGCGGCCGAGATCGGCCAGCCACTCCGGGAACGGCTCCACCGGTGAACCGTCCTCGCGCAGCCGGTCATAGCGGTACGGCCGCCATTGCCAGCCGAGACAGACCGTGCGCACGGACATCACCCCGCCGCCCGGCAGCCGGGTCGACCGGTAGCCGCGCCAGCCTCGACAGGCCGCGACGAGGTCGCGTTGTTCTTCGAAGGCGAGCCAATCCGGAACGTGCACTGCTCCGGGTGCGATTTCTCGGCGCGGGCGCGGCAGCAGCTCCATCACGCCGCTCCATGGCCGGCGGCCGCAGGAGTCACCCGGCCGGGCGCTCCTGCGGCGGATTCCCCTCGCCACTTGCCGCCAAGCTTCGGAGAATTCCACACCGCCACGGGTCCCGCCAGACCTTCGTCAGCTACAACTCGGACTCGGTTGCCGGTCGCCATTCGTCACCCGAACTCGACGACGGTCACCCCGGCCCGGGCAGGCACCGGGTCGCTCATCGCGGCGAGCGCCGCTGGCACCCCGTCGAGCCCGATCCGCGTGCCGATCAACCCGGCCAGATCAATGCCGGACCGCTCCACCACCCCGAGCAATTCCGGGTATTCGTACGCCTGCAGCCCGTGAATCCCGACGATCTCCAGTTCGCCGCCCACCACCCGATGCATCGGGATCGGCGGAACGCCCTGACTGGGCGGCATCAGCCCGGCCTGCACGTGTCGGCCGCGCTTGCGCAAGCTGCCCACCGAAGCCGCACAGGTGGCCGGGGAACCGAGACAGTCCAGCGACACGTGCGTACCGCCTTCAGTGCGCTCACGAACGTACGCAGCCAGTGCTTCCGGCCCATCGAACGCACTGGCATCGACGCTCAGCACGGCACCAGAACGCTCCGCCAACGCGCGCGCCTGCGGCGAAACGTCGACCGCGACCACCTTCGCACCGGCAGCGGCTGCCAGGAGGACCGCGGAGATGCCTACGCCGCCACAGCCATACACCGACACCCACTGCCCCGCGCGTACGCCGCCCTGGCGCAACACTGCGCGGAAAGCCGTGCCGAAGCGGCAACCAAGCGCAGCAGCTTCCGCCGACGACATCGAATCCGGCAACGCGACCAGGTTCGTCTGGGCGTGCTCGATGGCGACCTTTTCGGCGAACGAACCCCAGTGGGTCGCACCGGGCTGGAACTCGTCGTCGCAGATCTGCTGGTCGCCTTTGGCGCATTGCGCGCAGACTCCGCAGGCGCACACGAACGGGACGGTCACCCGGTCGCCCTTCGCCCAGCCCTTGACCCCCGCGCCGACCTCGACGATCCGGCCGGCGAGTTCGTGCCCGGCGACGTGCGGCAGCCGGACCGCGGCGTCGTGGCCCTGCCAGGTGTGCCAGTCGCTGCGGCACACCCCGGTCGCCTCGACCGCGATGACGACCCCGCCGTCCGGGGCCACCGGATCCGGCACCTCCCGCACTTCCGGAAGCACGCCGAACTCTTCGATCACGACCGCACGCATGGGTCCGATCGTAGAAGCCGCCGGTTTTCGCTCCGCCGCGCAGGCCTGGAGGGAACGCGGCGGACGGCGGCGCGCAGACGTCGGGATGCGACTGCGCGCTTCGCCGTCCGCCGCGGCCGGGCGCGCTCAGGAGAGCGGCTGGCCCGGCTGATGGAACTGGCCGCGCGGACGCGGCGGGCCGAGCAGCCTGCGCAGCGACCCGTCCGGGACGCCGAGGATCTGCTCGAGATTTCGCAAGGCCCGCAACGATTCCGGGCGTTCCGGGCGGCAGCGTCCGGATTGCCAATGGCTCAAGGTCGCGAGACTGACCGTGGTTCCCCTTCCCCGCAGCCGATATCTGATGCGTTCCAAGCCGAGCCCGCGGGCCCGGATGGCCGCGCGCAGCGCTTCGGCGAAGGGGCCGGTTTCGAGCAATTGCCCGAGATCCCGCCCTGTTGCACTCCCCCGGTCGATCGTCGGTGTTCGCTGACCGGTCATCGCACACGCTCCGAACCACGTCGCTGGGAAACCTCGGAGCGTAGGCCGGACCACGCATGATCGGAAGGGCTTTCACCCTTGTGCGGACAGGGCCCGGGCAATCTCGGCGAACGGTTCCGCATAGCCGGAATTGACCGTGACACAGGAAATCCCCCACCGCTCTCGCCAGCGGAGAAGCATTTCCCCGGCGACGTCAGGGTTTTCCGGCAGCACGGTGACAGCTTTCTCCGCGACCAGCTGCGGCACGTCCACCCCGGTGTAGCGGGCGAGCCGCGGCGAAGACCGATCCCCGATCGCGGTGAGATTCACCGCCAATTCGACGTCCCGGTCTCCCGCGAACGAGCGAAAAGTGTCCACAATGGAGTCGGCCTGCTCCTCGGTGGTGCGCGGTCCCCAGGCGAACGTGACGACGTCGGCGGTGCGCGCGGCGAGCGCGAGCATTTTGGGCCCGGAAGCCGCGAGCAATAGCCGGGGCCGCTCGGTGCGCTGCGAGAGCACCTCGATCGTCTCCGCCAGCCGGGCGACGCGTTGCCCCGGCGAGAGGAACTCGCGGCCCAGCGTCGCGGCGTGCTCGCCCGCGCCGGGATGCCCGACGCCCAGTCCCAGCAGGAAGCGGCCGCCGGTCGCCTGATGCAGGGACTCGGCCTGCCAGGCGAGGTTCCGGGCGTCGCGGAACGGATCGGCCAGCACGAAGGTGCCGACGGTGAGCTCGCTCGTGACCGCGGCGGCGGCCGGAACGAGCGTCAGCGGGTCGAGGCCGCCGACCGGGTCGGTCGCGAACATCGTGTCGAACCCGAGTTCCTCGATCCGGCGGGCCTGCGCGGTCCAGCCCGCCAGATCGGGGGCGTATCCGGTGACGATGCCGAAGCGGAACGGCTTGGTAGTGGTCATGCCGACCATCGTCGGCGGGTGCGCGGCCCGGCACATCCGTCCGGCGGCGACACTCGCGCGTACGCTCCTCAGCGCAGGGTGACCGACAACGCCTGCGCGATCTCCTTGCCGATGGCGTGCGTGGCGGCGTCCGGCGGCTGGCCGACCTTGACGACCATCGGCCCGCCGAACGGCTGCCGCTCGACCACCTCGATGCGCTCGCCGAGCCCGATCGCGTGCTCGGTGAGGTAGCGCAGCAGGTCCGGATCGGTGTCCCAGACCCGGACGATCTCGCCGACCGCGCCGGGCGGCAGGTCGTCCAGGATGCGCATCGGAAGCTCCTCGACGCTGCCGTCCGGAGCCGGGATCGGATCGCCGTGCGGATCGCGCACCGGGTTGCCGAGCTTGGCCGCGATCCGCTCGACGAGCCGGTCGGAGACGGCGTGCTCCAGCGCGTCGGCCTCGGCGTGGACCTCGTCCCAGGTGTAGCCGAGTTCGGAGACCAGGTACGTCTCGATCAGCCGGTGCCTGCGCAGCACCGACCGCGCGAGCTGCCGCCCCTCCGCCGTGAGCTCGATGCCGCGGTAGGGCACGTGCGCGACCAGGCCGAGCTGCGAAAGCTTGGTGACCATGCCCGACGCCGACGACGGGCTCACCTCAAGCCGCCCGGCCAGCGACGCGTTGGTGACCGCCTCGCCCCGTTCGACCAGCCCGTAGATCACCCGCACGTAGTCCTCGACCGACGACGACCTCCGGACGGAACCATCTCCCATGCCGCATACGATACGGGGCCCGGCCCGCCGCGGTCGCCCGGTCAGGGCCGCCAGCGGTAACGGATCCAGCCCGGCACCGGCTCCGCGCCGAGCTGCGCGTAGAACGCCTCCGCCTTGGCATTGCCCGCCTGCATGTCCCACTCGACGCGTCCCGTCGTGCGGGCGCGCAACGCGTCGAGCAGCTCCCGGCCCAGCCCGTGCCTGCGGTACTCCGGGCGGATGAACAGGTCGTCCAGCCAGATCCCCGGACGGCCTTCCCAGGTGGAGAAATTCCAGCTGCAGAAAGCGAACCCGGCGATGACGTCCGGACGTCCCGGCGGCGTGCACATCAGCACCCACGCCTTGGGTTCCGGACCGAACAGGTGGCCGCTCATCTCGGCGCGGTCGAGTTTGAGGTCGTGTTTGTCCTCGTAGACCGCGTGCTCCTCGATGAGGCTGCAGATCTCCTCGACGTCCTCGAAGACGGCGTCGCGAACGGGCATCGGGCGCCCCTTTCTTGTCGGTGGTGGCGGCTACGGTGCGGGAATGACTGAAGAGCGGTTCGAAGACCTGGTCGACGAGCTGCAGCTCTGCCCGGGCGTCACGCCGCCCCGGCCCGGGCGCGGCTTCGGTTCGCACGCGCTGAAGGTGCACGGGCGGATCTTCGCGATGTTCGTGCGCGGCGAACTCGTGGTGAAGCTGCCGAAGGCGCGCGTGGACGAACTGGTGGAGGGCGGCCACGGCGTGCGCTTCGACGCGAACAAGGGCGTCCCGATGAAGGAGTGGTTCGCGATGGATCCGGAGTCTCCGCTGGAGTGGAGCGCGGTGGCGAGGGAGGCGATGGAATTCGTGGGCGGCTGAACCGGCATCGCGCTCACCCGGCCTCGTAACGGAGCTCGCCGCCCACCGCGGTGCCGAGCACCCGCGCTTCCTCCACAGTGGACAGTGGGTCCGCGGACAGCACCACGAAGTCCGCGAGCTTCCCCGGCTCCAGCGTGCCGAGGTAGCTCTCCGCGAAGGTCGCGTAGGCCGAGCCGTACGTATAGGCGCGCAGGGCCTCCGCCGGGGTCAGTGCTTCCTCGACCGAGAACGGCTGGCCGGTGGACGTGCGGCGGTGGACCATGTCGGCGAGGCCGAGCAGCGGGGCGCCGTCGACGACGGGGCGGTCCGAGCTGGCGGGCAGGACGCATCCGGCGTCGAGGAGGCTGCGGAGGCGGTAGCACCACGGCACCCGCGCTTCGCCGAGGGCCGCGCGCATGCCGTCGCCGAGTTCGTTCACGAACCGGCCCTGCGGCGAGGCGATCAGGCCCAGCGACGCCAGGCGGGCCAGTTCCGCGGGCGGGAGCACGGCGCAGTGCTCGATGCGGTGCCGGTGGTCGGGGCGCGGGTTGGCGGCCAGGGCGGCTTCGTAGGCGTCGAGGACGACCGTGATGGCCCGGTCGCCGATCGCGTGGGTCGCGATTTGCCAGCCGGCGTCGTGGGCTTGGCGGATGGTGCGCGCCAGCTCGTCCTCGGGCACCTGGAAGTAGCCGCGGTTGTCCGGTTCGCCGTCGAACGGTTCGTGCATCGCGCAGGTGCGGCCGACCAGCGAGCCGTCGGCGAAGAGCTTCATCGGGCCGATGCGCAGCCACTCGTCGCCGAGGCCGGTGCGCAAGCCCAGGTCCAGGCCGAAGCCGGCGCCGTCCGGCAGGTCGTGGAGCACGCTCGCGGCGACCATCACCGTGCTGCGCACGCGCAGGACACCACGTTCGCGCGCGAGCTGGTACGCGGCCAGTTCGGCGGGCGTCTCGCCGACCAGGCCGCCGCCGATCCCGGCTTCCTGGACGCTCGTGATGCCCTCGGACAGGTACTGCTGGCTCGCCCGGTCGAGGCCGCGGACCACCGATTCGAGCGGCGTCGGGTACGTCAGCGGACGCAGCAGCAACTGCGCCTGCTCCCGCAGCAACCCGGTCGGCGAACCGTCGGGCGCCTGCACCACGTCGCCGCCGACGGGGACGTTCGCGAGGTCCAGCCGGTCCAGCACCGCGGAGTTGACCAGCGTCATGTGGCCGGACGTGTGCTTGAGCCGCACGAGCATGCCGGGCGCGGCGCGGTCGAGGCCGTGCCGGTCCGGGTGCTCGCCGCCGGCGAGTTTGTTCTGGTCGTAGCCGCTGCCGACGACCCAGCTCCCGGCGGGCAGCTCGGCCGCGCGCCGGGCCACCGCGTCGTACACCTCGTCGACGCTGCGGCAGTCGCTGAGCGGCACGTCGTCCAGGCCCATGCCGAACCAGGCCATGTGGTTGTGCGCGTCGTGGAACCCGGGCGCGACGAACCCCCCGCCCAGGTCCACCCGGCGGCGGGCGGACAGTTCGCGCGCGTCGTCGCCCAGCGCCACGATCCGGCCGTGCAGCACCGCCAGCGCGGTGTCGCCGGTGACCAGCCTGGCGTTCTCGTACACCGCGTCCACCTGCATGCCTCCGACACTATCGATCGATCGATCGAACGTCTAGGCTCCCCTCCATGAGCACCGTTGACCTGGCCGTCGAGGGCGGCCTCGCGCAGATCCGGCTGAACCGGCCCGAGCGGCTCAACGCCGTCGCGCCCGTGCTGGTGGACGACTTCCTGACCGCGTTGGAGGAGGTCGCGCACAGCGAAGCCCGCGTCGTGCTGCTGTCGGGCAACGGCCGTGCCTTCTGCGCCGGGCACGACCTCAAGGAACCCACCCCCGAGGGGGACTCCCGGACGAGGCTGGAGCGGCTCCAGGAGGTCACGCGCCGGCTGCGCGCGCTGCGGCAGCCGGTGATCGCCGCGGTGCACGGGTACGCGATCGGCGCGGGCGCGGAGTTCGCGCTGGGCTGCGACCTGATCCTGGCCGCCGAGGACGCGGTGTTCGGCTTCCCCGAGGTGTCGCTGGGGCTGAGCGTCACCGGTGCCGCGTCGAGGCTGCTTCCGCTGCTGGTCGGGCCGGTCAAGGCGAAGGAACTGCTGCTGCTGGGCGACCGGTTCGACGGCCGTCGCGCGCACGACCTCGGCCTCGTCAACGCCGCCGTACCGGCCGACGAGCTGATGCCGCTCGCGCTCGGCTGGGCGGAGAAGATCGCCCATCACCCGCCGGAGGCCGCCACGATGGCGAAGCGGGCGCTCGACGCCGGGATCGACCACGCCTTCGATTCGGCGCTGGAACTCGAGGTCACCCACGCGCTGATCACCGAAAACTCGGCCGCCGTCCGCGAGTCGACCGAAGCGTTCCGGAGCCGGGCGTGACTCCGCTGCAGAACGTCGACACCCTGGTCGCGCTGGTCGCGCGCGCCGCGCAGCTCTGGCCCGAACGCACCGCGTGGATCTTCGACAGCACCGGCGCCCGGTTCACCTTCGCCGAAGTCGACGACCGCAGCGGACGTTTGGCGAACGCACTCCAGGAACACGGCATCCAGGCCGGCGATCGCGTCGCGGTGATGCTGCGCAATGAGCCCGAATTCCCGCTCATGTGGCTCGCGCTCGCCAAACTCGGCGCCGTTTTGGTCCCGGTGAACATCAACTACCGCGAATTCGACGGCACGCATGTCCTCCGCCACTCCGGCGCGCGTCTGGCGGTGGCCGCCGAAGAGTTCGTGGAACTGCTGGAGAAAATCGCGCCGGAAACGGCCGTGGAACGCGTCCTCACCCCGGAGGCGCTGCAGTCGGAAACGCGCTGCGAACCGGCGGCAGTGGTGGCCGAGCAGCCGGTGAACATCCAGTACACCTCCGGCACCACCGGCGCGCCGAAGGGCTGCGTGCTGCCGCACCGGTACTGGACCACGCTCGCGATCGGCCTCGCCACCGGCTTCCCTGCCGTCGGCGAGGACGACATTCTGCTTACCGCGCAACCCTTCCACTACATCGATCCACAGTGGAACGTCGCGCTCGCGCTGGCCGCCGGAGCGACGCTCGTCGTGCTGGACCGCTTCCACCCCTCGACGTTCTGGGCGAAGGTCCGCGAGTACGAGGTCACCTGGTTCTACTGCCTCGGCCTGATGCCGACGCTCCTGCTGCGCCAGCCGCCGCATCCGGACGACCGGAACCACCGCGTCCGTGCGATCAGCGCCTCGGCGATCCCGCCGGACCTGCACGCTCAGCTGGAAGAGCGCTGGGGCGTGCCGTGGTACGAGGCGTTCGGGATGACCGAGACCGGCGGCGACCTCCGGGTGTCCGAGTCCGACCACGACGCCGCGGTGGGCACCGGCTGCATCGGACGGCCGACCCGCGACCGCGAGGTGATGATCGCCGGCGAGGACGGGAAACCGTTGCCGCGCGGGGAAACCGGCGAGCTGCTGATCCGCGGCATCGGGCTGATGCACGGCTACCACGACGACCCCGAAGCAACCGCGCGCGCCTTCGCCGGCGGCTGGTTCCACACCGGCGACCTCGCGCGGATGGACGCCGAGGGCCGCGTCTACTACCTCGGCCGCACGAAGGACATGATCCGGCGCAGCGGCGAGAACATCTCCGCCGACGAAGTGGAGCGCGCACTCCTGCAACATCCGAAAGTGCAGCTCGCGGCCGTGATCGCGGTGCCGGACGAGCTGCGCGGCGAGGAAGTGAAGGCGTACGTCGTGTGCGCCGACGGCCAGCCGTCGCCGCAGGAGCTGGCGGAGTTCTGCGCGCAGCAGCTGGCGTACTTCAAGGTGCCGAGGTTCTGGGCGTTCGCGGACGATCTGCCGCGCACGCCGTCCGAACGCGTCGCGAAGGGCGAGCTGCGGAAGGCCGCCGACCTCCGCGCCGGCTCCTGGGACCGCAGCACCGGGGAGTGGCGGTGAGCAGCGGCGAACGGGTCCGGACGGCAGCCGTGAAACTGTTCGCCACCAAGGGTTTCCACGGCACAGGCATCCGGGATCTGGCCCAGGAAGCCGAACTTTCTTCGGCGACCCTTTACCACTACATGGGCACCAAGGAAGATCTCCTCGTCGAGATCATGACGACCTCGCTGCGCCGCCTGATCGACGCGGTGGCGAAGGCCACCGCGGGCAGCGACGATCCGGTGGTCCGGATGCGCACGCTGGTCGCGCTGCACGTCCTCGCGCACGCCGCCCAGCCGGGCGAAACCCGGGTGGTGGACAACGAAGTCGACGCGCTATCGGCTCCGGCGCGTGCCCGGGTCGTCGCGCTGCGGGACGAATACGAGCAATTCTGGGCGAAGGCGATCGAGGACGGCACCGCGACGAACGTGTTCCATACCGCACAGCCGGCCGTGACGCGGCTCGCATTGCTGGAAATGTGCAGCGGAGTGGCCCGATGGTATTCGCCGAAGGGCCCGCTCCGGCTGGAAGACCTGGCCACGCACTACGCGGAGCTGGCATTGCGGGCACTCGGACATCCGGTCGCGGTGCGTGCCGAAGACCTCCGGCAATGCCTCGAAGTGGTCGCCCAAGTGTGGGACTTGCCTGTCCAAGAGCGCTTTTAGCGCCATACGCCTTGCTCAGACGGCGAACGTGGGGGACGCTCGAAGGGTGACTGAGCAAACGATCCAACTCGAACTGGACGACTCGGGTCTCTCGCCTGGCCTGCCCGCACCCTCTCACCCGCGCGATCAGGTCCAGGACGTGCCGTATCGACCAGTCGAGTTTCGTGACGACGACCTGCCCAGCGCGCTCGAGCGCTGCGCGGGATGGCTGCGCCAAGCGCAGGAGTGGCTGGGAGAACCGCTCGACGTCCTCGCGATCCACCTAGACTACGACGAGCGACAGGGTTCGCCCTACTACGACGTGAAGCTGCTGTGCAATGAGGAAGACCTAGCCGGGGTTCCCATCGCCATGCGCAACAAAGACAAGTCGTAGCACTCGTTATCCAGCCGCGAAGGCCCTCTCGGACTCCGAGGGGGCCTTCGCCGCGTCCGGGATAGGGGGCATGACAAACCGCCTCGCGCCCCGGCAAGATCGGAGGCGGACGAGGAGGGGGTGCCGGTGACCGAAATCGTGGTGCGCTGGTCCGAGCCGCTGCCCGCGGAGGACCGCTACCTGAAGCTGCTGGACGACCTGGAACGCGGCCGCTACGACGCGTACCGGCTCGAGATCGACCAGCGCCGCTTCCTGACCGGCCGGGTGCTCGCGAAGACCCTCGTCGCGGAACGGCTAGGCGGCACGGCGGAGTCCGTGCGCTTCGACGCGACCTGCGAGGACTGCGGCAAACCGCACGGCCGCCCGCGGGTGCCGGGTGCCGACCTCGTGCTGTCGATCTCGCATTCGGGCACGCTGATCGGCCTCGCGGTCACGGACGGGGTGCCAGTAGGCCTCGACGTCGAAACGTCCAGCCGGAAGGCGGACGCCTCGCTCGTGGAGTACGCGCTGAGCCCGGCCGAGCGGGAAGCCGTCGCAGGCTTGTCCGACGAGGAGCGTTCCGCGGCGTTCTTCATCTACTGGACGCGCAAGGAAGCGGTGATGAAGGCCACCGGCAAGGGCCTGAAGATCCCGCTGCAGAGCATCACGTTCTCCCGCTACGACGCCCCGGCCGAGCTGGTGGCGTCCGGCCACGAAGCCCTCGACCCGGCCCGGACCCGGCTCGCCGACCTCAAGGCGGCGGACGGACATCGCGCGGCGGTCGCGGCGCTGACCTCGGACCGCCTCAGCGTCACCGAGGAACACTGGGTCTCGTGAGTGGCTACGCCGGTTAGAACCGGCACTGCCACTCACGAGGCGCGGTCGTCCAGCCCCATCGCGCCGAGCAGCGTGCGGAACTTCGCGATCGTCTCCTGATACTCGGTGTCCGGATCCGACGCGGGCACGATGCCGCCGCCCGCGTAAAGCCGCATCGACTCCTCGGCCACCTCGGCGCACCGGATCGCGACCGCCCACTCGCCGTCTCCCGCCGCGTCGACCCAGCCGACCGCGCCCGCGTAGTACCCGCGGTCGAACGGTTCCAGCTCCTGCACCAGGTCGCGCGCGGCGACGGTCGGGGTGCCGCAGACCGCAGGCGTCGGATGCATCGCGGCGGCGAGGTCCAGGGCGGTCACTGAACGGTCCGCGAGCTCGCCGGTGATGGACGTCCGCAGATGCCAGATCGCGGGCGTGGAGACCAGCTCAGGGCCGGCCGGGACGTCGAGCTTGCGGCAGAACGGCCGCAGCGACTCGACGACGTATTCGATCACCAGCTCGTGCTCCTCCCGGTCCTTCGCGGACGCGAGGAGGGCTTCGCCGTTGGCCCGGTCGGTCTCCGGGTCGGCCGAACGCGGCATCGACCCGGCGTGCGGGGTCGTGAACACGGAGTCGCCGGCCCGGGAAAGCAGCAGCTCAGGGGTGGCCCCGACGAGAGTGCGGCCGCCGGGCAGTTCGGCGGCGTAGGTGAAGTGGCGCGGGTTGCCGCGCGCGAGGTTGCGCACGATCGCGGCGACCGGGATCGGCGCGTCGAATTCCAGCTCGAGCGCACGGGCCAGCACGGCTTTGCGCAGGCCGCGGTCGCGCAGCGCGGCGACGGCCGCCCGCACGTTCTCGCGGTGGCCGTCGGCGGACGGGAGCCGCCGGGTGGCCGCCGGGGCGGGCAGGTCGGCGGCGGGCGGCGCGGCCGGGGTTTCGGCGTCCGCCTGGGCGCGATGAACCGTCCGGGGCAGCACGAGATGCCCCGGCGAGGTCGCGCCGGGTCCGGTGTCGAACGGCAGCACGCCGACGGCGAGCGGCACGCCGGAACCGGCCAGCTCGGCTGCTGCCGAGCGGGCGAGGCGGCGCGGGTCGGCGTCGGTGACCGTGCCGAGCGCGCCCTGGGCGAGCAGGGCCCGCCGGGCGCTCGCGAACAAGAAGTCGCCACGCTGGTAGCGGACGGTGGTCTCGGCCGGGGTCGCCGGCGCGGTACTGGTCGTCACTCCACCAGCGTCTCAGGATCCGGGAGCGCCGCGGGGAAAGTGTTGCCGGAAGAACATCTTCTCGCGCACCCTCCCCGCGGCTGCCGGATCGGCGTTACTTGAGCGCGTCGATCAGCGCTTCGCGCTGCCGTTCGCCCAGGCCAGCGGCCCGGCGGTCGGGGTCGATGCCCGCCTGCTCGAGCAGAGCGGCGACCTTGACCGCGCCCAGGCCGGGCACCGCCTTGAGGAGCTGCGTGACCTTCGTCTTGCCGATGGTCTTGTTCTCCTTGGCCTGCTTGAGCACCGACTCGATGCTCTCCTTGCCGGACTTGATCGAAGCGAGCAGCTCCGAGCGCGCCTTACGAGCCTCTGCCGCCTTGGCGAGGGCCTCGGCGCGCTGCTCCGGAGTCAACGTGGGCAGAGCCAACGTAATGTCCTTTCCTCTCAGGTCTCCGCTTTCGCGGCCGACGGTCTCAGCCGATGCTTGCAGCTGCAAGCGCTGGCCAGCCGTCACTTACCACGGCCCCAGTAAACGCCACGTGGCCGAGGTACGCGCAACCGACACGCACTTATCACCCGTCGACGGGCGCGCCGGACCTGCGCGAGGGGACCCCTCGCGACCTGTGAAAACGGCCCCGAAGGGCTCATTTCCGCCCCCATTACCTCACCCGAACGGGACTCTATTTCCACGCAGTTAACACAACGCATTTTCTTGCCCCGCAACGGGAATCGGGACAGATGTGGATCATGAAAACGCGGGGCCGCCACCCGATGGCGGGAGAGGGCCGACAAGCCGTTACCGAACTTGTTCGTGCCCGATCCGGCGGATGCGCATTAGAGTCGGGCGCACCCCAGTTCACCGGCGAACGAGCACCACGGGAGTCACCCATGTTGAGCACGATGCAGGACGGACAGCTGTCGCTCGCGAAGCTGCTGCGCCACGGCACGAAGGTGCACGCGAAGAGCGAAGTGGTCACCTGGACCGGTTCAGAAGCCCGCCGGGAGACCTACGCGGAACTCGGCAAGCACGCCGCCCGGCTGGCGAACGCGCTCCGCGGCCTCGGCGTCACCGGCGACCAGCGCGTCGGCACGTTCATGTGGAACAACGCCGAGCACCTCGCCGCCTACCTCGCGGTGCCCGCCATGGGCGCGGTGCTGCACACGCTGAACATCCGGCTGTTCCCGGAGCAGCTGGTCTTCGTGGCGAACCACGCGGAGGACCACGTCATCATCGTCGACGGCACGCTCGTGCCGCTGCTGGCGAGCAACCTGCCGGGGATGAAGACGGTCAAGCACGTCATCGTGGCCAACGGCGACGCGTCCGCGCTGACCGCGCCCGAGGGCGTCACCGTGCACTCCTACGACGAGCTGCTGGCCGCGCAGTCCGACGAGTTCGACTGGCCGGAGATCGACGAGCGGTCCGCGGCCGCGATGTGTTACACGTCCGGCACCACGGGCGACCCGAAGGGCGTCGTCTACTCGCACCGGTCGATCTGGCTGCACTCGATGCAGGTCTGCATGACCGACAGCATGCGGCTCGCCCAGGAAGACCTCGCGCTCGCGATCGTGCCGATGTTCCACGCGATGTCGTGGGGCCTGCCGTACGCGGCGCTGATGGTCGGCGCCTCGCTGCTGATGCCGGACCGGTTCCTGCAGCCGGCCCCGATCGCGGCGCTGCTGGCCGCGGAGAAGCCGACCTTCGCGGCCGCGGTGCCGACGATCTGGCAGGGCCTGCTCGCGCACCTGGACGCGCACCCGCAGGACATCAGCCACGTGCGCGAGGTGGTCGTCGGCGGGTCGGCCGCGCCGCCGTCGCTGATGCACGCCTTCGAGGAGCGCTACCACGTGCCGATCCTGCACGCGTGGGGCATGACCGAGACGTCGCCGCTGGGCAGCGTCGCCCGTCCGCCGGCCAGTGCGACCGGCGACGAGCGCTGGGCCTACCGCTACACCCAGGGCCGGTTCCCGGCGTCCGTGGCGGCCCGGCTGATCGGCGACAACGGCGAGGAACTGCCGTGGGACAACGAGGCGGTCGGCGAGCTGGAGGTCTCCGGTCCGTGGATCGCGGGGGCCTACCACGGCGGGTCCGACGTCGACCCGGAGAAGTTCCACGACGGCTGGCTGCGCACCGGCGACGTGGGCAAGATCAGCCCGGACGGCTTCCTGACGCTCACCGACCGGGCCAAGGACGTGATCAAGTCCGGCGGCGAATGGATCTCGTCGGTGGACCTGGAGAACGCGGTGATGGGTCACCCGGCGGTCGCCGAGGCGGCCGTGGTCGGCATCCCGGACGAGAAATGGGACGAACGCCCGCTGGTCGCCGTCGTGGTGAAGGAAGGCCAGCAGGCCACCGCCGAGGAACTGCGCGACTACCTGTCGGACAAGGTCGCGAAGTGGCAGCTGCCGGAGAACTGGACGTTCGTGGACGAGGTGCCCAAGACGAGCGTCGGCAAGTTCGACAAGAAGCGGCTGCGCGCGTCCTACTCCGAGGGAAAGCTCGACATCTCACACCTCTGAGCGGTAAATCTCCGGCGAGTTGTCGGCCTGGGAAGGGCTTCGTGAGGGAATCTGGTGCGGGCAAGGAGCCCTTCCCAGCACGTCGGAGGAGAACTGGGGATGCAGCAGCGGAGCAGGAGGTCGTTCCTGTCGTTGGCGGGAACGGCGGCGGTGGGCGGCCTCGCGGCCGCGTGCGGGTCGAACACCGGGCGTCCGGGGGATCCGCCGCCGTCCACGGCGATGTCGGCGGGCGCCACGACCACCTCGCCGGCCCCGAAGGTCACGCTGCAGCAGTGGTACCACGCCTACGGCGAGGACGGCGTGCAGGAAGCCGTCAAGAACTACGCGGCCAGCTATCCGGGCGCGAAGGTCAACGTGGTGTGGAACCCCGGCGACTACGACTCGAAGATCGTCACCGCGCTGCAGAACAGCGCGATTCCGGACGTCTTCGAAGCGCAGGTGAAGATCGACTGGGTCCGGCAGAACCAGGTGGTGGCGCTCGACGACCTGATCGGGCCGGTCAAGAACGACTTCAGCCCCGCCGTGCTGGCCGCGCAGACCGTGGAGGGCAAGGTCTACGGCATTCCGCAGGCCACCGACACGCAGGTGCTCTTCTACCGCAAGAGCATGCTGCAGGACGCCGGCGTGCAGCCTCCGCAGACCGTGGACGAGCTGATCGACGCCGCGGGCAAGCTGTCGAAGGACGGCGTGAAGGGCTTCTTCGCGGGCAATGACGGCGGCGTCGGCACGCTCACCGGTCCGCTGCTGTGGTCGGCCGGGCTGGACTACCTGAAGAACAACAACCGCGAGGTCGGGTTCGACGATCCGCGCGCGGCCGCCGCGTTCAGCAAGCTGCACACGCTGAACGCCAACGGTTCGCTGCTGCTCGGCGCGCCCGCCGACTGGTCGGACCCGGGTGCGTTCGTCGACGGGCTCTGCGCGATGCAGTGGACCGGGCTGTGGAACGTCCCGAAGATCCGCGACGCGCTCAACGACGACTTCGGTGTGCTGCCGTTCCCGAAGCTGGACGACAGCGGCAAGCCATCGGTCCCGGTCGGCGCGTACGGCGCGATGGTCAACGCGAAGAGTGCGCACGTCAACGAGGCCAAGGCGTTCGTGAAGTGGCTGTGGATCGACCAGACCGACAGCCAGCTGGAGTTCGCCACCCGCTACGGCTTCCACGTGCCCGCCCGGCAGAGCCTGATGGACAAGGCGCAGACGCTGCAGAGTGGCCCGGCCGCCGACGTGGTGAAGTTCGTCAAGGAGAACAGCCACCTGATCGGCGGTCCAGTGTGGACGCAGACGTCGAACACCGCGCTGTCGGACGCGGTCGCGAAGATCGCCAAGGAGGGCGCGGACCCGGTGGCGCAGACGAAGGCCGCGGTCACCGTCGCGCAGGCCGAGCTGAAACGCCTGTTCGGATGAAGCTGTCCCGGAAAAGCCGGGACACGTTGGCGTTCTGGGGGTTCGTGGGTCCGTTCCTGCTCGGCCTGGCGATCTTCGCCTACCTGCCGATCGGATGGAGCCTGTACCTGTCGTTCTTCGACGCGCGCAACACGGTCACCCCCAGCGTCTTCGTCGGACTGGACAACTACGCGCACATGCTCTCCGACGGCCCGTTCCTCGCGAGCCTCGGCACGTTCAGCGTGTTCGCCCTGTTCATCGTGCCGCTGACGTTCGTGCTGTCGCTGGCGCTGGCGGTCGGCGTGAACCAGCTGCGGTTCGCGCGAGCGTTCTTCCGCTCGGTGTTCTTCCTGCCCTTCGCGTGTTCGTACGTGGTGGCGTCGCTGATCTGGAAGACCTCGCTGTTCTCCGGCGTCCGCTACGGACTCGCGAACACGGTGCTCGGCGTCTTCGGCATCGACCCGGTCGCGTGGACCGGCACCGTGCACCCGCCGCTGTACTGGGTGGTGCTGGTGACCGCGCGGCTTTGGCTGCAGCTCGGCTTCTACATGATCCTCTTCCTCGCTGCGCTGCAGCGGATTCCGCAGCATCTGTACGAGGCGGCGTGGCTCGACGGCGCGAAACCGGGCTGGCAGGTCTTCCGGCACATCACGCTGCCGCAGCTGCGCGCGACGTCGGTGGCCGTGCTGCTGCTGAACCTGATCAACGCCTATCAGGCGTTCGACGAGTTCTACAACATCATGGGCGATTCCCGGGGTTATCCGCCGTTCGCGCGGCCGCCGCTGGTGTACCTCTACTACACCTCGCTCGGCTCCGGTGGACAGGACCTGGGCCGCGGCAGCGCGGGCGCGATCATTCTGGCGCTGCTGATCGCGGTGGTGACTCTCCTGCAGGGCAGGCTTTTCCGGTTCGAACGGAGCACGACATGATCCGCGCGGTGCTTCGCTGGACGGCGCTCGCCGTGTCCGCGATCCTCTTCGTGGCGCCGTTCTATCTGTTGCTCCGCAACGGTCTCGCCTCCCGCGCGGAAATCACCGCGCCGGGCTGGACGCTGTGGCCGAAGCAGGTCCACTGGGAGAACTTCTCGAAGCTGTTCGACCAGCAGGACGTGCCGTTCGCGCGCAGCATCGTGAACTCGGTCGTCGTCGCGGTACTGCAAACCGTGGGTCTGCTGGTGGTGTGCTCGCTCGCCGGCTACGGCCTGGCGCGCGTGCCGTACCGCTACTCGAAGCCGGTGTTCTACGCGGTGCTGGCGACGCTGATGATCCCGACGTCGGTGACGTTCGTGCCGAGCTTCGTCGTGGTCTCGACGCTCGGCTGGCTCTCGGACTTCCGCGGCCTGATCATCCCGGGCCTGTTCAGCGCGTTCAGCGTTTTCCTGTTCCGGCAGTATTTCCTGGACTTCCCGAAGGAACTCGAAGACGCCGGCCGCGTCGACGGCCTTTCCCGCTGGGGCGTCTTCCGCAAGATCGTGGTGCCCAACTCGCGCGGCTTCTTCGCCGCGATCGCGGTGATCACCGTGATCGGCAGCTGGAACGCGTTCCTGTGGCCGCTGATCATCGCGCAGTCGCCGGACTCGTGGACGGTGCAGGTCGCCCTGTCCGGGCTGCTCACCGCGCAGAACCCGCAGCTGAACCTGCTGTTCCTGGCCGCGGTGCTCTCGCTCGTCCCGATCGTGCTGCTCTTCGCGTTCCTCCAGCGATATCTGGTACGCGGGGTCACTGAATCCGGGCTGAAAGGCTGAAAACCGTCACATCGACCGGCGACCGCGCGTAACGTTTCGCCGTTAGCCGCCGACGACCCACCGTCGCCACAGTCGCAGCAGGAGTGCACCATGACGGACCCGTATCAGCAGCAGCCCTACCCCGGCCAGGACCCGGCGCAGGGCCACCCGTCCGGTCCGGTGCCCGCGCCCGGCTATCCCCCGTCCGCACAGACGCCCGTGCCGTATGGGGCGCCGATGTACGGGTCGCCGTATGCGGCTCCGTATCCGGGGGCCGCGCCGCTGAAGACCAGCGGGCTCGCGGTGGCCGGGATGGTGGTCGGGATCGTCGCGCTGATCTTCTTCTGGGTGCCGTTCTTCGACGTGGTCGCGGCGATCACCGCGATCGGGTTGTCGTGGGCCGGGATGGTCCAGGCAGGCAAGCCGGGGTGGACTGGGCAGGGGATGGGGATCGCCGGGCTGGTGTGCGGGATTCTGGCGGCTATTCCGGCGGTGATCTTTCTGGTGTGGTTCTTTGTGTCGTTGTCCGCGGTGGGGGCTACCTGCGCGTTTTACTGCTGAGGGGGGCTTGGGCGGTGATCAACCCCTCCGTTCGGCGGTGTTGGCGCCCGTCTTCGTGTGACAGAGTCTGCCGCGTTGTCACGACGAATGTGAGAGACCTTCGCGTTCTGCTCCGGAATCGTTCACCGAGGCGTCATGGGCGTCCGGGAGCGTGCTGGGGCACGGCGAGACGGGGAGTGAGAAATGGCGGAACTGACCAGGCGCGCGTTCACGACCGCGGGGGCGGCCGGGGTGGGGTTGCTGCTTTGCATTCCGACGGCCAACGCTCTGGACCGTGCGTTGAGGCGGAGTGCGCAGCGGGCGGTGCGGACTCTCGGGACCACCCTTGACCAGGCTGCTTCCGGGGCGGCTACCGGGTACTCGCGGTTGTCCGCTGGGCCTGGGTGGCCGGTCGTCGTGCGGGCGGATCTCGTGGCGGGCAAGTCCGGGCGCGATGACCGGCGGACTGCGCTCGGGGCGTTCGTGCAGTTCACCGACCTGCACATCACTGACACCGAATCCCCTGCTCGGTTCGAGTATCTGCATCCGTTCATCGGGTCCGCGCACCGGCCGCAGGAAACGTTGGGCACGGTCGCGACCAGTGCGCTCGTCAAGCGGGTCAACAGTCTTCGCGCGGGGCCGTTCACCGGGCGGCAGTTCGACTTCGTCGTGACCACCGGCGACAACACCGACAACCACGAGCTGATCGAACTCGACTGGTTCCTCACCACGCTCAACGGCGGCGCGATCACGCCCAACTCCGGCGATCCGAACCGGTACGAGGGCGTGCAGGCCTCCGGCAACCCGGAGTTCTGGAATCCGGGCACTCCGCTCGCCGACGACTACACCAAAAAAGGGTTCCCGCAGATCCCCGGGCTGCTCGAGGCCGGGATCGCGCCGTTCACCGCGCCGGGACTGAATCTGCCCTGGTACTGCACGTTCGGCAACCACGACGACAGCGTCGTCGGCACGCTGCCGGAGGGCATTCCGGGCATCGAGGGCTGGTACACCGGCAAATACAAGGTCATCGGCAAGGACGAGAGCAGCGCGCGCAAGCTCGGCACCGCCATCCAGAACGGCCAGAGCGTGCCGCTTGGCGAACTGTTCGGCGGCGGCACCATTCGCGAGGTCACGCCGGACCCGCGGCGGCGGCCGTTCAGCACCTCGGAGTTCGTCAAAGCGCACCTCGCGGCGAAGAACACCGGCCCGGGACCGGTCGGGCACGGGTTCACCGACGCCAACTCCGACGGGCTCAACGTCTACTACACCTTCCGCATCGCGCCCGGCGTCACCGGGATCAGCCTCGACACCACCACCCAGGGCGGGTTCGCCGACGGTTCGATCGGGCTCGCGCAGTTCAACTGGGTCGAAGCGACGCTCAAGCGCAACAGCTCGACCTACTACGACTTCTTCGGCCGCAAGGTCACCCACTCCGTCACCGACGAACTGTTCGTCCTCTTCAGCCACCACACCAGCGGCACCATGGGCAACCTTCTGCCCGACGCGCGCCACCTGCTCGACCCGCGGCTGAACGGCGACACGTTCGTCGCGATGCTGCAGCGCTTCCCGAACGTCGTGGCCTGGGTCAACGGGCACACCCACCTCAACAAGATCACCCCGCACGTCGGCAAGACCCCGGCGCAGAGCTTCTGGGAGATCAACACCGCCAGCCACATCGACTTCCCGCAGCACGCGCGGATCATCGAACTGGCCGACAACCACGACGGCACCCTCTCGCTGTTCACCACGCTCATCGAGGCCGACGCCCCGTACGCGGTGGACTACTCCGCCCGCACCCCGGACGCGCTCGCCTCGATGTACCGCGAGTTCTCCTACAACGACATCCACGCGAATCTCAGCCACGTCGGCGAGGCGGGCGACCGCAACACCGAGTTGCTGCTGACCAACCCCCTCAGTTGATTACCTTCGAGGTAATCGACGCCATGCGTCCGGTTGCGGTTGACTGCTCGGCATGACCGACGTCGAAGGCACGAAGCTGTTCCACCAGACGATGCCGTTCAGCGAGCGGCTCGGCATCGAGGTGCTGGAGCACGGCGCCGACCTGGTCCGCAGCCGGATCGAATGGGACGAATCGCTGTGCACGCTCGGCGGCGTGCTGCACGGCGGCGTCCTGATGGCGCTGGCGGATTCCACCGGCGCCGTCTGCGCGTTCCTCAACCTCCCCGAGGGCGCGCAGGGCACGACGACGCTGGAGTCCAAGACCAACTTCCTGCGCAGCGTCCGTTCGGGGTACGCCACTGCGTCGTCCAGACCACTGCACGCCGGACGCCGCGTCGTGGTCGTCGAGACCGAAATCCGCGACGACGACGGCAAGCTCGCCGCGAAAATCACCCAGACGCAAGCGGTGTTGTAGCGACGGCCCTTTACTTACCCGCTCCGGAAGGCGAAAATCTCTGGCTACCACTGGGGTCTGGGGACGGAGCCGGAATGCGGGTTCGCGGGTTGGTCACGTTACTGTCCATCGTCATGCTCACGGCTGGTGCGGCACAGGCCGCCGCGGAACCGCGGCCCGCGCGCAACGACGAGGCCATCGACTACCACGAATGGTCGTCCGGCTCGTTCTTCGCGGGCCGGCTCGACGGGCTCGGTTTCGGCTACGGCGGCCTGCGGATCACGCATCCGGCAGGGAGCGTCGCGCACACCGAACCGGGCCTCGGCACCACGCGCACCTACGACTACGGCACCTGGACGTCGCCGAGCTACCGGCAGGGTTTCGACGCGACGCAGCTGATCGCGTCGTGGAACGCGCGGACGCCGGCGAAGACGTGGCTGGAGGTGCAGGCCCGCGGCCGGACTTCGGCGGGCGCCGAAACCACCTGGTACACGATGGGCCGCTGGGCCAGCGGGGACGCCGACATCCACCGCACCAGCGTCGACGGGCAAAGCGACGACAACGCCTCGGTCGACGTCGACACGCTCGCCACGAAGGCGAGCGTCACGCTGCGCTCGTACCAGTTGCGCGTGACGCTCTACCGTGAGCAGGGTTCACCCACCACACCAACGCTGTCCTCGCTCGGCGCGATGACCTCGAACGTTCCGGACCGGTTCGACGTCCAGACCACCAAGCCCGGCCGGGCGCGCGGGATCGAGCTGAAGGTGCCGCCGTTCGCCCAGAACATCCACAAAGGACAGTTCCCGCAGTACGGCGGCGGCGGGGAAGCCTGGTGCAGCCCGACGTCGACCGAGATGGTCGCCGAGTACTGGGGCCGCAAGCCGAGCGAGCAGCAGATGGACTGGATCCCGGCGGACTACCAGGACCGGTCGGTCGTCTACGCCGCGCGCGGCACCTACGACTACGCCTACGACGGCACCGGCAACTGGCCGTTCAACACCGCGTACGCCGCTTCGCTCGGGTTGCGCGGGCACATCACGCGGCTGCACGACCTCAACGAACTCGAGGACTACATCGCGCGCGGCATCCCAGTGATCACGTCGCAGTCGTTCCTGGCCAGCGAACTCGACGGCGCGGGCTATGGAACGGCCGGGCACCTGATGGTCGTGGTGGGCTTCACGCAGGAGGGCGACGTGATCGCGAACGACCCGGCGTCCAGCTCCGACGGCCGCGTACGCACGGTGTACAAGCGGGACCAGTTCGAGAAGATCTGGCAGCGCACGAAGCGGCACACGGAAAGCGGCGCGGTGGCTGGCGGGCCGGGCGGGATCGTTTACCTGATCACGCCGTAAAACTCGCTGGTCCAGCTTGGCGTTTCGACGCTACGGTGCCCTTCGTGACCGAGCCCCCCGATACGCTGTCGGACCCGCGTGAACTGCTGCTCGCCTACCTCGACTACTACCGCGACACGCTGCTGCGCAAGCTCGACGGCCTGTCCGACGACGAACTGCGCACCAGCCGGCTTCCTTCGGGCTGGACCCCGCTCGAGCTGCTCAAGCACCTCGCGTTCGTGGAACGACGGTGGATGCGCTGGGGATTCCGGGGCGAGCACGTGGATCCGATCTGGGGCGAGACCGACCCCGAGACCGGGAAGTGGTCGGTCGGGGCGGACGAATCGGCGGAGTCGGTCCGGGCGCTCTTCCTGGGAGAATGCGCGGCGTCCCGCGAGATCGCGTCGGGCGCGCGGCTGGAGGACCTCGCCCGCGGCAGCGAGCGCTTCGACACTCCGGAGCGGCCACCGGCGTTGAGCTGGATTCTCTTTCACCTGCTGCAGGAGTACGCGCGGCACGTGGGGCAGCTGGATGTGGTGCGCGAGCTGGCCGACGGGGCGACCGGCGAATAGCGGAACCGATCCGGGCTATGGCGATATGCGCATGATCCGTGATTAGCTGCCCGCGAGAACGCCGTCGCGGGTGAAAGGGTGTGCGCATGCCGTACGAGGTCCAGGGAGTGGTGTCGCGGGCCAAGGGTGAGCCGGTCACGCTCGAGACGGTGGTGGTGCCGGATCCCGGACCGGGCGAGGCCGTCGTTTCCGTGCAGGCGTGCGGGGTGTGCCACACCGACCTGCACTATCGCGAGGGCGGGATCAACGACGAGTTCCCCTTCCTGCTCGGGCACGAGGCCGCGGGACGGGTGGACAAGGTCGGCGCGGGCGTCACCGATCTCGCGCCCGGCGACTACGTGATCCTCAACTGGCGCGCGGTCTGCGGCACCTGCCGGGCGTGCAAGCGCGGCAAGCCCTGGTACTGCTTCTCGACCTTCAACGCCGAGCAGCCGATGACGCTCACCGACGGCACGAAGCTGTCGCCCGCGCTCGGCGTCGGCGCGTTCCTCGACAAGACACTCGTCCACAGTGGACAGTGCACCAAGGTCGACGAGCGGGCCGAACCCGCGGTCGCCGGGCTGCTGGGCTGCGGCGTGATGGCCGGGCTGGGCGCGGCGATCAACACCGGCGCGGTCGGGCGCGGCGATTCGGTCGCGGTGATCGGCTGCGGCGGCGTCGGCGACGCGGCCGTCGCGGGCGCGCACCTCGCCGGGGCGACCACGATCGTCGCGATCGACACCGACGACCGGAAACTGGAGTGGGCCAAGGACTTCGGGGCCACGCACACGGTCAACAGCCGCGGCCTGAGCGAGGACGACGTGGTCGCCGCGATGCAGGACGCGACGAACTCGTTCGGCCCGGACGTGGTGATCGACGCGGTCGGCCGCCCGGAGACCTGGCGGCAGGCGTTCTACGGCCGCGACCTGGCCGGCACCGTCGTGCTGGTCGGCGTGCCCACGCCGGACATGAAGCTCGACGACCTGCCGCTGATCGACTTCTTCTCGCGCGGCGGCTCGCTGAAGTCGTCGTGGTACGGCGACTGCCTGCCGTCGCGGGACTTCCCGATGCTGGTCGACCTGTACCTGCAGGGCAGGCTGCCGCTGGACAAGTTCGTCACGGAGCGGATCGGCGTCGACGGCGTGGAGCAGGCTTTCGAGCGAATGCACCACGGCGACGTACTGCGCAGCGTGGTGGAGTTCTGATCCTCTTCGCCGACGCGGACTATCCGGCCGACCCGTACCCGGGCACGCGGCCCGACTGCTCGTACGTGCACCTCGACGGCGCGGGCCACGCGCTGGACACCGCGCCGCCGGGGTGGCGTTCGCGCACGCCGGTGCTCGCGTACGGATCGAACGCGTGCCCGTCGAAGATCACCTGGCTGCGCACCCAGCTCGGCCTGACCGGACCGGTGGTTGCGGCTCGGGTGCGGTGCACCGGCCTGGCCGCAGTGTGGGCCGCCGGGGTGCGGCAACGCGACGGCCAGCGCCCGGCAACGCTGACCGCACTGCCGGGCGTGACCGAGGACCACTTCGTCTGGTTCGCGACGCC
Organism: Amycolatopsis orientalis DSM 43388; assembly: GCF_000411975.1. Taxonomy (GTDB): domain Bacteria; phylum Actinomycetota; class Actinomycetes; order Mycobacteriales; family Pseudonocardiaceae; genus Amycolatopsis; species Amycolatopsis orientalis_D. The sequence continues at coordinate 122,736 of NZ_ASXG01000182.1, forward strand.
GGAACAACTCGCGGTGCTGGACATCTGCGAAGGCCGCGGGAACCGGTACGACCTGGCGATGCTGGACCACGCCGACATCCGGCTGGACGGCGTGCTGCTCTCCGGAGTGCACGCGTACGTCGGGGCCTCGCCGATCCGATACCCGTTGCTGGTCAACGGTGCCCCGGTCCGGGTAGCCGACGTCGCCCAGGCGGACGCGGCGGCGCTCGTCGGCGAGCCAGCGGCCGGGCACGGCCTCGCCTGCACTGTTCTGCTGCCAGATACGCCCTTCAGCTGACTCGCGGAATCGCGCGACGTCGCCTGCGCGAGCGCGTTCAGCCGAGCAGTTTTCCAGGGTTCAGGATCCCGGTCGGGTCCACCGCGGACTTGGCCGCGCGCAGCACGTCCAGCCCGATCCGGCCGATCTCCGCTTCCAGGTACGGCGCGTGGTCGACGCCGACCGCGTGGTGGTGGCTGATCGTTCCGAGGCCGGTGATCGCCTCGCACGCGGCCGCCTTCGCGCGCTGCCACTGTCCGACCGGGTCGGTGTCGTCGCGCGAGGTCAGCACGGTGAAGTACAGCGACGCTCCGGTTTCGTAGGCGTGCGAAACGTGGCACATCACGATCGCCCGGCCCAGCGAAGCCACCAACGCCGCGCGCACCGCGTCGTGCAGCTCGTCCAAATTGGACCAATAGGCCGCGGTCTCCAGGGTTTCGACGCACACCCCGAGATCCAGCAAGGCATCCCGCTGCCGAGGACCGGAAAACCGGCCGTGCCGCCACGATTCGCCGAGCACCTTGCCGATCCGCACCGCACCGGAACACTTCAGCATCGCCGATGTCCGCCGCCGGCGCCGCGCGACGTCACCCTCCCAGCCGACGATCAGCAGGCACGGGTTCTTGATCCGGCGCGCCTTGAGACAGGCCTTCAGCGCCGCGGTCTTCAGGCCGGCGTTGAGCGAGAACGACACATTCGTCTCGTCCACATCGGACAGCCGGGTGACGTCCGCCAGAGCGTGGTCCTGCGCGAGCTTCCGCACCGCCGCCGCCCCGGCCTCCCAGCCGTCGACGATCCAGCCCTCGTAGTGCCGCTGCTCGGGCAACGGCCGGACGCGCAGCGCGACCTCGGTGATCACCCCGAGCGTGCCCTCGCTGCCGACCGCGAGCTGCCGCAGATCCGGTCCGGCCGCGGACGCCGGCGCGACGCCGAGCCGCCACTCGCCCTTCGGGGTGGCCAGCCGGACCCCGGCGACCATGTCCTCGAACCGGCCGTATCCGGACGACGCCTGCCCGGCCGAACGCGTGGCCGCGAACCCGCCGATGGTGGCGCGCTCGAACGACTGCGGCACGTGGCCGAGCGTGTACCCGTGCGCCGCGAGCAGCCGCTCCGCCTCCGGTCCGCGCACGCCGGCCCGCAGCACCGCGATCCGCGACACCGGGTCCACCGAAACCAGCTCGTCAAGCCGCACCAGGTCCAGCACGACCACCGCCGCCTTGTCGCCGCGCAGCGCCGCGACCCCGCCGACCACCGACGTGCCGCCGCCGAACGGGACCACGCCGACGTCGTGTCGCACGCAGAGGTCCAGCACCGCCTGCACCTCGTCCGGGTCCGCGGGCAGCAGCACCGCGTCCGGCACCGGCACCTCGTCGCCGGCGCGGGCGTGCAGCAGGTCCAGATAGGACAGACCGCCCGCGCGGCCCAGCCGTTCGGCCGGGTCGACCAGCACGTAGTCCGCGCCGAGAAGGTCCTCGAATTCGGTACGGACGGGCACGGTCAGCGCGGACTCGGCGACCGGGCTCGAAGCACCGGTTTTCCCGCCTCGATCCGGGCCGACCTGGCCGATACGCTGGCCAAGCCACCGGACCGCGCGGTCGGGCAGGCCGGCCGCGGCCGAGCCCTCTTCGGTCCACGAACGCCGGATGCGGTGGTTGATGAGATCGCTCACGACTACAGTGTGACATATGGACGTCAAACGTCACTCCCGACCGAGAGCGGCCCCCTCCGCGCTCGCGGACGCCCGGAGCCGCCCGACCTCGGCTCGCGTCGCCGACGACGAGCTGCTCGACGCCGCGCGCCAGTGCGTGCTCGCGGTCGGCGTGCGGCGCACGACGCTGGCCGAGATCGCCCGAACCGCGCAGGTCAGCCGCATGACGGTGTACCGGCGGTTCCCCGATGTGCGCAGCGTGCTCGCCGCGCTGATGACGCGCGAGTTCAGCGGCCTGCTGCAGCGCGTGACCGAGACCGGCGACCAGGCGGCGTCCGCACGCGACCGCATCGTGCACCTGGCGGCGGCCAGCGTCGGCGCGCTGTCGGCCGATCCGCTATTCCGGACGCTGCTGGACGTCGACGCCGAACTGGTGCTGCCGTACATCGTCGAACGGCTCGGTGCGACTCAGCACTTCGCTGAGCATGTGCTCCGCAACCTGCTCGAAGAAGGTCACCGAGACGGCTCGGTGCGCGTCGCCGACGTGGCGGCGCAGGCGCGGTCGGTGTTGCTGGTCGTCCAGTCGTTCGCGTTCTCGCTGCGCCCGGCCACCGCAGACGTCGACGAGGCCGCGCTGCTCGCCGAATTCCGACACCTGGTCGAAGCGGGGTTGAAACCATGAGCACCGGATCCCTGAACGCGCGCCGCCGCGAACGCGAACTCTCCCGGCTGGTCGACGGCGAACGGGTCGACGTCCTGGTGGTCGGCGGCGGAGTCACCGGCGCGGGCATCGCGCTCGACGCGGCCGCTCGCGGGCTTTCCGTCGCGTTGGTGGAGGCGCACGACCTGGCCTTCGGCACCTCGCGCTGGTCCAGCAAACTCGTGCACGGCGGATTGCGGTACCTGGCCAAGGGCGAACTCGGGCTTGCCCACGAAAGCGCCGTGGAGCGCGGAATCCTCCTCACGCGCACCGCGCCGCACCTCACCCGTGCGATGCCGCAGCTCTTTCCGCTCTATCCCGGCACGTCCGCCGCGCAGCAGGCTCTGATCGCCGCCGGCCTCCGAGCTGGCGACGGGTTGCGGCGAGCTGCGCGTACGCCGTCGTCCGTGCTTCCCGCTCCACGCCGGATTCCCGCGGCGGAGGCGCTCGCCCTGTCCCCCGGCCTCGCTCCCGGCGGACTGCGCGGCGCTCTGCTGGCGTACGACGGCGCATTGGTCGACGACGCACGGCTTGTCGTGAGCATCGCCCGTACCGCCGCTTTGCTCGGTGCTCGAATCCTCACCCGGTTGTCGGCGGTTTCCTTGTCCGGCAACGAAGCTCAGGTCAGCGATGGCACCTCGGCGTACACAGTTCGCGCGCGCCAGGTCATCAACGCGACCGGCGTCTGGGCGGACACCCTGACTGATTCCGTACAGCTGCGTCCTTCGCGCGGATCGCACCTGGTGCTCGCGCCGGACACCGTGCGGGTCGGAGCCACGTCGGTCAACATTCCGGTTCCCGGCGAGACCGACCGGTTCGTGTTCCTGCTGCCGCAGCTCGACGGCCGAGTCTACTTAGGACTCACCGACGAGCCGGTGACCGGCGGGGTCCCGGACGTCCCGACGGTTCCGGAGTCCGATGTGGACTTCCTGCTGTCGACCGCGTCCTCGGTGCTGAACCGGCCGTTGACCGCCGCCGACGTGATCGGCTCGTACGCCGGATTGCGGCCGCTCGTTTCCGGTTCCGCCGGACGCAGTGCGGATTTGTCCCGGAAACACGCGGTGCTCACCGGTTCCGATGGCGTGCTCACCGTGGTCGGCGGAAAGCTGACGACGTATCGGCGCATGGCCGAAGACGCCGTCGACGCCGCTTTGACGCACGCCGGATTGCCCGCCGGCCCTTCGCGGACGTCGAAGCTGCCGCTGATCGGTGCCGCACCGCGTTCCCGACTGTCACTTGTGGACGCTCCAGCGCGGCTGGTCGCCAAGTACGGCACCGAGGCGCCCCGCGTCGCGGCACTGGGCGAACTGGAGCCGGAATTCGCCGCCCCGCTGTGCGCGTCGACGGAAATCACCGCGGCCGAGGTGGTGTGGGCGGTCCGGCACGAGGGCGCGATGACGGTCGAGGATGTGCTCGAACGCCGCACCCGGCTGGCCCTCGTTTCGGCCGACGCGGAGGCTGCCCGGGACCGGGTGACGGAACTGGTGGAGAAAACGCTGGCCGGGCTGTCCTGAAAAACCCCAGGACAATGACCGGCAAGGCAGCTTGACCGGTCGTTGGGTTTTTGCAACAGTGCGGTCCATGAGCCCGGTGCGGCGGTGCGAGGAGCTGCCGATTCACAACCGGCTGCCGGTGCTGCGCGCGGAGCGCGGGATGAGCCGGGCGGAACTCGCCGAGGCGGTCGAGGTCAATCCGCAGACCATCGGGGCGCTGGAGCGCGGGGATCATTACCCGAGTCTCGACCTGGCGTTGCGCATCTGCGCGGTGTTCGGCCTGCCGGTGGAGGCCGTGTTCAGCCGCGCGTCGTTCGCGGAGCGGGAGGGGGACGCGTGACGCTGGAAATCGACCGGATCAGCAAGCGGTTCGGGGCGAAAACCGCACTCGACGGCGTGAGTTTCACCGCGGCGCCGGGTGAGTTGTTCGGGTTCGTCGGGAGCAACGGGGCGGGCAAAACCACCACGATGCGGATCGTGCTCGGCGTGCTGGCCGCCGATTCCGGCGAGGTGCGTTTCCGCGGGCAGCCGGTCACGCGCGAGACCCGCGAGCACATCGGCTACCTGCCCGAGGAGCGCGGCCTGTACCCGAAGATGAAGGTCCTCGACCAGCTCGTCTATCTGGCCGAACTGCACGGCTTCAGCACCAACGACGCGCACCGCGCCGCCGAGCTGTGGATCGCGAAGCTCGGGCTCGGGCCGAAGCGCAAGGACCACATCCAGCAGCTCAGCCTCGGCAACCAGCAACGCGTGCAGCTCGCCGCCGCGCTGGTGCACGACCCGGCGCTGCTGGTGCTCGACGAACCGTTTTCCGGTCTCGACCCGCTCGCCGTCGACGTGCTCAGCGGCGTGTTGCGCGAGAAGGCGGCGACGGGCGTGCCGGTGGTGTTTTCCAGCCACCAGCTCGACCTGGTGGAGCGGCTGTGCGACCGGGTCGGCATCATCCGCGACGGCCGGATGGTCGCGGTCGGCACCGTGGACGAGCTGACTCGCGACGCCGGACGGCGGCTGGTCGTCACCGCTCCCAGCGCGAGTCCCGGTTGGGCGGCAACGGTTCCCGGTGCTCGGGTGCTCGAAAACCGCGGCGCTACGACCGTGCTGGACCTGTCCCCGAGCGCCGATGACCAGGCCGTGCTCGCCGCGGCCCTGGCCACCGGCCCGGTGACGGAATTCAGCCACCGCCGCCGTACGCTGGCCGACCTGTTCCGCGATTCCGTCGCGACGCCGGGAGTCCCGCGATGAGCCGGATCCGCCCGGCCCGCGCGGTGCGGCTGGTGGCCAAGCGGGAACTCAACGCGCGGCTCCGCACCCGGTCGTTCGTGATCAGCACCGCGGTGATGCTGTTGCTGCTGCTGGGTTACGTCACCCTGCAGGTATTTCTGGCCAATGACCGGGAGACCACGAAAGTCGCGCTCGCCGGGCAAGCACAGGGCATCGCCACCCAACTGGAGAACAACGACCGGCATCTCAAGATCGTCCTGGTGCAGTCCGAATCGGACGGATTGGCTCAGGTCCGCGACGGCGACGTCGACGCGCTCGTCTCCGGAAGCGCTTCCCGGCCACGGGTGGTCGTCAAGTCTGCTTTGGACTCCCAGCTGCGGACGACACTGGACGACATCGCGCAGCAACAGGTCCTGGACGCTCAGCTGTACTCCGCGAACCTCGATCCCGCCGCCGTGCATCAGGCGGTATCCGCCACCCACGCCGACGTCCAGGCACTCGAACCGGCGGATCCGCAAGCCGGAAGAAAGCTCGTGACCGGAATCGTGCTCGCGATTCTGTTGTACGTCAGCATAATGACCTACGGAATGTTCGTCGCGCAGGGCGTGGTCGAGGAGAAATCGAGCCGCGTGGTGGAGATCCTGCTCGCGACCGTCCGGCCGGTGCAGTTGCTGCTGGGCAAGGTCGTCGGGCTCGGTTTGGTCGGGTTGACGCAGCTCGCGATCCTCGCGGTGGCGGGTTTGGCGGCCAGCGGCGTGTCCGGAGTGTTCTCGATTTCCAGTGTCGAACTGGGAACGCTGGGCTGGGGCCTCGTCTGGTATCTGCTCGGCTTCCTCCTCTACGCCATGCTGTACGGCGCGGCCGGCGCGCTGGTGTCCCGGCAGGAGGACACCCAGACGGTGGTCGGCCCGGTGAATATCGCGCTCGTCATCGGGTTCGTCGCGGGAATCAATCTGCTGACGCAGGCGCCGCAGGGGGCGGCGACGCGGATCGTGTCGCTGATTCCGTTGCTGTCGCCGATCCTGATGCCCGCGCGCATCGCGCTCGGCACGGTCGAGCCGTGGGAAATCGCGCTCTCTCTGGCGCTGACGGTCGCGCTGATCGCCGTGGTCACCTGGGCGGGAGCGCGGGTATATCGAAACGGGGTGCTGCGTACTGGAAGCCGGGTCCGGCTGGCTGAGGCATTACGCCGTTAGCGCGTGGACGGCCAGCGCATACACCACGCTAAGAGCCGGTGATCGCCCCATACCGCTGCAAGGCGACCTGCCGCTCCTCCGCGTGGTCCACGATCGGAGCCGGATATTCCTCCGGACGCTCCTTCAGCACATGCACCGCTTTCCCTGCCACTCCCCGCAATTCCGGCACATACCGGCGCACGTAATCGCCCTGGGGGTCGAATTTCTGGCCCTGCGTGGTCGGGTTGAAGATCCGGAAGTACGGCGCGGCGTCCGTGCCGGAGCCGGCGACCCATTGCCAGTTGAGCTGATTCGAAGCCAGATCGCCGTCGACGAGATGCTCCATGAAGTGCCGCGCGCCCCACCACCACGGCAAATGCAGGTCCTTCACGAGGAAACTCGCCACGATCATCCGGACGCGGTTGTGCATCCAGCCCTCGGCCCGCAACTGCCGCATCCCAGCGTCGACGATCGGGTAGCCAGTCCGTCCCTCGCGCCAGAGTTTGAACATCTCCTGCGCGGTTTTCCCGGTGTCGTAGCGCATTCCGTCAAAGCGCTGGTCGTAGTGCCGCCGCGCGGTTTCCGGCCGGTGCCATAGGACGTCGGCGTGAAACTCCCGCCAGCACAGTTCGGAACGCAACGCCTGCGCGCCCTCGGAGCGCTTCCCGGCCAGGTCGGCCAGCATTGTCCGCGGATGGATCGCACCCCAGCGCAGATAGGGCGAAAGCCGGGTGGTGCCAGCGTGATCGGGACGATCGCGTTCGGTCGCGTAATCAGCCAAGCCGTCGGACAGAAACTCCTGCCATGTCGCCAGCGCGGCTTCCTCCCCCGCTGGCGGCAGCTCGCACTCCACCTGCGGCGCGTCCGGCAATTCCTCCGAAGCAGAGGGCTTCACCCAGTCCACAATAGACACATTGGTGTCCGCCGGACGCGGCCAGCCGTGCTGCGCCCATGCGCGGTAAAAGGGAGTAAAAACCCGGTACGGAGTCCCGTCCGGCTTGGTGACCCGCCCCGGCGTCACGGCATACGGGGAACCCGTCGGCACCCATTGAATTCGATGTTCCGCCAAGGCTTTGGCTACCGCTTCGTCCCGCTCGCGCCCATAGGGTGCGGTATCCGCGGAGACGTGCACCGCCGCCGCCCGGATCTCGCGGGCCGCGGCGACGACCTCCCGCACCGGATCGCCGTGGCGCACCTGCAATCGGCCGGACAACGCGCTGTCCAGTTCCCGGAGGGAATTCAGCAGAAACGCGACCCGCGGCGAACCGGCCGGCTTGAGCAACCGGTCGTCCAGCACGTAGAGCGCCAGCAGGTGCTTGCTGTGCTTGGCCGCCTCGAAGAGGGCGGCATGGTCCCGCAATCGCAGATCCCGGCGGAACCACAGCACGACCGGCGCTTCCATCGTCATGCCGCACAACGATAAACGCCCCGCCGCGCGAAAGCACGGCGGGGCGTTTCCCGAAACGGAGGCTCAGCGCTCCGACATCGGGGTGTAGTCGCGAGAGGCGTGGCCGGTGTAGATCTGCCGCGGACGGCCGATCTTCGTCTGCGGGTCGTTGATCATCTCGCGCCAGTGCGCGATCCAGCCGGGCAGCCGGCCGAGCGCGAACAGCACGGTGAAGAACTTCGTCGGGAACCCGAGCGCGCGGTAGATCAGACCGGTGTAGAAGTCCACGTTCGGGTACAGCTTGCGCTCGACGAAGTAGTCGTCGGAAAGGGCCGTTTCCTCGAGCTTCTTGGCGATGTCGAGCAGCTGGTCGCCGCCCTTGAGCTTGCCGAGGATCTCGTCCGCGGTGTTCTTGATGATCTTCGCGCGCGGGTCGTAGTTCTTGTAGACCCGGTGCCCGAAGCCCATGAGCTTGACACCTTTTTCTTTGTTCTTCACGCGGTTGACGAACGTCGCGACATCGCCGCCGTCGTCGCGGATGCCCTCGAGCATCTCCAGCACCGCCGCGTTCGCGCCGCCGTGCAGCGGGCCGAACAGCGCGTTGATGCCCGCCGAGATGCTGGCGAACAGGTTCGCCTCGGACGAGCCGACGAGCCGCACCGTGGAGGTGGAGCAGTTCTGCTCGTGGTCGGCGTGCAGGATGAACAGCAGGTCGAGCGCCTTCGCGATGTCCGGGTCGACCTCGTACGGCTCGGCCGGGAAGCCGAACGTCATCCGCAGGAAGTTCTCGACCAGGCCCAGCGAGTTGTCCGGGTACAGCAGCGGCTGGCCGACGGACTTCTTGTACGCGTACGCCGCGAGCGTCGGCACCTTCGCCAGCAGGCGGATGGTGGAGAGCTCGACGTTGGGCTCGTCGAACGGGTTCAGCGAGTCCTGGTAGAAGGTCGACAGCGCGGAGACGGCGCTGGACAGCACTGGCATCGGGTGCGCGTCGCGCGGGAAGCCGGAGAAGAAGGCCTTGAGGTCCTCGTGCAGCAGGGTGTGCCGCTGGATGCGCTCGGTGAAGTCGGCCAGCTGGGCCTCGGTCGGCAGCTCGCCGTAGATGAGCAGGTAGGACACCTCGATGAAGGTGGACTTCTCCGCCAGCTGCTCGATCGGGTAGCCGCGGTAGCGCAGGATGCCCGCATCACCGTCGATGTAGGTGATGGCCGACGACGCGGCGCCGGTGTTGACGAACCCGGGGTCGTAGGTGATGTACCCCGTCTGCGCCAGCAGCTTTCCCAGCTCGATTCCCGGCGCGCCCTCGACCGGGTTGACGACCTTGAACTCGTGCTCGCCACTCGGCAGGCGCAGCGTCGCGGTTTCGCCGCCGGACTGCCCCGCATTCGTCGCGTCGGACATGCAGGTCCCTCTCACGTTGGGCACGGGGCGGCGGCGCCTGCAGGTTCCGCAGTAGCCACGTGTTCACGCGAGGAAACACGCGCCTCGCTGCACACCGCCCCGCTGGGTATGAATTCACCACTACGCTAGTCGAAGGGTGGGTCACTCCGCACTCGCTGCGTTGCCCCAAAAGGCCCCATTGGGACCAGGTTCACACGGTCGCCGCCATCTCCGCGGCGGTCGGCGGCTCCGCTCCGCTGCGGGAGACCGTGATCGACGCCGCTTTCGCCGCATAAGCAAGCGCTTCGTTCCACGCGGCGGCGTCGAGTGCGCCCAGGTCGCGCACGGTGCGCTCGTGCAGCCAGGCCAGCAACGCGCCGTGCACGGTGTCGCCGGCGCCGATCGTGTCCGCGACCGCGACCGTGCGGGAGGGGACGTGGGCCAGCTCACCAGCCGAAGTGATCACAGACAAGCCGTCCGCGCCCCGGGTGAGCACGACGGCGTCCACACCGGACTCCACCCACGATTTCGCGGCGGCCACCGGGTCGGCCCCCTCGGCGAGCCACGCGGCGTCGTCGTCGGAGATTTTCAGCAGCCGCACGTCCGGCAGCCATGAGGCGAAGCGCGCGCGATAGGCCGCCGGGTCGGTGATGAGCGCCTCCCGGATGTTCGGGTCGAGCGCGGTCAGGATCCCCCGCGCGGATTCGCGGCGCAGAATGCGCTCGTACGCGCTCGCGCCCGGTTCCAGCACCATGCCGAGCGTTCCGAGCGACAGCGCGGTGGTTTCTTCCGGCAGCGCACCAGGATCGGAGACCAGCCGATCGGCGGTTCCCTCGACGTAGAACGTGTAGTGCGCGGCGCCGCGTTCGTCGAGCGCCACGACGGCGAGCGTCGTCGGCTCGTCGCCGCGCTGCAGCAACGAAGTGTCGACGTGCGAAGCGGAAAGGCGATCCACCAACGCGACGCCGAACCGGTCAGTGGAAACCCGGGACAGGAACGAAGCGGGAACGCCGAGCCGGGCCGCGGCGAGCGCGACGTTGTACGGACCGCCGCCGAGCCGGGGCAGCAGCGCGCGCAACCCACCGTCCACAGTGGAATCCAACGGTTCACCCGGAACGAGGTCGACCAGCGCCTCTCCACCCACCACGATCACAAGCGGCGAGTGTAGAGGAACGGGCGATGACAATTCCTGTCCCAATGCGGACAAATCAGTTCTTGTCGAGTCCGCCGAGCAGAAGTTCGCCGAGCGCGGTGAAGGCTTCCGCGTCGGACACGTCGGTGCGGCGGCCGAGCACGCCGGTCTGAATGCCCTCGATGATCAGTCCGGTCATTTCCGCGACGAGCCGCGCGTGCACGTCGCGGAACACCCCGTCGGCGACGCCCTTGTCGATGAACGCGCGGATCCGGCGCGCGGCGGCGCGGCTGTTGAGCTGATAGGTGTCGCGGGCGGGCGCGAAGGCGGCGATGTCGGCCATGAACTCCGGCGACGCCCGGTTCAGGTGCTCGGAGACGCCGGAGAGGTACTCGCCGATCAGCTCGCGGGCGTCGTCGATGCCCGCGATCCGCTTCTCCAGGCGTTCGGCGGCGTCGCGGAAGAAGTGCGCGACCACCTTGACCGCAAGCTGCTCCTTGCTCGGCGCGAGCGCGTACAGCGTCGACTTCGAGCAGCGGAGGCGGGCGGCCAGATCGTCGAGCGTGAAGCCGGCGAAGCCCTCCGCCAGGAACAACGCCTCGAGTTCGCGCAGCAGCGCCTGCTGCCGCGCGGTGGGCCGGCGACGGGCTTCAGGGGTGGACATCACGTCACTATCTCCTACCGATCAGGGACAGCCCCGCTCCGCATACGGTACTCTCAGCCATCCGCCAGTACTGTTTTCAGTACCGCCGCCTGGGAGGGAAGCCATGCCGGTCGACCGTCTGCTGCCGACGCCGGAGTCCGAAGACCTGCTCGCACTCGTCACGGAAATCGCCCGTGACGAGCTGAAACCGCGCGCTTCGGCGGACGAGGAGGCCGAGAAATTCCCGCGCGACCTGTTCACCCTGATGGGCAAGTCCGGCCTGCTGGGACTGCCGTACCCAGAGCGATGGGGCGGAGCGGAGCAGCCGTACGAGGTCTACCTGCAGGCGCTGGAGGAGATCGCGGCTGCGTGGATGAGCGTCGGTGTGGGACTGTCGGTGCACACGATGTCGTGCTACGCGCTCGCGCACTACGGCACGGAAGAACAGCAGGACCGCTGGCTGCCGGACATGCTGGGCGGCTCGCTGCTCGGCGCGTACGCCCTGTCGGAAACGCACGCCGGCTCGGACGCGGCCGCGCTGTCCACCCGCGCGCGGCTCTCCGGGGATGAGTACGTCGTCAACGGCACGAAAGCGTGGATCACCCACGCCGGGGTCGCGGACTTCTACACGACCATGGTCCGCACGAGCGACGACGGCGGGCGCGGCATCTCGTGCCTGCTTGTCGACTCGTCGACTCCGGGCCTGTCGGCGGCCCCGCGCGAACGGAAAATGGGCCTGACCGGGTCCCCGACGGCGCAGATGCTGTTCGAGGACGCCCGGGTCCCGGCCGACCGCCTCATCGGCGGCGAGGGGACGGGCCTCAAGATCGCCCTGTCGTCGCTCAGCTCGGGACGGCTCGGGATCGCCGCGTGCGCGGTGGGCCTGGCACAGGCGGCCCTGGACGAGGCCGTGGAGTACGCGAAGGGCCGCACCCAGTTCGGCCGCCCGATCGCGGACTTCCAGGGCCTGGAGTTCCTGCTGGCGGACATGGCGGCGACGGTCGAATCGGCCCGCGCGACGTACCTGGACGCGGCTCGCCGCCGCGACCACGGGCTGGACTTCCAGCGCCAGTCGTCGATCGCGAAGCTGGTGGCGACTGACGGCGCGATGAAGGTGACCACCGACGCGGTCCAGGTGCTCGGCGGCGCCGGCTACACGCGGGACTTCCCGGTGGAGCGGTACATGCGCGAGGCGAAGGTGCCGCAGATCTTCGAGGGGACGAACCAGATTCAGCGGATGGTGATCGCGCGTTCGCTGAAGAACGCCTAGTCCCGCCGGTTGTCGTAAGCCGCGCGGGCCGCGTGGACGCGGTCCGCGTTGGCTTTCGACCAGTCGGCGATCGCGCCGGTCAGCGCGCCGACGTCCCGGCCGAGGCCGGTGAGCGCGTACTCCACGCGCGGCGGGATCGTCGGGTAGATCGTGCGGGTGACCAGGCCGTCGCGTTCGAGGTTCCGCAGCACCTGGGTGAGGGATTTCTGCGTGACCCCCTCGACGCCGCGGCGCAGCTCGGTGAACCGCAGCGGCCGTTCGTGCTGCCGGAGCAGGCCCAGGACGTAGAGCGTCCACTTGTTCGCCAGCACGTCCATCACGGTGCGCGACGGGCACGCTTGCGCATACTTGGTATCCATTGGGTACCTATGGTTCGTTGAGGCGCCTTCTTCACAAACGATACCGGTGGCGAGCAGTCTGTTCGCATGATCTTGGTGACCGGTGCTACCGGCAAAATCGGCAGTGCGGCAGTTCGGCTGCTCGGCAAGGTCCGGACTCTCGTGCGCACCCCGGCTAGCGGCGCCGACGAGGTGGTGGGCGATTTCTCCCGGCCGGACACGCTCGACGCGGCTCTGCGCGGGATCGACACGCTTCTGCTGATCGGGCCCGCGGTGGCGGCGCAGACCGCGGTTCTCGATCGCGCGGCCGCGCACGGGGTGCGGCACGTCGTGCGGATCACCAACCACAAGGCTCACGCGGATTCGCCGGTCGCCCGGCGACGGGAGCACGCGCGGATCGATGCGCACCTCAAGGCGTCCGGGATGGCGTACACGCTGCTCGCGCCGAACTTCTTCATGCAGAACCTGCTCGCCCTCGCCCCGGAGATCGCCGCGACTGGCGGCTTCTCCGGATCCGCCGGCGACGGCCGGATCGGAATGATCGACGCCCACGACGTCGCGGCGGCGGCCGCGGTGATCGCCGCGGCCCCGCAGCCGCATGGCGGGCGGACATATTTGCTGACCGGGCCGGAACTGGTCACCTTCGCCGATGTCGCACGGGAGTGGGCTTCGGCGACGGGCCGCCCGGTGGGGTACCGGCGGATCTCGGTCGAGGAACACCGCGCGGCGATGGAGTCGAACGGAGTGCCGGAAGCGGGATCGAACGCACAGGTCTTCGGCCTGCTGGCGGAGGGGGACGGGGCTTGGCTGAGTGACGACTTCGGTGCGATCACCGGGCGGGAGCCGCGCGGGTTGCGGGCATTCCTGGCGGACTGTGTTGGCGGAAAACAAAGCCGCGCATGATCAACCCAGCGACGAAACATGGCTCTTCGTGTCGATATGGTTACTGACAGTCTCGCGACCGGCGTGAGACAATGCCGGTGACGTGAGGAGACGCTGTGACAGCACTTCCCGAGCCGACGCGTGGTGAATTCCCCTGGGAGATTCCGGATCACCTGCTGTCGATCGAGGAATACGCGGCCCTCGGTGAAACCGACTCCGGCTTCACTGAGCTTGTGGAGGGCCGTTTGATGATGTCGCCCAGTCCGAGACCCGATCACGGCCTCGCGATGCTAGAGCTCGCCCACCAAATCCGGCCCTTCGTGCCGGAAGGTTTCAAAACGGTGGCGGAGGCCGATATCGATCTTGAGCTCGCCCCCGCCGGAGGACCAGGCTTCTCCCGGCGCCCCGGCCTGTTGATCGTCAGCAAAGCAGAACTCGCCCGCCGTCGCCGCGAAGGCGGGATACTCCGCGCGAGCGGGATACTCCTCGTCGTCGAAATCGTGTCGCCCGGTTCGAAACGCACCGACTACACCACCAAGCACGACGAGTACGCCGACGCCGGAATCCCGTTCTACTGGATCCTCGACCTCGACGAACCGGTCTCCCTCGTGGCTTGCCACCAGGCCGGGGAACTCGGCTACCAGGACGCCCCCGCCGCCACCGGGATATTCCGCACCGCTGAGCCATTCCCCGCGGAAATCGACCTCACCGCGCTGCTCGATTGAGGCGACCAGACCAGGCCGCCTCAATCTGAGCGTCAGCGAGCTTCCCGGTACCGCCGATCCGCCGAAACGCCCTCGCCGGTCGTCTCGTCGAAGTGGTAGACCTCCTGGCCTCGCACGAACACCCGCATCGCGCGGTTCATCACGTCCAGCGGGTCGCCCGACCACAGCACGACGTCCGCGTCCAGGCCCGGCGTCAGGGTGCCGATCCGGTCGTCCAGGCCGAGCATTTGCGCCGGGTGCAGCGTCAGCGCCTTGAGCGCGGTCTCCGGGTCGAGGCCGTCCTTCACCGCCAGCGCGGCTTGGTACACCAGGAAGTTGATCGGCACGACCGGGTGGTCCGTGGTGATCGCGATCTTCACCCCGGCCCGCGCCAGAATGCCCGCCGAGCGCAGGGTGCGGTTGCGCAGTTCCACCTTGGACTTGGTGGTGAACAGCGGGCCGAGGATCACCGGGACGCCGCGTTCGGCCAGCAGGTCCGCGATCAGGTGGCCTTCGGTGCCGTGGTTGATCACCAGTTTGTAGCCGAATTCGTCGGCGAGCCGGATCGCGGTCACCATGTCGTCGGCGCGGTGCACGTGCTGGTCCCAGTACAGCTCGCCGTCCAGGACCTTCGCCAGCGTTTCGTTGGTCAGATCCGTTTCGAACGGTTTGCCCTCGGACCGCGTGTGCTCGCGCTTCTCCTGGTAGTTGCGCGCCTTCGTGAACGCTTCGCGCAGGATCGCGGCCACGCCGAGCCGCGTCGAGGGCGTGACCTTCTTTTCGCCGTAGACCCGCTTCGGGTTCTCGCCCAGCGCGCTCTTCACGCTCACCTGCTCGGCGAACGTCATGTCCAGAATGGACCGGCCCCACGTCTTCACGCCGATGGTCTGCCCGCCGATCGGGTTGCCCGACCCCGGCTTGATCACCACGCTCGTGACGCCGCCGGCCAGCGCGTCGTCGAAGCCCGGTTCGTACGGGTCGATCCCGTCGATCGCACGGAAGCGCGCGCCGTTCGGGTCGGTCATTTCGTTGGTGTCGTTGCCCGCCCAGCCTTCGCCGTCCTCGTGGACGCCCAGGTGCGCGTGCGCGTCGATGAATCCGGGCAGGACCCAGCTGCCGGACGCGTCCACCAGTTCCGCGTCCTCCGGGACCTCGACGTCGGCCTCAGTCCCGACCTGGGAGATCCGGCCGTCTTCGATGAGCACAGTGCCGCCCTCGATCGGAGCGGCGCCGACGGGGACCACATAGCCCCCGACAATCGCCTTGTAAGCCATAGTTTGACACGCTAACGAACTCGCCCGGGGTCGCGCATCCGGGGTTTTTCCAGGTGCACCAACTGATAGTCGGCTTCCGGCGAGCGATGCGTTTCGCGGTAACCGAGCTTTCCGTACAAATAGCGCGGTCCGGCCGAACGCTCTCCGGTGAACAGCCGGAAGACCGTCACCTCCGCCGGGGCCGCCTCCTCCGCGGCCGTCAGCAGCGCGGTACCGAGTCCCTCGCCCTGGCGATCCGGTGCCACGACGAGCCGGCCGATCTCGCCGACCGGACCGTCCGCTCGCATCCGCACGCTCGCCACGAGCCGGCCGCCGTCGCGGAAGCCCCAGACCGCGGTCGACGGGTCGGCGAGGGCCGCGCGCACGTCGTCGAGGGTGTCCAGCAACGGCGGCAGGTCGAAGTTCTGGTGTGCCCGCGCCTCGGTGATGTACGCGGCCTGCTGCAAGGTCAGCAGCTCGCCCGCATCGGCGGCGGTGAGCAGCTCGAGCTTCACCGGACCCGGATTCCCCAGCTGCCCGTCCACGACGTGGCCGGTTCCAGCTCGATCAGGTCGGTGCGCGTGTTGAGCGCGTCCGCCGGGCACGTCATCGGCTCGATCGCGACCGCGCGGCCGCGGCCGGCCAGGTCGTCCGGCGTGAACACCTGCACCCAGCGGAAGTCCGGGCCGGTCCAGACCACCAGCTGGCGGTCGCCGTGGGACAGCACGTGCTGGTGGGTGCCGTCGGCCGCCAGCTCCAGCCCGCCGAACGCGGTGTCCAGGTCGACGCCCTCGAGCAGCTTGCCCTGCCGGAAGTCGTACTCGGTGCCCTCGACGTCCTGCTCGTCCGCGTACGGCATCTGCTGATCGCCCTCGTACGGCCGGACGCGCGTGGCGGGCAGCGTGAGAGTCAGCTCGTCGGTGGGCGCGTCGCCGATCCGGAAGTACGGATGGGTTCCGACGCCGACGCCGATCGGCTTCTCCCCCTCGTTGCGGATCTCGTGTGTGACGACCAGCTCGCGCGGCTGCAGGTCGTAGGTGATCGTCGCGCGCAGCGGGACCGGCCAGCCGGGCTGGACCTCGACGTCGACGGCCAGCGTGATCGACGTTTCGGCGTGCTCCAGCAGCTCCCATTCCAGGTGCCGGGTCAGGCCGTGGATGGCGTTGCCGCGCGCTTCCTCGGTGATCTCCAGCTGCTGCTCTTCGCCCTCGAACTCCCACTTGCCGCCCTTGGTCCGGTTCGGCCACGGCAGCAGCACCTGGCCGAGCCCCTTGGGCGGCTTCTCGTCCTCGGCGAACGTCTCGACGTACGGCACTCCGCTGATCTCGAACGCGCGCAGTCCCGCACCGATCTCGGTGATGACGGCGCGCGCGTTGCCGCGGGTGATCTCGAACTGCTCTCCGGTGGGGTTCGCCATGGCGCTGAGGTTACCGATCGTCCGCGCCGCGCGGGCAGACCGCGAAACTAACTAGACCGGTCGTCATAGTTTGAGTTACGGTGGGTGCATGGTCAACCGCACCGACACGCGCCGCCGGATGCTCGAATCGGCGGCGGAGCTGTTTCGCACCCAGGGCTACCACGCCACCGGGATGACGCAGCTCGTGTCCGAAAGCCGGGCCCCGAAGGGTTCGCTGTACTTCCATTTCCCCGGCGGCAAGGAACAGCTCGCCGCCGAGGCGGTACAGCTTTCCGGCGAGCGGCTGGCCGGGATTTTCCGCGAGATCACCGCCAGCGCACCGAATCCGGCCACCGCCGTCGATCTCATCGTCACCGCGCTGGCCACCGCACTGTCCGAATCGGACTACCGCTGCGGCTGTCCGATCGCGACTGTCGCGTTGGAAGCCGCGGACAGCGAGCCCATCCGCGAAGCCTGCGATCAGGGTTACGAAGGCTGGCTGCGCGACATTTCCGCTTACTTCACCAAGTGCGGCCTCGCCGAGGATCGCGCCGCTTCTCTGGCGACCGTCGCGCTGTCCGCGATCGAAGGCGCGCTGCTGCTCGCGCGCACTCGTCGGGACACCGCGCCGCTGCGAGCCGTCGCCGCCCATCTGCACACCACTGTTGAACGGGAGTTCGCCTGATGCGGGTACACCACTTCAACTGCGGCACCATGCGTCCGATCGGCGGCAAGCTGGTCGACGGAAAACCCGGACTGCTGCGCCGTGCCACCCTGGTCTGCCACTGCATGCTGGTCGAAACCGGCACCGGACTGACCCTGATCGAGACCGGAATGGGTTCGCCCACCGTCACCGATGCCGCGCGCTGGCTCGGTCCGCGCTTCCTGCGGACGTCGAACCCGATGCGGGACGAACGCGAAACCGCGCTGAGCCGGATCCGGGCACTGGGCTTCGACCCGGCCGACGTGCGCGACATCGTCCTCACCCACCTCGACCTCGACCACGCGGGCGGGCTCGTCGACTTCCCGCAAGCCCGCGTGCACGTCTACGGCAAGGAACTCGACGCGTACCGCGCCGGGAATCCGCGGTACCGCGACGTCCAGTTCCGGCACGGTCCACAGTGGAAGTCCTATTCGGACGCTGGGGACAGCTGGTTCGGCCTCGAAGCCGTCCGCGAGCTGGATGGAATCGAGGGCGTCGCTCTCGTGCCGCTGGCCGGGCACACCGTCGGACACGCCGGGGTGGCCGTCGACACCGGGTCCGGCTGGGTGCTCAACGCGGGCGACGCGTATTTCTTCCACCAGGAGATCGACGCCGAGCCCTATTGCCCGCCCGGATTGGCTATGTTCGAACGGCGGGTCCAGACGCTGCCCGGGCCGCGGCGCGAGAACCAGCGCCGGTTGCGCGAGCTGCGCCGGGACCACGCCGACGAGGTGACCGTGTTCGCCTCGCACGACCTGACCGATTTCGTCCGGCTCAGCGAGAGGAGCACGGTATGAAGGTGCACCACCTGAACTGCGGCACGATGCGCCCGCTCGGCGGCAAGGCGCTCGACGGCCGCCCCGGGACGCTGCGGCGCAGCACGATCGTGGCGCACTGCCTGCTCGTGGAGACGGCCGATTCGCTCGTGCTGGTCGACACCGGATTCGGCACCCGCGGGGTCACCGAATCACGGCGCTGGCTCGGCGGTCCGTTCATGGCGATGGTCGGCGCGAAACCGGCCATGGAAGAAACGGCCGTGGCACAGATCCGGGCGCTGGGCCACGATCCGGCCGACGTGCGGCACATCGTGATGACCCACCTCGACGTCGACCACGCCGGTGGCCTCGCCGATTTCCCCGACGCCACCGTGCACGTCCGCGCCGCCGAGCGGCGCGCCGCGGACCATCCGAAGAGCTTCCCGGAGAAAACGCGGTACCGTGCCGAACAATTCGCGCACAGTCCACTGTGGAGCACCTACGACGAGGCCGGGGAGAAGTGGTTCGGTTTCGACGCGGTGCGGCCCTTGCGCGGTCTGCCGCCGGAAATCCTGCTCGTCCCGCTGCCCGGACACACGCACGGCCACTCCGGCGTCGCGGTCGACACCGGCGACGGCTGGCTGCTGCACGCCGGGGACGCGTACTTCTTCCACGGCGAAGTCGCCCCGGTGCGCCCGCATTGCCCGCCCGGAATGCGCGCGTTCGAGGTGCTGAACCAAATGGACGGTGCCACCCGTCGCGCCAACCTCGCCCGGCTGCGGGCTCTCGCCCGCGAACACCAGGACGAGGTCACCGTATTCAGCGCGCACAGCCCGGTCGAATTCCAGGCGTTGCGCCGGAATGCCTCGCAGCCCTCCCTGAATTGAGCATCGGCAGGGCGCGCAGCCGGAAAATAGTTCAGCTTCCGGTAAGCACGTAACCTCCGTCCACAGTGATCACCGCACCGGTGACGAACCGGTTTTCCATCAAGTACACATTCGTCGCCGCCACTTGATCCGCCTCGCCGACCGATTTGGTCAGGGTGCGGTTGGCGAACGCGGCGACCATCGCGTCCAGTTGAGGCTGCGGCAGGCCGTCCCACATCGGGGTGTGGACCGGCCCCGGGCGGACCGTGTTGACCCGCACCGGGGCCAAGTCGACGGCCAGGCCGCGCGCCAGCCCCTCGACCGCGCCGACGGAACCGGCCGCGAGCGCGGCGCCGGGCATCGGGCGGAGGCCCAGGATCCCGGACGTCAGCACGATCGAACCGCCGGGCCGGATGCGCGGCGCGGCGTGCTTCGCCGCACTGACGGCACCCCAGAAACGGACGTAAAACCCGCTCTGCGCGTCGCCGAGAGACAGTTCGGTCCACGGCCGCTGATCCGGCATATCGCCTGCGGTGTAGACGAGGTGGTCCAGCGCGCCGACGTGCTCGAACAGGGCCGAGACGTTCGCCTCGTCGCGTACGTCGGTGACGAATCCGTCGCAGCTGTCCGGCAATTCGGCGAGCGCCGCGTCCAGGCGGTCCTTGCCGCTCGACGCGATCGTGACGGACGCGCCCGCCGCCGCGGCGGCCTTGGCGGTCGCCAATCCCATCCCCGAACTGCCGCCGATGACGACGACCCGCTGGTCAAGCAAAGACATGAGCTGCCCTCCGAAAGGTGATGACGCAGTGAGACATCAACAGTAGCAGTGATGACCCACTGAGTCATCACTGCTAAACTCACCCCATGCCGCGCTGGGACCCCGAAGCCAAGGAGCGGCTCCGCGCGGCCGCGCTGGAGCTGTTCGCCGAACACGGCTACGAGAACGCCACCGTCACCCAGATCACCGAGCGCGCCGGGCTGACCCGTCGAACGTTCTCGCGGTACTTCGCGGACAAGCGCGACGTGCTGTTCGCTGGCTCCGAGCAAGTCCCGGACGCGATGGCCGACGCCGTCCGGCGCGCCGACCCCGCACTCCCGCTGTTTCCCGCGCTGCTGGCGGCGCTCGTCGACGCTGGCGATTTGTTCGCCGGCCTGGTTTCCCATGCCGCGCAACGGCGCGCGATCATCGCGTCCAGTCCGGAACTGCAGGAACGGGAGCGCACGAAACTGGCGGCCGTCACCGCCGCGGTTGTCGAAGCGTTGCAGGAACGCGGCGCGACCGAATCGAGCGCGAAGATGCTCGCGCAGGTCGGCGTCGCGATCTTCCAGACCGCGTTCGAGCGATGGACCGAAAAGCCCGAGGACACGGATTTCGCCGCGCAAATCCAGCAGGCGGCAGCCGAACTCGCCGCCCACCTCGTCCCGTGATCAGGCTTTCTCGCGGACCAGCGTCGAATCCTCCAATTCCGCTTCCGCGACCCGGTTCGCGCGTCCGGTCATCCGCAGCACCAGATAGGCCACCACGAGCAGGACGAAGAACGGAATCCCGAACTTCCACGCCGGGTCGAGTCCTTCGATCCAGAACGTCGAAACCAGTACCGTGGCGAGGAAAGCGATCACCACGACGTTCACCACTGGCGCACCCCACAACCGCACTGGCGACGGCGGCAGCCCGGCACGGCGGCGACGGACCCGGAACGCCAGGTGCGTCACCAGAATGATCATCCACACCACGAGCGCGGCGAAGATCGAAATGCCGAAGAGCACGAGATACGCGCTGGAATCGGAATTCTTGGACAGAATGGTCGCGATCACCAGGCCCGCGGTGGAGAGCACGAGTGCGTTGCGCGGAACTCCGGATTTGGTCAGCCGCCCCGCCCAGGACGGGGCGAACCGGTGCTCAGCGAGGGAATGCAACATCCGCGTGGTGAGGTAGAGGTTGGTGTTCGCGCTCGACAACGCCGCGGTCAGGACGACGAAGTTCATGATCGTCGCCGCGGCCGGGACTCCCGCGGCCTGGAACACGCGGACGAACGGGCTGGCCGTGATGGAACCGCCTTGGCCGGTCACCGTCCACGGCACCACCAGCACGACCACCAGCATCGCCGCGACGTAGAAGACGGCCAGCCGCACCACCATCGCCCAGGCCGCGCGCGGGATGTCGCGAGTCGGGTTCTCCGATTCCGCCGCGGTCACCGAAACCACCTCGGTGCCGATGTAGCTGAACAGCACGAACACCATCGCCAGCAACAGCCCGGACACGCCGTTCGGCAGGAATCCGCCGCCGGAACCGAGATTCGCGAAACCGGGCGCGGGCGACTTCGGCAGGCCGAAGAACACGAGAATCAGGCCGAGCGCGACGAACACCAGGATCGCGCACACCTTGATCATCGCGAACCAGTACTCGAACTCGCCGAAAATGTGCACCGCCGCGCCGTTGACGACGATCACCATCAGCGAGAACACCGCGACCGGCACCCACAGCGGAATCCGCGGCCACCAGAACTGGACGTACACGCCGGCCGCGATGGTCTCCCCGCCGATCGCGATCACTTGCATGGCCCAATACGCCCAGCGCACGACGAACCCGCTGCCCGCGCCGAGATACTTGTGCGCGATGCTGCCGAACGCGCCCGCGGCCGGGTGCACCACCACCATTTCCGCCAGCGCCCACGAAATCGCCAGCGCGACGAGTCCGCAAAGGACGTAGGCGAGCACGACGGCCGGCCCGGCGTGCGAGATCGCCAGGCTCGAGCCGAGGAACAGACCGGTGCCGATGGCCCCGCCGATTCCGATCATCGTCAACTGCCTGCTGCGCAGCCTCCGCTGCAACCGGCTCGGGGACGGGGACTCGGCCATGTCTGCTCCCTACTGGCTCGCCCGGTGCTCGGCGATCGCCGCGATGACGGCGTCGAGATCGGACTCGACGTTGTAGTAGTGCAAGGACATCCGCAGCACGTCGCCGCGGGCACTGCAGACGATCCGCCGCCCGGCGAGAAACGCCGCCAGTGCGTCGGGATCGCGGTCCGCCAAGGCGACGAGCGGACCGCGCCGCGCGTCGTCCAGCGGGGACCGGAGTTTCTCCCCCGCGTCGAGCAACCGCTGCTGCAACTGCCCGGTCAACCGTCCAATGTGGTCCCGAATGCGGTGCGCGTCCACCTGGTGCAGCAACTTCAGCCCGGCGACCGCGCCGTACGCGGACGGGATCGACGGCGTCCCGGTCTCGAAGCGGCGGGCGTGCTCGGGATAGTCGAGGTGCCGCGGGTCGAATTCGAACGGGTTCGTCCGGCCGAACCACCCGGTCAGCGGCGGGGAAACCTCGTCGCGCACGCCCGGCCGCACATAGAGGAACGCGATCCCGGAGATGCCGAGCAGATATTTCAGGCTGCCGCTGACCAGATAATCGCAACCGAGTTCGGTGACATCGACCGGCTCGACGCCGAGGCCCTGGTATGCGTCGACAAAGCTTCGGGCCCCCTTTTCCCTTGCCAGCGCGGCAACTTCGCGGACCGGGAAACGGAGCCCGTTGGCGTAACTGACCAGCGGGACAGACACCAGTCGCGTCTGCTCGGTGATCAATGCGGCGTAATCCTCGGCGTCGACCAGTCCGTCGTGGTGCGCGACGAACCGAACGTCCGCGCCGCGGCCTCGCTGCGCCAGCCAAACGTGGGCCAGCGACGGAAATTCCAGGTCGGTCGTGACAATTTCCGGTCGCCGCGCCCATGCCTGCGTGGACGCCACCTGATACGCCCCTTCGGACGCGGAGGGCACGACGGCGATGTCGTCCGCGTCCGCACCGATCAGCTGCGCGAACAAGGCTCGCGCCTCGGCGACCTTCGCCATCCACCTGTCCCACGGCGCCCCGTGCTCGCGGATCGTGTGCTGGAACTCGAGAAGCTCAGCGGTCAGCGCGTCCGAGAGCGCGCCCTGACTGCAGCTTGCGAGGTGCACCGAGTCGGCGAAGGCGGGAAACCGCGCCCGGAACGCGGCTGGGCTGGGCTGGTCGGTCACGACACTCCGTTCCGTAACTGGCGGGCGCGGCCGCGGAACCGGTCCGCTCGCCACCGTAATGGCGTGAGCACCGTGCGTCGATGCTCGCTCCGACACCGGCCTCCGGACTCCCTGGTCGAGCTTCCGCGTTCACCCTGACTGATCGTTGGCGGCTATTCCGTCAGCGCCGCTGAAACCGGTACTGTAGATAGGGCCTTCCGCGCTGTCAACGACCGTCAAGGATCCGCAATAGCGCCCCGCGACCGAGAGGACGCACCGATGAGCATCCCCGCCGACACCGGGGTCGACCAGCTCCTGGCCCAGCTGGCCGACGGCCGGCTGCAGGTCGTCGACCTCACCAACAAGCTCAGCGCCGCCACCCCGACGCTCCGGCTGCCCGAGCCGTTCGCGAACCTGATCGACTTCAGCCTCGAACCGGTCAGCGAGTTCGACGATTCCGGGCCGCTGTGGCGGCACCACAACATCCACACCGGCGAGCACATCGGCACCCATCTCGACGCTCCGAGACACTGGATCTCCAACCGCGACGGCGCGGACGTTTCGGAGCTGCCGGTCGGCAGACTGATCGGACCCGCGCACGTCCTCGACATCTCCGCGCGCGTTGCCGACAATCCAGACTTTCTGCTGGAAATCGAGGACATCCAGACGTGGGAAGCCGAGCACGGTCCGTTGCGCCCGGGCGGTTGGCTGCTCGTGCACTCCGGATGGGACCAGTACGCGCAGGACCGCGACGCGTTCCTCAATTTCTCCGACGGCACCAGCCACACCCCGGGAATCTCGGCGGCCGCGGCGAAATGGCTTGCCGAGGAAACGCCGATCGCCGGCTACGGCGTGGAAACCGTCGGCATCGACTCCGGGAACGGTTTCGCGCTCGACCCGCCGATGCCCGCGCACCACCATTTGCTCGGCGCGGACAAATACGGCATCACGTCGTTGCAGAATCTCGGCTCGCTGCCGCCGGCCGGCGCGCTCGTCGTGGTCTGCCCGCTGCCGATCGTCGGCGGGACCGGCAGCCCGGCGCGGGTGCTCGCGGTGACGCCGGGAGTTCAGTCGTGAATGTCGCCCAAGCCGTCGGGATCGCGTTGGCGCGGTTCGGCGTCCGCAAGGCGTTCGGCGTGGTCGGGAGCGGGAACTTCCACTTCACCAATGGCTTGCTTCAGGGCGGGGCCGAGTTCGTCGCCGCCCGGCACGAGGGCGGCGCGACCACGATGGCCGACGCCTACGCGCGGTGCAGCGGCGAGGTCGCGGCGGTGTCGGTGCATCAGGGTTGCGGGCTGGGCAACGCGACCACCGGGATCGGCGAAGCGGCGAAAAGCCGGACGCCGCTGGTCATCGTGACCGGCGAGGCAACTGACCCGCTGTCGAACTTCCACATCGACCAGGACGCGCTGGCTCGGTCCGTGGGGGCGAGCAGCATTCTGGTGCGGTCCGCGGAAACCGCGCTGGCCGACGTGCGCCGAGCGTTCACCCAAGCTCGACGTGATCGACGGACTGTCCTTTTGCGACTCCCGCTGGAGGTGCAGGCCGAGCCGTTCGACGAAAGCCTCCTCGAGGGGCTGGCCGCGATCGAGCCACTGCCGCAACCGCGTGCCGCGCAAGCGGAGGTACAGGCGCTAGCTTCGCTACTGCAGCGCGCCGAGCGTCCGGTATTCCTTTGTGGACGCGGATCTCGCGCCGCCCGGACGGAACTGGTCGAACTGGCGGACCGTTGCGGAGCGTTGCTCGCCGAGGGCGCGGTCGCGAAAGGACTGTTCGCCGGTGAACCGTGGGCGATCGGAGTGTCCGGCGGGTTTTCGTCTCCGCTGACGACCGAGCTGATCCAAGGTGCGGACGTCGTCGTCGGCTGGGGTTCGGCCCTCAACGACTGGACCACCGCGCACGGCCGGCTGCTTTCGCCGGGCACCGCACTGGTGCAGGTCGATCTGGAGTCCGCCGCGCTGGGCCGTAACCGGCCGGTGGATCTGGGCATTGTCGGCGACGTCGCCGGTACCGCCGCGGCGGTGGCCGAACTGATCGAGGTCCACAGTGGATACCGCAGCGACGAGCTCAACGACCGGATCTCCCGGGAAATCCGTTGGCGCGACTACGAATACGAAGACGCCGGGACCGCCGAGGTCATCGACCCCCGTACGTTGTCCGCCGCGCTCGACGACCTCGTTCCGGCCAACCGGGTCGTCGGCGTCGATTCCGGGAATTTCATGGGCTATCCCACGATGTACCTCGACGTCCCGGACGAGAACGGGTTCTGCTTCACCCAGGCGTTCCAGTCGATCGGCCTCGGACTGGCGACCGCGATCGGCGCGGCGCTCGCCCAGCCGGACCGTTTCCCGGTCGCGATGTGCGGCGACGGCGGATTCCTGATGAGCATCGCCGAACTGGAAACCGTCGTCCGGCTCAAGCTGCCGATGCTGATCGTCGTCTACAACGATCACGCCTACGGCGCCGAGGTGTACTTCTTCGCACCTGGCGGACATCCAGCCGACACGGTGACCTTCCCGGACACTGACCTCGCCGCGATCGCCCGCGGTTACGGCTGCGACGCGGTCACCGTCCGCGCCAAGGAAGACCTCGACGAGGTGGCGGGGCGGGTCGCCGCCGGACTCGACCGTCCGCTGGTGGTCGACGCGAAAATCGCCGGGTTCAGCGCTTGGTGGCTCCAGGCCGCGATGACGCACCACTGAGCATCCGCTTCACCAGGAGGTTCACCACCCACAGCACGACGCCGACGGCGAGCAGGATGCCCGCCACCTGGTAGTCCTGCGCCGGGCGACCGGACAGCGGGCTGACCAGGTAGAGGCAGAACACCGCGGCCAGCACCGGCACCGCCGTCGGCGCGCGGAAATGCTTGTGCGGCACCTTGTCCTTGCGCAGCACCAAAAGCGCGACATTGACGATGGCGAATACCACGAGCAGCAGCAACGCGGTCGTCCCGCCGAGCGCACTGATGTCCACAAAGGACACCAGACCGATGGCGATGGCGCTGGTGAAAATGATGGACACCCACGGCGTCCGACGGGTCGGATGCACGCGGCCGAACACCGGCGGCAGCACGCGTTCGTTCGCGAGGCCGTACAGCAGCCGGCTGGCCATCAGCATGTTGATCAGCGCGGAGTTGATCACCGCGAAGAGGCCGATGGCGGAGAAGATCTCCCGCGGGAAGCCCGGCGCGCCCACGTCGAGCACCTTCAGCAGCGCGTCGCTCTTCGCTCCCGCCAGCTCGGCGGCCGGGACCAGCAGCGACGACGTCACCGAGACGAGCACGTAAATCGTCGCCGCGATGACCATGCCCCACAGCATCGCGCGCGGGAAAATCCGCACTGGGTCATGGCATTCCTCTGCCATGTTCACCGAGTCCTCGAAGCCCACCATCGCGAAGAACGCCAGCGACGTCGCCGAGGAGATGGCCACCAGCCAGGTCTTGTCCGCGGTGTCGATCTCGACCAGCCGGGACGGTTCGCCGTCCCCGTTCAGCACCGCCCACACGCCGACGCCGATGATGATCAGCAACCCGGACAGCTCGATGCAGGTGAGCACGACATTGGCCTTCACTGATTCGCCGACGCCGCGGAAGTTGATCAACGCCAGCAGGAGCACGAACGCGATGCCGACCAGCACCGTCGGCAGCTTCACGAACGCCGCGAGATAGGTCGCGCCGAACGCCACCGCGGCCGACGACGCCGACGTGATCCCGGAGCACATCACCGCGAACGCGACCAAGAAGGTCAGGAACGGCACCCCGAACGCCTTGTTCGTGTACAGCGCCGCGCCGGCCGCGCGCGGGTACTTTCCGACCAGTTCGAGATAGCTGAACGCGGTCAGGAACGCGACCACGAAGGCCAGCAGGAACGGCAGCCACAACGCGCCGCCGACGCGTCCGGCCACCTGCCCGGTCAGCGCGTACACGCCGGTGCCGATGATGTCGCCGACCACGAAGAACAGCAGCAGCTTCGGGCCCATGACCCGCAGCAGCGCCGGTTCGGCGGCCTCGGCCCTGCCCTCGCTCACGTCCGTCATGGGCGGTTAGTGTGCCTTGTCCGGACTTGGACGGAAAGTCCGCCGATCAGGCCTTCGCGACCGCCGTGTGCACGAGCGGGGTCATCATTTCCTTGGTCATCTTGACCGGTCCGGTGTAGTTGACCAGCACCGGAACCCCGTTGGAGACCTTGGCGGCGGCGAGCGTGGCGGTCTTCTGCTCGTCGGTGTAGAAAACCGCGCCGTCCGCGAAGCCCGGCACGTCGACCGCGCCCGGCTTGGCCTTCTTGATCGCGGCGATCATGTCGGCGGGCTTGGCCTTGCGGCCCTCGTAGCGGGTCACCGCGAGCGCGCCGGCGGTCTTGCCTTCGAGGAGGTATTCGCAGCTCGTGGCCTTGCCGCCGTTGCTCGGGTTGTCGTGGGCGGGACCGGCCTTGGAGGTGATGTTCGGGATCTTGATCGCCTTGCTGACGTCGTCGGGCGGCAGCAAGGAGCAGGTGTCGGCGGTCTTGTTCGCGGGCGCGGATGAGGAGGCCGGAGCCTTGCTCGCGGGCGGCGGGGTCGGGGCGGCGGTTTTCTGCTCCCCGGAAGAGCAGGCAGTGAGGACAGCGGCGGCGGAGATCAACAGAGCGATCGGGTAGGCACGCATGTCAGGGCATGCTAGTCCGAATGGAGTAACGCCCTGGTTAGTGCCCCTCTTCCCGCGGAGCGCGGTACCGCCAGAACCCGGGCAGCACGACCAGCGAGGCCACCACCAGCACGATCACCAGCAGGCCGCCGCCGGTGGCCGCGACCTTGGTCCCCCACGCCGCCGCGGACCAGCCGTGGGTGAGATCGGCGATCCGCGGCCCGCCCGCGACGACCACGGTGAACACGCCCTGCAGCCGTCCGCGCATCTCGTCGGTGGTGGCGGTCTGCAGGATCGCCTGCCGGTAGACCGAGCTGACCATGTCCGCGGCGCCGCCGAGCGCCATGAACACCACGGCCAGCCACAGCGCGTGCGCGAGCCCGAACGCCGCCATCGCCGCGCCCCAGCAGCAGATCGCGATGACGACCGCCGCGCCTTGCCGCTGCACCCGGTGCAGCCAGCCGGAGAACAAGCCGATCAGCATCGCGCCCGCGGGCAGCGCGGCGTACAGCAGGCCGAGCGCCGGACCGCCGCCGGGCGGGTCGCCGAACGTACGCTCGGCCATCTCCGGGACCAACGCGCGCGGCATGCCGGCGACCATCGCGATAATGTCGACGACGAACGACGCGAGCAGCACTTTCTGGTGCGCCAGATACCGGAATCCGTCGACGACCGAGCCGATCCCCGCCCTGCGCGCGCCCTCGCCGAGCGGCGGGATCGAGGGCAGCCGCCACACCGCGATCAGCGTGATCGCCAGTGCGCAGACATCCACCAGGTACAAAGTGGACAGTCCGATCACCGGGATCAGCGCCCCGCCGAACAGCGGCCCGAACACCGCGCCGAACGTGGACATCGTGGTGTTGAGCGCGTTCGCAGACGGCAGCAACGCGGCGGGCACCAACCGAGCGACGACCGCCCCGCGCGTAGGCATGTTGATCGCGAAGAACGCCTGGTTCGCGGCGAGCAGCCCGAGCACGAGCCACACCGAGCGCATCCCGGAGAAGGCCTGGAGCCAGAGCAACGCGGAGGTGATCGCGACGCCGTTGTTGGTGACGAGCAGCAGCTTCCGCCGATCGACCGCGTCCGCGATCGCCCCGCCCCACAGCCCGAACACAAGCAGCGGCACAAGCGCGACAGCCCCGGTCAGCCCAACGTAACCGGACGATCCGGTGAGATCGAAAACCTGCTTCGGCACCGCGACCGCAGTGAGCTGCGACCCGACCGCGGTGACCGCGGTGGACATCCACAGCCGCCGAAACGCCGGAATCTTAAGCGGACGAGTGTCAACGACGATCCGGCCGAGGAGCTTGCGAGCCCCGGTACGGGGCGGGCGTATCCCCGGTTCTGAAGTCACGAGCTATCAGCTTAGCTGCGCTAACGAACTTGGCGCAGGTGATTTTCCCCGCATGCTGGTCGCGCCGGATTTCGGAACGGCCGGACGCCAGTTGGCAGGCCAGTTCCGGAGCGCCCCCTCCCCACCGCCAACCGCAGCCACTGCACCCTACGACCGAGGCACGCACACCACCCCGCACCCCGCCATACCAACGCGCAGCCACCCCACTCAACTCACCAAGGCAGCCAGCCCCCGCCCTGCACCCCGATACGAAGCCTCCCTGCACAATCAAGCTTCGGGGTGCCCACGCCCCTCACCAAAGCAATGTCGCCGCCAGGCGACGAGCCGCCCACGCACAAACCAAAACAGAAACGCCGCCCCCAGGACCAACCCCAGGAACGGCGTCCAAACCCACCCAAACCTCACGGAGCCAACCGCTCCACGTGCCACCCATCGTGGGTCCGGTGGAACCGAAGCCGGTCATGCATCCGGTCCTCCCGCCCCTGCCAGAACTCCACGAAATCCGGCCGAATCCGCCAGCCGCCCCAATGCGGCGGGGCCGGAATCTGCTCGACATCGGCGAACCGGCGTTCGATGTTCCGCAGCGCGTTGTCGAGCGCACGCCGCCCTTCGACGACCCGCGACTGCGGCGACGCCCACGCTCCCAGCTGCGAACCGCGCGGGCGCTGGGCCCAGTAGGCGGCCGTCTCGTCGGCGGTGACCTTCTCGACCTCGCCGCGGATCGTCACCTGCCGGTGCAGCGGGTACCACGGGAAGGTGGCCGACGCGTAGCGCGTCGCCGTCAGGTCATGGCTCTTCGCCGACGTGTAGTTCGTGTAGAAAACCACTCCGCGTTCATCGAAGCCCTTGCACAGCACCGTCCGCGAGGACGGCCTGCCTTCGACGTCGGCGGTCGCGAGCACCATCGCGTTGGGTTCCGCGAGTGCTTCGGACACCGCCTGGCTCAGCCAGCTTTCCAGCTGATCATGCCACGTGGCCGCGAGCGCGGACTCGTCAAACGGCGCGCTGTCGTAGGCCACCCGCATGCCAGGCAGCCGCACGACCGCCTCGTCGATCTCCGATGTCATCCGGCCCAACCTCCGTTACCCCTGGTGAGGGTGTCGAATCACGGCTATCCAGCGACGGTATTGGCTCGCCGGTCGCGGCGAAACCCACCGAACGGTGACTCCTGCCACGCCTGGCCCGCCATCGGGCCGTAACCGCAGGACGCCGAGTTGTAACGCGTCGTTCACGGGCTGGTCCCTGATCGATACAGGCCGCACCTACCTTTCGACCTGCTCCGGCACCCGTCCCCAGTCACGGAGGCAGGCCAGATGACCGAAACTCTGTCCGAACGCGACGACACGCGAAAACCACAACGCACCTACGCCGCGCTCGCCGCCAACGAAAACCGCGAGGACTACTCACTGCGCTTCGCCGCGCAATCGTTCCGGCGCTGGTCGCCGTTCGTCGTCGCGACGACCGCGCTGGGCGGGATCGCCTACCTCGCCGACTTCGCCATCGGCGCCAGCATCGTGCTGTCCTACGGCTTCACCTCGGGGGTGCTCGCCATCCTGGCCGCCGCGGTGGTGATCTTCGTGACCGGCATTCCGATCGCGCGGGCCTGCGCGACCTACGGCGTGGACATGGACCTGCTCACCCGCGGCGCCGGATTCGGCTACTTCGGGTCCACCCTCACCTCGCTCGTCTACGCCAGCTTCACCGTGATCTTCTTCTCCCTCGAGGGCTCGATCATGGGCCAGGCGTTCCAGCTGGCGCTCGGCATTCCGCTGCCGGTCGGCTACTTGCTGGCGACGCTGATCGTGCTGCCGTTCGCGCTTTACGGGATGGGCGCGGTCGCGAAGATGCAGACCTGGACGCAGCCGCTCTGGATCGCCGGGCTGGTGCTGCCGTTCGTGGTCGTGCTCGTCCGCGAACCCGGACGATTCGCCGATTTCGCGACGTTCGGCGGCATCGACGGCGCGGGGTCCGGATTCTCCGCGGTCGGTTTCGGGTTCGGCATGGGCATCGCGCTTTCCTTGATCGGACAGATCGGCGAGCAGGCCGACTACCTTCGTTTCATGCCCGCGAAGACGGCGGAGAACAAGCGCTCGTGGTGGGCCGCGGTGCTCTCCGCCGGGCCAGGCTGGGTCGTGCTCGGCGCGGCGAAGCAGATCGGCGGTGCGCTGCTGGCCTTCCTGGCGCTCGGCGTCGTGGGCAAGACCGCGGCGCTGGAGCCGATCGCGCCCTATCTCGAGGCGGTGCGCCCCGCGCTCGGACCGGCCGCACTCACCTTCGCCGCGTTGTTCGTGGTGGTTTCGCAGATCAAGATCAACACGACGAACGCCTACTCCGGCTCGCTGTCGTTCGCGAACTTCTTCTCCCGCGTGCTGCACCGCCATCCGGGCCGCGCCTGGTACGTGCTGGTCAACTGCGGGATCGCGCTCGCCCTGATGGAATTCGGCGCGTTCGGTTTCCTGAACAAGATCCTCGGCTTCTATTCGAACGTCGCGATCGCCTGGATCGGCGCGGTGTGCGCGGACCTCGTGATCGCGAAACCGCTCGGCCTTTCCCCGCGCTACATCGAGTTCAAACGGGCTTACCTGCACAAGATCAACCCGGTCGGCTTCGGTGCCATGCTGATCGCGTCCGGCGTGTCGATCGCGGCCTACTTCGGCGCGTTCGGCGAGCTGCTCGCGGCGTTCAGCCCGCTGCTGGCGATGGTGATCGCGGTGGCACTCGTCCCAGCCCTCGCGGTGGCCACCCGCGGCCGGTACTACCTGGTGCGGCCCAACCTCGTTTCCGGCCCCGAGGCCGGCCAGGACCTCACCGCCACGCACAACTGCTCGGTCTGCGGCGAAGCCTACGAACTGCCGGACATCGCCGACTGCGCCAACCAGGGCGGTGCGATCTGCTCGCTGTGCTGCACGCTCGACCGCAGCTGCCACGACATGTGCCGCACAGCCGGCCCGGTCTCACTGCCCGAGCCGACTTTCCGCAACGCCGGATAGACCGAAGCTCAACGCGGTCACCACGTCCGGACCGACCGCGGTCGTCAGGGCGCCGCCCGCGGCGAGCGGGGTTCGCGACCACCACGGTCCGGACTCCGCGGGCCGCGGCGGTCCGCCGAACTCCAGCTCGGTCACCAGCACCCGATGCCCGGCCAGCACCGCGAGGCTCGCGTCCAAGGGAGCGTCGCCGACGGTCTGCGTCTGCCGCAACGCCGGGACTCGGCCGCGGGTCACGTGCACTGTCGAGGACAATCGGCCCGGACGTTCGCCTTCTCGGCCGAGGACGAGAACTTCCCGCGTCTGGAACCGGGCGTCCGCGGCCAGGTCGGCGCGCAGCACGGCGACGTGCTCCGCCCGGGCGGTGACGACGGTCGGCTCCGGCAGGTATTCGAAGGAACCGCCGTCCTCGACGAGCACCTCCACTGTGGACAGACTGGGCACCTCCCGCAGGCCAGGCAACGCGAGGGTCGCCGCCACCCCGGAGAGTTTCAGTTGCGCCCCTGCCTCGACGCGAATCTCCAGGTGCAGTTCATCCCCGCCGAGCGGGGCGGTGGCCGAGTTGACCAGGTGCACCATCGCGTCCGGGCCGCGCTGCCGACGCGGGACAAGGGTCAGCGGTGCCATCGACTTCAGTTCTCGCAGCACCGTCCGCCCGCCGGCGAGGGCGGCGACCAGGCGGGCGTGCGCCTTCACCCCTGCCGGACCGGCACCAGCGAGCGCACCCAGTCCGCCACCGCCGGAGCGTCCGGAGTGTCCACTAGGGACTGGGTGAACACCGGCAGCTCGCCTCGCATGTGGTGGGCGTCCGAGGTCATCACGGTCAGGTCGGCGCCGACCAGCGGGGCGAGGTCGGTTTTGTTGATCACCAGCAGGTCGGCCGTGGTCACCCCGGGACCGCCCTTGCGCGGCACCTTGTCCCCGCCCGCGACGTCGACCACGAAAATCTGGCTGTCGGCCAGTCCGCGGCTGAACACGGCGGTCAGATTGTCGCCACCGCTTTCCACGATGACCAGCTCCAGGCCGGGAAACTTCTCTTCCAGCCGCTCCACCGCGTCGAGGTTCGCGGTGATGTCGTCGCGGATCGCGGTGTGCGGGCAGGCGCCGGTCTGCACCGCCTCGATCCGTTCCGGGTCCAGCACGCCCGCTCGGCGCAGGAAGTCCGCGTCCTCGGTCGTGTAGATGTCGTTGGTGACCACGGCCAGGTTCACCTCGTCGCCGAGCGCGCGGCACAGCGCGGCGGTGAGGGCGGTCTTGCCGCTGCCGACCGGGCCGCCGATGCCGATCCGGTACGCCCGGCCGGCGGTCGGCGCGGCGTCGTAGTGATCCGGTTCGGCGGCGGTCGGGTCGAAGTTGACCGCGTGAAAATGCCCGTGACCGTGTTCAGCTGGCAAAGAGACGCACCTCTTCCTGGTGATGCCGAGCGTGTTCCTCGGCGAACAGATCCAGCGCCGGCGACGCTGGCGCGGGTAACTCGGCCGGATCGGCCCCGGCGGTTTCGGCGGCCTGGCCGCTCACTTCACGCAACGGTCCGGCAAGCCGCGCGACCACCGCGTTCACCGCGAACGGGTCCAGCCCGAGCAGCCGAACCGCCGCACTCGCCGGACCGCTCACCGCGAGGTAGGCGACCGCCATGGCCGCGTCGAACGGGCTGCCGCCGCTGATCCCGACGAGCGCGCCGGTGATGACCGGATGGTGCGGGCGCGGAGTCTCGGCGAGCAGCTGGGACAGCACAGGGGACGGCCACGCCGCACGTCCGGCTCGCGCCGTGCCCCGGCCTTGCGCGCGCGACGCTTCCCGCTGCGCGAGCGACGGCGTGCGGGCGTCGAGTTCCTGATCGAGCCGTCGCCAATGGACCCGCTCGACGGCTCGGGCCGCGGCGTGCGCGGAAGCAGCGGCGAACGCGGCGGCGAGGAGGCCCGCGGTACGCAACCGTCCAAAAAGGAATCCCGGCAGGTCGCGTTCGGACCGGACGAGTCCCCGCGCGGCCGCCTCTTCGAGGCCGCCGGAATGCACGTGTCCGCCGCCCGGGAACCGGGAGTCGGCGAGAATGAGGGCGGCCGGATCCATCAGAATAGGAAATACCGTTGGGCCATTGGCAAATCGGCCACTGGATGCGGTTCGATCAGCTCTCCGTCCACGCGCACGGCGAAGCTGTCCGGATCCACCCGCACCCGCGGGGTCGCATCGTTCAGCACCATGTCCGCTTTCGTCCGGCGGCGGGTGTTGGCGACCGCGACCAACGGCCGGGTGATGCGGAATCGGTCCGCCACCCCGGAATCCACTGCCTCCGGTGCCACGAAATGCAGGCTGGACGCGGCCGCCACCGCGGGTGCGGCACCGAACATCGGCCGCGCGAGCACCGGCTGCGGCGTCGGAATCGAAGCGTTCGCGTCCCCCATCGCCGCCCACGCCGGGAAGCCGCCCTTCAGCACCACGTGCGGGCGCACGCCGAAAAACTTCGGCTCCCACAACACCAGGTCGGCGAGTTTGCCGATCTCGACCGAACCGATCTCCGCGTCCATACCGTGCGCGATCGCCGGATTGATCGTGTACTTCGCGACGTAGCGACGGGCGCGCACATTGTCCGCGGCGCCGTCGCCGGGAAGCGCGCCGCGCCGGCCTTTCATCACGTGCGCGGTCTGCCAGGTCCGGATGATCACCTCGCCGATCCGCCCCATCGCCTGCGCGTCGGAACTCATCATCGAGATCGCACCGAGGTCGTGCAGCACGTCCTCGGCGGCGATCGTGCTCGGCCGGATCCGGCTTTCCGCGAAGGCGAGGTCCTCGGGCACCGATGGGTTCAGGTGATGGCACACCATCAGCATGTCGAGATGCTCGTCGAGAGTGTTGACCGTGTGCGGCCTGGTCGGATTCGTCGACGAGGGAAGGAAGTTCGCCATCCCGGACACCTCGATGATGTCCGGCGCGTGCCCGCCGCCCGCGCCCTCGGTGTGGTAGGCGTTGATCGACCGGCCGCCGATCGCCTCCACAGTGGACTCCAGGAATCCGGCCTCGTTGAGCGTGTCGGTGTGGATGGCGACCTGCACGCCGGATTCGTCGGCGACGGTGAGACAGGCGTCGATCGCGGCCGGCGTCGAACCCCAGTCCTCGTGCAGCTTGAACCCGCCGGCTCCGGCCGCCAGCTGCTCCCGCAACGCCTCGTGCCGGACCGTGTTTCCCTTTCCCAGCAGCAACACGTTCACCGGCTGACCGTCCATTGCGGACAGCACCCGGCCGAGATTCCAGGCACCGGGCGTCACAGTGGTCGCCTTGGTGCCCTCGTTCGGTCCGGTGCCGCCACCGACCAAAGTGGTCAGCCCGGCCGCGAGCGCGGTGTCGACCAGCTGCGGGCAGATGAAATGCACGTGGCAGTCGATGCCGCCCGCGGTGAGGATCTTCCCGTTGCCCGCCAGCACTTCCGTGGACGGGCCGATCACCAGCGCCGGATCGACTCCGTCCATGGTGTCCGGATTACCCGCCTTGCCGATGCCGACGATGCGCCCGTCCCGCACCCCGACGTCGGCCTTGACCACGCCCCAGTGGTCGAGGATCACCGCGCCGGTGATCACCAGATCCGGCGCTCCCTCAGCCCGGGTGGCCAGGCCCTGGCCCATCGACTCGCGGATCACCTTCCCGCCGCCGAACAGCACCTCGTCGCCGCTGCCGCCGGGACCCATCGACCGGTCCTCGGTCACCTCGATCAGCAGATCGGTGTCCGCGAGCCGGATCCGGTCGCCGGCGGTCGGGCCGAACAGTTCGGCGTAGCGGACGCGGTCGATCTCCGGCATCAGAACTCCCCGGCGTATTCGGCACGCAGGCCCGGCACCCGCCGGTGTCCGCTGAGCGGCACCAGGTCGACCTCGCGGTCGATGCCCGGCTCGAACCGCACCGAAGTCCCGGCAGGCACGTCGAGCCGATGCCCGCGGGCGGCTTCGCGATCGAACTCCAGCCCGGGATTGACCGCGGCGAAGTGGTAATGCGAACCGACCTGCACCGGGCGGTCGCCGAGATTGCGCACGCGCAGCCGCACGCGGGCCCGCCCCGGATTCAGCGGCACCGGCTCGTCGCCGGGAATGATCTCGCCTGGCCGCAAGAATTCCTCCTCAAGCAATCGGTTCGTGCACCGTGACGAGCTTCGTGCCGTCTGGAAAAGTGGCCTCCACCTGCACGGACTCGACCATTTCCGGCACCCCGGCGAGCACTTGCTCGCGGGTGAGGACACCGCGCCCGCCCGCGGCCAGCTCAGTGACCGTGCGGCCGTCGCGGGCGCCCTCCAGGACGTAGTCGGTGATGAGCGCGACGGCTTCGGGATGATTGAGCCGAAGACCGCGTTCGAGCCGTTTGCGAGCAACGTCCGCCGCGACGTGGACCAGCAGTTTGTCGCGTTCCTGCGGGCTCAGGTGCATGGCCAAGGTCTACCACCGGAGCAGCCGCTCCGCCTGATTCGGCAACACAGTGTTTACGTGGCGAAGACAGCGCGGGTTCGCCGGACCCGAGGGGAATTCGGGCCAGCCGGGGACGATTCCGCGCTCCATCGGCACCCAGCCACTTCCGGAGCACAGCCGGTGCTCCCCGCCCTCACCGAGCGTGACCGCCACCCATCCTCGGCAAGCCGGGGTTCACCTCGAGTCCACCGGGGTACCAGTCTGCGTCCACCTCACTGGACGGGAGAAAGTGGCGTGCGGGGCTCACCTGGACTGAATCGTTCTCGTAATCGTGACCGAAACCACCACATCTTCCGTTGCCCCAGCCGGGCAAAGGGAGCATGGTTTGTCCCACCGTGCGATGAGGCGCGCAAGGAGCCAGCGTGTATCCCGTCCGCGCGTGCACAACACAGCCGGGGAATGCGCATCGAAAGGGTTCGCGAAGAGTGACTACCTCCACGATCAGCAAGACCAACGAAGCCGACGACGGGTTCCGGCCGGGGCTTGAAGGCGTCGTCGCGTTTCGGACCGAAATCGCCGAACCCGATCGGGACGGCGGGGCGCTGCGCTACCGCGGCGTGGACATCGAGGACCTCGCCGGGAAGGTGACCTTCGGCGACGTATGGGGCCTCCTGGTCGACGGCCGGTTCGGGACCGGGCTTCCGCCCGCCGAGCCGTTCCCGCTTCCGGTGCACACCGGCGACGTCCGGGTCGACGTCCAGGCCGCGCTCGCCATGCTCGCCCCGATCTGGGGGTACCGGCCGCTGCTCGACATCTCCGACGCCGACGCGCGCGACCAGCTCGCCCGCGCTTCGGTGATGGCGCTGTCCTACGTCGCACAGTCCGCGCGCGGCATCGGCCAGCCCGCGGTGCCGCAGTCGCGGGTCGACGAGGCCAAATCGATCACCGAGCGCTTCATGATCCGCTGGCGCGGCGAGCCGGACCCGGCGCACGTCAAGGCGGTCGACGCGTACTGGGTTTCCGCCGCCGAGCACGGCCTCAACGCCTCCACCTTCACCGCGCGCGTCATCGCCTCCACCGGGGCGGACGTGGCGGCGTCGCTGTCCGGCGCGATCGGCGCGATGTCCGGCCCGCTGCACGGCGGCGCCCCGGCGCGCGTGCTGCCGATGATCGAGGAGGTCGAGCGCACGGGTGACGCCCGCGCGCTGGTCAAGGGCATCCTCGACCGCAAGGAGCGGCTGATGGGCTTCGGCCACCGCGTGTACCGCGCGGAGGACCCGCGGGCCCGCGTACTGCGCCGCACCTGCAAGGAACTGGGCGCCGAACGCTACGAGGTGGCCGCCGCGCTGGAGCAGGCCGCGCTGGCCGAGCTGCGCGAACGCCGTCCGGACCACCCGATCGAGACCAACGTCGAGTTCTGGGCCGCGGTGATCCTGGACTTCGCGAAGGTGCCGCCGCACATGATGCCGGCGATGTTCTCCTCCGCGCGCACCGCCGGCTGGGCCGCGCACATCCTGGAGCAGAAGCAGACCGGCCGCCTGGTCCGTCCGTCGGCGAAGTACGTCGGGCCCGGCCCGCGCACGCCGTCCGAGGTCGAGGGCTGGGACAGCGTCACCAAGATCTGAGCCACGTCCGTGAAGGGCTCCTTGAGGGAAGCTAATTCCCTCAAGGAGCCCTTCACGGCTTTGCGGCCAGGTGCGCGTCCGTGGCGGCGAGCATCGCGGTGAGCTGATCGACCAGCCAGCCGTCCAGGGTTTCCCTCGGGACGGTGCCCTCCTGCAGCCACGACAGCAACGCCCCTTCGACCACCGCGGTCCAGCAGCGCAGCGTCAGCAGCACCAACGGCGACGGTTCGGGCAGAGCCAGCGCTTCCAGAATCAGTTCGACCGCCCGGTTGCGAACCTCGTCGATCGCCGCGTCCGTCTCCGAAGTGGCGATGACCGAACCGCTGCGCAGCAACGCGACATAGCCTTCGCGGTAATGCGCGGCGACATCGACCAGGCCGCGCACCGCCGCGCGCAGCCGTTCTTCCGGCGCGCCTTCTTCCAACGTCGCGAGCCGGTCGACCAAACCGTCGGTGACCGTTCGCAGCGCCTGCATTTGCAGTTCCCGCAGGCTGGGGAAATACCGGTAGAACAATGGCCGCGACACCTCGGCCCGCGCCACGATGTCGTCCACTGTGACCAGTTCCGGAGCCCGGGTGCCGAATAGGTCCAGCGCCGCCGCGATCAGATCGTCCCGCCGGGCCTGCGCGGTCATCCGACGCGGACGGCTCACGGCGTGACGTCCAGTTTCGCCGCCGCGCGCAGCAAACCCGGCGTCAGTCGCGAAAGGACCAGCGCGACCTTCGCTTCCGGAGTGGACGGTTGGATCGCGACGTTCTTCTCCACCGCACGCAGAATGTCGCGCGCTACTCGTTCCGGACCGAAATTGCGCCGGGCGTAGAGCTTCGACGATTCCTTCTGCCGCCGCTTCTCCTCCACCTCGTCCACGCCGACGAACCTGGTCGTCTTGGTGATGTTGGTATTCACCAGCCCCGGGCAAACGGCTGTCACCCCAATTCCGTCGGCAGCCAGTTCCGCGCGCAACCCGTTGCTCAACGCGAGCACGGCCGCCTTCGTGGTGCCGTAAGCGGTGAGAATCTTCGACGGCAGATAAGCCGCGGCCGAAGCGAGGTTGACGATCTGCCCGCCCTCAGCGCGTTCCTTCATCATCGGCGCGAACGCGCGGCACCCGTGGATCACGCCCCACAGGTTGACGTCCACGACCTTCTCCCAGTCCTCGATCGTCGTGTCGAGGAACGGGCCGGACATGCCGATTCCGGCGTTGTTCACCACGATGTCGGGCACGCCGAACTCTTCCCGCACCTGCGCGGCGAACCGGGCCACCGCCTCGCCGTCCGAAGAGTCCACTGTGTACTCGCCGGCGTCGGCCCCGCGCTCCCGCACGAGTTTCGCGGTCTCCGCGGCGGAATCGCCGTTGATGTCGCTGACGACGACGTCGGCGCCCTCGGCCGCGAACGCCAGCGCGGTCTCCCGGCCGATCCCGCTGCCCGCGCCGGTCACGACCACCAGGTGGTGCGCGAAGCGGCCGCGGCCGCCACCGCCCCGCGCCCGCCGCAGCGCGCGCGATTCCTCCCCGGTTTCCACCGACGCGATCAGCTCCGCCGCCGCGGCAGCCACCACTTCCGGGTTCGTCCGGGTGATCCAGTGCGACCCGATCACGCGCCGGACATACAGATCCGGCACCCAGCGCTCGACCTCGGTCTGCAGCGGCGTGGTGACGTACGAATCGCCGGTCGGCGCGAGCACCTGCACCGGGATCTCCGCCGGACGCGGGCGCGGCCGGGAAAGCCGCGGCCCCATGTTCGCCCGGTACAGCTTCAGGCCGTGCACGCCGTCGGCCGTCTTCGGCGACGACTCGGCGGGCTCCAGCTTCCGGATCATCGTGCGCATGATTCCCGTGCGCCACAACAGTTCCGGGATCAGCGGCACCTGGAACGCGACGATGTAGTACGAGTGCAGGAACTGCCGCAGCGCGTGCCCGAGACGACGCGGCGTCGGCCGGGTCAGCTGAGCGCGGAACCAGGTGCCGGCGTGGTCGAGGCTGGGCCCGGAAAGCGAGGTGTACGAAGCGATCCGGCCGCGCAACCGGTCGCCGGTGACCGCGTGCCACGCCTGGATCGAACCCCAGTCGTGCGCGACGAGGTGGACCTTGCCGGACGGCTGCACTTTGTCGACCACCGCAGCGAGGTCGTCGGCGAGCTGGTCCAGCCGATACGCTCGGCGCGCTCGCGGCTTGTCGGATTCGCCCGCGCCGCGCACGTCGTAGACGACCACCCGATGCTCGCGGCGCAGCTCCTCGGCGACGCCGTCCCACATCGAGCTGTTGTCCGGGTACCCGTGCACGAGCACCACTGTGGGCCCGTCCGGGTTGCCGCTCACCCGGACCGAAAGGCGGACTCCGTCGCTGGCAGTCACCTGCTTGTGAGACATCTTGTCATGTTAGACAACTTGTCAACAGCGACCGACGTGGTTCCACGGGAAACCAGCGTGTCCACCGTTCGACGGACAGCCGGATTCCACTGCCCGGACGTCCCGCGGGCCGCCCTGCGCGGCGCACGCTGGACGCCATGAGCACAGCAGTGCGAGTGCGCGGACTGCGCAAGGAGTACCCGGGCCACCTCGCCGTGGCCGGGATCGATCTCGACATCCCCGACGGCGAGGTGTTCGCCCTGCTCGGACCGAACGGCGCGGGCAAAACGACGACCGTCGAGGTCCTGGAGGGGCACCGGCAGCGGACGGCGGGGGAAGCGACCGTCCTCGGCGAGGACCCGGGTACCGCGGGACGCGCGTGGCGCGCCCGCCTCGGCATCGTGCTGCAGACGGCGACCGACGCGGCGGAATTGACCGTCGCCGAGACCGTGCGGCACTTCGCGAAGTACTACCCGAATCCGCGGGATCCGGAGGAGGTGATCGACCAGGTCGGGCTCACCGCGAAGGCGGGCGCGCGGGTGAAGTCGCTGTCCGGCGGGCAACGCCGCCGGGTGGACGTCGCGCTCGGCATCGTCGGCCGTCCGGAACTGCTGTTCCTCGACGAGCCGACCACCGGCTTCGACCCCGAAGCACGACGGCAGTTCTGGACGCTCATCGACGGGCTCGCCCACGAGGGCACCACGATCCTGCTGACCACGCACTACCTCGACGAGGTCGAGGCGCTGGCCGACCGGCTCGCGGTGCTCGCCCGCGGTTCGGTCGTCGCGGAGGGGACGCCGGCGACGCTCGGCGGCCGCGAGCGCGCCGAGGCGGTCGTGCGCTGGCAGGACGAACGCGGCAGGCACGAGGAACGCACGCCGTTCCCGACGAAGCTCGTCTCGCAACTCGCCGCCGACCACGGGGAACTCGCCGGGCTGACCGTGACGCGCCCCAGCCTGGAAGACGTCTATCTCGACCTGATCGGGGAGCAACCGTGACCACGACAATGGCCCTGCCGGGAACGGCGCGCCTCGGCCTCGCCCGCGGCGGGCTCGAACTGCGGCAGTTCTTCCGCAACCGCGAGCAGGTGGTGTTCACCTTCTCGCTGCCCGCGGTGCTGATGATCCTGCTCGGCTCGATCCTCGACGGCCCGACCGCGCAGACCGGGATCTCGTCCGGACAACTGCTCGCCGCCGGGATGATCGGCGCGGGCATCGTGTCGACGTCGTTCAACAGCGTCGGCATCGGCATCGCCGCGGACCGCGAAATCGGTGCGCTCAAACGCTTGCGCGGCACGCCGATGCCCTCGGCGGCCTATTTCCTCGGCAAGATGGTGATGGTCGCGGTGACCAGCGTGTCGCAAACCGTCCTGATGGCCGCGGTGGCGATGCTGCTGTTCCGTCTCGAACTGCCGTCGGATCCGGCGAAGTGGCTGACCCTGGTCTGGGTGCTGCTGCTCGGGATCGTGTCCTCGACGCTGCTGGGCATCGCGATCAGCTCGGTCACCCGCACCGCGAACGGCACCGTGGCGCTGGTGCAGCTGGTGTACTTGGTGCTGCAGTTCATTTCCGGGGTGTTCGTCACGCCGATCACGCACCTGCCGAGAATCATGGTCGACGTCGCGTCGTTCTTCCCGCTGAAATGGATCTGCCAGGGCTTCCGCTCGGTGTTCCTTCCGCCGGAGGCCGCGACCCAGGAAATGGCGGGGACATGGGAGCTTCCGAAGGTGGCGCTGGTGCTGGCGGTGTGGTGCGTGGTGGGCCTGGTGCTCGCGAGGGTGACGTTCCGGTGGACGAACGAAGCGAAGTGAACCAAGCCGACGCGTGGGAGCGGTCGTACTGGTCCTGGGAGGTGCTGTTCGCGGTCGCCTACGTGGCGACCGCCCTCCTGGTGCTCTTCAACGACGGCTCGGCGGCGGCGAAGATCGTTGCCGAGGCGGCGCTCGGTGCGATCGCCGTCGGGTATCTGGGCACTGGACGGCGGCTGGTGCACGGCGAGGACAACGAGACTGCCCGCGCGGTCGCGGCCGGCGTGCTGATCGCGTTGAGCGCCACCGCGATCCTCGCCACCACGTCGGCGAGCTTCGTGCTGTTCCTCGCCTGCCCTTTGCTGTTCATGCTGCTGGATCTGCGGCCCGGAGTGGTCGCGACGACGCTGCTCATCCTGCTCGAGCCGGTCTCGGCGGTGCTGAACAGCGGATGGAACGGCCAATTGCTGTCGATCCTGCTGCCGATGACCGCGATCCTCGTCGTGTTCAGCGTGCTGGCCGGGAAGTTCACCAGCGACGTGCTGAAACAGAGCCATGCCCGCGCCGAGCTGATCCGCGAACTGGAGTCCAGCCAGGCCGAGGTCGCGCGGCTGTCGCGCGAGGCGGGCACCGCGGCCGAACGCGAACGGCTGGCGCGGGAAATCCACGACACGCTCGCCCAGGGATTCACCAGCATCATCACGCTGACCCAGGCGATCGAGTCCGAACTGGACACCGATCTGTCCACAGTGCGCAGGCATCTCGCGCTCGCCGGCCGCACCGCGCGGGAGAATCTCGCCGAAGCCCGCGCGATGGTCGCCGCGCTCGCACCGTCCGATTTGGCCACTGGTTCGCTGCCGGAAGCCGTGCGGCGGCAGGCAGACCGGCTCGCCGAGGAACTCGGTGTTCCGGTGGAGTGCGCAGTGGACGATGCCCTGCCGCCACTGTCCACTGCGGTCGAGGTAGTGCTGCTGCGGGCGGCGCAGGAGGCACTGTCGAACGTGCGCAAGCATTCGGGCGCGACCCGGGTGCGCGTCCGGCTGTCCGCTGTGGACGGAGCGATCCGGTTGCGGGTGGCGGACAACGGGTGCGGCTTCGCCCCGGACGCCGATCCGGCCGGATTCGGGTTGCGCGGCATGCGTTCGCGCGCCGAGCAGGTCGGCGGCACCCTGGACGTGCGGACCGGCGCGAACGGCGGCACCGAACTGGAACTGGAGGTGCCCGCGTGATCACGATCATGCTGGTCGACGACCATCCCGTGGTGCGCGAAGGGCTGCGCGGCATGCTCGAAGCCGAGGACGACTTCACAGTGGTGGGCGAGGCCGGTTCCGGCGACGAGGCGGTGGCGCTCGACCGCGTGAAGCAGCCCGACGTCGTCCTGATGGACCTGCGCATGCCCGGTCTCGACGGGGTCGGCGCCATCCACGCGATCCTCAAGGAGACGCCCGCTAGGCGGATCGTCGTGCTCACCACCTACGAAACCGACGCGGACATCCTCCGCGCGGTCGAGGGGGGCGCGTCGGGATACCTGCTGAAAGACGCGTCGCGCGCGGAGCTGGCCGGGGCGATCCGGGCCGCGCATCG
The DNA here is from genome assembly GCF_000411975.1 of Amycolatopsis orientalis DSM 43388. GTDB lineage: Bacteria > Actinomycetota > Actinomycetes > Mycobacteriales > Pseudonocardiaceae > Amycolatopsis > Amycolatopsis orientalis_D. The sequence continues at coordinate 166,583 of NZ_ASXG01000182.1, forward strand.
CGGCGAGACCGTGCTGGCGCCCTCGGTCGCGGGCAAGCTCGTGCACCGGATGCGGAACCCGGAACCGGTGTCGCCGCTGTCCGCACGCGAGGTGGAAGTGCTGCGGCTGGTCGCGAAGGGCCACACCAACGCCGAAATCGGCCGTGAGCTGCACATCGGCGAGGCGACGGTGAAAACGCACCTGCTGCGGGTGTTCTCGAAGCTCGGCGTTTCCGACCGCACGGCAGCGGTGACGACGGCGCTGGACCGGCAGCTGCTCGGCTGAGCCGCCCGGGCAGAATGTCGGCCATGCTCGACTCCACCGAACTCGCCCTGTACCGACGGCTCGCGCGGGAGCAGTCCGTCAGCCGCGCCCCGTCCCTCGTCGCTGCTGTCGTGCGGGGCGGCGAGGTCGTCTGGTCCGGCGCCCGCGGCCGCGTCGGCGACCAGCGCCCGGACGACGACACGCAGTACCGGCTGGGGTCGATCACCAAAACGATGATCGCCACCGCGGTCATGCGGCTGCGCGACGAGGGCAAACTCGACCTCACCGACCCGCTGGAGCGGCACCTGCCGGGCACCGCGTTCGGCTCGGTCACCATCGCGCAGCTGCTGTCCCACACCTCGGGCCTCACGTCGGAATCGCCCGGCCAGTGGTGGGAACGCGCGCCCGGCGCGGACTGGGCGGCCCTCGTCGCGAGCCTGGAGAAGGGCGCGACGAAGCTGCGTCCCGGGTCCAAATTCCACTACTCGAACGTCGGCTACGGCGTCCTCGGCGAACTGGTCGCCCGGCACCGCGAGCGGCCGTGGTTCGACGTCGTGCGCGACGAAATCCTCGCCCCGCTCGGCATGAACCGCACGACCCCGCACCCGGAGGGCGCGCACGCCGAGGGCTTCGCCGTGCACCCGTTCGCCGACGTGCTCATGCCGGAGAAGTGGCCGGACGCCGGCGCGATGGCCCCGGCCGGCCAGCTCTGGTCCACGATCACCGACCTCGGCCGCTGGACGTCGTTCCTCGGCGGCCACACCGGCGACGTGCTGTCCGCCGGCACCGTCGACGAAATGCGGACGATGAACACCGTCGACGACACCGAGGTGTGGTCGACCGGATTCGGCCTCGGCCTGATGGTCATGCGCTACCAGGGCCGGCATCTGGCCGGGCACACCGGTTCGATGCCCGGCTTCCTCGCCGCGACCCTGGTCGACCCGCGCAGCGGCACCGGCGCGCTGTGCCTGGCCAACTCGACCGGAGGCGTCGGCATCACCCAGCTCTGCCTCGACCTGATCACCACGGCCGACGACCTGGAACCCGCGCTGCCCGAAGAGTGGTTCCCGTCCACTGTGGACCCGGACCTGCTCGCGCTGACCGGGCTGTGGCACTGGGGCCCGTCGCCGTACTTCCTGCGCGTGCAAGGCGACGGCCTGATCTCGCTGAACCCGGCGGTCGGAGCCGGCCGCGCCTCGCGGTTCCGCCCCGAGGGCCCGGACACCTGGATCGGCCTGGACGGCTACTACGCGGGCGAAACGCTCACCGTCGGCCGCGACGCGGACGGGAAGGCGAACCACCTGAACCTCGCGACGTTCATCTTCAGCCGCACGCCGTACGACCCGGCCGCGCCCATCCCGGGCGGGCTGGACGAGGGCGGATGGCGCTGAGTCACCCCGCCTCGGCCTTGCCGCCGGGCTCTTCGGCGGCAAGGCCGTCCGGGATCGTCCCCGCCTTCCCGGCGCAGCCGGACGACTCCTGACGCCGCGACGACCTCGGCCCGAATCAGCAGCGAGGCCGAGCAGCGCAGCGGAACCCGGCGGGCGCACCAGCTCGGTCGCGGCGAAGAGCGCAACCCGCCCGAGCGCCGCCGGTAACCGTGCGTTTCCGGCACGATTCCACATCCCGGACACTCGGCAACCGCCGTTACCTGCGTTGTCCCGACCTGAGAGACTAAGCACATGACCGACGCTGAGTTGACGATCCCTGCAGACCTCAAGCCGGCCGACGGCCGCTTCGGCTGCGGACCCTCGAAGGTCCGCGAAGAGCAGCTCGCCGCCCTCGCCCGGTCCGGTTCCACCTATCTCGGCACCTCGCACCGGCAGAAGCCGGTCAAGTCGCTCGTCGGGCGCGTGCGCGCCGGGCTGTCCGAGCTGTTCTCGCTCCCGGACGGGTACGAGGTCATCCTCGGCAACGGCGGGACGACCGCCTTCTGGGACGCCGCCGCGTTCGGCCTCGTGCGCGAGCGCGCCCAGCACTTCACCTACGGCGAGTTCTCCTCGAAGTTCGCCGCCGTCACGAACAAGGCCCCGTTCCTCGGCGAGTCGATCGTGGTGAAGGCCGACCCGGGCAGCGCGCCGGAGATCGCCTACCAGCAGGGTGCGGACCTCGTCGGCTGGGCGCACAACGAGACCTCCACCGGCGTCGCGGTGCCGGTGCGGCGTCCCGAGGGCAGCGACGGCGCGCTGGTCGCGATCGACGCGACGTCCGGCGCCGGCGGCCTGCCGGTCAAGGCCGAGGACTTCGACGTGTACTACTTCGCGCCGCAGAAGTCGTTCGCGTCCGACGGCGGGCTGTGGATCGCGCTCGCGTCGCCCGCCGCGATCGAGCGGATCGGCGAGATCGGCGGCGGTGACCGCTGGATCCCCGAATTCCTGTCGCTCACCACCGCGCTCGACAACTCGCGCAAGGACCAGACCTACAACACGCCGGCCGTCGCCACGCTTTTCCTGCTCGCCGAGCAAATCGAGTGGATGAACGGGCAGGGCGGCCTTTCCTGGACCACCGCGCGCACCAAGGAATCCTCGACCCGGCTGTACGAATGGGCCGAGAAAACCTCGTACACCACGCCGTTCGTGGCCAACCCGGAACTGCGCTCGCAGGTCGTCGGCACGGTCGACTTCGCCGACGAGGTCGACGCGGCCGCGGTGGCGAAGGCGTTGCGCGCCAACGGGATCGTCGACACCGAGCCGTACCGGAAGCTGGGCCGCAACCAGCTGCGCGTCGGCCTGTTCCCGGCGATCGACCCGGACGACGTCACGAAGCTCACCCACTGCATCGAGTACGTCGTGGAACGGCTCGGCTGACGCGAAACCGCGCCGAAACGCCCGAACCGCCCCGCCAGCCAGCCGGCTCGCGGGGCGGTTCGCGTTGACGACCACTCGTTCGTGACGCACCGTGGTCGGCGTGTCACGGCCGCACCCGATCCGCCGCACGGCGAAAATGCCCGGGAAAGTGCTGTCGGATTGAGTTCGAATGGGTGAGGCGTCGGCGCGCCTCGCACGTCAAGCCGACGCGCCGTTCTAACGTGGGCACCCACAAAGGTGAACACCGGGGAGGCGAGAAATGCGGGCGTTGCGGGTAGTCGGGCTGCACGAGGACGGGAAGTCCCTCGTGCTGGAGGACCCGGCGAGCCGTACCCGCTTCCTGCTTCCGGCCGACGAGAGACTGCGGGCGGCGGCGAGGGGGGACATAGCCCGGCTGGGCCAGATCGAGATCGAGTTGGAGAGCCAGATGCGGCCACGCGAGATCCAGGCGCGAATCCGCGCGGGCGAGTCCGTCGAGCAGGTCGCGAGCAGCGCGGGCGTCTCGACCCAGCGGGTGGAGCGGTTCGCCTACCCGGTGCTGCTCGAACGGTCCCGCACGGCGGAACTCGCGCAGTCGGCGCACCCGGTCCGCGAGGACGGGCCCGACGTCCAGACCCTCGGCGAGGTCATCGCCTACGCCTTCGGCGTCCGCGGCCACGACTACAACCAGGCCGCCTGGGACGCCTGGCGCGGCGACGACGGCAAGTGGGTCGTCGTACTGCGCTGGAAGGCCGGCCGCTCCGACAACCGCGCGCACTGGTCGTTCTCGCCCGGCGCGCACGGCGGAACGGTGCACGCGCTCGACGAGAACGCCGAGGTCCTGCTGAACCCGAACTCGTACGTCGCGCCGCGCACCGTGCGTGCGTTGGCGCCCGCCCAGGATTCGGTGGTGCAGCCGACGCTCGACGCCGTCGAGGAGCCGCGCGCCATCGAAGGCCCGGACGAGGGCGACGAGGAGACCCGCGAGATCCCGCACGTCCCGGGTGAGTCCGACGGGGACGACGCCGAACAGCCGCGCACGAAGGCGAAGAAGAACCACCCGATCGTGCCGTCCTGGGAGGACGTACTGCTGGGGGTCCGCACCCAGCGCGGCTGACCGCCGAGACACGGACGAGGCAAGGTCCGGAAAGGGCTCCCTGGGGAATCGGAGTCCCTCGAGCCCTTCCCGGACTTCCGCCGGAGCGAGCCGGGCGCATCGGGCAGGCGAGTCGAACGCAGCGCCCTGATCGAAGGCAGCAAGGAGTGGACGGCGCGCATCCAGGGTGCCGTCGGCGCGCTCGCGGCCGGGTCAGGTGTCCAGCAACGCGGCCAGTTTCTTCGGCGCGACGTGCCGATACGCCTCCCGCACGATCTGGTCCACCTCGGTCCAGTCGAGGTCCACGTCGAGGCGTACGCCGAGCCAGCCGTGCACTCCGACGTAGGGCGGCCGGAAAAACCGGTCCGGCTCGGTGCGCACCAGTTCCTCCTGGACGCCGGGCGGCGCGGGGCACCAGAACGCGAGCTTGTCGTCGTGGTGCCGGTCGGCGAACATGGCGAACGTTTTGCGGCCCCGGACGAACCACGTCGGCTCGCCGTGGCTGAGCCGTTCGGTGGCTTCGGGCAGGGCGAGGCAGAGCGCGCGCAGCTTGTCGAGCGGGGCCATCGGCTCAGTATCCGCGCGTCAGAACACCGTGGCCAGCACGCCGATCCAGGCCAGCACCAAACCGCCGCCCGCGCCGTACACCGCCCAGCGCAGGATCGGCGCTTTCCGGCCCAGCCACAGCGACGGCGAGACCCCGCCGGTGACCACCAGCGCCGCGATCAGTGCCAGCCAGGTGCTCGTCTCGCGCGCGAGCGTGCCGGCCAGCGCGAGCATCGCGACGATCACCACGGCAGCCGCGAACGCGGAGACGGTAAGCCCGGTGGCCCACGGCGTCGGCTCGTCCGGGATTCGGGGCCGCGCGGGCTGGCCGGGCCGCGGCGGCGGTTCGACCACGATTTCCACGCCCGTCACCGGATCGACAAAGCGCACCTGAGTGCCCATCACCGCGGCCAGTCGCCCGGCGAGCTGGCGGCCCCGCTGCGACACGACCGATCCGGCGACATCGACGTCCGAATCGGAGCGGGCCACGGCCGACGCCACGCGCGCCCATTCGTGCAGCGCTTGGGCCAGGTCGGCACCGATCGCGAGCCGGCGCGGGTCGACCTCCCGCGCGTGCTCGCCGCCCGGCCCGGCGAGCACCGCTTGCCCGCCGCGAATCCGCAGCTCCATGGGCACCCCTCCCCGCGCAAAACGTGCCAGGAGTCACTCTAGTGGCGCGAACCCGGCGGAGACTTCGTGGAACGCGATCGCCGCGGCCGTGGCGACATTCAGCGAGTCGACGCCGGGCACCATCTCCACGCGGACCGCGACGTCCGCGGCCTCGATCGCCTCGTCCGTCAGCCCCGGCCCCTCCGCGCCGAGCAGCAACGCGATCGGGCCCGGCACCTTCTCCCGCAATCCGCGCAGCGGTACGGAATCCGCGCGCGGAGTGAGCGCGGCGACGGTGAAACCTCGGGCCCGAAGCACATCCAGGTCCCCGGGCCAGCTGTCGAAAGCCGCGAACGGGACGCGCAGCACGTGCCCCATCGAAACGCGCACACTGCGCCGGTAAAGCGGATCCGAACAACCGGGACCGAGCAACACCCCGCCGACGCCGAGCGCGGCGGCATTCCGGAAAAGCGCGCCGAGATTTTCGTGATCGCCGACACCTTCCAGCACCGCCAATACCTGCGCGCCGTCCACGATCTGGGAAACCGTCGGCGGTTCCGGGCGGTCCGCGACCGCGAGCACGCCGCGGTTGAGATGGAAACCGACCACCTCGGCCATCGTCTCGGCCGACGTCACATACGCGGGCACGTCGACGCCGGCGAGTTCGTCTTCCAATTCCCGCAGCCGTCTCTCCACGCCGAGCAGCGCTCGCACCGGATAGCGCGAGGCAAGCAGCCGTCCGACCACGACGGTTCCCTCGGCGATCACCAGCCCGCGCCCGCCGGGGCGGTCCGGGCGACGGTCCGCTGTGGACAGGTCGCGGAAGTCGTCGAGCCCCGGATGCGTCCGGTCCTCGGTGAAGATCAGGTGAGCCACATCGGACAGTCTCGCACCCGCCCGAACCCGCGCCCATTGGTCCGAACGCGCCGCCCGCTTTGGTACGAACGGCGTAGTTACGCGAAGGGTCAACTCCCGGTGACGGAGAGCACCAGTTTGGCCGCTAGCCCATGGCCACTCGCTGTGCGACGGTGGTCTGCCTGGCGACCTAGCCGCCCAGACCACTGCGGACAGCAGCCAAGGAGCGCGTCGAACCATGGGTACGGATCTCTCGGCACACCCCGGCCGGCTCGATCGCGGACGGTACCGCCGGAAGGTCCAGCGGTGCCTGGACACCCTGGCGCGCATGCTCACCGACGGCAGTTTTTCCTTTCCCCGCAAGAACATCGGACTCGAAGTCGAGCTGAATCTGGTGGACGGGCAACTGCGCCCGTCGATGACCAACTCGGTCGTGCTGGAGGCGCTCGACGACGCCGCGTTCACCACCGAACTCGGCCAGCACAACCTCGAACTCAACGTGCCGCCGCGCCCGCTCGCCGGGGATTCCGCGCTGCGCTTGGAAGAAGACCTGCACTGCTACCTCGCGAAAGCGCAGGAGAGCGCGGCGCACACCGGCTCGTCGGTGGCCATGATCGGCATCCTGCCGACGCTGCGGCCGGAGCATTTCGACCAGAAGTGGCTTTCCCACAAAACGCGCTATTCCTCGCTGAACGACGAGATCTTCGCCGCCCGCGGCGAGCGGATCGCGCTCGCGATGGACGGCCTGGCCTTGCCCGGAGCGCAGCCGGAGCGGCTGCGGCACTACGCGGAGTCCATTCTCCCGGAGGCCGCCTGTACTTCAGTCCAATTGCACCTGCAGGTCGCCCCGGAGGAATTCGCGGCGCACTGGAACGCCGCGCAATGCCTCGCCGGGGTCCAGATCGCGCTCGCCTCGAACTCTCCGTTCCTGCTGGGCAAGGCGTTGTGGCACGAAACGCGGATCCCGTTGTTCCAGCAGGCCACCGACACCCGCCCGGAGGAGCTGAAAAACCAGGGCGTCCGGCCGCGGGTGTGGTTCGGCGAACGATGGATCACGTCGATCTTCGACTTGTTCGAGGAGAACGTCCGCTATTTTCCGGGTCTCCTGCCGGAGACGGACGTCGAGGACCCGATCGAAGCGCTGGAATCCGGGCAGGCGCCGAAGCTCGCCGAACTGCGGCTGCACAACGGAACGATCTGGCGGTGGAACCGGCCGGTGTACGACGTCGTCGACGGCCTGCCGCACCTTAGGGTGGAAAACCGGGTGCTGCCCGCCGGTCCGACGGTCGCCGACATCGTGGCCAACGCGGCGTTTTTCTACGGGGCGCAACGCGCGCTCGCGGAGCAGGACCGGCCGGTCTGGTCGCAGATGTCGTTCCAGGCAGCCGAAGAAAACCTCTACGAGGGTGCGCGCAAGGGTTTCGACGCGCAGTTGTACTGGCCGGGCATCGGCTGGATCCCGCCGGACGAACTGGCGTTGCGGGTGCTGCTGCCCCTGGCACACGAAGGCCTCCGTCGTTCGGACGTGTCCGACGAAGCCCGGGTGCGCTATCTCGGCATCATCGAACGCCGCTGCCTCGCCCGCCGCAGCGGCGCGACCTGGCAGCGCGACTACGTGCTGCGCGCGCACGAACGCGGCGCCGACCGCGAAACCGCGCTCAACTGGATGCTGCGGCGGTATCTGGAGCTCTCCGCGGAGGGCGAACCGGTGCACACCTGGTCGCTCGACGGCTGAGCCGGTTCGCGCGGTCCCCTAAGGTATTCCGCACGGAAGGGGGTGGCGCGCGTGCCGAAGGTGCTGGGCGGTTCGCTCGAAGCGCACCGCCGCGAAGTGCGGTCACGGGTGTTCGACGTCGTCCGTGCGCAGCTGTACGAGCGCGGGTTCGACGCGATCACGCTCGCCGGCGTCGCCGCGGAGGCCGGGCTCGGCCGCACCGCGATGTACAACCACTTCCCGGACAAGGAGAGCCTGCTCGTCGCGTTCGTGGAGGACGAGGCCGCACGGTATGTCGAGCGGCTGCGCGCGGCGGTGGACGCTGAACCGGACCCGGTCGCCCAGCTGGCCACGTTCGTCCGGCTGCAGTTGCGCGTACTGGCCGAGCATCACCTTCCCCCGGGCACCGCGCTGGAGTCCGCGCTCGCGCCCGCCGCGTACCAGCGGATCAGCGCGCACGCCGACCCGATCATCGAGCAGCTTCGCTCGGTGCTGCTCGCCGGAGTCGACGCGGGCAGCTGGCCCGCGCAGGACCTCGACGTGGTGGTTCCGATGATCACCGCCGCACTGGGCAGCCGCCAGGTCATCGATGTGCCCGCCGACCAGCTGGAAGACGCTATCGAAGCCGCCGTGCGGTTCGTCCGGCGAGCAGTCGGTTCGAGTGAAACCGGCTGATTTTAGGCTAGCCTAAGTACCGGTCGTGGCCTACAGTTCTTTCTGACAGCTTGTCAGAAAGACGCCGGGAGGCCTTTGATGACAGTGACCGCGGACCTCGAAGCCAGCCCGTTCTCCGGACAGCTGCGCGCGTCCACGAGGACGGTGCACGACAAGGCCAACCACTCGACGTACATGAACGCCCTCCTCGGCGGCGAGCTGACCCTGGCCGGCTACGCGGCGCTGGCCACCCAGTACTACTTCATCTACCAGGCGATCGAGCGCGCCGGCGACGCGATGGCCGACGATCCGGTCGGCGGCCAGTTCGTGTTCGAGGAACTGCGCCGGCTGCCCGCGCTGGAACGCGACCTCGCCCGCCTGGTCGGCCCGAACTGGCGCACCGAGATCGCCCCGCTCGCCGCCACCGAGGCCTACACCGCGCGGATCGCCGAGGCATCGCGCTGGTCCGGCGGGTTCGTGGCGCACCACTACACGCGCTACCTCGGCGACATCGCCGGCGGCCAGATCATCCGGCGGCTGCTGGAGAAGAAGTTCGACCTCGCCGAGGCGGGCACGCTCTTCTACCGCTTCGACCAGATCGGCAGCGCCCCCGCCTTCCGCGACCGCTACCGCGCGAAGCTGGACGAGGCGCCGTGGAGCGAGGAGGACCGGGCCCGGGTGATCGACGAATCCGTGGTCGCCTTCGAGCACAACGTGGCGGTGTTCGACGAGCTGGCGCTGGACCTCGACCGGTACCGCGACCCGGCGGCATGAGCCGGGTCACAGCGAGTTGACCTCCACCTAGCTTGAAGTACGACGCTCGGTTTCAGAAGGCTCCCGCGAGGGAAGCCGCCAAGCGAAACCGCGCGTCGATCAGAAGGAGGGCCCATGGCCCGGTACGAGCTGCCCGAACTCGACTACGACTACGGTGCTCTCGCGCCCTACATTTCGGGCGAGATCAACGAGCTGCACCACAGCAAGCACCACGCGACCTACGTCAAGGGCGCGAACGACACGCTGGACAAGCTCGCCGCCGCGCGCGAGGCGGGAGACT
>NZ_ASXG01000183.1 GCF_000411975.1 Amycolatopsis orientalis DSM 43388
AGCACAATCAAGCTTCGGGGTGCCCCACGCCGGCCTGAGGGCGCAATGTCGCCGCCAGGCGACGAGCCGCCCCGCCGACAGCACCCACCGACCTCAACCGCCAGGACGACGCTTCTGCCGCTCGGTGTACTCGCGCATGCGCTTCGGGTAGCCGACGCGCGCGGCCTCGTACACCGGAATCGTGTGCTTGTGCCCGAACTTCTGCGCCGCGGCGAGGCTCCCGATGCGGCGGCGGGTCCATTCGCCGTCGTGCGCGACCAGCACCACAGTGGCGCCGGTCACCGTGGTCGGCGGTTCGACGTAGGCTTCCACGCCGCGCCGCGCGGCCGCCCATTCTTCGAGGTAGCGGGTGTCGGCCGAGCCGCCGGAGCGGCCCGCTCCAGCGGCCGGGCCGCGTCTGCCGCGGCGGCGCAACGAGTCGAAGATCCCCACTTCGACCACCTTTCTTCCGGCGAGAGTCCGGACTTCATTATTCCCGGGCGCGTGTGTGGCCGGTGTCGCAGCGCCGCCTTGGCCCGGCTAGGTCGCAACGCCGATCGGCGTAGTGACAAGATGGCGGTTGTCGCGCGCGCGGTTATACCGGGTGCCGCGGCGACCGAAGCTCCACCCCTATCGCTGCCGAGGAGTTATTGAAGTGAGCGACACCTCCGCCGACCTCGTGATCCTGGGAGGCGGATCGGGCGGCTACGCCGCGGCCTTCCGCGCGGCCGAGCTGGGCCTTTCCGTCACGCTGATCGAGAAGGACAAGCTGGGCGGGACCTGCCTCCACCGGGGCTGCATCCCGACCAAGGCCCTGCTGCACGCCGCCGAGGTCGCCGACGAGGCCCGCGACGCCGAGACCTTCGGCGTCAAGGCCGTGTTCGAGGGCATCGACATCGCGGGGGTGAACAAGTACAAGGACGGGATCGTCTCCCGGCTGTACAAGGGCCTCCAGGGCCTGGCCAAGGCGCACAAGGTGAACCTCGTCGAGGGCACCGGCCGGTTCCTCGGCGGCACCACCGTCGAGGTCGACGGCACGCGCTACACCGGCAAGAACGTCATCCTCGCCACCGGTTCGTACTCGCGCACCCTGCCCGGCCTCGAGCTCGGCGGCCGCATCATCGCGAGCGAGCAGGCGCTGACGCTGGACTACGTGCCGAAGAAGGTCGTCGTGCTCGGCGGCGGCGTGATCGGCGTGGAGTTCGCCAGCGTGTGGGCTTCCTTCGGGGTGGACGTCACCGTCGTCGAGGCGCTCCCGCGGCTGGTCCCGAACGAGGACGAGTTCGCCTCCAAGCAGCTCGAGCGCGCGTTCCGCCGCCGCAAGATCGCCTTCAAGACCGGCGTGAAGTTCACCGGCGCGAAGCAGGACGACAACGGCGTCAGCGTGTCGCTGGAGTCCGGCGAGACGCTGGAGGCCGACCTGCTGCTGGTCGCCGTCGGCCGCGGCCCGAACTCGGCGGGCCACGGCTACGAGGAGGCGGGCGTCAAGATCGACCGCGGCTTCGTGCTCACCGACGACCGGCTGCGCACCAATCTGCCGAACGTCTACGCGGTCGGCGACATCGTGCCGGGCCTGCAGCTCGCGCACCGCGGCTTCCAGCAGGGCATCTTCGTGGCCGAGGAGATCGCCGGGCTGAACCCGCGCGCCATCGACGAGCGCGGCATCCCGCGCGTCACCTACTCGCACCCCGAGGTCGCCTCGGTCGGGCTCACCGAGTCCCAGGCCAAGGAGAAGTACGGCTCGGACGTCACCACGTTCACCTACGACCTCGGCGGCAACGGCAAGAGCCAGATCCTCAAGACCTCCGGCGGCGTGAAGCTGGTGAAGGCGCCGGACGGCCCCGTCGTCGGCGTGCACATGGTCGGCGACCGGGTCGGCGAGCTGATCGGCGAAGCGCAGCTGATCTACAGCTGGGAGGCGTTCCCGGAGGACGTCGCCCCGCTGATCCACGCGCACCCCACGCAGACCGAGGCACTCGGCGAAGCGTTCCTCGCCCTCGCGGGCAAGCCGCTGCACGTGCACAGCTGACGCGCAACCAGCACAATCCAGACCACGTCTTAGCGATCAAGGGAGCCAGCGAACAATGGCCTACTCCGTCACGCTGCCGGAGCTCGGCGAGAGCGTCACCGAGGGAACCGTCACCCGGTGGTTGAAGCAGGAGGGCGACACCGTCGAGGTCGACGAGCCGTTGCTCGAGATCTCGACCGACAAGGTCGACACCGAAGTACCGTCGCCGGTGGCCGGCACGGTCGTGAAGATCAGCGCCAAGGAAGACGACACCGTCGAGGTCGGCGGCGAGCTGGCGGTGATCGACGACGGCACCGGCGGCGTGCCCGAGTCCTCCGCTCCGGCCCAGCAGGCCGAGCCGGAGCCCGCCCCGCAGCAGCAGGAAGCCCCGGCCGCGGCGCAGTCCTCCGCGCCGGCGGAATCCGCGCCGTCGCAGCCGGACACCGCTCCGGCCGCGGGCGGTTCGGGCACCGAGGTGAAGCTGCCCGAGCTGGGCGAGAGCGTCACCGAGGGCACTGTGACCCGCTGGCTGAAGCAGGTCGGCGAGACCGTCGAGGTCGACGAGCCGCTGCTCGAGATCTCCACCGACAAGGTCGACACCGAGGTCCCGTCGCCGGTCGCCGGCACCGTGCTGGAGATCCGCGCGGGCGAGGACGAGACCGTCGAGGTCGGCGGAGTGCTCGCGGTGATCGGCGACGCGGGGGCCGCCCCGGCCGCCGCTCCGGCGCAGGAAAGCAAGCCCGCTCCGGAACCCGAGCCGGCTCCGGCCCCGGTCCAGGAGAGCAAGCCCGCCCCGGCCCCGGCGGCCCCGGCCCCCGCGCCCGCCGCTGCGGCCCCGGCTCCGGCGGCTCCGGCGCAGGAGAGCAAGCCCGCTCCGGCCGCGCAGGCCCCGGCGGACAACGGCTCCGCGGACGGCCCGTACGTCACGCCGCTGGTGCGCAAGCTCGCCTCCGAGCACGGCATCGACCTCGCGTCGCTGACCGGCAGCGGAGTCGGCGGCCGCATCCGCAAGCAGGACGTGCTGGCCGCGGCCGAGGCCAAGCAGAAGGCGGCGCCGGCTCCGGCCCCCGCCGCGTCGGCTCCGGCCGCTCCGGCCGCCGCCGCTCCGTCGGCGCCGCGTGCCGCGGTCTCGCCGGAGGTCGCCGCGCTGCGCGGCACCGTGCAGAAGGCGAGCCGGATCCGGCAGATCACCGCCACCAAGACCCGCGAGTCGCTGCAGGTTTCCGCGCAGCTCACGCAGGTGCACGAGGTGGACGTCACCAAGATCGCCAAGCTGCGCCAGCGCGCGAAGGCGGCGTTCAAGGAGCGCGAGGGCGTCAACCTCACGTTCCTGCCGTTCTTCGCCAAGGCGACGGTCGAGGCGCTCAAGCAGCACCCGAACGTCAACGCGTCCTACAACGAGGACACGAAGGAGATCACCTACCACGGCGCCGTGCACCTGGGCATCGCGGTGGACACCGAGCGCGGCCTGCTCTCGGTCGTGATCCACGACGCGGGCGAGCTGAGCCTCGCCGGTCTCGCGCACCGCATCGCCGACCTGGCGGCGCGGGCCCGGGCCAACCAGATCAAGCCGGACGAGCTGACCGGCGGCACCTTCACCATCACGAACATCGGCTCCAACGGGGCCCTGTTCGACACGCCGATCATCGTGCAGCCGCAGTCCGGCATGCTCGGCACCGGCGCCGTGGTGAAGCGCCCGGTCGTGGTGAGCGACGCCGACGGCAACGACACCATCGCGGTCCGCTCGATGGCGTACCTGCCGCTGACCTACGACCACCGCCTGGTCGACGGCGCCGACGCCGGCCGCTTCCTGACGACGATCAAGCAGCGGCTGGAAGAGGGCAACTTCGAGGACGAACTGGGGCTTTGATCCGGTAACTCCTCGGCCGAAGGCCCCGCACCCGGTCCGGGTGCGGGGCCTTCGCCGTTTCCGACCTTCGGCTAATCCGAAACTCCGGAATACCGGAGTATGGTCTTCGGCATGCTCACTCGACGAAGCTTGCTCACGTCGGTCGCAGCAGCGGGGGCCGCCACGTTCGTCACGCCCTCGCTCGCGCTGGCCGCTCCCCCGGGCCAATCCACTCCCGACGGCTGGCTCGCCCGGCTCGCCGCGCACCGGGCCGACGTTTCGGCGGTGTTCTCCGACGGCACCGGCCGCCGGTTCGGCCATCTCCCGGACCGCTCGCTCACCATCGCGTCCGCGATCAAGGCGGTGCATCTGCTCGCCTACACCACCGCGGTCGCACAAGGACGGCTCGATCCGGCCGAACAGGTACGCGTCGGGGATTGGGATGCCCGGCATCCGTATGTCGGCGACGGCCCGGTCGGTGCGGGCAGCCATCTGAACGCGTTGACCTACCTGGGTATCCCGTGCGACGAGCACGGCGTCGCGAAGGACCCGGAGCGACGCGTGCCGCTGCGGAACATCGCCGAAACGATGATCTTCTTCAGCGACAACGCCGCCGCCGACTACCTGCGCGCCCGGCTCGGCGACGGGGCGCTGCGGGCGGCTGCGGCGCGCGGCGGCTGGTCGCGACCAGACGTCCGGATGTTCGGCGGCGAGGTCTTGCTGCTGCTCTTCCCCGAGTACTGCCCGCCGCCGGGCAGCCCGGCTGTGGTGCGTCGCGCGGCGGGAGACGCGCTGTCGAACCGGTTCGCATGCGACCCGTCATTCCGCGCCCAAGTGCTCCCCCGGGCCGCTGAAAAACCGCCCTCCACCGAGGCGATCACGGCGTGGTCCGCGACGACCGGCCACGGCAGCGCCGCGCAACTGTTCGGGTTGCACCACGAGATCGCCACGAGCCGCGACCGTGCGGCCGTCCTCGCGCAGCAGATCCTCGGCACGCCACTCGCGGCGAAACGACCGCCTGGCTCCAAAGCCTTGCTGTACAAGGGCGGAAACCTTCCTGGTTACCTCGTGCTCGGCTTCGACGTGCTCTGGCCGGACCGCCGTCCCGGCACCAGCACGATCTTCCTGAAGAACTCCACTCAACAGGATCTGCAGCACGCCCCGGTGCTGATGCGGCTGTGCGTCGACGCGCTGTACCTCCCGGACACCTTCGCGGCTCTGGAGCGTGCGCTGGGACACTGACCCGCATGACCGAAGACCTCGCTGAGCGCGTCGCGGCGCTCGAACGCCGGATGGCCGCACTGGAGGGGCGGCCATCCGAGCCCGTTCCGGACAGTCCGCGGGGGATGGTCGGCTATCAGGGTGAATTGACCGATCCCGAGCTGCGCTGGGAAATCCGACTGGCGACCCCGGCGGTGCTGTCCCTGCCGGACGGGCCGCGCGCCGAGGTGCTGGCCGCGCTGGCGAACCCGGACCGGATCGCGCTCGTCCGGCTGCTCGCCCGCGACGGTGCGCAAACCGGCGCGGCGCTGCAGGAAGCCGCCGAACTCAGCTCGCCGGGCCGGCTCTACCACCACCTCAAGGCGCTCACCGCGGCCGGACTCGTCGAGCAGGACCGGCGCGGCAGCTACCGGCTCAAGCCGTCCGCCGCGATTCCCGCGCTGGTGCTGCTGACCGCCGCCTCGGACGTCGCCGGTCAGCTCCGCCCGGGTGTGCGCGAGCCGGGCCGATAGGACACGATCAGAGGCATGCGGGTACTCATCGCGGGCTCCGGCGGTTTCCTCGGCACCGCATTGACCGGACGGCTGCGCGAATCCGGGCACGAAGTGCGCCGGCTGGTGCGGCGCACCGCGCGGGCGGAGGACGAGAGCGGCTGGGACCCGCCGTCGGGCCGGATCGACGACGGCGCGTTCGACGGCATCGACGCGGTGGTGAACCTGTGTGGCGCGCCCCTGCTGCCCGGGCGCTGGAGCGGAATGCGCAAGCAGCAGCTGCTCGACAGCCGCGTGGAGCCGACCGAAGTGCTCGCCGAAGCGGTGGCGGAGCACGGCATCGGAGTGCTGGTGAACGCTTCCGCGGTGGGCTACTACGGCAACACCGGGTCCACTGTGGTCGATGAGAACACCAAGGCTGGCAACGGTTTTCTCGCCGAGATGTGCGTCGAGTGGGAGAACGCGACCGCCGCGGCGGCGAACGCCCGAGTGGTGTCGGTGCGCACCGGTCTCGTCCTGGCCCGCCGCGGCGGCCTGCTCGACGTGCTGCGCCCGCTGTTCCGCTTCGCGCTCGGCGGACGGCTCGGCGACGGCAGCCAGTTCATGCCGTGGATCGCGCTGGAGGACGAGATCGGCGCCCTCCTGCACATCCTGGAGCACGATTCGCTGTCCGGACCGGTCAACCTCACCGGCCCGATCCCGGTCACCAACGCCGAGTTCACCCGCGCCCTCGGCCACGCCGTGCACCGGCCCGCGCCGTGGTGGGTGCCGGGGATCGCGATGAAGATCGCCCTCGGCCAGGCCGCCGAAGAGATGGCGTTGTTCGGGCAGCGCGCGGTGCCGCGGAAGCTGGAGGCGAGCGGGTACGAATTCCGGCACCGTACCGTCGACAGCGCGCTCGCCGCGGCGACGTGACGATGCCGCGCGTCCGATGGATCGTCACTGGCGTCGTGCTGTTCGCCGCGTTCCTCTGGCTCGGCTTGCTGGTGGACCGGCAGCCGCTGCAGCTCGACCTCGAGGTCGCCACGGCGTTGCGCGGGCAGGACGCGCGCCCGGCCGGCGAGATCGCGGGCGTGGTGACGAACGTCCTCGGCCCCGTGCTGCCGTATGTGCTCGGCGTGGTGCTGCTGGCGATCGTGCTGCGGGACCGGTCGCGGTTTTCCCTGTGCGTACGGCTCGCCGCCGTGCTGGTGCTGTGCCGGCTGACGAGCCTGGCGTTCAAACCGGTGTTCCAGCGGCAGCGCCCGCGCGTGTATCCGGATCTGAGCTATCCCAGCGGCCACGTCGTTTCCGTGGCGGCGACCAGCCTGGTCGCGGTCCTGCTCTGCGCCTGGCTCCGGCCGCGGTTCGTGCGGTGGGCGATCTGGGTCTCCGCCGTCGCGACCGTGCTGGCCGCGGCCTGCCGGATCGTGCTCGGCGTGCACTGGGTCACCGACACGGTCGGGGCTGTGCTCGCGGTGCTCGGCGTGGGCCTGGTGTCAGCGACCGCACTCCGGCTGATTCCCTTCCCGGCGCGCGAAAGGCGTAGCCTCGACGGGTGAGTTCTTCGAGCGCAAGCTGCCGGATCGCCACCGCTCCCCTCGTCGTGCGCGAGATCGGGACGATCGACTACACCGAGGCCTGGGACCTGCAGCGGGAGATCCTCGCCGCGCGGGCGGACGAAACCGGGCCGGACACGATGCTGCTGCTGGAGCACCCGTCGGTCTACACCGCGGGCAAGCGCACCGAACCCGAGGACCGGCCCGCCGACGGCACCCCGGTGATCGACGTCGACCGCGGCGGCAAGATCACCTGGCACGGCCCCGGCCAGCTGGTCGGCTACCCGATCCTGAAGCTCGCCGACCCGATCGACGTCATGCACTACGTGCGCCGCCTGGAAGAGGCGCTGATCGCGGTGTGCGACCGGTTCGGCGTGCGCAGCGGCCGCGTCGAGGGCCGCAGCGGCGTGTGGATCCCGGCCGACGACCGCGGCATCGAACGCAAGATCGCCGCGATCGGCATCCGCGTCCAGCGCGGCGTGACGATGCACGGGTTCGAGCTGAACTGCAACGCCGACCTGGCCGCGTTCGACAACATCGTGCCGTGCGGCATCCGCGACGCGGGCACCACGTCGCTGTCCTGGGAACTGCAGCGCGACGTCCCGGTTTCCGAGGTGCTGCCGGTCGCGAAGGAACTGGTGCTCGCCGCCCTCGAAGGCGAACTCCCGGTGAGCGACGACCGCTGGCTGCCGCGCCCGGAAGCCCCGAAGGCCCCCGGCGTCACCTTCGCCCTGCAGAACTGAGCGGCCCGTCCACGACGACAGGCGGCCAGACCCACGCACCAGGGCGCCAGCCCCCACCCTGCACCCCGATACGAAGCCAAAAACACGGGTCGAGGGTGCTTGTCAAGGCATCTTTCCCGCCTTGACAAGCACCCTCGACCCGTAGTCACAATCAGCTTCGGGGTGCCCCACCGCACCGGGCCCACCGCGGCCCCGTCAATCCAGCTGCGGAGCAACCTCCGACGCCACGAACTCGATGTGGTCGAGGTCGGAGAGGTCGAGCACCTGCAGGTACAGCCGGGTGATCCCGGTCTTCTCCCGCCACTGCCCGATCCGGTCCACGATCTCCGCCGCGGTTCCGGCCAGCCCGTTGGCGCGCAGTTCGTCCACCTCGCGCCCGATCGCGGCGGCCCGGCGCGCGACCTCGGCCTCGTCCCGGCCGGCCGCGAGCACGAGCGCGACCGAACGCAGGATTTCCTTGGGGTCGCGGCCGATCGCCTCCGCCGCCGCGTCGACGCGCTGGAACTGCGCGAGCGCGGTGTCCGCGTCGACGAACGGCAGGTTGAACTCGTCGGCGTACTGCGCGGCCAGCGCCGGGGTGCGCTTCTTGCCGCCGCCGCCGATGATCACCGGCGGCGCGGGCGACTGCGCGGGCTTCGGCAGCGCGGGCGAGTCGGCGAGCGTGTAGTACTCGCCGGAGTAGGAGAACTTCTCCCCCACCGGCGTCTTCCACAGGCCGGTGATCACCGCGAGCTGCTCGGCGTAGCGGTCGAAACGCTCCTTGAGCGGCGGCAGGGTGAGGCCGTAGGCGGTGTGCTCGTCGTCGTACCAGCCGGTGCCGAGGCCGAATTCCACGCGCCCGCCGGACATCTGGTCCACCTGCGCGACGGAGATCGCGAGCGGGCCGGGATGGCGGAAGGTGGCCGCGGTGACGAGCGTGCCGAGCCGGACCCGTTCGGTCTCGCGGGCGAGGCCGGCGAGGGTGATCCACGCGTCGGTCGGCCCGGGAAGGCCGTCCGCGCTGCCCATCTTGAGGTAGTGGTCGCTGCGGAAGAACGCGTCGTATCCCGCGGCTTCGGTGGTCCGCGCGACCCGCAGCAGGTCGTCGTAGCTCGCCCCCTGCTGGGGTTCGGTGAAGATCCTCAAGTCCATGTCCGCCAGCCTATCGGCGGATCGGTCAGCCCGCGGCGGGCCGCTCCTGCTCTCCGGCCGGACGGCGCAGCCGGGACAGCATCCGCGTGATGACGTCCTCGATCTCGGCCCCGACCTTCTTCGGGTCGGCCGCGCCGGCGATCTCGGTGGCCGCGCTCGACAGCGCTCCGAACAGCAGCCGCGCGGTGAGGTCGACCGGCACCGGCTCCACCTCGCCCGCGTCGACGAGCAGTTGGAGCCCGGATCGCACGAGCCCGAAGCTCGACTGCTCCTCGGCCTCGCGCCAGCGTTCCCAGCCCATCACGACCGGTCCCTCGTGGATGGCGATCCGCTGATACGACGGGTCGAGGCAACTGCGGATGAACGCCTGCAGCCCGCTCATCGCGCGCTCCCACGGCTCGCCCTCGCCGGTCATGATCTTGTGCAGCCGGTCGTAGACCAGGCTCTCCACCTGTTCGAACGCGGCCTCGAAGAGTGCCTGCTTCCCGCTGAAATGGTGGTACAGCGCGCCTTTCGTGACGCGGGCGCGCTTGGCCACCTCGTCGAGCGAGGTGCCCGCGTATCCGCGTTTCGTGAACAGTTCGACCGCGCTGTCGACCAGGGCGGATCGGGTCGACTCGGAGTAGTCGAGTCGTCGGGACCTCATTGTCGGCACGCTCACAACCTTACGCCGGGGGTCGCCGGACCATACCCGTGGTATGTTGGCTGCGTCAGGTCCGTACCGGGAGTATGCCGCAGACCGGCAGTATGACCCGGGTCACGGAAGGGGAGCCACACCATGAGCTGGACCGACTTCTACCGGCGGCGAGAGATCCTCGATGCCGCTGTCCGCCAGGCGCGGCGTGCACCGCAAGCACCGCTGTCGCTGGCCGAAATCCCGGGTGCCGCCGAAGAGTTCGGCACCGAAGAGAACCTGTTGCTGGCCCTGCAGTACAAGTGGACGCAGCTGCTGAGCGGCTACCTGCGCGCCGAGTTCGCCGACCCCGACGAGGCGGACTTGCCCGGCGACCAGGTGGACGCGGTCACCCGTGCGTGGCGGCAGGCACAGCACGACTACGAAGACCTCCGGGCGGTGCTGGACGGCGCGCTCGAGCGCTGCCCGGCGCTGGAACCGCTGCACCGCACCGAACTGCACATGCTGGCGCTCACCGCGGGCCTCGCCGAACCGGACGAACCCGCCGACGAGATCGTCAAGGTCGGGCGGACGCTCGACGCGCTGATCCGCGCCGGCGATGCCGCCCCGGTCCGCAAGCGCGGCCCGGTCGGGCATCTGATGCGCCTGCTCGCGCCGAGTGCGTGACGTGTAGTTAGCTGACCCGATGAACGAACGCTGGACCGAGGCCCGGATGCCCGACCAGAGCGGCCGGACCGTCCTGATCACCGGAGCGAATTCCGGACTCGGCCTGCGTTCGGCGGAAGTCCTCGCCGCGCACGGCGCGCGCGTGCTGCTCGGCTGCCGCTCGCCGGAACGCGGCGAGACCGCGCTCGAGCGGGTCCGCGCCGCGGCTTCCGGCGCCAAACCCGAACTCGTCCAGCTGGACCTCGCCGATCTGGCGTCCGTCCGCGAAGCCGCCGCCAAGGTGCGCGAACTCACCGGCGACGCGCTGGACGTGCTGATGAACAACGCCGGCGTGATGGCCACCGCACAAGGCCGCACCGCCGACGGTTTCGAGCTGCAATTCGGCACGAACCACCTCGGACACGCCGCGCTGACGTGGCTGCTGATGCCCGCCCTGCGCGGCGCCCCCGCGGGCCGCGTCGTCACGCTGTCCAGTGTCGCCGCCGTCGGCGCGCACCTGCACTTGGACGACCCGAACGCCGAACGCCGCCCATACCGCGCGGCAGCCGCGTACGGGCAAGCGAAACTGGCGAATCAGACCTTCGGCATCGAACTGGACCGACGCCTCCGCGCGGCGGGTTCCACGGTGCTCAGCGTGCTCGCCCACCCCGGCTACAGCGCGACCGGCCTGACCACGAACATGGCCAGCTCGTACCGGAATCCCGTGCTCCGCACCGCGCTCCGGGAAATCGGCAAGCTCGGCGGAATGCTGCTGGCCCAACGCGTCGAGCAGGGCGCGCTGCCGCAGCTGTACGCCGCGACCGCCCCGGACGTCCAAGGCGGCGACTACCTCGGACCGGCTTTCGCCGTCCGCGGCCGCCCGGCGAAGGTGCGCACCCTCGGCCCGGCCCGGAATCCGGAGGCCGGGACCAGATTGTGGGAGCTGACCGCCGAGCTGACCGGCATCACTCCCGATCCGAGCTGAGGCCCTTTTCCCGGGCGTAGGGTGGAGCCCGTGAGTGCTGCACCGGAGGGGCGGAAGTTGTTGCGGCTTGAGGTGCGCAACAGTGAGACGCCGATCGAGAAGAAGCCGTCGTGGATCAAGACGCGGGTGCGGATGGGTCCGGAGTTCACTGAACTCAAGGGCCTGGTGCGCCGCGAAGGCCTGCACACGGTGTGTGAAGAGGCGGGTTGTCCCAACATTTACGAGTGCTGGGAGGACCGCGAGGCGACGTTCTTGATCGGCGGTGACCAGTGCA
The DNA here is from genome assembly GCF_000411975.1 of Amycolatopsis orientalis DSM 43388. Taxonomy (GTDB): domain Bacteria; phylum Actinomycetota; class Actinomycetes; order Mycobacteriales; family Pseudonocardiaceae; genus Amycolatopsis; species Amycolatopsis orientalis_D. Next base: position 11,499 of record NZ_ASXG01000183.1, read on the forward strand.
CGCGGCGGTGTGATTTCTGTCAGATCGACACGGGCAAGCCTGCCGCGTTGGATCGGACGGAGCCGCGGAAGGTCGCCGAGAGCGTGCAGGCGATGGGGTTGCGGTATTCGACGATCACCGGTGTCGCCCGGGACGATCTCGCCGACGGCGGTGCGTGGCTGTATGCGGAGACGGTGCGGCAGATTCACGCGTTGAACCCGGGCACGGGTGTGGAGTTGCTGATTCCGGATTTCAATGCGGAGCCGGAGCAGCTGGCGGAGGTGTTCGGGTCGCGTCCGGAGGTGCTGGCGCACAATGTGGAGACGGTGCCGCGGATTTTCAAGCGGATCCGTCCCGGGTTCCGGTATGCGCGGTCGCTGGATGTGCTGACGCAGGCGCGTGCGGCGGGGTTGGTGACGAAGTCGAACCTGATCCTGGGGATGGGCGAGACTCCCGAGGAGGTCGGGGTCGCGTTGCGGGACCTGTTCGACGCGGGGTGCGAGATCATCACGATCACTCAGTACTTGCGTCCGTCGCCGCGGCATCATCCGGTGGACCGGTGGGTCAAGCCGGAGGAGTTCGTGGAGCACGCGAAAACCGCGGAGGCGATCGGGTTCCCGGGTGTGATGGCGGGGCCGTTGGTGCGGTCGTCGTATCGCGCGGGCCGGTTGTACGCGCAGACCAAGGCCCACCGGGGCGAGGAATTGCCGGAGAACCTCGCCCACCTCGCCGCCGAAGGACCGGCGGCACAAGAAGCCAGCAGCCTGCTGTCCCGCTGAAGCCGTTTTCGCTGAGGGGTCCCGGTTACGCACCGGGACCCCTCAGTCGTCTCCGGGTCCCCTGAACGTGGCCCTCAATTCCCAAGAATCAGTAAAGTGATGGTGTGGCTTTAGTAACGGACATCCTCGACTGGTTGCAGGCACTCCCCCAACCGGGTCTCGTCGCGGCGGCAGGCGGGCTCGTGCTGGCCGAGTGCACGATCGGTCTCGGCTTCATCGCCCCGGGCGAGTCGGGCCTGCTGATCGCGGCGACCACGGCGACGTCCGTGCCCCGCTTCCTGACGCTGTGGGCGGTGGTGACCGTCTGCGCGGCGCTGGGCGATTCGATCGGCTACGCCCTCGGCCGGAAGTTCGGGCCGAGGCTTCGGGACACGAAGCTCATCCGCAAATACGGCCTGGACGCCTGGGACAAGGCCACCGGCGTCCTCGAACGCCGCGGCGCGTGGGCGGTGTTCTTCGCGCGATTCCTGCCCGTGCTGCGCACCCTGACGCCGGCCGCCGCGGGAACGTCGAATCTGCCGTTCCGCAAATTCCTTCCCGCGACCACCGCCGGGGCGCTCTGCTGGTCGCTGGTGCACATCAGCCTCGGCGCGGCGCTGGGCGAGGCGGCCAAGCAGGTCGAGAGCGCGATGAACACCGGATTCCTCGTGGTGGCCGCGCTGGTGGTCGGGGTGCTCGTGTTTTTCTTGCTGCGCCTGAAGAAACGCAAGGCGCTGGGCGTGTCCGGCCCCGCCGAATCGCCGGAAGAGCCCGCCCGTACCGGAGACTGACCCAGCGACCTAACTCACCCGAAGTCACCCGCCCGGGAACCGTCCGGCTGATTAGATTCGACCGTATGCAGGCACTAGACCTCCCGAAGCCGGTCGCGTTCGTCCTCGGCGGGGGCGGCAGCCTCGGCGCGCTTCAGGTGGGGATGCTGCAGGCCCTCGACGAAGCGGGCATCACGCCGGACCTGGCGGTCGGGACATCCGTCGGCTCGCTGAACGCCGCGGTGCTCTCCCTGGCCGGCGACGACCGGCTCCAGCGGCTCCGCGACATCTGGGCGCACATGACGAAAGCCGAGGCCTTCCCGGGCGGCGTGTTCAGCCAGGTCCGGACGCTCCGGCACAGCAAAACCCACCTGTTCCCGAACACCGGCCTCGCCAAGATCATCGACGACCACCTCGGCGCCGGCCGCCGGTTCGAGGACCTGGCGATGCCGCTGGGCGTCGTCACCACCGACGTCGACACCGCCGAGCCGGTCCTGCTCACCTCCGGCCCGCTGCAGGCACCGCTCCTGGCGAGCTGCGCGATCCCCGGCATCTACCCGCCGGTGCCGCACGAAGACCGCCTCCTCTACGACGGCGGCCTGGTCGCGAACGTCCCGATGCGCCAGGCGTTGCGCATGGGCGCGAAATCGCTGGTCGTCCTGGACTGCGCGTTTCCCGGCAAAATGCCCGGCGCGCCCCGGACGTTCGCCGAGGTGCTGATGTTCACCGCGATGATCAGCATGCGCAACCAGGCCGTCCTGGAAGCGCCGGTCGCCGCCCGGTCAGTGCCGGTCGTCTACCTGCCCGGCCCGGCTCCGGTCCGGGTGAGCCCGCTGGACTTCTCGCGCACCGACGATCTGGCGTCGCAGGCGTACCAGTCCGCCCGGGACTACCTGAAAGAACTGACCGTCGACGGGCCCGGCCTGTACGGAGCGCCCGGATTGCTGCGCCCCTGATCCGGTCCGGCGGAATCGCGATCGTGATCCGCGTCACCCCAATGCACCGATCCGCCGGTCGGGGCGTCTTTCCGATCGCGTAGTTTTGCAGTTGAACCTGCCGGTCCTGGACCCTCACAAAAGAGACATAATGTTCCCGAAGAAGACATTTTTTCCGGTCGCCGGAATTCTCGCGGCGACCTTGCTGCTTTCCGCCTGTTCCTCCGGGGACGGCGGCAGCGACGCCGGCACGCCTGGTGGTCCGGGCGGGTCGAGCCAGACCGCGACACCGGCTTCGGTGTCGATCGAACCGGCCAACGCGTCCGGGATCAGCCCGAGCACGCCGATCGTCGTGAAGGCGGCGAACGGGAAGCTCACGGACGTCACGGTCACGAGTTCCAAAGGCAAAACCGTCGCGGGCGAATTCTCTCCGGACAAGCTCAGCTGGACGACCACCGAGGTCCTCGGCTACGGCGGCACCTACCAGGTGAAGGCGCATGCCCAAGGCGCGGACGGGAAATCCGTCGAACAGCAAGGCCAGGTGACCACGCTGTCGCCGAAGAAGCAGGCGAACGCGAACCTGATCCCGGCCCCGAACGCAGTGAAGAGCACCGGCGTCGGCGTGGGGCAGCCGATCGTGTTCAGCTTCGGCGTCGCGGTGAAGAACAAGGCCGCCGTGGAGAAGGCGCTGACGGTCGAGTCGTCGCCGAAGCAGGACGGCAGCTGGTACTGGATGGACGACAAGAACGTCCACTACCGGCCGAAGGAATACTGGAAGCCGGGCACCACGCTGACGGTCACCGCTAAGATTTACGGCGTCGATTTCGGAAATGGCGTCTACGGAGCGGACGATCGCACCGAAACGTACAAGGTGCACGATTCGTGGATCGCGAAAGCCGACGGCAACAGCGAGCAGATGCAGATCTTCCACAACGGTTCGATGGTGAAGTCGATGCCGATCTCGATGGGCAAGGACGCGACTCCCACCCACCTCGGCCCGCACGTCATCTCGGACAAGCAGGCGAACTACATCATGGACTCCTGCACGTACGGCGTCTGCCCGCCGGACCCGAAGGCGTACCGCTCGAACGAGAAGTTCTCCGAACGCATCTCGAACGACGGCGAGTTCGTCCACGAGAACCCGAACAGTGTCGGGCAACAGGGCAACTCGAACGTCTCGCACGGCTGCATCAACCTGAACGCCGCCAACGCGGAGTGGTTCTTCAACAACTTCGGCCTCGGAGACGTCGTAGAGGTCACCAACTCGGGTGGCCCGCAGCTCCCGGTGTGGGACCTGTACGGCGACTGGTCCAAGTCCTGGACCGACTGGCAGAAGGGCTCGGCCCTGAAGTAAGGCCAGCCGGCCAAGGCTGAGACCAGGTTTGAGGCTGGATTCGGCGGAACGGTTCGACAGGGAAGGGTGCCGGAGCTTCGCGCTCCGGCACCCTTTTTCGTTGCCTGGAACAGAATAGGCGGCTGCGGGACTGATGCCGGTTGCCCTGGTGCGTGGTGCGTGGTGCGTGGTGCGTGGTGCGTGGTGCGTGGTGCGTGGAGACGAAATCTGCCCGCTGACCGCTGTTCCAGTGCTGCTGACTGCATCTCATTACCGCAGAGCACTCCGCGTACGAGACCGCGGTCTGGGCTGGGCGTCTTCGCCTCTGCCCGGCCTGTTGCTGCGACAGCAGCTCGCCGCCTCACGGTCCCGTCCAGCGTTGCGGCTCAAGCCCATCACCTCACCCGCGCCGTCCCGCGCCGTGACTGAGCCCCGTCACCTCACGCTTCCTGCCCGTGTGGTGACTGAACCCCGTCACCTCACGTGGCGCATCCCGTGGTTACGGCTCGGCCCCATCGCCGCGCATAGCCCATTCCGTCCTCCTGCTATGCCGATCGTCGCGCCGTAACCATTCCGCACTGCGCCTGAGACTGATCGCCACATATCTCCCATCCCACGCTTCGGCTGTACCCGATAGCCGCACGCGGTCCATCCCGCACTGTGGCTGAGCCCATCGCCGCGCATAGTCCGTGCTGCGCTGTGGCTGGGGCCTATTGCCTCGCGCCCGCCCGGCCCTCACCGCGGCCGTGACGCATCACATCCCGGCCCGGTCCGCGCTGAGGCTGCACCTCGTTGCCTCGCGCGTTTGCTCACCCGGCGGCCGCGCCTCACCTCTGGCGCGCCGGACGACGTTCCCCTCGCATCGCCTCTCAGGTGCCGGCGCTGCTGGTTAAGTTCTGCTCGAGCTGCGTCGAGCCCGTCCGCGTCCGCGGCGGTTGCCGTGTCTCACGGTGCCTCGAGGCGGGATCTTGGGATATGACGAGGGCCCGGTCCCCCGTGGCGGGGGTTCCGGGCCCGTGAAACGAGTCTGGGCCCCGGGAGAACCACCAGAAGGGGTTCTCGGACCGGGGCCCAGACCTGAAGCAAGTTCGGCGGTGTCCTACTCTCCCACAACCCTTCGGTTGCAGTACCATCGGCGCAGTCAGGC
>NZ_ASXG01000184.1 GCF_000411975.1 Amycolatopsis orientalis DSM 43388
CGCGGAGTTGGAAGAGGCGGGTCCGGAGGTGGTGCTCGCATGATCGGCACTGTCACGCCGAACCCGGGGTTCGGTCGCATCGTCGGGCGCCGCCGGTTCGGGATGGACGCTGGTGCGGTCGCGGAGTTGGAAGAGGCTGGTCGGGAAGGGGTGCTCGCATGATCGTCACCGTCACCCCCAACCCGAGTCTGGACCGCACCGCTCAGCTCGCCGAACTTCGGCGCGGCGAGGTGCTGCGGGCTTCCCGGGTCCGCCTTGATCCCGGGGGCAAGGGCGTCAACGTTTCCCGTGCGCTGGCCGCCGCTGGGTCGCCGACCGTCGCGTTGCTTCCGGCCGGGGGGCCGGTCGGCGAGCGGCTGGCCGATCTGCTCGCGCCGGAGGGCGTGCCCGTCGTCGCGGTGCCGATCGCCGGGACCACGCGCAGCAACATCACCCTGGTCGAGGCCGACGGCACGACTACCAAGATCAACGAGCCCGGTCCGGAAATCTCGCCGGCGGAGCTGGCCGTTCTGCGGCAGCGCACCGTCGAGCTCGCCGCGCGCGCCGAATGGGTCGTCTGCTGCGGAAGCGTGCCGGCCGGGGTGCCCGACGATTTCTACGCCCAGCTCGGCGAACTCGCCCGCGACGCCGGGGCTAAGGTCGCCGTCGACTCCTCCGGCGCCCCGTTGGCCGCCGCGCTCGCCGCTGGTCCCGATCTGATCAAGCCGAACCTCGACGAGCTGGCCGAGCTGGCCGGGCGATCGCTGCCCCAGCTCGGCGACGTGGTCGAGGTGTGCCGCGGCCTGGTCGCGTCCGGCGTCGGCGCGGTGCTGGTCAGCCTCGGCGCGCGCGGCGCCGTGCTGGTCGACGGGACCGAGACCTGGCACGCGCTCGGCCCGCTGGTCGCCGTGCGCAGCACCGTCGGCGCCGGAGACGCCGCACTCGCCGGATTCCTCCACGCGGGAGGAACCGGCCCCCAAGCCCTGCGCGCCGCGGTCGCCTACGGCACCGCCGCGGTCGCACAGGAGGGCAGCCGCATGCCCGCCCCGCAGGACGTGCACCCGGACCAGGTGCGCCTCCTCGCCGCCGATCCCACCCTCACCCTCAGCGGAGCCGCAGCATGACCACCTCAGACCTGATCACCGCCGACCTGGTCGACCTCGAGCTCGCCGCCGCGGACAAGAACGCCGCGGTCCGCGCGCTCGCCGGACGGCTCGTGTCCGCCGGGCGGGTGACCGACCTCGAGCTGTTCCTCAAGGACGTCGCCGCCCGCGAGGAGCAGATGGCCACCGGGCTGGAGGGCGGGATCGGCATCCCGCACTGCCGTTCGGCCGCCGTCACCGCGCCGACGCTCGCCTTCGGCCGCAGCGCCGAAGGCATCGACTTCGGCGCACCGGACGGCCCGGCGAAGCTGATCTTCCTCATCGCCGCACCGGACGGCGCGGACTCCGCGCACCTGAAGGTGCTCGCCGCGCTGGCCCGCCGGCTCGTCCGCGCGGAGTTCAAGCAGACCCTGCTGGACGCGACCGATCCCGCGACGGTCGCGACCTACATCGGCGAGGAGGTGTCCTGACATGAAGTTCGTCGCCATCACCGCGTGCCCCACCGGCATCGCGCACACCTACATGGCCGCTGAATCGCTGGAGCAGACCGCGAAGGCCAACGGCGACACGATCGTCGTCGAGACGCAGGGCTCCGCCGGTTCCGAACCGTTGTCCGCGGCGGACATCGCGGACGCCGACGCGGTCATCTTCGCCGCCGACCTCGCCGTGCGGGGCCGGGAACGGTTCGCCGGCAAGCCGATCGTCGAAGCGCCGGTGAAGGCCGCGATCAACGACGCGGCCGGGCTGTTCGAGCGGGCGAAAGCGGCTGCCGCGGAACCGCCCGCCGCCGAGCCCGCCGCCACCGCTGCCGCGGCGGAACCGGAGCTGACCACCAAGGTCGGCGAGCACGACCGCCTCGGCTCCCGGGTCCGGCAGTGGCTGATGACCGGCGTCAGCTACCTCATCCCGTTCGTCGCCGCGGGCGGTCTGCTGATCGCGGTGAGCTTCGCGCTCGGCGGGTACAAGATCGCCGACGCGCCCAGCGTCACCGAGCACTTCGACGCCGGCTCGCTCGCCGGCTGGGCCGCGCTGATGTACCAGATCGGCAGTGCCGCGTTCAAGTTCCTGGTGCCGGTGCTGGCCGGGTTCATCGCGTTCGCGATGGCCGACCGGCCCGCGATCGCGCCCGGTTTCGTCGGCGGGGCGATCTCGGTCGCCGTCGGCGCCGGGTTCCTCGGCGGCCTGGTGGCCGGGTTGTTCGCCGGCGGCGTGGTGCTGGCGCTCAAGAAAATCCCGGTGCCGAAGGCGATGCGCGGCATCATGCCGGTGGTCGTCTACCCGCTGCTCGGGACCGTGGTGGTCGGCGTGCTGATGTACGTGGTGGTCGGCAAGCCGATCGCGATCGCCACGACCGGCCTCACCCACTGGCTGAACAGCCTGAGCGGCACCAGCGCGGTGCTGCTGGGCGCGCTGCTCGGCTTGATGATGGCGTTCGACATGGGCGGTCCGGTCAACAAGGCCGCGTACGCGTTCGCCGTCGGCGGGCTGACCACCGGCAGCGCGGGTTCGCTGCAGATCATGGCCGCGGTGATGGCGGCCGGAATGGTGCCGCCGCTCGCCCTCGCGCTCGCCTCGACCGTGCGGAAGAAGCTGTTCACCGCCGCGGAGCGCGAGAACGGCCGGGCCGCCTGGCTGCTCGGCGCCTCGTTCATCACCGAGGGCGCGATCCCGTTCGCCGCCGCGGATCCGTTCCGGGTGATCCCGTCGATCATGGCCGGCTCGGCCGTCACCGGAGCGCTGTCGATGGCTTTCGGCGCGACGCTGCGCGCGCCGCACGGCGGGATCTTCGTGGTGCCGCTGATCGGCAATCCGCTGCTGTTCCTGGTCGCACTCGTCGCCGGGACGCTGGTCGCCGCCGCTTCGGTGGTCCTGCTGAAGCAGCTGCGGTTCCGTTCCTCGGACTCGGCCGCCGCCGTGTCCGCCCATCCGGTCAATGCCTGAGGAGGCCGTCGTGTACCAACGCCGCATCGTCGTCGCCAGCAGGGTCGGGCTGCACGCCCGTCCGGCCGGGCTGGTCGCGCAGACCGCCGCCGCGCAGCCCGCGAAGGTCCGCATCGCCAAGGTTTCCGGCGGCGCGGCCGGCGACCCGGTCGACGCCGGCAGCGTGCTCAGCCTGATGACCCTCGGCGCCGCACACGGCGACGAGGTCGAGCTCAGCGCGGACGGCGCCAACGCCCAGGAATCGGTCGACGTGCTGGTCGACCTGATCGCCAAGGACCTCGACGCCTGAACCGCCGCGAAACGGTGCGGCCGGGACCCTCCCGGCCGCACCGTTTTCACGCGTAGAGCGAAGCGATGTCCGGCTGGTAGCGCTCGTTGATCACGCGGCGCTTGAGCTTGAGCGTCGGGGTCAGCTCGCCGGTTTCGGGCGTCCAGGCGGTGGTGAGCACGTGGTAGCGCTTGATCTGCTCCGCCCGAGCCAGCCTGCTGTTGGCTGATTCGACGGCCCGGGCGATCTCCGCTTGGACCGCTTCGTGCCGGGCCAGTGTTTCGACGTCGGACTCCTCGATGCCGTTCGCCTTCGCCCAGCCGGGGGCGATCTCGTCGTCCAGCACGATCAGCGCGGTCACGTACGGCCGTGCGTCGCCGATCGCGACCGCCTGCCCGATCAGCGGGTGCTCCTTCAGCAGGCCCTCGATCCGGGTCGGCGCGATGTTCTTGCCGCTCGAGGTGATGATCAGTTCCTTCTTGCGGTCGGTGATCGTGACGTAGCCGCCGTCGTCGATCGTGCCGATGTCGCCGGTGGCGAACCAGCCCTCGGCGTCGGTCGCCGGTTCGATCGTGCCGTCCGCCTGCAGATAGCCGAGGAACACGATCGGACCGCGGACGAGCAGTTCGCCGTCCTCGCCGGTCTTCACCTCGACGCCGTCGATCGGCCTTCCTACCGTGCCCGCGCGGAACGCTTCGGCGCTGTTCGCGGTCGCCGCGCCGGTGGTCTCGGACAGGCCCCAGACCTCGCGGATCTCGACGCCCAGCCCGGCGAGGAAGTACAGCACCTCCACCGGCAGCGCGGCCGCGCCGCTGGACGCGATGTGCAACTGGTCGAGCCCGAGCATCCCGCGCACCGGCGCGAGCACGGTCTCGTCGGTCTTCGCGATCCGCTCGGCGAGATCGGCCGGGACCTCCTTGCCCGCGCTGCGGAGTTTGTAGCCCTCTTGCAGGAGTTCGTTGGCCGAGATGAGCGCTTCGCGCCGGTCCTCGGGTACGCCGGCGAGCATGTTCTTCAGGCCCGCCACCATCTTTTCCCACACCCGCGGCACGCCGAAGAAGCTCTGCGGGTGCACCTGGCCGAGCGCCGCGACCACGCCGGACGGATCGCCGACGGTGTGCACGTGGCCCGCCGCGATGATCGGCAGGTAGATCGACAGTTCGCGTTCGGCGATGTGCGCCAGCGGCAGGTACGCGATGTTCGTCGCGTGCATCGGCGCCTTGTGCAGCGTGTGCACGGCGATGCCCTCGTGGATCGCGTTGCGGTGGGAGAGCACGACGCCCTTGGGGTCGCCGGTGGTGCCGGACGTGTAGATCATCGCGAGCGGGTCGTCCGGGCGGATCGCCTGCCACGCCCGGTCGAACGCCTCGGGGTCGGCGGCGAGTGCTTCGCGGCCGGCCTCGCGCACCGCGGAGTAGGCGACGAAGCGGTCGTCGCCTTCGGGGATCGCGGATTCGTCGATCACCACCACCCGGCGCAGCGCGGGCAGGTCGTCGAGCACCGGCAGCCAGCGAGACAGCTCGTCGGCCCCGGCGAGGACGACGACCGGGGCCGCGCTGTGCCGGGCGACGTAGCGGATCTGCTCCGGGCTGAGCGTCGCGTACGCCGTGCACGGGATGGCTGCCAGGTGCACCGCGGCGAGGTCGGCGACGAGGTGGTCCGGCGAACTCGGGGCCATGATCAGCATCCGGTCGCCCGCGGCGAGACCGAGCCCGGCGAGCCCTCGCGACAATTCGGCGATCGCGGTCCGGAATTCGCTCCAGGTGAGCGTCGGACGGCCGGCTAGATCGAGCGAGGTGACCGCGGGCAGGTCGCCGTACTCTTCGGCGTTGCGCCGCAGCAGCAGCGGAATCGTCTTGCCCTCGGTCTGTTCGGCGATCGACTGGGTCAACGCTGACCTCCTCCGGTGGTGCCTGGTGAGGTCACTGTAGGTCGTCGGCGCGGGGTCCGATAGAGAATCCCGGCCAGCATCGGTGCTCGATAAGACCCCCCGGGTCCTGTTATGAAGGGGGCCGACCAGTACCGAGGAGCGTCGATGACCCAATCCGCCGTGCGCGGCGACAGTCTTGCCGACGAGGCGGCTGCGCTCGATGCCGCCGACCCGCTCGCCGCGAAGCGCGCGGAGTTCGATCTTGACCCGGAAGTCGCGTACTTCGACGGGAATTCCCTTGGCGCGCCGCCGAAACACGTCGCCGAGCGGTTGGCCGACGTGGTCCGGCAGCAGTGGGGGCGGCGGCTGATCCGGTCGTGGCCCGAGCGCTGGTGGGACGCCCCGCAGCGGGTCGGGGAGCGGATCGCGCCGCTGGTCGGGGCCGCTGCCGGGCAGGTGGTGGTGGCCGACTCGACGAGCGTCGACCTGTTCAAGGTGCTCGTCGCGGCGGTGCGGGCGAACCCCGGGCGCGACGAGGTGCTGGTCGACGCGGGAACCTTCCCGACCGACGGCTACGTGGCCGACCAGGCGGCTCGGCTCACCGGGCACACCGTGCGGCGCGTGCCGGTGGCGGATCTGCCCGGCGCGGTGAGCGAGCGGACCGCGGCGGTGCTCGTGAACCACGTCGATTACGTCAGCGGGCGGCTGCACGACATGCCGTCGGTCACCGAGGCCGTGCACGCGGCCGGCGCCCTCGCGGTGTGGGATCTCTGCCACAGCGTCGGTGCGATCCCGGTTCAGCTGGACGCGTGCGGCGTCGACTACGCGGTGGGGTGTACGTACAAATTCCTCAACGGCGGGCCGGGTTCGCCCGCGTTCGTCTATGTGGCGCAGCGGCATCAGGCGGAATTCGACCAGCCGCTCGCCGGCTGGGCCGGGCACGCGGATCCGTTCGGCATGGAGCCGGGATACCGCGGCAGCTCGGGGATCGCGCGCGCCCGCGCCGGCACGCCGGACATCCTGTCGATGCTGGCGCTCGACGCCGCGCTGGACGTGTGGGACGGCGTCGACCTTTCCGTGCTGCGGGCGAAAGGCTTGGCGCTGGGCGATTTCTTTTTCCGGTGCGCGGACGAACTGCTGCCCGGGGCCGACATTCCGACGCCGCGCGAACCTGTCCGCGGGCACCAGGTTTCGGTGCGCGACGCGGGCGGGCAGCAGACGATGAACGCGCTGCACGAACGCGGGGTGCTCGGGGATTTCCGGCCGCCGGACGTGCTGCGCTTCGGGCTCGCCCCGCTGTACACGACTTACGCCGAGGTGCTGCGGGCGGTGCGCGTGCTGCGCGAGGTGCGCTGAAAAGAATTGGCGCGATGTGCGCGCGGATTCGCCGGAACCCGGCCGGATTCACCGGCCGTGGGTGAACAATCGGTGTCCGGCTCGCCCCTTTGGGTGATCGACGGGCGCGCCGGCCGCTGCCCGGCGGGTATGCTCGACGCCTGTTTTTTCGCGGGCCGGAGCTGATCGGGGAGCGGCCTCGCCGCGCGAATCCGGGGCGGAAGGGGCCGGAATGACCGAGAACCGCGGTCGGGAAGTGCCGCTCTCGTATGTCGTGACCCTGCTCGTCGGCGTGGTCCTCGGCGTGCTGCTCGCGCGTTTCGGCGGTCTGGTCGCCCGCTATCCGGTCGAATCGACGCTGGTGGCGGTGCTGGTCGCGTCCGTGGCGGTGCTGGCCTGGGCGTGCCGCGAGATGCTGCACGACCTCGTCCGCCGCGGCCGCCCGGCCGACACGGAGGAAACCGAATCGGCTCCCGGGCCGCGGCTTTCCGCGCACCGGCCGCCGAATGGAGTCCGGCGCTGAATTCCGGAAATTGGTCTCGGTTTTCCGTTCGATTCCGTTGCCGATGCTGAATTGCGCATAAGGTTCCGGTGAGTTTTTCGCGTGCGCTCTCGTGAGCGGCCGCACCCCCCGGCGCCCAGTGGGCAGCGGCGGGGCCGGTGCGACCAAGATCACGTCCGGTGGTGATCAGTTTTCCAAGCACCACAGTGGGTTACTAGCTGGTAACAAGAGGGTGACGGCGACCCGGGTCCGGACTTGACTCGCCGGTGAAGGTTGCTTACCGTCGTCGCGGGCAACGCAGACCACGGTGAACTGTGATCCGGCTGGTCGGACCGGTGCAAGGGGAAACACCGCGGACCCGAAACCATGGCAGGGCCGGAAGGAAAACGGATCACGGTGAAGCAGAATTCCGCGCGAAACGGCCGCGGGTCGTCTATTCGCTCTCGCGTGCTCGCGATCGCGTTGATTCCGAGCGCGGCGTTGCTGCTGGTCGGTATCGCGCTCGCCGGCTACCTGATTTTCGACGCCGCGCAGGCGCGCGGGTACGCGCAGAAGATTCGCGGTTCGGAAGGCCCGGGCATTCCGTTCCTGCTCGCCGCGGAACAAGAGCGGCAGCTGTCGATGAGCGTGCTGGCCGGACAGGACGCCGCGCGCGCCGCGCTGCTGGCCGCCCGGCCGAAGACGGACGCGTCCGCCGCGCAGATCACCTCGGTGCTGCAGGACAGCTTCGCGACCGACTCGAATGTGCCGGCGAGCGTCAAGCAGAACATCGCCACCTTCGCCGCGCTGGAAGCGAAACTGCCGCAGCTGCGCCAGCAGGTCGACTCCGGCCAGGTGCCGCGGCTCGAGGTGTTTTCCTTCTACAACCAGATCATCGACCAGTTCACCCAGGGCGTGGCCGGGCTCGCGCAGGCCGCGCGCGGTGCGGACAACGCTTATGCCCGGCTGTCCGCGATCCCGATTTTCAACGCCGCCGAGGAAATGCAGCGCAGCGACGCACTGGCGTCGGCCGGGCTCGCCGCGGGCGGCCTGTCCGGTGACGAGCAGCGCGCGTACCTCGGCGAGATCGGCGCGTACCACGCGCAGCTCGAACAGTCGGTGCCGCAGATGGTGCCCGAGGTGCGGGCGAACTACGACAAGCTCGTCTCGAGTCCCGCGTGGACGACCGTGACGCAGGTCGAGAACGCCTTGCTGTCCGGCGCGAAACAGCTTCCGGTGCCGCTCGAACAGTGGCGGGCCGACGCCAAACAGGTCGCCACCACGCTGATGACGATGTTCGCCGCGCAGAGCGCGCACGCGACCAACGCGGCGATCGCGGACGCGGACGACACGCTGCGGGACTCGATCATCGCGGGCGCGGCGGCGGTGCTCTTCGCGCTCGCCGTGGTGCTGGTCGCGCTGCGGCTGTCGAACCGGTTCATCGCCCGGCTCGCCCGGCTGCGCGAGGACACCCTCGACGCGGCCGAGGTGCGGCTGCCGGAGCTCATGGGCCGGCTGCGGGACGGCGAACCGGTGGACCTCGACGCGGGCGGGCACCTGCTCGACCACGGCACGGACGAGATCGGCGAGGTGGCCGAGGCGTTCAACCTCGCGCAGCAGTCCGCGATCGCCGCCGCGGTCGAAGAGGCGAAGACGCGGCAGGGCACGAAGGCGGTGTTCCTCAACATCGCGCACCGCAGCCAGGTGATCGTGCACCGGCAGCTCAAGGTGCTGGACGCCGCCGAGCGCAAGCAGGAGGACCCGGACCAGCTCGACACGCTGTTCCGCCTCGACCACCTCTCCACCCGGGCCCGGCGCAACGCGGAGAACCTGATCATTCTCGGCGGCGGCCAGCCCGGACGGCAGTGGCGCAATCCGGTGTCGCTGGTGGAACTCGTCCGCGGCGCGGCGGCGGAGACCGAGCACTTCGCCCGGGTGAAGACGGCGCAGCTGCCGGAGGTCGCCGTGCGCGGGCCGGTCGTCGGCGACCTCGTGCACCTGCTCGCCGAGCTGATCGACAACGCGACGTCGTTCTCGCCGCCGGAATCGCGCGTCGAACTGCGCGGCAACGTGGTCGGCAAGGGCGTCGTGATCGAGGTCGAGGACCAGGGGCTCGGCATCGAGCCGGAGCAGGCCGACGAGTTCAACGCGATGCTCGCCGACCCGCCGGACTTCGGGATCATGGCGCTGTCCGACGAACCGCGGCTGGGTCTGTTCGTGGTCGCGCGGCTGGCGGCGCGGCACGGGATTTCGGTGCACCTGCGCGAATCCGCGTATGGCGGGACCCGGGCGATCGTGTTGGTGCGCAAGGATTTGCTCGCGCCGATCAGCGAGACCGAGCCTTCTTCGGGAGCGGACGCCGCGTCGGAGCCGGATGTGCCGGAGCTTTCCCGGCTCGCGGTGGAGCCTTCCCGAGCGGAGCCGCAACGGCCGGAATCGCCGCCGCGGAAGCCGGCTCCGGACCTGCCGCAGCCGTCGCGGGCCGCGGCGGAACCGCCAAGGCCGGAGTTGCCGACGCGCCGCACGCCGCGGCCAGCGGCCGAGGCGGCTCGCCCGCCGCGTCCGCCGCAGAACCGCGAGCAGCG
>NZ_ASXG01000185.1 GCF_000411975.1 Amycolatopsis orientalis DSM 43388
AGCCGTGCGAGTGAAGAAGACGAACGTTCCGGCGTTCCGCGCGGGCACCACGTTCAAGGACGTGATTTCCGGTTCGAAGAAGCTGCCGAAGGCCACGGCGGCGAAGCGGGCCACCGGCACCACCGCGCGCGCCACGACCACTCGCGCCGCCTCGACGACCACGCGCAGCACCCGTGCCACCGCGGCGAAGCCCGCCGCCACGCGCACCCGCGCCACCGCGGCCAAGGCCCCCGCCAAGGCCACCGCGGCCAAGACGACGACGCGCGCGACGGCCGCGAAGTCGACCACCACCCGCGCCAAGGCGGCCCCGAAGGCCACCACCACGCGGGCGAAGACCGCCGCCAAGACCACCACGGCGGCGAAGAAGACCACGGCCGCGGCCAAGAAGGCCCCGGCGAAGCGCACCTCGGCGGCCAGGAAGAAGTAAGCAGCCCCGGTATTTGCTTCGCGGCAGGGCCCCGACCTCGGGTGAGGTCGGGGCCCTGCCG
>NZ_ASXG01000186.1 GCF_000411975.1 Amycolatopsis orientalis DSM 43388
GGAGGTGCTTGTCAAGGCACGCTTTCCCGCCTTGACAAGCACCTCCGCGCCGTAGTCACAATCGAGCTTCGGGGTGCCCAGCCCCGCCCTCACGACACATACTGCTCCCGCAACTTCCGCTTATAAAGCTTCCCATTCGGATCCCGAGGCAACTCCGCCCGATAATCCACCGACTTGGGCAGCTTGAACCGAGCCAGCCGAGTCTCCGCATAGGCAAGCAGCTCGGCCGTCAGCTCCGCAGACCCCTCAACCCCGTCCGCGGGCTGCACCACCGCCTTGATCTCCTCGCCCCAATCCTCGTGCGGCACCCCGAACACGGCCACATCGGCCACCTTCGGATGCATCACCAGCTCGCCCTCGATCTCCGCGGGATAGATGTTCACCCCGCCGGAAATGATCATGTCGGCCTTGCGGTCGTGCAGGAACAGGTACCCGTCCTCGTCCAGATGCCCGACGTCGCCCAACGTGAACAAGTCCCCGACCCGGGCCTTCTCCGTCTTGGCCTTGTCGCGGTGGTACTCGAACTTCGAGTCGCCCATCTTCATGTACACCGTGCCGGTCTCGCCGGTCGGCACCTCGTTGCCGTCGTCGTCGAGGATCCGGATCGTCGACCCCGGCCACGGCAAGCCCACCGATCCCGGTTTGCGCAGCCAGTCCTCGCCGGAAATCACCGTCCCGCCGCCCTCGGTCGCCGCGTAGTACTCGGTGACGACCGGCCCCCACCACTCGAGCATCTTCCGCTTGACCTCGAGCGGGCACGGCGCCGCACCGTGAATCATCACGCGCAGCGAACTGAGGTCGTACTTCGCGCGCACGTCGTCCGGCAGCGCCAGCAACCGGCGGAACTGCGTTGGCACCATGTGGCTGTGCGTCACCCGGTGCCGCTCGATCAGCCGCAGCATTTCCTCGGCGTCCCACCGGTCCATCAGCACCGCGGTGTGGCCGAGCTGCAGGGAAATAGCCACGAAATTGAGCACCGCCGTGTGGTACAGCGGCGACCCGCACAGGTGCACGTGATCGTCGAACGGCCGCAGGCCGAACACCCCGAAGAACCACGTCGACGCGGCGGGCACCTGATCCGGATCGGCTCCGGTCAGCGGCCGTTTGACGCCCTTGGGCCGCCCCGTCGTGCCCGACGTGTAGAGCATCGGCGACCCGGCCGTCCGGTTGTCCGGCCGCGCGTCGCCCAGCCCCGCGCCCAGTTCCTCGACGCGGTGAAAGCCGGGCACGGAGCCGGCCGCGAACCGTGCCGACGCGGGCACCCCGGCCTCGTCGGCCGCGGCGACCGCGACGTTCGCGAACCGCTCGTGCGCCAGAAACGCCTTGGCTCCGCTGTCGGAGAGGATGTACGCGACTTCCGGGCCGACGAGATGCCAGTTCACCACCACCACGTACAGCCCGGTCTGGATCGCCGCGAAGTACGCCGCGACCAGGTCGTCGCCGTTCGGCAGCAGCAGCACCACCGAATCGCCGACGCCGAGGCCCAGCTCGCGCAGCCCCGAGGCGTATCGGTTGGCCTTCGCGGTCAGTTCTCCGTAGGTGATTTCCCGCCCGTCCGGATCCACCAGCGCCACCCGGGCGGGCTCGGCCGCGGCGATGGTCCACAGTCCCAGGTCCATAGCTCCCAAATCTAGAACGCGTTCCACATAGACACAACAGGTTCCTTGCCTCGGATTCGAGAACGTGTTTCACTCGGAGCCGTGACGGTTTCGGATGCCCCTCTGTCGGCGCCGCTCAACGTCGGCTTCGACTACACCCGTTCCACCGGCCCGGTGCTCGGCCGGTTCGTCAACGCGCTGCGCGAACGCCGGATCGAAGGCGTGCGCGGCAGCGACGGCCGCGTGCACGTGCCGCCGGTCGAATACGACCCGGCCACCGCGGACCCGTTGACGGAGTTCGTCCCGGTCGGCTCGGAAGGCGTTGTGGTTTCCTGGTCCTGGTGCGCGGATCCGCTCGACGGCCAGCCGCTGTCGCGTCCGTTCGCCTGGGTGCTGGTGAAACTCGACGGCGCGGACACCAGCCTGCTGCACGCCCTCGACGCCGGCTCGCCGGACAATGTCCGCATCGGACAACGCGTCCGCGTGCGGTGGGCGGACGAAACAGTCGGCCACATCCGCGACATCGCCTACTTCCTGCCCGCGGACGCGCCGGACACCACGCCCACCGAGGCTCCCCCGCCGGTGGCCGAACGCGAGGAAGGCGCGCCGGTCAGCGTGATCATCACGCCGGTGCACCTGAAATACCAGCATTCCGCCTCGCCGGAGGAAAGCCGGTACCTGCGCGGCCTCGCCGAAGGCCGGATGCTCGGCCAGCGCTGCCCCGAATGCGGCAAGGTCTACATTCCGCCGCGCGGCGCGTGCCCGGTGGACGGCGTACCGACCACCGACGAGGTGGAACTGCCCGACACCGGCATCGTCACGACGTTCTGCATCGTCAACGTGCCATTCCTCGGACAGCGCATCAAACCGCCGTACGTCGCGGCGTACATCCTGCTCGACGGGGCCGACATCGCCTTCCTGCATCTGGTGCTCGGCTGCGCCGCCGAGGAAGTCCGGATGGGCATGCGCGTGCGCGCCAGCTGGCGTCCGCGCGAAGAATGGTGGACGTCGCTGGAGAACATCAGCCACTTCGAACCCACCGGCGAACCGGACGCCGCGTACGAGACCTTCGCCCACCACCTGTGAGGAACCATGCCTGAAGTAGCCGTAGCCGGTTTCGCGCAGGCGCCCAACGTCCGCAAGAGCGAGGGCACCACGAACGGCGTGGAAATGCTCGTGCCGATCCTCGCCGAGGCGTTCGCCGCGACCGGACTGTCCAAACAAGACATCGGATTCTGGTGCTCCGGCTCGTCGGATTACCTCGCCGGACGCGCGTTTTCGTTCATCGCCGCGGTGGACGCGCTGGGCGCGTTCCCGCCGATCAACGAGTCCCATGTGGAAATGGACGCCGCCTGGGCGCTGTACGAGGCGTGGCTGAAGATCCGCACCGGCGAGGTCGACACCGCGCTGGTGTACGGCTTCGGCAAAGCCAGCGCCGGACAGCTCCGCCGCGTCATGGCGATGCAGCTGGACCCGTACCTCGTCACTCCGCTGTGGCCGGACTCGCTGGCGATCGCCGGATTGCAGGCCCGGTTGGGTCTTGAAGGCGGGCTGTGGTCCGAAAAGGACTTGGCCGAAGTCGCCGCCCGCTCGCGCGCGGACGCGGCGAACAATCCGGCCGCGCAGCTGTCCGGAACCGTGGACGTCGCCGAACTGCTCGACACCCCGTACGTCGCCGATCCCCTTCGCGCACACGACATCGCACCGGTGACCGACGGTGCGTCGGTGATCATCCTGGCTTCGGAGGAACGAGCCCGCGACCTCGTGGAGCGGCCCGCGATCATCTCCGGCCTGGAGCACCGGATCGACTCCCCCGTCCTCGGCGCGCGCGACCTCACGCGCTCGCCGTCCACCGCCGCCGCCGCCGCGGCCCGGCTGGACCTCGACGGCGTCGAACTGGCCGAACTGCACGCGCCGTTCACGCACCAGGAACTCATCCTGCGCCGCGAACTGGATCTCGACGCCCACGTCCGGATCAATCCGTCCGGCGGCGCGCTCACCGGCAATCCCATGTTCTCCGCCGGTCTCGCCCGCATCGGCGAGGCCGCCGCCCGCATCCACCGCGGCGAGGCGGCCAAGACGCTCGCCCACGCGACCAGCGGACCCGCCCTGCAGCAGAACCTCCTCGCCGTGCTGGAGGCACGATGACGAAACAGCTCGCCGCGGTGCTCGGGACCGGGCAGACGCACCACCGCGCGAAGCGCACCGACGTGTCGATGGCCGGTCTGCTCCGCGAAGCGATCGACCGCGCGATGGCGGACGCCCAGGTCGGCTGGGACGACATCGAGGCCGTCGTGATCGGCAAGGCGCCGGACCTGTTCGAGGGCGTGATGATGCCCGAACTGTTCCTCTCGGACGCGTTGGGCGCGAACGGGAAACCGTTGATTCGCGTGCACACCGCGGGTTCGGTCGGCGGATCGACCGCGCTGGTCGCCGCTTCCCTCATCCAGTCCGGCGTGCACCGGCGCGTGCTGACGGTGGCGTTCGAGAAGCAGTCCGAGTCGAACGCGATGTGGGGCCTGTCGATCCTGCCGCCGTTCCAGATGCCGGTCGGCGCCGGGGCCGGTGGCTACTTCGCGCCGCACGTCCGGTCGTACATCCGCCGTTCTGGCGCACCCGAGCACGTCGGCGCGATCGTGGCGGCGAAGGACCGGCGCAATGGCGCGCTGAATCCGTTCGCGCACTTGCAGCAGGCCGACATCACGGTCGAGTCGGTGCAGGCGTCGCAGATGCTGTGGGACCCGATCCGGTACGACGAAACGTGTCCGTCCTCCGACGGCGCCTGCGCGATGGTGCTCGGCGACGAAGCCGCCGGGGACGCGGTGCCTGCAGGCGCGGCCTGGATCCACGCGACCGCGATGCGGACCGAGCCCACGACGTTCGCCGGACGAGACCAGGTCAGCCCGCAAGCCGGGCGGGACGCGGCGGCGGCGCTGTGGCGCGACGCGGGCATCGAGGACCCACTGTCCGAAGTGGACGTCGCGGAAATCTACGTGCCGTTCTCCTGGTTCGAACCGATGTGGCTGGAAAACCTCGGCTTCGCCGCCGCGGGCGAGGGCTGGAAGATCACCGAGGCCGGGGATACCGCGATCGGCGGACGGCTGCCAGTGAACCCGTCCGGCGGCGTGCTGTCGTCGAATCCCATTGGCGCGTCCGGGATGCTGCGGTTCTCCGAAGCGGCGAAGCAGGTGATGGGCCGCGCTGGCGACTACCAGGTGGACGGGGCCCGAGTCGCGCTAGGACACGCTTACGGCGGCGGCTCGCAATACTTCAGCATGTGGGTCGTCGGGTCGGAAAAGCCCTAGTCCCGCCGCCGCCCGCGCAACGCGAACAGCGTCCCCAGCGCCCCGACCACCGCGCCCAGCAGCGCCGCCTTCCCGCTGTTCTGCTTGGGCGCGATGATCGGCCGCAGCTGAGTCGCGGCCGGGGGCTGGATCGGCTTGCGCGGAGCGTCGCGGGCGGTGGCGGTCCAGGCGGTGATGTACACCAGCATCCGCGCGATCAGCGAGATGAAGAACAGCAGACCGATCACCGAACCGAACGCCACGCCGGACGGCGATTTGCTGATCAAGTTCAGGTAGAACCCGCCGGCCTGCTTGAGCAGCTCGAATCCCACCGCCGCGGCGACCGCGCCACGCATCGCGCTGCGCCAGCCGACACGCTCCCGCGGCAGCCGGGTCAGCACCCACAGGAACACCAGCCAGTCGGCGAGCAGCGCCAGCGGCACCGAGACGAACGACAGCAGATTGTGCCCCCAGCTCGTGTCCGCGACGCCGACCAGCCCGAGCAGCGAGCGGCCGACCGCGGTGCCGGACACCGAGATCCCGAACGACACCAGCAGCGCCGCGGCGAGGCCGAGCAGCGCCAGCACGTCCGTCAGGATCGTGCGCAGCAGCGGCCCCTCGGACCGGTTCTGCCCGTACATCGCGGTGAGCGCGTCCCGCAGCGCGTTCATCCAGTTCCAGCCGGAATAGAGGCCGACGACCAGACCGGCGACCCCGACGCCGGTGCGCTGCTCCACGAACCCGGTCAGGATCGACGACACCTGCGCGCCGATCGGACCGGGCAGCGAGCCGGAAATGCCGCGGACCAGCGCGTCGAGCAGATGCGGCTGCGTCGCGAGCACGAACCCGGCCGCCGACGAGGACAGCATCAGGATCGGCACCAGCGAGAGCAGGCTGAAGTAGGTGATCGACGCGACGTAGTGATAGCCGCCGTAGTCGATGTACCGGTTGGTGGCGCGCGCGATGTGGTCGAGCCACCGGTACCGGGCACGCGCGCGGGCCCATCTGCTCGGCCCGGGGGTCTTGCGGGAACGCTTCACGTTCACTGTCTACCCAGCGGACCCGCGGTTTGTCGCAAAAGACACGCATTCAGGCCAGTACGACGGGAGCGTGCCCGTCGTCACGCGGCAGCGGCTCGTCGGTCGTGGCGAAGACGGTCGCGCCGAGGAAGTCGAGTTCGCAGCCCAGCGTCGCGAGGAACGGGGTGTCGGCGGCGTCGCGGCCGGTCGCGATGCGGAGCATGGTCTGGCGCGGGGCCAACCGGGTGGCGTCGAAGACGTACCAGCGGCCGTCGATGCCCGCTTCGAAGACGGCGTGGAAGTCCATCGGCTGCAAGCCCGGCGCGTACACCGAGGTGTAGCGCGCGGGTACGTCGACGAGGCGGCACAGCGCGACGCATACGTGCGCGAAGTCGCGACAGACTCCTTCGCCGGCGAGGAGCGTGTCGATGGCGTCGTAGGTGGGGCCGCCGGAGCCGACGACGTACGCGAGCCTCTCGTGCACGTGGTCGACGATCGCTTGCACTCGCGCCCGTGCGCCGGTCAGGTCTCCGATGCCGGGCGGAAGCAGCCCGCCCATCCGGTCCGACGGGCAGTACCGGCTGGGCCGCGTGTACCGCGCGATGTCGGCGAGCGTGACGGGTTCGGCGTTGCCGCGGTGCAGCACCCGTTCGCCGTGATAGGTGACGCGATGCTCGCCCTCGGCCAGGTCGTAGACCTCCGCGCGCGTGCCGTGCTCGAACTCGGCGGTGCGCGCGGGACCGGCGTCGGACACGGCGAGTTCGCCGGCGTCCGCGCGCACGGCGGCGACCGAGATCGCGGCGAGGCCGGGTTTCGTCACCCGGACACCGAATTCCACGTCTACCGTCGTGCGCACGGGGCCATCATGCCGGTGCGCCGCGCTCCTTGCCGACTACGCCGGAGCCCCGGGCGTTTCGCCTGCTCAGGCGTAGCGGACCTGGTAGTGCTTGATTCCGTTGAGCCAGCTGGAACGCAGCCGCTCGGGCGCGGACACCTCGGCGATGTCCGGCATCACGTCCGCGATCGCGTTGAAGATCAGGTCGATCTCCAGCCGGGCGAGGTTCGCTCCGATGCAGTAGTGCGAACCGGTGCCGCCGAAGCCGACGTGCGGGTTGTCCTCGCGGAGGATGTCGAATTTGCCGGGCTCGTCGAAGACCTCGGGGTCGAAGTTGGCCGAGCTGTAGAACATCCCGACGCGGTCGCCCTTGCGGATCTGCGCGCCGCCCAGTTCGGTGTCGCGGGTCGCGGTGCGCTGGAACGCCACGACCGGCGTCGCCCAGCGGACGATCTCGTCCGGCGCGGTCTTCGGGCGCTGTTCCTTGAAGACGTCCCATTGGTCCGGGTGGTCGAGGAACGCCTTCATGCCGTGCGTGATGGCGTTGCGGGTGGTCTCGTTGCCCGCGACGGCCAGCAGGATCACGAAGAACCCGAACTCGTCGGAGCCGAGCGATTCGCCGTCGACGTCGGCCTGGACGAGCTTGGTGACGATGTCGTCCATCGGGCAGCGGCGGCGGTCCTCGGCCATGTTCCAGGCGTAGCCGACGAGTTCCGCCGACGCGGCGATCGGCTCGAGGTCGTACTCCGGGTCGTCGTAGGCGACCATCTGGTTGGACCAGTCGAAGAGCTTGAGCCGGTCCTCCTGCGGCACGCCGATCAGTTCGGCGATCGCCTGCAGCGGCAGCTCGCACGCGACGTCGGTGACGAAGTCGCCGGAGCCCTTCTTCTTGGCCTCGGACACGATCCGCTCGGCGCGGTCGCGCAAGGTGTCCTCGAGCTTCGCGATCGAACGCGGGGTGAACCCCTTCGACACGATGCGGCGGAGCTTGGTGTGCTGCGGCGCGTCCATGTTCAGCAGGACGAGCCGGTTGGCGTCGAGGCCCTCGGCGGTCATCTGGTCGTCGAACCGGATGATCGCGGTCTTTTCCCGCGACGAATAGAGCTCGCTGTCGCGCGAGACCGCCTTGACGTCGGCGTGGCGCGTGACGACCCAGTAGCCGTCGTCGCCGAAGCCGGCGGTGTTGTGCGGTTGCGGATTCCACCAGACGGGCGCCGTGCGGCGGAGTTCGGCGAACTCCTCCAGGGGCAGCCGACTGGCGTAGAGGTCCGGATCGGTGAAGTCGAAACCGGCGGGCAAAAGCGGGGCTGCCACGGCTTGGCCTCCTGCGCGGGATCGGCGGTGATACCCAACTGCAACGCGTTCTATGACCCCAGTAGAGCATACGGTGTTAACCAACGGAACCCACGCGAGTGAAACCTGTTTACTTTACCGTTCCAGAACCAATTCGCGCAGGTGAGCGCTTGCTCAGGCTCAGGTGATCGACTTCCGCGCTGTCGTGCGCTCGCTTGTCATTAACAGGAACGTGTTCTAGTTTTGCCGGTAGGAAGCTTCGGAAGGGGACACTCGTGGGCGAACCGGTGATCGTGGCCGCGGCACGCACGCCGATCGGCAAGCGCGGCGGCTGGCTGTCCGGCCTGCACGCGGCCGAACTGCTGGGCGCGGCGGTGCGCGGGGTGGTCGAACGGGCCGGCATCGATCCGGCCGAGGTGGAGCAGGTGATCGGCGGAGCGGTCACGCAGGCGGGCGAGCAGTGCGGCAACCTGACCCGCACCGCGTGGCTGCACGCGGGCCTGCCGGAATCGACCGGAGCCACGACGATCGACGCGCAGTGCGGTTCGGCGCAGCAGGCCGCGCATCTGGTCGCCGGCTTGATCGCGGCGGACGCGATCAGCGTCGGCGTGGCGTGCGGTGCGGAGGCGATGAGCCGGGTGCCGCTGGGCGCGAACCGCGGCGAGGGCGTCGGCTCCCCCAAGCCGGATACGTGGTCGATCGACATGCCGGACCAATACGGCGCGGCAGAACGCATCGCGATCCGGCGCGGCATCACGCGCGAAGACGTCGACGCTTTCGGGGTGCGGTCCCAAGCCAACGCCGCGGCCGCGTGGGAAGCCGGGCATTTCTCCCGGGAAATCGTGCCGGTCACGACGGAAGCCGGGGTGGTGGACCGGGATCAGGGCCTGCGGGAGACCACAATGGAGGGTCTGGCGCGGTTGAAGCCGGTGGTGCCGGACGGAATCCACACGGCAGGCTCGTCGTCCCAGATCTCCGACGGCGCCGCTGCGGTGCTGATCATGGACGCCTCGCGGGCCCGCTCGCTGGGCCTGCGCCCGCGGGCTCGGATCCGCCGGCAGGCATTGGTCGGCGCGGAGCCGTACTACCACCTGGACGGCCCGGTCCAGGCCACGACGCGGGTGCTGGACGCGGCCGGGATGAAGATCGGCGACGTGGACCTGTTCGAGGTGAACGAGGCCTTCGCGTCGGTCGTGCTGTCGTGGCAGCGCATGCACAATCCGGACGAGTCGCGGGTGAACGTCAACGGCGGCGCGATCGCACTGGGACATCCGGTGGGCTGCACCGGCGCGCGGCTGCTGACGACAGCATTGCACGAACTGGAACGCCGCGACGCGACGACGGCACTGGTCTCGATGTGCGCCGGCGGGGCAATGGCCACGGCGACGATCTTGGAGCGAATCTGAGCTGACGGTTCGGGTTTGGGTCGGCCTTCTTGCCGGGCGGGTGCGGGTTTTTTTGGGGCAAGGGGAGTTTCACTCGCGACGTTCTCTTGGTGCGGCGGAGGGAGCCTGGGGCGGGACCGACGTTGTCGGGGTTGTCTGGCAGTCGCTTCTGTTCGCCCGCGCTGCGAGGTTGACGGGCCCGCGTGCGCCGGGATCAGGGTGCGGCTAACCGAATGGCAACGCGTCCGCATTCGCACCGACGGAGGAGGTCCGCGGCCTAGTTTCGCTGCGACCACGAGAGCCGCGGGCAGTCGCGAGACGTACGGGACCCCACTCCGCTCCGCCGCGGCCGCGAGAGTGCCGCGATCCGGTCGCGGGGCAGCCACTAGAAGGCCGCCATCCGAAGGGCGGCTAGGGCCGGTCGTCGGTCCAGAAGCAGAACGGATGCCCAGCCGGATCCAGCAACACTCGCACCTGCTGCTGCGGCTGAAACTCCGCCAGCCGAGCCCCCGCGGCGACCGCCTTCGTGACCGCGGCTTCCAGCGCCGCGCGGCCGTCGACCTCGAAGTCGAGGTGCAGTTGCATCTGCTGCTCCCTGGGACCGGCGGGCCACACCGGAGGCACGTACTGCGTCTCCAGCTGAAACGACAGCCCCGCCCCGCCGCCGGGCGGACGCAGGGTGACCCACTCCGGCTCGTCAGCGCCGATCGGCCACCCGAGAAGTTCCCGGTAGAAGTCGGCCAGCGCCCGGGGATCGGGCGCGTCGAGCACGGTGGACGTGAGCTTCATCAGCCCAGGGTAGGGCTCCTGTGGAGACGGGGAGGGAGTCGCAGCAGCGGCGCGCGAATGCAGCGCGACTGGGGCATCGCCGAGGAGGTGGAGGGGAACGGTGGCGGGCCGTCGTGCTGCCGTCGATCGTCCACGGCGGGAGGCCCGCCTGGCGCATGGGGGCGGAGCGCTAGGGACTGAAGCACGCTCCGCGTGCGAGATGAGCGCCGGAGACAGGGCAGGAGCGTTAGGGGCAGGAAGGGCGGCGGAGATGGGGCAGGAGCGCGGAGAAGCGTGGCGTGAACAGCGCCCGCCCGCTCCCGGTCTTCACCACTCGCTCCCGGTCCTCACCGCTCGCCCTCGGTCCTCACCACTCGCGCCTTGCCTTCACCACACGCCCTGTCTCCACCACTCACCCCAGGGTCTGCACCACTCACTCTCGGCCTCACCACACACGCCCGGTCATCACCACTCACCCCCAGGTCTGCACCGCTCGCTCCCGATCGCCCGCACCGCGCGAGGTCGTCCGCACCTTCGCCTCGGCCACGCCCGTCACCGACTGCCGCCTCTCCCCCGGACTACCCCTCCAACTCCAGCTCAGTCCGCACCACCGGACCGTTGTCCGGCCTCGAGAAACGCACCCAACTCCCCGGGTGCCACGACTCGATCCACAGCGTGTTGTCCTCCACCCACGTCAGCACGGCCTCCCGCAGATCGAGCCGGAACAGGTGGCTCTCCTGTCCCTCCTGGATCCGCGCGACCTCCGCCGGATCCGTTATCTCCACCGCGCGCCCGGCGATTTTCGCGTCTCCGCCTTCTTCGATGCCGGGATAGGCGTGCAGCGCGAACCGGCCGTCGCGTTGGAGGTCGCGGGCCTTCATCGCGTCGAGCATCGACCCGACATACGCCTCGCCGTCGCGGAAGTCGATCTCCGAACCGCTCACCCGGGGCGAACCGTCTCTCCGCAGCGTGGCCAGAACGTGCGAGTCCGCGGCGGCGAAACGGGCTCGTACGCGCGAGGCCAGTGACGGAGCGGCGGCACTGAACTCATCCCAACTCGTCATTCCCGCAGTCTCGCACCCGCCACCGACAAGAACCGGCGTCCCGGAAGCGAACGGGCGCCGCGGGTTGTGCTTGACTTTCGGCATGATCGCGGAAGACGCGGAGACTGCCGAGCACCGCTGTCCGGTCGAGGGCGGCGAGCTGGCCGTCCGCACGACCGGCTCGGGACCGTGCCTGCTGCTGGTCCCCGGCGGGACCGGGGCGGCGGACTCGTTCCGGGCGCTGGTCAAGCTCTTGCGCACGGATTTCACTGTGATCACCTACGACCGGCGCGGCCATTTCTCCAGCACCGACACCACGACCGGGCCAGTCCCGGTGAGCCTGCAGGCGGACGACGCGCTCGCGGTCCTCGACGACGTCGGCGGGGACGGGCCGGCCTCGATGTTCGGCACCAGCGCCGGTGCGCTGATCGGGCTGGACCTCGTCGCGCGGTACCCGGACCGGGTCGCCACGTTCGTCGCGCACGAGCCGCCCGCGATCCAGCTGATGCCGGACGCCGCGGGCATTCTCGAGGCCGCCGCGGCGCAGGTCCGGTTGGCCCGTTCGGGTGATCTGATGGGCGCGGTCAGGCTGTTCGCGGACGGGATCGCCGGAGCCGCGCTGCCGGACCTGCCGCATCTGCGGCTGCCCCACGAAGCCGACTGGCTCCGCCTGTTCGACCGCGAGCTGACCGAGTTCTTCGACTACCTCCCGGACCTGCGCGCCCTGCGCCGGACGGGAGCCGAGATCCTGCCGGTCGCCGGGGAGGCCAGCCGCGGCTGGTACCACTACCAGCCCGCCAAGATCCTCGCGCTCGAACTCGGGCTGCCGTTCCTCGAGACGCCGGGGGCGCACCTGGCGCCGCAACGCAATCCGGCCAAGTTCGCGGCCGCGTTGAAGGATCTCCTCGCCGACGGCTGAGAGCCGTGCGGGGCTCCTTCACGGACTCTGATTACCTCAAGGACCCCAGCACGACCGGCGCGCCGCGAGGCCCGACCCTCACGGACCGTCCGCGCCCGAAGCGGCAACTCGCCCTCGCCGCGGTAACTCCCGCACCAGTCCCGGGACGACCGCCAGCACCAGCACCCACAGGAACCGCGCCGGTGTCAGCGTCCCGCCCGCGAACCCCAGTCCGGCCGGAATCCCGATCCCGGCGAGCACCGCGACGAAATCCCACCGCTTCCACCTCCCGGAAGCCACCCGCGCCACCACGCCCACCACCGTGAACGCCGCGACGCACCCGCACAGCAACCACCGCGTCCCCGCCGCGAGGTGCCCGTGCGAAACGGACTCCACGGCGTCCCCGAAGCCGGCCGCCAGCGCCGCCAGCAACCCGGCCACCAGGCAGTGCACCGGCAGCAGCACCCGCGGCCCCCAGGCAGCCTGCGCCAGATACGGGATCCCGCCGAATCCCTGGAACAACGCCGCTCCCCACAAAGCCGCGAGCAGCGCCAGAACCCCGAGGACAGTCGCGAGCAGCGGCCATTCCCACTCCGGGACCTCGGTCATCGCCTCGGTGACCGTCAGCACCCCCTCGCCCAGCACGATGATCGTGAACAGGCCCAGCCGCTCGCCGAAATGCGCGAGATCCAAGTGCGCGAAGGCCCATCCCGGCATCGGCCGCTTCGACTGGGAAGCCCATTCCGCGACCCGTTCTCCGGACATGGTCAGCCCGGCCACCAGGTCGATCGCCAGCCCGAGCGCCCACAGCGCGTACTTCCCGGGTGCGTCGACCCAGAACGAGACCACCCACGGCACCACGCCCATCCCGGCGTGCACCACCGGCCATTCGACGATGATCCGCTGGTTTCCCCGGCCTTCCCACACCCGGCTCGCGAGCGCGCGGACCGCCACGTACGAGACGGCGAAGCCCTGCGCGTGCTCGCCGAGGTCGTGCACCGAACCGGCCATGAAAACCAGTCCGGCCATCGCGAGCAGCACCGGCATGGTGCGGGCCGCTTCCCCGGTGACGTTGCCGTACACGGTGAAGCACATCCACGCGGTCCAGAACGCGAGGAAGCACACGACGTAGAGGCCGGCGTCGCTCCAGGAAGTCGTTCCGCGCACGAGGTGCGAAAGCTGGGCGACGCCGGCGACCGCGACCAGGTCGAAGAAAAGCTCGAGCCAGGACGCGTGGCGTTCCTCGGTTTTCTTGATCACGGCGGCGAGTATGCCGTGGCCAAGAAAACCGCGCCCTCAGACCGCGCGCGCCCCGTCCTGCCACACTTCCCGGACGTTCCCCGCCAGCGCCGGGAAATCGTACCCATCGCCCGAAACGACCACGAGGTCCGCGCGATACCCCGGAGCCAGCCGGCCCAGCTCGGCGTCCTTGCCCAGCAGCCGGGCGGCCGACGACGTCGCGGCGACCAGCACGTCCGCGGGGCTCATCCCGGCCGAGCGCATCAGTTCCAGCTCTTCGAGATTCGTTCCGTGCGGGCCGACGCCGCTGTCGGTGCCCATCGCGATCCGGACCCCGGCCTCGACGGCCCGGCGCACCGAATCCAGGTGCACCTCCGCGACCTCTTTCGCCTTCTGCACCACCGCGTCCGGCAGCGCGGCGCCCGCGGCCGCCGCGCGGATGACGTTCACCGGGGCCACCAGCGTCGGGACGAGCCAGGTGCCGCGCGCGAGCATCAGTTCGATCGCCTCGTCGTCGAGGTAGATGCCGTGCTCGATCGACCGGATCCCCGCGCGGACCGCGTTCTTGACGCCCTCCGCACCTTGCGCGTGAGCCATCACCGCCCGCCCCTGCATGGCCGCTTCGGCGACCAGGACGTCCAATTCCTCCGGCGTGAACTGCGAATGCCGCGGGTCGTCGCGCGGCGACAGGACGCCGCCGGTGGTGCAGACCTTCAGCACGTCGGCCCCGGCCCGCAGCAGAGTGCGCGCGACTCGGCGCATCTCGTCCGGGCCGTCCGCCAGCGCGCTCGGCCGGCCGGGGTGCGGAAGCGACAGCGGGACGCAATGCCCGGACGGCATCCAGCCATCGCCGTGCCCGCCGGTCGGGCTGATCAGGCCGACCGCGATGTCCAAGCGGGGACCCGGAATCAGGCCGTCCGCGACCGCCTGCTTGATGCCGAGATCGGCCCCGGCGGCGTCGCGCACCGTCGTGATGCCGAGTTTCAGCGTGGTCCACAGGTTCCGGGCCGCCTCGTAGAACTGGTACGAGAACGGCTTCTGCACCCGCTGCAGCAGCCCGAGGTCGGACACCGTGACGTGCACGTGGCAGTCGAACATCCCGGGCAGCAGCGTCGTTCCAGCGCAGTCCACCGCGCGGTCTCCGTCGAGGCCGGCGCCGACCTCCACGATCCGGCCGTCCTCGACCACGACGTCCGCCGGCGCGGGCTCGCTGCCCGTTCCGTCGAACACCGTGCCGCCGGTGAAAAGGGTTCGCGTCATACCGGTTCTCCTGTCTGCACCACGTCTCCGGACCGGGTCACGGCCCGTTCGATCAGCGCCGCGAGCGCGAGCACGATCACGTTAACCGCAAGCCCGACCAGCCCGACGTTCACCGTCCCGACGAGCTTCGGGTCCACGAAGGTCAGCCAGATCACCACGACCTCGCCCGCCAGCAGCCCGGCGAACACCGGGGCCTTGCCGACCGGGACCTTCTTCAGGAAGCCCAGCAGATTCGCCGGGGCCAGCTGCACCGAGCCGGAATAGGTGAGCAGCAGCAGGTTCGCCAGCAGATCCGGCCGGAAGATGCCGAGCACGAGAGCGAGCGCGCTGGCCAGCACGACCGTGCCGTGGTTGATCCAGAACTGCTTGCGTTCGCTGCGCACCCGCGTGATGTTCCGTGCCACCAAAGAGGAAATGCCGATCAGGATGCCCCCCGCGGGCACCATCGCGGTGGCGGTCGCGGCGACGACCACGAGCCCGGTCACCCAGCCCGGCAGCGCGTCCTTGCTCAACGTCAGCAAGACGCCGTTCGGATCGTTTCCCTTGGGCACCACCAGAATCGCCGCGAACCCGATGATCATCGGCAGCAGCAGGCACAGCTCGTACACCGGCATCCAGGTGTAGTTGCGGCGCAGCACCTTCGGGTCGCGCGCGGACATCAGCGCCGGCCAGGTGTGCGGCAGCGTCATCAGCCCGACGCCGATCGCGCTGACCAGCATGCTCGTGACGAACCACGTGTGGTCGTTCGCCCCGGCGTGCACGAACAGCTTCTCCGGGTGCAGCTGGTCGATCTTGCGGAACACCCCGGACACGCCGCCGGCGAAATGCGCGGGCACCGCGACGATCAGCACCACCAGGACGACGAGCATGATCGCGTCCTTGAAATACGACGTCGCCGCCACCCCGCGCAGCCCGGCCCACAGCACGAACGCCACCACCAGCACGCTGCCGGCGATCATGCTGAGCGTGCCGGACGCGTGGTCGCCGGTCACCAGCCGGACGATCAGCCCGAGCCCGGTGATCTGCAACTGCAGATACGGCAGCACGAACACCACGCCGAGAATCGCCGACACCGTGCCCAGCGCCCGGCTCGAATACCGGTCCTCGAGAAAATCGCCCTGGGTGAGGTAACCGCGCTCCTTGCCCATCCGCCAGATCCGCTTGGCGAGGAAAAACAGGACCACATAAGCGATCGGCACGTACGGCAGCGCGTACATCGCGGCCACGCCGCCGGAGAACGCCAGCCCGGCCATGCCGAGGAAGGTGAAGGTCGTGAAAACCTCCCCGGCCTGCAGGAACCACATGGTCAGCGCACCGAACTTCCGACCGCCGACGGTCCATTCCGCCAGATCCGCGGCCGGACGACGCCGCCCGACGAAACCGAGCACGCCGATCAGCACGATCCCGGCGAGAGTGAAGGCGAGGATCATCGTCAATCCTCCTCGCCGGCGCGCGACATCAACCGCTCGGACAGCAGCAGAGCCGGAGTGAACATCAGACACCAGAACGCGCCCCACACCATCATCTTCGGCAAGCCCATCCACAGGCCGGAGGAGTTGACGAAGGGAAGGAACGGCATCAGGACGAGAGCGGCTACGGGGACGAGTGGGGGGAGGTAGTAGCTACGCATGTGGACACGCTGCCAGAAGGAACGGCTCTCGGCAGTGTTTGATGGCGCCGACTGGGTTTGATGGCGCCGACTTCGTCGGCGCGGCGGGATCGCCTTTAAGTCGGCGTGTGAAGGGGCAGTGCACCCGGCCCGGGGGGCCGTGCGCACTGCCCCTTCACACGCCGACGCGATCCCGCGGGCGGGTCCAGTGAGCGAAAAGTCGTGGGGAGGTGGGGGGCAGGACGGCGGCCGGGTTAGCGGGAGTTGGGCTGTTTGCCAGGCGGTACGGGCGGGGGTCGCGGCGGTGGATTTCGCGGAGGGGCCGTCGGCGTGCGACGGGGTGCCGCGCGTTTGAGCAGGGCGGCTTCCGCGATGCACAAGACGATGGTGGGGACAACCCCAGCACGATCGGTCGGGTCTGCTGGTTTCCCGCCGCGGCTCCGCGCCGCAATACTCGCCGGGGTGACCACCGAAAAGCTCGTCCTCCCCTCGCCCCCGCGGCCGGGAAGCGACTTCGCCCGGCTCTGCCGCCGGATCACCGACGCCGGGCTGCTCGACCGGCGCCCCGGCTACTACACCGCTCGAATCGCGCTCGTGACCGTGCTGTTCGCGGGAGGCTGGGTCGCGTTCGCGCTGCTCGGCGACTCGTGGTGGCAGCTCGCCGTGGCCGCGTTCCAGGCGTTCCTGTCCGGGCAGATCGCCCTGCTTTCGCACGATCTGGCGCACCGGCAGGTGTTCCGGACGCGCCGACCCGCGGAGATCGCCGGGCGGCTCGCCGGCAACCTCGGCATCGGCATGAGCTACGGGTGGTGGATGGACAAGCACACCCGGCACCACGCCAACCCGAACCACGAGGAACTGGACCCGGACGTCGACCCGGACATCCTCGTCTGGTCCCAGCGCCAGGCCCGCGCGGCGCGCGGCCTGCCCCGGTTCGTCGGCAGGCACCAGGCGCTGCTGTTCTTCCCGCTGCTCACCCTCGAAGGCCTCAACCTGCACTGGTCCGGCATCCGCGCGGTCGCGCGCCGGGGACTGCGCCGCCGCGGGACCGAAGCGGCGCTGCTGTTCACCCACTGCGCGGTTTACCTCGCCGCGCTGTTCCTCGTCCTCCCGCCCGGCCTCGCGCTGCTGTTCTTCGCGGTCCACCAGGGACTGTGGGGCGTGTACCTGGGATCGATCTTCGCGCCGAACCACAAGGGCATGCCGACGCTGACCGGCCGCTCGGAACTGGACTTCCTGCGCAAGCAGGTGCTCACCTCCCGGAACGTCGCCGGCGGACCGGTCGTCGACGTCCTGCTCGGCGGCCTCAACCACCAGATCGAGCACCACTTGTTCCCGAGCATGCCGTCGGTGCACCTGCGGCGCGCCCAGCCGATAGTCGAGGCTTATTGCGCCGAGATCGGCATCCCGTACCTGCGCACCGGCCTGGTGTCCTCGTACCGGCAGACCCTGCGCCACCTGCACAAAGCTGGGGAGCCTCTCAGGAACGCCTCGTAGACTCGAAGACATGACCTTCCCAGCATTGACTCCGGTGGCCTTCGGCGCGAAGGCCACCGGAGCTCGTGCGGAACGGATGCGCCAGTCCCCGCAGTACGCCGACGGCGTGTTCCACAACACCGCGCACACTCGGGCGACACCCGCCTCCCCCGGCGCGCTCGTGCGCGAGTTCCTGTTCGGCGAGGACCGAGCCCGCCGCCGTCCGGGCGGCGCGGTCCCCTTGGTCTCCTCTCCCGCCGCGCCGGCGGCCGACGGGCTTTTCCTTACCTGGTACGGACACGCGTCCACGCTGGTGGAGATCGACGGCGCCCGCGTGCTGTGCGATCCGGTGTGGGGCGACCGGGTTTCGCCCGCCGCGTTCGCCGGGCCGCGGCGGCTGCACGCGCCCCCGGTTTCGCTGCGGGAACTGGGCCGCTTGGACGCGATCGTGATCTCCCACGACCACTACGACCACCTGGACCTGCCGACCGTCCAAGCGCTGATTTCGCTGACTGACGCGCCTTTTCTCGTTCCGCTCGGCGTCGGCGCGCACCTCGAACGCTGGCACGTCCCGGCCGCGCGGATCATCGAACTCGACTGGCACGAGGGCGCGCACGTGGCCGGGATCCGGTTCGTCGCCACGCCCGCGCAGCATTTCTCCGGCCGCGGCCTCGCGAACGACAGCACGCTGTGGGCGTCGTGGGTCATCAGCGGCCCGGAACATCGCGTCTACTACAGCGGCGACACCGGGTATTTCCCGGGTTTCGCGGAAATCGGCGCCAAGCACGGCCCGTTCGACGCGACGCTGATCCAGGTCGGCGCGTACGCCCCGAACTGGCCGGACATCCACATGACGCCGGAGGAAGGCGTCGCCGCCCACCTGGACGTGCGCGGCGGGCTGCTGGTCCCGGTGCACTGGGCGACGTTCACGCTGGCCATGCACACCTGGTCGGATCCCGCGGACCGGGTGTGGCGGGAGGCCAAGGCCAACGACCTCCCGCTCGCGATCCCGAAACCCGGGGAGCGGATCGACGCGTCCGCTCCCCCTCCGGTGGACGGCTGGTGGCAGGCCCTCGGCTAGACCGCGGCGCGCGAGGGCGCGAACCCGATCCGGTGCCGATGCAGGTCCCCGAACATCTTCTCCGGGCTCATCACCGTCTTCATCAGCACCGGCATCAGCAGGTCGCGCATCACTCGCGCCACCGGCCCGGCCGCCTTGTCGTGGTTGATTTTCGCCGCCCGCGCGATGATCCGCTCGACCCGTTCCCGCCGCGCCGCCTCGTACTGGGCGAATGCCGTCGCCACGTCCGGTGCGTCCCGCAGCGCACGGGCCAGTTCGAGCGAACTCTCGACCGCCTGCGACGCTCCCTGCCCGGAACTCGGCGACGTCGGATGCGCGGCGTCGCCGACCAGGGCGACCCGGCCGCGGTGCCACGTCCGCACCGTCGGGATGTCTTCCAGAATCCCCGGCCGGGCAACGTCTTCCGGCTTCAGCAGGGCGATGATGTCGCGCGCCGGGACGTCGTCGGCGTGCCGCTCCCGCAGGACCGCTAGCCAGTGCTCCGGCGACGCGGTCTTCGCCTCGGCCGGATCGGCGGCGGGGACGTTGCTGAACCACAGAATCTCGTCCGCGTCGATGAAATAGCCGAAGAACGCCCGCTTGCCGAAAGCGAAATGCTGATACTTCCCGGTGCTCGGCAGACCCGGGTTGCGGATCCAGCCGCCGAGGCCGAGCAGCCCGGTGTAGCGCGGCGCGGGCGCTGCCGGGTCCAAGGCGGACCGGACTGCCGAGCGGATGCCGTCCGCGCCGATCAGCACGTCTCCGGCGGCCGAAGAACCATCCGCGAAGTGCGCGAGCGCCTGGCCCGCTCTGTCCTCAATGGACGTCAGGCGTTTGCCGAATTCGACCGTGATCCCCCGGTTCCGCGCTTCGTCCATCAGCGCGCGGTACAGCCGGTCCCGGCGCAGCAACAGACTCGACGGCAGGTCCGGCAGTCCGTCGAATCTGCCGACTACCCGGCCTTTGTGGTTCTGCAGCACCATTCCGGGCACCTCGATGCCGGCCGCGGCCACCGCGGCGTCGGCGTCGATCTGCCGCAAAGCGTTGCGGCCGTTGGGAGCCAGCGTGAGCGCGCTGCCGACTCCGTCCGCCGCTTTCGGGTAAGCCTCGTAAACCGCGGCTTCGATTCCCGCTCGCTGCAACGCCATCGCCGTGGTCGCCCCGGCGATGCCGCCCCCGATCACCACTACGTTCATGTTCTCCCCTTGAAATAGGTTTCCCACGCCTGCCGGTAGTCCTCCCCGGCGACCGACTCGGCGAGCCGTGCGACGAAGCCGCGCTCCGCCTCCACCTTCGCGAGCCGGTAGTCCTCCTCGACCAGGAACCACCAGGCGAGCCCCTGCTCCCGCCCGGCCTCGATCGTCGCCCGGATCTCGTCGGCGATCGCGGTGAGCGCGGCGAGCCGCTGCTGGAGCAGTTCGGGCACCTCGTCCGCGGGCAGCACCACGAACAGCGACAGCGCCGCCCCGAACAGCGGATACTCGGTGGCCGGTTCGGCGACGAGCTCGCGCATCCAGTCGAACAGCTCGAGCCGGCCGGTGGGCGTGATGGCGTAGACGGTCCGCTCCGGACGCGCCGAATCGCGCAGCGTTTCCCGCGCCGCGATGAACCCGGCCTTCTCCAGCTGCCCGACCACCATGTACAGCGAGCTGCGGGTGTACTTGAAATCCCGCTCCTTGCCGTACTCCACGAACCGCCGCGCCATCTCGTACGGATGCATCGGCTCCTCGAGCAAGCCCGCCAGCACGGCCAGCCCGAGCGGATTCCCCACCACGCGTCGCTTCACCACAGCTCCTTAGTCAGGATCGACTATACGCACATGAGTAGTCGATGTCGACTATCCGAGCGTGCGGTAGGAAGGAGGCATGAAGCTCAAGCTCGATCTTCACGACATCTACAACCGCGGCGGGGAGATCGACCGGGCGCTGCGCGCGGTCATCGACGAGGCGGTCGCGAAGAAGGCGCCGCTCGTGGAGATCATCCCGGGCAAGGGATCCGGGCAGCTGAAGAAGCACGTGCTGCGGTTCCTGGAGCGCAAGGACGTGAAGGCGCTCTACCACCGCGTGGAGAAGGACAAGGACAACTTCGGGCGGGTGTTCGTGCACTTCCGCCGGAAGTAACGCCTCGTGAGCGGCGATGCCGGTTAGAACCGGCATCGCCGCTCACGAGGGAGTCAGAGCCAGTCGTCCGGGCGGGGCCAGGGCATCAGCGCGGTGAGCGCGTCCGGCACCGCTTCGGTGACCGTGTAGCGGCCGCGGTGGAACAGCAGCGGGCGGGCGTCCGACGTGTCGCCCAGCGCGGTCACCCGGCCGACCACCACGTAGTGGTCCCCGGCCGGGTGGACCGCCTGCACCTCGCAGTCCACCCAGGTCAGGGCTCCGTCCAGCAGCGGCGCGCCGGACGGGGCGGGCCGCCAGGACACCCCGGCGAACTTGTCGCCGCCGCGGCGGCCGAACTCGGCGCAGACCGCTTGCTGGTCTTCGGCGAGCACGTTCACCGCGAACGTGCCCGCCGCGGCCAGCGCGGGCCAGGTGCGCGACGTCCGGGCGACGCAGAACAGCACCAGCGGCGGGTCCAGCGACAACGCGGCGAAGGACTGGCAAGCGAAGCCCACCGGCCCGGCCGGAGTGACCGCCGAGGAATCCTCGACATAACCGGTCACCACGGTCACCCCGGTGCAGAAATGGCCGAGCACCTCGCGAAACCGGTCCGGCACCGCCTCCGGGACGGCGGCAGTCATTGCGCGCCCACGGAGAAATCGTGGCCCCACAACGAAACCGCGGTGCTCTCGCGGGCGATCCACGCTTCGTCCTCGACCTGCCGTCCCTCGCAGCCGAACTCGACGTCGAAGCCGCCGGGGGTCTTCATGTAGAACGACAGCATCAGGTCGTTCACGTGCCGGCCGAGCGTCGCCGACATCGGGACGTTCCGGCGCTTCGCGCGGTCCAGGCACAACCCGACGTCGTCGGTCTCCTCGACCTCCACCATCAAGTGCACGATCCCGCTCGGCGTCGGCATCGGCAGGAACGCCAAGCTGTGGTGGCGCGGGTTGCAGCCGAAGAACCGCAGCCACGCCGGGTCGCCGTCGGCCGGGCGGCCCACCATCTGCGGCGGCAGCCGCATCGAATCGCGGAGCCGGAAGCCCAGCACGTCCCGGTAGAACGCCAGCGCCGCCGCGTCGTCGTGAGTCGACAAAACCACATGCCCCAGGCCCTGCTCGCCGGTGACGAACCGGTGGCCGTACGGGCTCACCACGCGCCGGTGCTGCAGCGCGACCCCGTGGAACACCTCCAGGGTGTTGCCGGACGGATCGGTGAAGCTGATCATCTCCGCCACGCGGCGGTCGGCCAGCTCGTCGGGCGTGCCTTCCTTGTACGGCACCGAAGCCGCGTCGAGCCGGGCGCGGACGTCGTCCAGCTCGGCGGCGTTGGCCGCTTCCCAGCCCGCCTGCGCCAACCGGTCCTTCTCCCCCGGCACGATCACCAATCGCGCCGGGAAATCGTCCATGCGCAGGTAAAGCGCGTTCGGGTCGGCGCCCGAACCCTCCACCATGCCGAGCACCTTCAGCCCGTAGACGCGCCAGGCGTCCATGTCCGTGGCTTCGATGCGCAGATATCCCAGCGAACGGATAGCCATCACGAACTCCCGAGGAAGTCGAGGGCGAGTCGGTTGAACTCGTCGAACTTCTCCAGCTGCGCCCAGTGCCCGCAGCCGCCGAACACGTGCAGTTGCGCACGCGGAATCGTCTTCAGCGCCAAGAGGGCGCCGTCGAGCGGGTTGACCCGGTCCTCCCGGCCCCAGACGAGCAAGACCCGTTGCCGCAGGCGGTACGCCTCGCGCCACAACATGCCTTCCTCGAAGGAATCCGGCAGGCTGAACGATGTGCCCATCGCCCGCATCGCGGCGAGCGACTCCGGCGAACGCGCGATCTCGAAGCGTTCGTCGATCAGCTCGTCGGTGACCAGCGACTGGTCGTGCACCATGATCCGGAGGAACGCTTCCATCCGCTCCCGCGTCGGATCCCCGGCGAACTTGGACAGCAGCCGCACGCCTTCGGTCGGGTCCGGGGCGAAGACGTTGACGCTCAGCCCGCCCGCACCCATCAGCACCAGCCGTCCGGCGCGCCCGGGGTGGTTCAGCGCGAGCCGGACCGACGCGCCCGCGCCGAGCGAATTGCCGACGAGGTGCGCCTTTTCGATGCCGAGCCGGTCCATCAGGCCGACGACCGCGTCCGCGCTGTGCCGGAAGTACTGCGGGTGGTCGGTCGGCTTGTCGGACCGGCCGAACCCGGGCTGGTCGATCGCCAGCGTCCGATAAGACTTCCCGAACACCGGCAGGTTCCGGCCGAAGTTGCTCCACGCCGAGGCTCCGGGGCCACCGCCGTGCAGCAACAGCACCGTCTCGGCGTTCTCCGCGCCGGACTCGTGGTAGTGCAGGCGAATCCCGCCCGCAGTGTCTACATAGGAACCTTCAGGCGCCATCAGACCATCGCATTCTCGACAGGCAAGCCGAACTCGCCGGTGCCGAACATGACGTACGCGCGCTCCGCGTCGTTCGCCGCGTGCACCCGGCCCGCGTGCGCGTCGCGCCAGAACCGCTGGATCGGCGTGCCCCGCTGCAGCGCGCGGCCGCCGGAGTTCTCGAAAAGCCGGTCGATCGCGGAGATCGCCCGCTCGGTGCCGCGCACCTGGTCCCGGCGCACCCGCAGCCGCGTGCTGAACGGCAGCTTCTCGCCCTGGCAGGCCAGCTGGTACAGCTCGTCGATGTTGTGCGTCAGCTGCAGCCAGGCCGCGTCGATTTCGCTGGCCGCCTCGGCGATCCGCACCTTCGAGAACGGGTCCTCTTTGGACTGTTCGCCCGCGTACGCCGCCCGCACCCGCTTGCCCTGGTGCTCCACGTGCGCGTCGTACGCGCCCTGCGCCATCCCGATGATCGGCGCGGTGATGGTGCTCGGGTGCACGGAACCGTACGGCAGCCGGTACAGCGGTCCTGGGTTCACCTCCTGGCCCGGGGTCTTGCACTTCGACGTCGCCATGAAGCTCAGCGCGCGGTGCTGCGGCACGAACACGTCCTCGACGACGATGTCGTTGGAGCCGGTGCCGCGCAGCCCGACCGTGTCCCAGACGTCCACAATGGAGTAGTCCGAGATCGGCACGAGATACGTGCAGAAGTCCACCGGCTTGCCGTCGGCGAACGCCGGCCCGCCCAGCAGCACCCACGTGCAGTGGTCGCTTCCGGACGAGAAGCTCCATCGCCCGGACAGCCGGTAGCCGCCCTCGACGACGGTCGCCTTGCCCATCGGCGCGTACGAAGACGAAATCCGCACGTCGTGGTCCTCGCCCCACACGTCCTCCTGGGCACGGGCGTCGAACAACGCGACGTGCCACGGGTGCACGCCGAGAATCGACGCGACCCAGCCGGTGGACCCGCAGGCGCTCGCGATGAGCTTGACCGCGGTGTAGAAGGTGACCGGGTCGGCTTCCAAGCCGCCGTACGGTTTCGGTTGCAGCAGGCGGAAAAATCCGGTCTCCTGCAGCGCTTTCACTGATTCGGCGGGGATCCGACGGGCGTCCTCGGTCTCCTGTGCGCGTTCCCGCAGCACGGGAAGCAGGTCGCGCACCCCCGCGATCACGGCAGCCAGCTCGCTCATCGGCCGTCCTCTCTCGCTCGACACGCTCAAGACTAGAACACGTTCTCGTTTTTGTCGACGCGGTCCGCCCCGCGCGCGCCGTGCAACCCTGCCCGACGACCGGAAAACACGCAGTCAGCCAGCGAAAGACCACTCACGTACGACCTGGAACAGATTCCCACTGCGGTGCGGCCGGCCGCGTAGAGCCCGCGTACACCGGCCACCGCGCCGGTGTCCTCGTCGACCACCAGGCCGCCCAGCGTCAGCATCGGGCACGGGTAGCCGAGGTTGGGTTTCACCGAAACGTCGATCAGCGAGTACGGCGGCGTGTCCAGCGGGCGCGCGAAGTCCGCCGGTTTGCCCGCCGGGTCCGGACCGCGCTGGTACTCGGCATAAGTCGCCGCCAGCCCAGCCGGGTCGATCCCAGCGCGCGCGGCCGCTTCTTCGATGGTCCCGCCGGTCACCCGGCCCTTGCCCAGCAGGTACCGCAGTTGCAGCGTCGCGAACCATTGGCCCTGTTTCCGCCCGTCGCGCCGGGCTTCGGCGACGATCGGCTCGTCGACCAGCAGCCAGCCGCACCCGCCGTGCTCGGAGATCATGCGTTCGCCGATCGCCGCGCCGTACCGGGATTCGTCGATGATCCGCCGTCCGTCCGCGTCCACCAGCAGCCCGCCGAGAAACGCCGTCGGCGGCGTGAGGAACCGCCACGCCGACACCCGGTCCAGCTCCGCCGTGCGCCCGCCGACTTCCAGGCCCATCCGGATGCCGGACCCGTCGTCCGCGGACGTGCCGAGATCCAGCCCGCCGCGATACGCGGGCGCGTGCTCGCGCACCATCGCCCGGTTGACGATGAACCCGCCCGCCGCCAGCACGACGCCCCGGCGCGCGACAATCCGCAGCTCACGCGCGTGCTTGCGTTCGATCCGCTCCACCCGCTGATGCAGCGACCGGCGCATCGCGGGCACATAAATACCCGGCTTCGCCGCCCAATCCGCGAGCCGCGCATGCCGCGTGCGGACCCACGAAGGCGCGTCCCGCAACGTGCGGGTGAGCACGCCGGCGACCGTGCCCGAGTCGTCGGTGACCAGGTTCATCGCCTGCGTCTGCGGCAGCATCCGCACGCCGCGCTCGCGGGCCGCCGCCAGCAACTGCTTCATCAGCAGCTTCCCGGACGTGCCCGGCCCCTTGACCCGGTGCCCGCGCGGCGCGGGTTTCGCCACGTCGCGAAAGCCGCCGGACAGTTCGCTGCCGGAGTAATACAGGTAGTGCTTGTTGCTGGGATACGACGTTTTGTAGTCGCACATGCTGCCCTCGAACGGCACGCCTTGCCGCTCCAGCCACGCGACCATGTCGACGCTTTCCTCGCAGAACCGCCGCAAGGTCCGTTCCGACACGACATCGCCGGTTTCCATCCGCAGGTACGCGTACATCGCGTCCACGCTGTCGTCGACGCCAGCGGCGCGTTGCTGCGGCGTTCCTCCCCCGGCGTAGACCACGCCGCCGCTCACGCGACTGGCCCCGCCGCCGGAAAACCGGTCCACTAGGAGCACGCTGGCGCCCGCGTCGGCCGCTTCGATGGCCGCGCACACGCCGGCCGCGCCGGCTCCGATGATCACGACGTCCGCCCCGAGCTCGTCCATAGTCCGCCACCCTAGAACTGGAACACGTTCTCGTCTATGGTGACGGAAGTGGCCCCGAGCAGGCCAGCTTTAGCCGATAACACGTTGCATGTGAGGTGGCATGTCGGACGAGTACGACGTGGTGGTGGCCGGCAGCGGCGCCGCCGGGATGACCGCCGCGCTCGCCGCCGCCCATCGCGGGCTTTCCGTGGTGGTGCTGGAAAAGGCAGCCTGCTTCGGCGGTTCGACCGCCCGCTCCGGCGGGGGCGTCTGGCTGCCCGGCAACCACGCGCTGCGGGCCGCGGGCATCGAAGAACCACCCGAACGCGCGAGGCAGTACCTGGAGTCGATCGTCGGCGACGTCGTGCCGGAGCAGCTGCGCACGACCTTCCTCGACCACGGCCCCGAGGTGCTGGAGTTCGTCACCCGGAACACGCCGCTGGAGTTCAAGTGGGTGCCGGGCTACAGCGACTACCACCCCGAAGCGCCCGGCGGACGTCCTGGCGGCCGGTCCGTGGAGCCGAAGCCGCTCGACGGCAAACTGCTCGGCGCCGACCTGACCACCCTCGAACCGCCGTACAGCGCGCCTCCGCTCGGCGTGCCGATCACCCAGTCGGACTATCGCTGGCTGAGCCTGATCGCCCGGCATCCGCGCGGAGTCGCCCGGATGCTGTCGCTCGGGATGAAATGGCTGGTCGGACGCCTCCGCGGACAACAACTGCTGTCGATGGGGCAAGCGCTTGCGGCCGGGCTGCGGAAGGGCCTGCGGGACGCGGGCGTCGAGGTGCTGCTGGACACGCCGCTGGTCGACCTGCGGGTGGAAAACGACGTCGTCACCGGCATCGTGGCCCGCCGCGACGGGGCCGAAACGCTGTTCCGCGCGCGCCGCGGGGTGGTGCTGGCCTGCGGCGGCTTCGAGCACAACGAAGAGATGCGCACCAAGTACCAGCGCGCGCCGATCGGCACCGAATGGACCGTCGGCGCGGCGGCGAACACCGGCGACGGCATCAACGCCGGGCTCAAGCTCGGCGCGGCGACCGACCTGATGGACGACGCCTGGTGGGGGCCGTCGTTCCCGCTCACCGGCGGTCCGTGGTTCGCGCTCGCCGAACGATCGCGGCCCGGTTGCCTGATGGTCGACTCGCGGGGCACGCGGTTCGTGAACGAATCCGCGCCGTATGTCGAGGCCGTGCACGCGATGTACGGCGACGGCGACGGTCCGGGCAAGCACGTCCCCGCGTGGCTGGTGTTCGACCAGCGCTACCGCGACCGCTACCTGTTCACCGGCCTCGGCCCGCGGCAGCCGCTGCCCGGGCGCTGGTACAAGGCCGGAATCGTGGCGAAGTCCGCGACGCTGGCCGGGCTCGCCGAGAAGATCGACGTGCCCGCCGACGCGCTGGAGCAGACCGTGACGCGGTTCAACGGCTTCGCGCGCAAGGGCGTCGACGAAGACTTCCAGCGCGGGCTCAGCGCCTACGACCACTACTACGGCGACCCGCGCAACCGTCCCAACCCGAGCCTCGGCGAACTGGCCAAGGCCCCGTACTACGCGGTCCGCGTGGTGCCCGGCGACCTGGGCACCAAGGGCGGGCTGCGGATTGACGAGAACGCCCGCGTCCTGCGCGAGGACGGCACCGTCGTGCCTGGTCTTTACGCTGCGGGCAACACCAGCGCGCCGGTGATGGGCCGGACCTACGCCGGACCGGGCGCGACCATCGGCCCGGCGATGGTGTTCGGCTACCTTGCGGCACAGGCGCTGGCGAACGAAGATCAGACCGGCACGGGAGGCAGGCAGTGACGCCGAAGACCGATGGATCACAGATCCGCACGATCGACGCCGGGGCGCCCCCGGCGCGGTACGCCCGCGGCTGGCACTGCCTCGGGCTCGCGGACAGTTTCCGCGACGGCAAGCCGCACGCGGTGCAGGCGTTCGGCACGAAGCTCGTCGTGTTCGCCGACAGCGCCGGGAAGCTCAACGTGCTCGACGGGTACTGCCGGCACATGGGCGGCGACCTGACCCAGGGCTCGGTGAAGGGCGACGAGGTCGCCTGCCCGTTCCACGACTGGCGGTGGGCGGGCAACGGCAAGTGCAAGTCGATCCCGTACGCCAAGCGGGTCCCGCTGCGGGCGCGCACCCGGTCGTGGCAGGTGCTGGAGGAGAACAAGCAGCTGTTCGTCTGGCACGACCCGGAGGGCAACCCGCCGCCGGAGCACGTCGTGATCCCGCGCGTCGAGGGCGCGTTCAGCGACGAGTGGAGCAACTGGACCTGGGACTCGATCCTGATCGAGAACGCCAACTGCCGCGAGATCATCGACAACGTGGTGGACATGGCGCACTTCTTCTACATCCACTACGCCTTCCCCACGTATTTCAAGAACGTGTTCGAGGGCCACATCGCCACCCAGTACCTCAACACCAAGGGCCGTCCGGACATGGGCATGGCGTCCAATTACGGCGGCGAGGAAAACCTGCTGCGCTCGGAGGCGTCGTACTTCGGCCCCTCCTACATGATCAACTGGCTGGTGAACTCGTTCCAGGGCTTCGAAATCGAGAACGTGCTGATCAACTGCCACTATCCGGTTTCGCCGACGTCGTTCGTGCTGCAGTGGGGCATCATGGTCAAGAAGATGCCCGGGATTTCCGACGAGCACGCGGACAAGATCGCGCAGAAGCTCGCCAAGGGCATCGGCGTCGGATTCCTGCAGGACGTGGAGATCTGGAAGAACAAGACCAAGATCGACAATCCGCTGCTGTGCGAGGAGGACGGTCCGGTCTACCAGCTGCGCCGCTGGTACGAGCAGTTCTATGTGGACGCGGCGGACGTCACCGAGGACATGACGCGCCGGTTCGAGTTCGAAGTGGACACCACGAAGGCGAACGAGGTGTGGGCGGCCGAGGTCCAGGAGAACCTGGCACGCCAGCGGGCGGAGGCCGAAGCCGCGGCTGCGTCGGCCCCGTCGGAGGAGGCTGGGGTGTGACGGCCGAAGCCACCGAATTCCTCACCTCCGGGTTGCGGCCGCACGAGTGCCGCAGCTGCGGAACCTGCGTGCTGGTCAAGAAAAACAGCCTCAAGCACACCAGCATCCAGTGGACCACCGACGCCGCGGCCAGCTGCCCGGTGTTCGCCGCGCACGCC
Organism: Amycolatopsis orientalis DSM 43388; assembly: GCF_000411975.1. Lineage (GTDB taxonomy): Bacteria > Actinomycetota > Actinomycetes > Mycobacteriales > Pseudonocardiaceae > Amycolatopsis > Amycolatopsis orientalis_D. The sequence goes on from NZ_ASXG01000186.1 coordinate 29,153, forward strand.
GCTTCCGGCGGCAACACCGCGTTGCTGGACACCTGCGAGAAACTCGCGGACAGCATCGACAGCGCGGTGCGCGAGGGCCAGTTCGGGGAGGTGCGCGGTGACTGAAGTCGTCACGCTCACCGTCGCCGAGGTGATCGAGGAAACCGCGGACGCCCGGTCCATCGTGTTCACCGTGCCGGACGAGCATCTCGACCGGTTCGCCTACTCCCCCGGCCAGTTCCTCACGCTGCGGATCCCCAGCGACCGAACGGGTTCCGTGGCCCGGTGTTATTCGCTCTCGAGCGCGCCGCACGAGGGCCGGGTGCAGGTCACGGTCAAACGGACCGCCGACGGGTACGGCTCGAATTGGGTCTGCGACGAGCTTCGGGCTGGTGCGACGATCGACGTGCTGCGGCCCTCCGGCGTGTTCTGCCCGTCCTCTTTGGACAGTGATTTCCTGTTGTTCGCCGCGGGCAGCGGGATCACGCCGGTGATGTCGATTCTCAAGTCCGCGCTGGAAAAAGGCAGCGGCCAGGTGGTGCTGGTTTACGCCAACCGCGACGAGCAGTCGGTGATTTTCGCCGCGGAATTGCGGGAACTGGCCGAGCGGTTCGGCGACCGGCTGACCGTGGTGCATTGGCTGGAAAGCTTGCAGGGCTTGCCGACCGTCGCGGCGCTGCGGGCGCTCGCCAAGCCATACGCGGGGCATGAAGCATTCCTCTGCGGACCGGCTCCGTTCATGACCGCCGCACAGGACGCGTTGCGCGAACTCGGCGCGCCGCGGGAGCGCGTGCACGTGGAGAAGTTCCACTCGCTCACCGGAAATCCCTTCGCGGACGAGCCGGAGCCCGAGGAGGAGACCGGCGGCGAGACCACCGCGCTCACCGTCGACCTCGACGGCGAGACCCGGCAGCTGTGCTGGCCGCGGCAGCGGAAGCTGCTCGACAATCTGCTCGCCGAGGGCCTCGACGCGCCGTATTCCTGCCGCGAGGGCCAGTGCAGCGCGTGCGCGTGCCGGATCACCTCCGGCGAGGTGAAAATGCTGAACAACGAAGTGCTGGACGCCGAGGACATCGCCGACGGGATCGTGCTGGCCTGCCAGTCGGTACCGTTGACCGACGAGGTGTCCGTCAGTTACGAGTGAGTGGAGAGCCCGTGCCCATCGACCCCGCGCTCGCGATCGGCGCCGATCTCGGCGAGATCCGTTTCGCCTGGACGCCGTCCGACGTGCTGCTGTACCACCTGGCTGTCGGCGCGGGCGCGGATCCGGTCGACGAGCGCGAGCTGCGCTACACCTACGAGCGCGACCTGCGGGTGCTGCCGACCTTCGCCACCGTCGCGGCGAACCTGCGCACCTTCGAGCCGCCGAAGCTGAAGTTCCCCGGCGTCGACATCGACCTGGCGAAGGTGCTGCACGGCAAGCAGGAGATCGAGCTGCACCGGCCGATCCCGGTCGAGGGCAAGGCGGTCGCGCGCACCCGGATCGCCGACGTCTTCGACAAGGGCAAGGCCGCCGTGCTGGTGCAGGAGACCGAAGTCGCCGACGAGTCCGGTGCTCCACTGTGGACAGCCCGGTCCAGCATCTTCGCCCGCGGCGAGGGCGGCTTCGGCGGCGAACGCGGGCCCTCGGACAAGATCGAGTGGCCGAGCCGGGAACCGGACGCGGTGCTCGACGTGCCGACGCTGCCTCAGCAGGCGCTTTTGTACCGGCTGTGCGGCGACCGCAACCCGCTGCACGCCGACCCGGCGTTCGCCAAAGCCGCCGGATTCGATCGGCCGATCCTGCACGGACTGTGCACGTACGGCGTGGTGGCGAAGGCCGTGGTGGACGCGTTCCTCGACGGCGATCCCTCGCGCGTCTCGGCATTCGGGACGAAATTCGCCGGCGTCGTGTTCCCCGGCGAGAAGCTGCGCGTGCGCGTGTGGCGCGAAGACGGCCGGCTGCTGGTCACGACCACCGCCCCGGAGCGCGCCGACGCGCCTGTGCTGGCCGACACACTGCTGACGCCCCGCTGACCATCGGGACCGTTATACGGTTGTCCCATGGCGGACGAGCGAGACGGCACCTTCTTCGTGGTGCGCGGGCCAGTCGAGCCGGGCGACAAGCGCGGCCGCGAGCTGGGCTTCCCCACCGCGAACATCGCGCTGCGCGACCAGCGCGGCGAACTCGGCGACGGAGTGTGGGCCGGCTGGGCGGAGCGAGCGGACGGCGCCCGCGTGGCCGCCGCGGTGTCCGTGGGCCGCCGCCCGACCTACTACGGAGCCGACGGCTACCGGCTGGTAGAAGCCTTCCTGCTCGACTTCGAGGGCGACCTGTACGGCGAGCGCCTCACCGTCTGGCTCGGCAAGCACCTGCGCAACCAGCAGGCGTACGGTTCGTCGCAGGAGCTGATCGACGCACTGGGCCGGGACGTCGCCGCGACTCGCGAATGGGTCGCCGCGCACCCGGCGGACGCCCTGCCGAAGCTCGCCGAACTCCCGCCCGACGGCGAAGTCCAGCGGCTCGGCTAAGCCACCAGGCGCGGGCCGCCAAACGACACCACCGCAGCTTGCGGACGGGCCCCACCCCCGGCGAAGTCCAGCGGCTCGGCGGAATCACACCCCCGCGAGCAGCATGACCCCCATGCCCGCGCCCATCACGGCGCGGCACAGCGTGCGCGACGCGTGCCCCGGCACCGTCGTGCCGCGCGACCGCATCGCCACCACCCCGGAACGGATCGCGTCCACCGCGAAGTAGGCCGCCGCCGCGATCGCGACCGCCGGCCACGCCAGCCGGGTGTCCATTGTGGACATGGTGAGCCACGGCCCGTGCACCATCCCGCCGTGCGGCATCGCGGTGACCATGTACAGCATCGCCGCCGCCGAAAGCGCGTGGTGCGCGCAGCTGTGCCCCTCGGCCCGGCCGCGCCAGGCGGACCAGGCGAACCATCCCGAGGTCAGCACCAGCACCGCCTGCCAGCCCGCGGCCGGGATCGGGCCGCCGACCGGGGACAGCATCGCGACCATCGCCACCACCAGCAGCAGTTCGGCGAGATCGCCGTTGCGCACCCGGTGGCCGAGGCGCACGTAGTCGAGCTTCACCAGGCGCAGCACGCACGGCAGCGCCAGCGACGCGTACAGCGCGGTGAACAACCAGGCCAGCGGGACAGTCACCTCGGCACCTCGTTCCTCTGGACACGCAGCGTCACCCGGTCCTCACCACCGTGACACGCGACGGGCGCGGGACACCAGCCAGCAATGAGGTGATCCGCGTTGACCCACAAGGGCTATGCGCGCATCGGCAAACCCAGGTCAGACCGCTACTCTTGGCGGATGCGCCCGCTGAGATACTCCATCAACGTCACCCTGGACGGGTGCGTCGACCACCTCGCCGGCATCGCCCCGGACGAGGAACTGCACCAGTACTCGACCGAGATCATCGCGCGTGCCGACGCCCTCCTCTTCGGCCGGGTGATCTACGAAATGATGGAAGAGGCGTGGCGGGCCTCCGCCCAGCCCGTCGAGCGCCCGGACTGGATGGAACCGTTCGCCCGCACGATCGACGCGGCGAAGAAGTACGTCGTGTCCAGCAAGCTCGAAAGCGTCGACTGGAACGCCGAACTCGTGCGCGGCGACCTGCGGGAAGCGGTGCTGCGGCTCAAAGACCAGCCCGGCAAGGGGCTGTACACCGGCGGCGTGCGGCTCCCGCTCGCGCTGGCCTCGATGGGGTTGATCGACGAGTACGAGTTCGTGGTGCATCCCCGGATCGTGGGACACGGGCCGACGTTGTTCGCCGGGCTGCCGGAGCACCTCGACCTCACGCTCGTGGACCGGCGGGAGTTCACCTCCGGAGCGGTTTCGCTGCGTTACGTGCCGAAGACAGCTCAGCGAGCCTGAGTCAACACCAGACCACTCGTCGGGACGCCGGTTCCCGCCGTCACCACCGCGGTGCCGGCGTTCGCGACCTGGTTCGCCGCCGTGCCGCGCAACTGCCGGACCGCCTCCGCGATGCCGTTCATGCCGTGGATGTAGGCCTCGCCGAGCTGGCCGCCGTGCGGATTGAGCGGCAGCTTCCCGTCGAGGGTCAGCGTGTCGCCCGCGATGAAGTCCTTCGCCTCGCCGCGGCCGCAGAAACCCAGTTCCTCCAGCTGCATCAGCACGTACGGGGTGAAGTGGTCGTACAGCACCGCGACGTCCACATCGGACGGACCGATCCCGGACTGCGCCCACAGCTGCCGTCCGACCACGCCCATTTCCGGCAGCGCGGCGAGTTCGTCGCGGTAGTAGCTCGTCATCACGTACTGGTCCGGCCCGCTTCCCTGCGCTGCCGCCGAGACCACTACCGGCGCCTGCCGCAGGTCGCGCGCGCGTTCGAGACTGGTGATCACGAGCGCGACGCCGCCGTCGCTTTCCTGACAGCAATCGAGCAGGTGCAACGGTTCCGCGACCCAGCGCGAAGCCTGATGCTCCGCCAGCGTGATCGGCCGGCCGTGGAACCAGGCGTTCGGATTGGTCGCCGCGTGCGCCCGGTCGACGACCGCGATCTTGCCGAAATCCTCGCTGGTGGCTCCGTATTCGTGCAGATAACGCTGCGCGACCATGGCCACGGTCGCGGCGGGGGTCGCGATGCCCATCGGATAGTGGAACGCGTTGTCCACTCCGGACGTGTTCACCTGCTGCGCCGCGGCCGCCGACACCCGCCCGAACCGCATTCCGGACCGCTCGTTGAACGCCCGGTACGCCACCACGACGTCGGCGATCCCGCTGGCGACCGCCATCGCCGCCTGTTGCACGGTCGCCGCCGCCGCGCCGCCGCCGTAGTGCACCCGGCTGAAGAACGTCAGCTCCGGGATGCCCAGTTCGCGGGCCAGCGCGATTTCCGCGTTGCCGTCCATGGTGAACGACACCATGCCGTCCACATCGGACGGAGTCAGTCCGGCATCGGCCAGTGCGTGGCTGACGCATTCGGCAGCCAGCCGCAGCTCGCTGCGTCCGGAGTCCTTGGAGAACTCCGTCGCGCCGATCCCGGCGATGGCGGTGGTCCCGGTGAACGTCATGCGTCCTCCTCCGGCAGCGTCAGCGAAACCGTGCCGGTCACGTGCGCACCGAGACTGTCCACAGCGGACACTTCCAGCTCGACTTCCGCGCCGTCGCGAGCGGTGACCCGGCCGGTGAAAGTGAGCGTGTCCCCGGCGTAGCACGGCACGCCGAGCCGGATCTTGATCGAGCGGATGAGCGCCTCCGGACCGGCCCACTCGCTTACATATCGCTGCACAAGCCCGGTGTCAGTAAGGATATTGAGGAAAATATCCTTCGAACCGCGCGCGACGGCGGCGTCGCGGTCGTGGTGCACGTCCTGGAAATCTCGCGTCGCCAAGGCGGTGCTGATGACGAACGTCGGCGTCGCCTCGAGCACCAGCGGCGGCAGTTCGGTCCCGACTGCGGCAGTCATCGCGCCCTACCTTCATGACGTGCCGCCGGTCGTCCGGAATGATCGGTGGGCGCGGGCGGGATCGG
>NZ_ASXG01000187.1 GCF_000411975.1 Amycolatopsis orientalis DSM 43388
CTTTCCCGCCTTGACAAGCACCCACCGCCCGTCAGCACAATCAAACTTCGGGGTGCCCCACGCCAGCGACGAGGCGCAATGTCGCCCGCCAGGGCGACGAGCCGCCCCAAGCCCCCTCACTCAGAACCACTAAGCAACCCCCGGTCATAAGCGATCGCCACCGCCTCCGCCCTCCGGCTGGCCCCCAGCTTCGCCATCACCCGGGAAAGATGCACGCTCACCGTCTTCTCGCTGATGTACAACTCCTCCCCCACCTGCCGATTAGTCCTCCCCAGCGCGACCCGTTCGAGCACATCCCGCTCCCGCTCAGTCAACGGATTCACCTGCGCCCGAACCGGCACGACCTCGACCCCGGCCAGCTCGACCCGAGCCCGATGCGCCAGATCCCGCACCGCGTCCCGCAACGGAACCGCGTCCAGTTTCACCGCCACCGAGTGCGCCGCCTCGAGCGCTTCCGCCGCCCCGGCTCGCCCGTTGGCCAGCAACGCCTCCGCCTGCCGCCACCGGCACACGGCCTGTTCGTAGACCGCGCCATAGGAGTAGGCCTCAGCCGCCTCCGCCCACAGCTCCGGATCCGCCGGGCCTTCGAGCCCGGACGCGGCGGCCTCCATCCGCGCCAGCCAGGCCCGCCCCTCCGGCCCCATGGTCCCGGAGCGGGGATGCCCCTCCGCCGCACAACGCCGTCCATGCTCCACAAGCCGCCGCCCAGCGGCCACGAACCCCTCCGCCGCGGCTTGGTCGCCCCGGGCCCGGGCCTCCGCGGCCAACGCGGCAGCAGACGGAATCGCCAGCGCCACAATCCGGATCCCGCCCAGCAGCGCAGTCTCGACCTTCTCCAGCCAAGACACCAATTCGTCGGTGATCCGCAACGCCTCGGCATGGTCCCCGCGCCACGCAGCCAGCTCGATGGCGGCATCCCCCGAAGCCAACGCGATCTGCAGGTCCGCCATCCACTGCTGCCGCAGCCCCGGCAACGCCTTGGCCGCGTCCTCGAACCGGCCTCGGCCCACCAGGAACAGCACCCAATTGGCCAGAATCCGCGCCGCGACCGCACTGGACACGCCCCGCCGTGCTCGGCCCGCGGCGTCCTCCTTCGGCCAGTCTCCGCTCAGGTACCGCAAATAGAGCAGCCGGGCGCGCAACTCCAGCCCGTATGTGCTCCAAGTCAGCCCGACCGCCTCAGCCCGCTCGACCCCGCGCACGGCGTGGGCGAGCGCCAGCTCCATCTCCGCCTGGTCGTCGTAGCTCAGGGCGAGGAAGTACATCGCGCGGATCTCGACGTTCAAGGCACCCGCCTTGTGCGCCTTGCCTTCCGCCTCGCGCAACCACTTGCGGGCTTCGACCGGATCGCCCGCGCCATCGGCCAACGTGCCCAGCGTGACCAGCGCCGATGCCTCCGCACCGACCGCCCCGACGGCCCGCGCGTCGGCGACCGCGGTGTGCGCGCTGGCCAACGCCTCGGCTGGCCGGTCGAGCAGCCGCTGGAACCCGGCCCGCGAGGCCAGCACCCAGGCCCGCGCACCGCTCGGTTCCCGATCGGCGACCAGTTCCCAAGCACGCTCGATCGCCCGGACCGCCTCGTCGAACGTGCCCTCCAACGTGAGCAGCGTTTCGGCCAGCCGGCGCCAGACTTTCGCCGCGTGCTCGGGCGACGCGTCCGGCTTGAGCGCTTCGGTCGCTGACCGCGCGTACGCCACCGCGCGCTCCGGCTCGCCCGAAGTGCCGGCGAAGTACGACGCTCCGCTGAGCAGCTTCAGTTCGTCGATGCCCTCCGGACGGTTCTCCGGCGCCACCGCGTCCCAAATGGACTGTGCTTGTTCGATGTGCCGCAGCGCGGCGCCGGGTGCGCCGAGTTTTTCGGCCTCGTCGGCAGCGCGCAGCAACGCCGGCAGCGCAGTGTCGAAGTCCCGGCTCTCCAGGCTGTGGAAGGCGAGCTTCGCGTCGTGGCCGCGGCCCTGCGGCATCGACTTGATCCGCGCGGCGTATCCGGCGTGCATCCGGGTGCGCTCGCCGGGAAGCAGGTCCGCGTAGACCGCTTCCTGCAGCAGGGCGTGCCGGAACGTGTAGAAACCGTTCTCGATCACCAGGATGTGGTGCTGCACGGCTTCGCGCAGCGCCTCGTCCAGCTCCAGGTCGCCGAGGCCCGCCACCTGCGCGAGAGCGGCGTGCGACACGGATTCGTTGGCGACCGAGATGACGCGCAGCACCCGGCGCGTCTCGGCCGGGAAGCGTTCGAGCCGGGCGAGGAGGACTTCGGCGAGCCCGGCGGGAAGGTCTCGGCAGTCGGCGCCGGTGGCGAGGAGCTCCTCGACGAAGAACGGATTGCCCTCGGATCTTTCGGCGATGTCCGCGACCACGTCCGGCGGCAGCGGTTCCTCGGCCAGCGCCGCGACGAACGCCCGCGCGTCGGCCGGCCCGAACGGGGCCAGCGTGAGCTGTTCCACCGTGTTCAGCCGGACCAGTTCGGACAGCAGACCGCGCAGCGGATGCCTGCGGTGGACGTCCTCCTCGCGATAGCTGCCGACCACCAGCAGCCGCTGCGCGCGCAGCCGGCTGAGCAGGAAGGACAGCAGGTTGCGGGTGGAGGAATCCGCCCAGTGCAGGTCTTCGAGCAGCAGGACCACCGGCTGCGCCTGGCCGACCTCGGTCAGCACCCCCAGCACCGCGTCGAACAGCTGCAGCTGACCCAGGTCCTGCTCGGGCCGCACCCGGCGGACGCCCTCGCGCTCCCCTTCCGAGACCTGCCCGTGGTCGCCGGTGGCCGCGGGCCGCGGATCGCCCTGCGGCAGCAGCATCCCGAGCGCGGACCGCGCCCGCACCGCGGCCGAAACCGCGGGATCGGCGGACGACCCGAGCGGAGCCAGCGCCTCGGCGAACGGCAGGTAGGGCAGACCGCCGTCGCGCACGTCGATGCACCGGCCGGTGAGCACGAGCCCGCCGCAGCCGGCGACATGCTCCCCGAGCGCGGTGAGCAGCCGGGTTTTGCCGACCCCGGCGTCGCCCGCGATCAGCACCGCCCCGGCTTCCCCGCGTTCAGCGCGCGCGAAGGCCGCGCGCAGCCGACGCATCTCCTGCGTGCGGGCGACGAGCGGGATACCGGAACCGAGACGAGGCACGAGATGCATTCTCGCCTACACCCCCGACAGTTCCGACATGGATTTCCTCGTGGCGGCCGGTCCGGCCAGTGATCTCCGTCCGATCGGCGGACGAACGACGTCCCGCACCGCTCCGGAGCCGGGCTGGGCGGCGTGGCGGGCTCGCTCCGGCAAGTCCAGGAAGGGAACCCACCGCGCGGATCCGCGCCCGCGGACTGGCGACGCAGCTCCGGTCCGGAAGAGATCCGGCGGGCGGGGCGGCCGAACCGGAACCCCGGCTCCGCCGCCCCGCCCGACCCCCTTACCGTCCCCGGCACCTGTGCGGCGCAAGGGGACCGGGGCTCAAGCGCTATGTCGCGCCCTGGCCTCCGGCACCGTCGCCGTGCGCCTTTCCTGGCGGGGCACCTCGACGTTCGTGAGGCGGTGCGCCCGCACCCAGCGGACGACCCGGTTGCCCCGGCTCAGGCGGGCGTGGCGGGCGGCGCGGCGCAGTTCGGCCATCCGGTAGTCCACCTCGGCGCGGGTCGCGTCCCAGTTGTAGTCGCTCATCGTCTTCTCCCCAGCGGGTCGTCGTTCTCTGTCGACGTCCACTTTCGTGCTGAGGGGCCGCCCCGGACATCAGGTGATCGCCCACTCCGGACGCGAAAAGACCCCTTACCCTCGGTCTCGCCTGGAGATGTCCAGGTCGAGCGGGGTAAGGGGTCTCAGTGCGACGATCAGTCGAGCGAACGGATCAAGCCTGTCCCCGGCCGTCGGCACGCACCGCGTCCAGCAGTGCCCGCCAGCCGGCGGCGGGCAGGCGGAAGGCTCCGCCCTCGGGGTCTTTGGAGTCGCGCACCGCGGCGCCGCCGGCGACGAAGGCGACCTCGACGCAGTCGTTGCCGCCGCCGCTGTAGCTGCTCTTGCGCCACTGGGCCCCGGAAAGGTCGGCCATCATGGTCCCCACATCCTCACTGTCTCGGGTTGGTGTTCCTCGGTTCCTGAACCGCGGCGGCCTGTTCGGCGAACCGGCCGGCCGCGTCGGTGATCAGTGCCACCGAATCGTCCGGTTTGAGCGCTGCTGCGCGCAGGTGGTCGAACATCAGCGCGTAGCGCCGGACGTCGTCGGGCTGTTCGAGGTACAGGCCGCTGGAAGTGCTGTCGTCGACGTAGACCACGTCGGGATCGGCCTGCTCGGGGAAGCCCATGATGAGGAACGGCCCCTCCATGCCGGGATGCGCCCCGGCGCCGAACGGCACCACCTGGACGGTCACGTTCGGCTTCTCGGCCATCGCGGTGATCCGGTACAGCTGCTCGGCCATCACCTCGGGGCTGTCGACCACGCGGTGCAGCACCGCCTCGTCGATCACCGCCCAGTATTCGACCGGCGGGTCGTCGGTCAGCAGCTGCTGACGCGCCATCCGCGCGGCGACCCGGCGGCGGGTCTCGGCCTCCTCGGCGTCCGGACGCAGCGCGCGGATCACCGAGAACGCGTAGCGCTCGGTCTGCAGCAAGCCCGGGACCAGCAGCGCCTGGAACGCGCGCAGCGAGCTGGCGTCGGCTTCGAGGCCGACGAAGGTGCCGGTGAAGACTTCGTTGTACGCGTGCCACCAGCCGCGTTTGCGTGCTTCGCGGGCCAGTTGGACGAGCGCTTCCTGCTCGTCGCCGGTGATGCCGTACAGCGCGAGCATGTCCCTCGCGTCGCGCGGGGTGACGCCGACGTGGCCGGTCTCGATGCGGCTCACTTTGGACGCTGAGCACTCCAGCTTCTCGCCGACCTCGTCGATGGTGAGATCAGCCGCTTCGCGCAGCCTCCGCAGCTCGCTCGCGAGGCGCCGGCGGCGAACGGTCGGTCCCTGGCCTCTCGCCACGGCAGCACCTCCGGTCCGTATTGTTGCCCGCACTGCATATCTAACCAGGTGATCGACTTGTCAGTGGACTAATAACACCGGCGAATTCCCGCTGTCGCGGAGGGAGCCGACCGTCGCTGGTTCCGACCTGCATTGTGCAGAGTGCGCTTGTACTCTGGCATCCTGCGGGCCGACACGCGAATCCAGCCGCGCCGACGGCCCTGAGCAGCGTAGACGACGGCCGTCCCCGGCTATTCGCGGACACCGCGAGAAAGCGGGCGACCACGGTGTCCGGGGCCGCCCCCCGACCGGTCCCGGGCACCTTCCTTTGCTTCGCGGTATTACTCAGACGGGTTTTTCCGCGCAATTTCGCCACGAGAGTGTGACGGTTTCCGACGATTTCCTGGCAGACAGCCACTCTGAGTGGTCATCGGCGGGCCAGTCGTCCTTACCGGACCCGCAGCAGTCCTTCTTGGACCACGGTGGCGACGTGCAGCCCGTCCCGGGTGAAGAACCGTCCGGTGGCCAGCCCGCGCGCGCCCGAGGCGCTGGGCGACGTGCTGTCGTAGAGGAACCACTCGTCCGCCCGGAATGGACGGTGGAACCACAGCGCGTGGTCGAGGCTCGCGCCGAGCACCTTGTCGACGTCCCAGTACACGCCGTGCCGCGCGAGCACCGAGTCGAGCAGCGTCATGTCCGAGGCGTAGGTGAGCACGCAGACGTGCAGCAGCTGGTTGTCGGCCAGGGTGCCGTCGGCCCGCATCCAGACGCGGTGGTGCGCGGGGCGTTCGCCGGTGGTGCGGGTGACCCACGGGGGCTCGCCGATGTAGCGGATGTCGATCGGCCGCGGGACCTCGCTGAACCGCAGGCCGTAGCCCGCCGTCAGCTCGGGGAACGTCGGCAGTGACTCCGGGGCGGGCACGTCCGGCATCGTCTCGGCGTGGTCGATGCCCGGCTCGTCCTTCTGGAACGACGCGGACAGCGAGAAAATCGCCTTGCCGTGCTGGACCGCGACCACGCGCCGGGTGGTGAACGAGCGGCCGTCGCGGATCCGGTCCACTTCGTACACGATCGGGACGCTCGGGTCGCCGCCGCGGATGAAGTACGCGTGCAGCGAATGGACCCGCCGCTCCTCCGGCACGGTCCGGCCCGCCGCGACGAGCGCCTGCCCGGCGACCTGCCCGCCGAACACCCGCACCGACGAGTGGGCGGGCGAGACGCCGCGGTAGATGTTCTCCTCGATCTTCTCCAGGTCGAGCAGCGCGACGAGCTTGTCCAGCACCGGCTGCCCGCCGCCACCGCGGCTCGTGTCGAGTTCGGTGGCGGCTTCCCTGGCCATCTCAGTCATGCCAAAAATTTACAGTGGCGCGCAGCGCCTCCGTTGAGGGTGGCGGAGGGGAGGAAGGCGGAGCCTATGCAACAAGGGTTCCGGCGCGTCCCTTATGCGTGGTCGTCTTCTCCGAGCCGGTGGACGTGGATCAGGTTGGTCGACCCGACGGTCCCGGGCGGGGAGCCGGCGACGATCACCACGAGGTCGCCGCGCTGGTACTTGCCCATTTCGAGCATCGCGTGGTCGACCTGCTGGATCATCTGGTCGGTGGAGTCCACGCGCGGCACGATCTGCGTCGTGGTGCCCCAGGTCAGCGCCAGCTGGCTGCGGACGCTCTGCTCCGGCGTGAACGCCATCAGCGGCAGCCGCGTGTGCAGCCGGGCGAGGCGCCGCACGGTGTCGCCGGACTGCGTGAACGCGACCAGCGCCTTGGCGTTGAGCCGCTCGCCGATGTCGCGGGCGGCGTAGGAGATCACGCCGCGCTTGGTGCGCGGCACGTGCGACAGCGGCGGCACGACCGGCGAATCCGTCTCGACGGCCTCGACGATCCGGCCCATGGTCTGGACCGTCTCGATCGGGTACCGGCCGACGCTCGTCTCGCCGGACAGCATCACCGCGTCCGCGCCGTCGAGGACCGCGTTCGCGACGTCGGAGGCCTCGGCGCGGGTCGGGCGGGAGTTGCTGATCATCGACTCCAGCATCTGCGTGGCGACGATGACCGGCTTCGCGTTCTCGCGGCAGATCTGGATGGCGCGCTTCTGCACCAGCGGGACCTGCTCGAGCGGCAGCTCGACGCCGAGATCGCCGCGGGCGACCATCACCGCGTCGAAGGCCAGCACGATGGCCTCGAGGTTGTAGACCGCCTCGGGCTTCTCGATCTTCGCGACGACCGGCAGCCGTCCCTTGCCGACCCGGTCCATGACCTGGTGCACGAGGTCGATGTCAGCCGGCGAGCGCACGAACGACAGCGCGACGAAGTCGACGCCCAGCTGCAGCGCGAACTCCAGGTCCTCGATGTCCTTGTCGGACAGCGCGGGCACCGAGACGTCCATCCCGGGCAGCGACACGCCCTTGTTGTTGCTGACCGGGCCGCCCTCGGTCACCTCGCACACGACGTCCGGGCCGTCGACCTCCTTGACCACCAGGCCGACCTTGCCGTCGTCGACCAGCAGCCGGTCGCCCGGCTTGGCGTCCTTGGCGAGGCCCTTGTAGGTGGTGGAGACCCGGTCGTGGGTGCCGGCGACGTCCTCGACGGTGATCCGGACGACGTCCCCGGTGTGCCATTCCGCCGATCCGCTGGCGAACGTGCCCAGCCGGATCTTCGGTCCCTGCAGGTCGGCGAGGATCCCCACCGCCCGGCCACTTTCGGCGGCCGCGGACCGGACCAGGTCGTAGACCTGCTTGTGGTCGCTGTGGCTGCCGTGGCTGAAGTTCATCCTCGCGACGTCCATCCCGGCGTCGACGAGTGCCCGCATCTTCTCCGGGGTGGAGGTCGCGGGACCCAATGTACAAACGATCTTCGCGCGTCGGCTCACGTCCGGAGAGCCTAGTCGCTCGGGGCGCTCGCGTCTGTACCGATCCCGAAACTCCGGCCGCGGAACACGGGAAGGATTCAGCTCCGGGCACCGGCGACCGGCCGCGCGGAGCGGCCCGGACCACCCGTACGGGGGATGCCCTTCTCAGCGCCGCGGCTGCTCGCTCGGCCCGACGTGGTCGCGGGCCCATTCGTTGAACTTCCGCAGCTGGCGCCACGATTTCCGGACCCGGTCGAGCGCCTCGCGCTCGTGCAGGAAGTCGTCCGGCTCCCACGTGCGCACGGCGTACACCGAGCGGTGCCGGAGCAGGTCGAGCCGCGGATGGTCCTCGGCGAACCCGCGCGGTTTGGACTTCAGCCGGTCACCGAGAATTTCCCAGCCCGCCTTGCGCAGGCTCGCCAGGATCTTCTCCAGCGCGGGTCCGTGCAGTTCGGTGTCGACCGCCGCGCGGTACCGGGCCAGCTGGTCCGAAGCCAGATGGAAGCAGCCGCCGCCGACGCGCAGCCCGGCCGGGCCGACCTCGACGTAATACGCTCCCCCGCCGCGGCCGGCCTCGATCACGCCGCCGCAGTGGGTCTTGTACGGCGTCTTGTCCTTGGCGAACCGGACGTCGCGATACGGCCGGAACACCTTCGCCTCGCCGAAGCCCGCGCCGAACTCGGGCTCCAGCTCGGCCAGCAGCGCCTCCATCGGAGCCCGGACGTGCTCCCGGTAGATCGCCACGTGGTCGTCCCAGTAGGCCTTGGTGTTGTCCGCGAGCAGCCCGTCGTAGAACTCGACGGCGTGCTCCCCGAATCCGCTGAACTTCACCCGCAGCACGATACTGTGCCGATCGCTGCTAATCCGACCACAGTCACGGCCTCATGGCTTTCGCAGCAACGGTTACGCGCCAGGTAGGGGTCGGCCTGCTTTTGGTCGGATTAGCAGCCGGGGCACCGACAAAATCGGCGCCCCGGTTGCGCTCACTTGGCGAGTGCGGTGATCAGCTCGCCGTTCGCGGTGTCGCCGGACAGCTCCCAGAAGAAGGTGCCGCCGAGGCCCTGCGACCTCGCGTACGCCGTCTTGCCCGCGATGGTCGACGGGGTGTCGTAGCTCCACCAGTTGGAACCGCACTTGGCGTATGCGGTGCCCGCGACGGTTCCGGTGGCCGGGCAGCTGGTCTTGAGAATCTTGTAGTCCTCGATGCCCTGCTCGTACTTGCCTGGCGCCGGCCCGGTCGCGGTGCCGCCGGGCGCGCTCTGCGTCACGCCGGTCCAGCCTCGGCCGTAGAAACCGATGCCCAGCAACAGTTTCGACGCCGGGACGCCCTTGCTCTTCAGCTTCTGGATGGCCGCGTCCGAGTAGAAGCCGGGCGTCGGCAAGCCGTTGTACGACGTCAGCGGCGAGTGCGGGGCGGTCGGGCCTTGCGCGGCCCAGGCGCCGAAGAAGTCGTACGTCATCACGTTGTACCAGTCGACGTACTGCGCCGCGCCCGCGTAATCGGCGAGGTCGAGCTTGCCGCCGTTGCTGCCGTCCGCGCTGATCGCGGCGGTGACCAGCTTCGACGAGCCGAACTTCGCCCGTACCGCCGCGAGCAGCTTCTTCAGCGCGTCGGGACCGCTCGTGTCACAGGTGAGACCGCACGCGTTCGGGTACTCCCAGTCGAGGTCGATGCCGTCGAACAGCCCGGCCCAGCGCTTGTCGTTGACGAGGTTGTAGCAGGAATCGGCGAAGGCTTCCGGGTTCTTCGCGGCCTGGCCGAAGCCGCCGGACCAGGTCCAGCCGCCGAACGACCAGATGACCTTCAGCCCGGGGTGCTTGGCCTTCAGCTTCTTGAGCTGGTTGAAACTGCCCGCGAGCGGCTGGTCCCAGGTGTCGGCGACGCCGTCGACACTGCCCGCCGCGTCGTAGGTCTTCTGGTAGTCGGCCCACGCGTCGCCGATCGCGCAGCCGCCGTTCGTGACGTTGCCGAAGGCGAAGTTGATGTGCGTGAGCTTGTTCGCCGAGCCGGACGTCTCGATGTTCTTCACGTGGTAGTTGCGGTCGTAGATGCCCCAGTCGGTGAAGTAGCCGACCACCTTGCCGGACGCGGCCTCGGTTCTCGCCGGGGCGGCGGCCGAAGCGGCGGGGACGAGCGCGGCCGCGGCGGCGAACGCGGCGGTCGCCAGGCCGGCCAAGGCCAGCAGGCGTTTTCTGCGCAAGCGAAGCATCATTGCTCCCTTCAGGAGTCACCGTCGGTGACGAAGCGGTAACGGCGGGGACGAATGCACCGTAAGTGGACTAGACCACCAGGTCAATGGTTTAGACCATAAACCGGACATTCGGCGGTACGCGCATTCCTTGACAGGCATATGCCCCGCGAGGCAGATTTCCGGGGTGATGCAGACCTTCGACGTGCTGGCCGAACCCCGCCGCCGCGCGCTGCTGGACCTGCTGCTCGAGGGCGAGCGGTCAGTCGGCGAGCTGGTGGCCGAGCTGCGGCTCAGCCAGCCCGCCGTGTCCAAGCACCTGCGCGTCCTGCGCGAGGCGGGGCTGGTGACCGTGCGGGTGTCCGCGCAGCGCCGCTGCTACCGGCTGCGCGCCGAACCACTGGCCGAAGTGGACGCGTGGCTCGCGCCCTACCGGCGGTTCTGGTCCGGCCGGCTCGACGCGCTCGAACAGCGGCTCGACGAAACCGAATGAGGAGCACGCCGTGATCCGAGTGGACGGCCGGACCCTGCGGTGCGCCGACGTGGTCACGGCGGCGCACACCGAAGGCCCGCTGGCGATCGACGTGTCCATCGCCGCGCTGCGCGCCGCCGAGCACTCGTGGAAACTGGCCGAGGACCTGAGCACCCGGCGCGTGGTCTACGGCCGCACCACCGGCGTCGGCGCGAACAAGGACGACGCGGTCGACGAGCCCGCCGAACACGGTCTTCGCCTGCTGCGCAGCCACGCGGGCGGCAGCGGCGAACTGCTGCCGGACGGCCAGATCCGCGCGATGCTGCTGATCCGGCTCAACCAGTTGCTCGCCGGCCGGTCCGGGATCAGCCCGCAGCTGATCGGCGCGCTCGCCGAGGCCGTCCGCACCGGAGCATTGCCGGTGGTGCACCGGCTGGGCGCGATCGGCACCGGCGACCTCGCTCCGCTCGCGGAAACCGCGCTCGCGTTGGCCGGGGAACGCGAGTGGGCGGTCGGCGCGGTGCCACCGGTTCCAGTGCACGCGGGCGATGCGTTGGCGTTCATGAGCAGCAACGCCGCGACGCTCGCCGAAGCGACACTCGCCGCGATGAGCCTGGACACGCTCACCCGCGCGAGCCACGCCGTCGCCGCGCTCACGTACGTGGCTCTCGACGGCAACCCCGAGGCGTACGCGACGCCTGTGCACGAAGCACGCCCGCACGCCGGTCAGGTGGCGTGCGCGGCGGAGATGCGTCGGCTGTTGGGCATGCACGGCACGCCTAAGCCGGGGCGTCGGCTTCAGGATCCCTTCGGGCTGCGTGCTTTTCCTCAGGTGCAAGGGCCTGCGCTGGACGCGATTCACTACCTGCGCGACGTGCTTGCCGTGGAAATCAATGCCAGCACGGAGAATCCGATGATCTCCACTGTGCACGGCGATGCGTACCACCACGCGCACTTCCACACCGCGTACGTCTCGACCGCCCTCGACCAGGCCCGGGCGACGGTGCATCAGGTCGCGGAGCTGTCGGTGGCTCGGCTGGGCGACTTGGTGGAACCCGAGTTCACCGGCTTGCGGCCGTTTCTCGCGGTCGGTCCGCCGGGGAGTTCCGGGGTGATGATCCTGGAGTACGTGGCACACGACGCGCTCACCGAACTGCGGCAGGCAGCACTGCCGGCGACGCTCGGCACGGCGGTGGTGTCGCGCGGGATCGAGGACCACGCGAGCTTCTCGACCCAAGCCGCGCGAGCGGCCACCGCGGCGGCGGCTGCCTACCGGCAGGTGCTGGCTTGCGAACTGGTAGCGGCGGTGCGCGCGCTGCGGATCCGGAAGTCGGAGCTGGTGGACCTGCCAGTGCGGTCAGCTTTCGCGGCCGCGGCCGCGGTGTTGGACGAGCGGCTGGAGGATCGAGCGTTGACGGACGACATCGCGAAGGCCGCTGGGGTGCTGGACGAGCTGGCTCGGATCTGACTGACCATAGTGGACACTCGGCCTCCGCACCGCGGTCGTGAGGATTCTGATTCCCGCAAGGTTCCCGTGCCCGACCTCGGCGTCGCGCGAAGCTAATCGGGCGGCCATGCACCACGTTTCGCGACCTCCAGCACCAGAGCGGCGATGTTCCACGCGTCGTCGTCGCCGCGATGGTGACGGCCTTCGAGCGGAAGCCCCGCGACGGCAAGGGCTTGCGCCATTCCCTGGCGGCGGCGCAAGCGGTAAGCCGCGGCGAATGCGGCCTTCGCGTTGGTATGCCGTCCCGCGAACGGGTATTCGATTCCGCTGTCGCGGCATTGCCGGGCGAACTGATTGCGGTCGTAATCTCCCCAACTGGCCCACGGCAGCTCCGCCGTGCGATGCCGTGTCACCAGCGCCCGGCAGGCCTCCCGAAACGACAAGCCGCCTCGCACCTCGGCTTGGGTCAGCCCGGTCAGCTCCGTGCAGAAGGGGCTCACTTCGGACCGGGCCGGGCGGACCAGGATCCGGTGCTTGGCCACCCGCTCTCCCGCCCGCAGGTCGACCACCGTCAGCCCGATTTCGACGATCTCGCTGACTTGGCCCGGCGGAGGCTGCTTGTCCCAGCAGGTCGCTTCGACGTCGACCACGTTCAGGAGGCTGTCCATGCCCGCGAGGGTAGAACCCCGAAGCCCGAAGAAGCATCCGGATTTCCGCATTGGAACGCCCAATGTGGACAGTCGGCTCAATCCGAAGACAAGGCATCCCGCCGTAAAGCCGCGAACAACTCCTCCGCCTGCGCCCGATCCCGACCCGCGGCAGCGGAGTCTCCTCGGTGGTCGGAAAGGGCAGCGCGCGCCGCGCTCACTCGCGCGAGCAGATAAGGCGAATCCATCCGTTCAGCCAGCGAACGCGCTTCCTCCATGCTCTCCTCCGCCGCGGAAACCGCTCCGCACCGAAGAAAAGCCAGACCCTGCACCCGAAACGCATCGGTGCGGGCGAGGATGTGTTCGATGTGCTCGGTGCAGGCCACCGCCTCGGCAGCGGTCTCCCTGGCACCGACCGGGTCTCCGGATGCCAGTTGTGCTTCGGCGAGGAACGGGAGCGCGTCGGTCATCTGCCAGCTGCGCTCCCCTTGCCGCGCAAGCAATGGGAGCAAGCGACGCACCCCTTGCGCGGGACGGCCCGCCCGCACGTCGTTCTCCGCCAGTTGCGCGGATGCGTTGCAGATGATGTCGGCATTGTCGCTTTCGTGGCCCAACTGGATGACCTTCGTCAGGTCCTCGGCTGCAGCGTCGTAGCGGCCGCAGGCGGACCACAGTGCGCCGCGGCCGATCAGGGCCATTGCGCCGCACATGGGCGAGCGGCCGTGTCCTGCCAGGTCCAGCGCCTGGCTGAACCTGCGTCGCGCGGTGCCCCATCGGCCGACGTAGACCGCGCTCGCGCCGACGTTGCAGACGGCTCTGCTGAGCAGTTCCCGGTCTCCGAGTTCTTCGGCCAGCCGGAGGATGCGGTCGAACTGCCGGTCGGCGCGGGCCAGTTCGCCGCGGTAGTGGTGCAGCACGGCGACCCCGGTCAGCGCGCGGACGACGATTTCCCGGTCCCCGCACAGTTCCGCGGTGGCGGCGGCGGTGTGCAGGTCGGCTAGAGCTTCCTCGTTGCGGCCGAGCAGGCGCAGCGCGAGGCCGCGCCGCAGGTGTCCGCCCGCGAGGCCGTGCTCGTCCGCCACGGCTTCTGCCGCGACGATCGCGGCGGTGGAGACCTCGACGGACTCTCGGTAGCGCGTGCTCTGGTACAGGTTCGCGGCGCGAGCCAGCCGCAGCTGCACGGCCGATCCGCCAGGGCGGTCCTCGGTGAGGGTCGGCGCGATGCGGGCCAAGCCTTCCCGCGGAGTGCCGCGCTGGTAGTGCAGATAGCCGATCCGAGCGATCACCAGCCGCTGCCGTTCTTCGTCGCCTTCCTTGCGGTACACCAGAAGCGCGCGTTCGGCGGCGGCAAGTGCGGCGTCGTACCGACCTGCCGCGGCGAGGGCGTCCGCCCAGGCTTCGGCTGCTTCGGCGACCGCAGTCTGCGAACCGGTGCGGTCCAGCAGATCGACGAGCGCGCCCCAGTGCTGGGCAGCGGTGTCGTGCGCGGCTTGCCGGCTGGCTTTTTCCGCAGCGTGCCTTAGAGTCTGCGCGGCACGTTCGGTGTCCTGCGCGTGCGTGTAGTGGTAGGCCGCCGCGGCACCGCCCAGTGCCTCGGCGAGCCGGCGGTGCAGCACATGCCGACGGCTCGGCGGCAGATCCCCGTTCACCACCTCGGCGACCAGTTCGTGGGTCAGCCGGACGCCCTCCGCGTTCTCGTCCAGCAGGCGCGCGGTGTGCGCGGGAGCCAGCACTTCGGACAGTTCGGCCGGATCCAGCCCGGCGGCCGCGGCGAGCACGTCCGGGTCCATCCGCTGCTGCCCCACCGCCAGCAGCGTCAGCACCTCAGCGGTGCGCTCGGGCAGCGAACCGACCTGCCGGCGCACCGCGTGCGCGAGCCCCCACGGCAGTTCCGCGGGCGGTTTGCCGGATCTGCCCAGTACGTGTCCCAGCTGGACCAGGAACAACGGGAGGCCGCCGGCGAGCCGGAGGACCCGGTCGCGGGCGGACTGCCCGACCTCGGTCCCGGCGCTGTGCCGCAGCAGCATCGTCGCGTCCTCGTCCGCGAGCGGGGCCAGCGAATGCTGCGTCAGCAACCCTTTCCGGTACAAATCGAGCAGCGTGTCGGCCAACGGCTCCGCCGCGGCGAGCTCGGTGTCCCGATAGGCGGCGAGGAAGCGGACCCGGTCCGGCCGGACGTCCTGCACGAGCGAGGCCAGCAGCGCGAGCCCGTCCGGACCGGCCCATTGCAGATCATCCAGGACCACGAGCACGCCACGCCGCTGCGCGAGCGTGTCGAGAAAGCGCGCCGCTTCGGCGAACATCAGCCAGCGAGGCGGAGCCGGTTCGGCGGTCCGTTGTTCCGGAAGCAGGAAGGCCAGGCCCGGTCCGGCGGGATGTTCGGACACGTGCCGGGCGAACGCTTCGGAGAGCGGCGCGTACGGCTCTCCGCCGTGCCGGGAGCACGCCGTCGAGAGCACCACCGTGCCGCGCGCCTCGGCCATCCGCGCGGCTTCGGCGAGCAGCCGGGTCTTGCCGATGCCGGTTTGCCCCGCGAAGACCAGAAACGGCCTGCCCGTGCCGGAAAGGTGCTTGTCCAGCAAGGCGTGTTCCTCGGTGCGGCCGATGAGGTCCGGGGCCGGACGGGGCGGCGGGACCCGATCCTCCGGCGGACGCTGCCTGCCGCGCCGGGCCGCCGCGAGCAGTTCGGCACGGTCTTCCTCGGGCAGCTCGAGACCGTCGGCGAGGAGCTGCACGGTGACCCGCCGCGGATGCCGTTGCCCGCGTTCGAGATTCCCGACCCCGCGCGTGCTCAGCCCGCAGCGCTGCGCCAGTTGTTCCTGCGTCAGCCCGGCTGCCCGACGCAACCGGACCAGCGTCCGGTCGAACGTTTCCGTCGCGCCGTCCGGCATGGCCCGCACCTCCCGCCGGTCCATGGTCGCTCGCCGCGACGCGCGGAACACCCTCCGAAGGTCGGGTTCCTCCGCCCGGCACAACGGCCGGTTGTGCCGGTTGTTCCTGGTTCGCGCCGCCTCGGTGAAATCCAATGGCGGCACCGCTTTTCGCCCGTCGTCCGGGCAGCGGCGTACGAGGAAGGACGCGATGATGCGTGCAGGAACGACCTTGAGACGGCTGGCCGCCGCTGGCGCCGCGCTCGCCCTGGGAGCGGGGGCGGCGGCGACCTTCACCCCGGTCGCCGAGGCCGGCCCCCAGCTGAGCCCGGCGTCGTGCGCCAGCGCACCCGCCGGCTACGCGAAATGCCAGGCCGTGCAACTGGTTTCGGCGGGTGCGCGCCCGGCCAGCGCGATGAGCCCGGCCGATCTGCAGAAGGCCTACGGCGTCGCCGGGATGAAAAGCGGCGGGACCACCGTCGCGATCGTCGACGCCTTCGACGACCCCGGCATCGAAAAGGACCTCAACGACTACCGGTCGCACTGGAACCTGGGCTCCTGCACCAAGGCGAACGGCTGCCTCACCGTGGTCGGCCAGGACGGCACGAGCACGTTGCCGTCCAAGACCGACTCCGGCTGGGCGACCGAGATGGCGATCGACGTCGACGCGGTCAGCGCGCTCTGCCCGGACTGCAAGATCCTGCTGGTCGAAGGCAACAGCAACGAGGACAGCGACCTCGCGGCGGCCGTCGACAGCGCGGTCCGGCTCGGCGCGAAGATCGTGTCGAACAGCTACGCCGACCACGAGAGCGCGATCCCGTCGGACGCCGAGCAGCACTACAACCATCCGGGCGTCGCGATCCTCGGCGCCACCGGCGACTGGGGCAGCGAAAGCGATTCCCAGGCCGAATACCCGGCCACCTCGCCGGAGGTGGTCGCGGTCGGCGGCACCACGCTGACCGCGTCCGGCGGCGGCTACTCGGAGACGGCCTGGAACAAGACGGGCAGCGGCTGTTCGAGCAAGTTCAGCAAGCCCGCGTTCCAGAACGGGATCAGCACCGCGTGCGACAATCGGGCCACTTCGGACATTTCCGCCGACGCGGACCCCAACAGCGGCATCACGATCTACGTCAACGGCCAGCAGTCGCAGTACGGCGGCACCAGCCTCGCCACCCCGATCGTCGCCGGGATCTGGGCGCTCGCCGGCACGCCGAAGGACGGCGACAACGCCGCGACCTACCCGTACGCGCACCCCGGCGACTTCAACGACGTCACCTCGGGCAGCAACGGCAGCTGCGGCACGGTGATCTGCAACGCGGGCACCGGCTGGGACGGCCCGACCGGCCTCGGCACGCCGCACGGCGTCACCGGTCTCACGCCCGGCGGCGGCACCAACGGCAAGCTGAGCGTCAGCAACCCGGGCGACCAGAACAGCGTGGTGGGCAAGGCGGTTTCGCTGAAGGTGACCGCCTCCGGCGGCACCTCGCCCTATACCTACTCGGCGGACGGCCTCCCCGCTGGGCTGGCCATCGACGGCAAAACCGGCTCGATCACCGGCACGCCGACCACCGCGGGCACCAGCAAGGTCACCGTGACGGCCACTGATGCCGCCGGGGCGACCGCGCAGGCGCCGTTCACCTGGACCGTCACGACGGCTCCGGTGAGCAAGCTGACCGCGAAGTTCGCCACCGACTACGACTACGGGTTCGGCGCCTTCGCGCACTTCACCATCACCAACGGCGGCGCGTCGGCGGCCAACGGCTGGACGCTCTCGTTCGACCTGCCCTCGAACGAGTCGCTGTCGACGACGAACCCGGGCACCGCGTCCGGGTCCACCGGGCACGTCGTGATCACCGGCCAGGACACCATCCCGGCCGGCGGCAGCCTCACCGTGTCGCAGATCTACCAGGTGTCGGGCGGCTCGTTCACCGCTCCGTCCAACGTCTCGGTTTCCTGACGACGACCGGACAGTCGCCGTGCCGCGGCCGGTCCGCGGCACGGCGGCTTCGTCAGTCCAGGCAGAATTCGTTGCCCTCGACGTCCTGCATCGGAATGCAGGACTCGTTCACGCCGTCGGCCCGCAGCACCTGCACCACGGACGCGCCCAGCGCGACCAGCCGCTCGGCCTCGGCTTCCAGGACCGCCAGCCGCTCGTCGCCGACGAGACCGGTGCCCACCCGGATGTCCAGGTGCACCCGGTTCTTCACCACACGGCCCTCGGGCACGCGCTGGAAGAACAGCCGCGGACCGACACCGGTGGGGTCGACGCACGCGGCCCACGAGCCCTGTTCTTGGGGCGGCTGCGCGCGGTCGAATTCGGCCCAGTCGGCGAACCCTTCCGGCGGTGGCGGCTCGACGTACCCCAGCGCCTCGCACCAGAAGCGGGCGACGCGCGCGGGTTCCGCGCAGTCGAAAGTGACCTGGAACTGTTTGACCGACCCCATGCGCTCACCCTACCGGCGGGCGGCGGCCAGGGCCGGATCCCGTCCGGCGGCGAGATCGTCCGGGGCGAAAACGGGGACCGGGACGTCCGGGCCGATGCCGGTGCCGTCGTAGGTGCGGCCGTGCGGATCGAGGTACTCCTAGTTCGGCAACGCCACCTTCCAGCCCGGCTTCGGCAGCGTCCGCTCCAGCAGGTCCGAAAACGCGCCCTGAGTGGACTGTCCGATCAGGACCGGCCTCGGTTGCCGGTTCAGGAGTGCTTGCAGGAAGGTCTCCCCTGCGGATACGTCCAGACTGCCGGTCAGGACCGTCAGCGGACCGGAGTAATGCGGTGCCGCGGCGGGCTGAACGAAGAACGGTTGCGGCACGGTGAATTTCGCCGGGTCGTCCGGGTCGTTGCGGGCGCGTTTGGCATAGGCGAAATGCGGGACGCCGGTCAGCCGGGCGGCGACCTGCAGACCGAGCGGGTCGTCTCCGCCGCCGTTGACGCGCAGGTCGAGAATCAGGCCGCGCAGGGCGTGCACCCGGTCGGCGGTGAAGATCTCGTCCAGCGCCTTCGCCAGCACCTCGCTGCTGGCGGCGAAAGTGTCGGCGTAGTCGTGGAATCCGCTGATGCGCAGGTATCCGCGCCCCTCGGGCAGATCGGCGTAGGCAATGGCGCCGTCGGCCCACCTCCGGATCGGCGCGCCGAGATTGGCGTCCGCGACGGCGATCGCGCGCGGGGCAGTCGTTTTCAGATCCGGCGTGCCCGGCCGGGGCGACGAGCAATGCCGACCTGATGCGAGCAGGCCGACATGGGCGTCGTGCAGCGGACGGATCAGTCCACAAAGGACGGCGTAGAGCCGCTCCGGATGCGCGGCGATCTCGCGGCGGGCAGTGTCGCCTTCGGACTTCCAGTCGACGCCTTTCGCGCGGAAGAACGGGTAGTTCTCGGCGAAGGTGTGCCAGAAGACGTCGAAGAAATCCGTCGACTGGGTCCGGCACGCCGGAGGCAACCCGCCGGGGACCCGACGCAACCGCCGCACGCCAAGGTTGTCGTCGAAACTCATCCGGCCCGGCCGGACGGTGACGACCGAGCCTTCGTTCGTGGAAAACCTGGTGCCGTCGCCAGTTCCGGAAAGGGTGCCGGGCAAGCAGCTGACCTCGGTGACGTCGTAGGTCGTCAGCTTGCCGCCGGACACCTGGATCAGCTGCCCGTACCCGTCGGTCCGCCACACACCGTCCACAGTGGACGGCGGAGCCGCGGTCACGGAGAGCATCGTCAGTCCCGCCAGGAAGATTCGCACGGGTCCGAGGTTAGGAAAAAGCCGGGGGCGCAAGGAATACCGCGCGCCCCCGGCCTCTTAGTGGGGTTGCCCCTACCTGGGACTCAGCCGAAGAAGACTTCGGCTTCCTGGTACCGCTCCAGCGGAACGGTCTTCAGCTCGGCCGTGGCCTCGGACAGCTTCACGCGCACGATGTCGGTGCCCTTGAGCGCCACCATCACGCCGAAGTCGCCGTCGGCCACCGCGTCCACCGCGTGCAGGCCGAAGCGCGTCGCGAGGACCCGGTCGTACGCGGTCGGGGTGCCGCCGCGCTGGACGTGGCCGAGCACGACCGCGCGCGATTCCTTGCCGGTGCGCGCGGAGATCTCGTCGGCCAGCCAGTTGCCGATGCCGCCGAGCCGGACGTGCCCGAAGGCGTCCTTCTCGCCGGTCAGCAGCTTTTCCTCGCCGCCCTCGGGCAGCGCGCCCTCGGCCACGACGATGATCGGCGCGTACTCCTTCTCGAAGCGCTGCTCGACCCACTGCACGACCTGGTCTACCGAGAAGTGCCGCTCCGGCACCAGGATCACGCTCGCGCCGCCGGCGAGGCCGGAGTGGAGCGCGATCCAGCCCGCGTGCCGGCCCATGACCTCGATGACGAGCGCGCGGTGGTGCGATTCGGCGGTGGTGTGCAGCCGGTCGATCGCCTCGGTGGCGATGGAGACCGCGGTGTCGAAGCCGAACGTGTAGTCGGTGGCCCCGAGGTCGTTGTCGATGGTCTTGGGAACGCCGACGACGCCGATGCCGTCGTCGGTCAGCCGCTTCGCGACGCCGAGGGTGTCCTCGCCGCCGATCGCGATCAGCGCGTCGACGCCCTGGTCGGCGAGCACCTTGCGGATCTGGTCGACGCCGCCGTCGACCTGGTAAGGGTTCGTCCGCGACGACCGCAGGATGGTGCCCCCGCGGGTGAGGATGTCCTCGACGTCGGCGAGGCCGAGCGGACGGCTGTCGCCGGTCAGCGGGCCCTGCCAGCCGTTGCGGAAGCCGACGAACTCCCAGCCGTGCACCTCGACGCCCTTGCGGACCACCGCGCGGATGACCGCGTTCAGGCCGGGGCAGTCGCCGCCCCCCGTCAGCACACCGACACGCATTCTGTTGCCTCCGTCTTGTTCGCAGGGAGAGTCCAGTCACAGTCCGCGGACAGCGTAGCGGCTTTCATCTGGATCGGTGCAGGCCGGACCACCTGCCCAATCCGGTCCGGGCCGGGGCGCTCGGGCGGTGTGTTACGGTGGCGGCGTGCAGCGCTATTTCTGGTTTACGAAGCCGGCCCCGGGTGGGCACGGCGGCGTGAACCTGCGCTGACCTCCACCCGAGCCGGATCTCGAACCGGCTCGGCGAGTCCCCCGCGGGTCGGTGTCCACCAGGAAGGAACCACCCGCTCATGAGCACCCGCCTCGTCGCCGCCCCCGCCGACGCGAGCACGCTGGACAATCGCCGCACCACGTCGGTCAGTCCCCTCATCTCGCCCGCTTTGCTGCGCGAAGACCATCCGGTGGACGCCGCCGTCGCCAAAGTGGTGCAAACCGGCCGCACGGAAACGGTCGACATCCTCGACGGCCGCGACGACCGGCTCGCGGTGATCGTCGGCCCGTGCTCGGTCCACGACCCGGAAGCCGCCCTCGACTACGCCCGCCGCCTGGCCGCGAAGGCCGAAGCGTTGCGCGAGGACCTGCACATCGTGATGCGCGTGTACTTCGAGAAGCCGCGCACCACGCTGGGCTGGAAGGGCCTGATCAACGACCCGGACCTGGACGGCACCTTCGCGGTCAACAAGGGCCTGCGCCTGGCCCGGAAGCTGCTGCTGGACGTCTCCGCGCTGGGCCTGCCGGTCGGCTGCGAGTTCCTGGACCCGATCACCCCGCAGTTCATCGCGGACATCGTCACCTGGGGCTCGATCGGCGCCCGCACCGCGGCCAGCCAGGTCCACCGGCAACTGTGCAGCGCCCTGTCCATGCCGGTGGGCATCAAGAACTCGACCGAAGGCGACATCCAGGTAGCCGTGGACGCGACCCGCGCCGCGGCGGCCTCGCACGTCTTCCCCGGCATCAACGTGGACGGCCTGGCCGCCCTCGTGACGACCTCGGGAAACCCGGACTGCCACGTCATCCTGCGCGGCAGCTCCGCCGGCCCGAACCACGACCCGGCGTCGGTCGAGGAAACCCTCGCCCGCCTGGCGAAATCCGGCCTCCCGGAGCGAGTGGTCATCGACGCGAGCCACGGCAACAGCGGCAAGGACCACGTCCGCCAGGCCGAGGTCGTCCGCGACCTGGCGAGCCGGATCGCCGCCGGAGAACGCGGCATCACCGGCCTGATGCTGGAAAGCAACCTGGTCGCCGGACGCCAGGACCTGGTGCTGGGCCGCTCGGCGGAACTGACCTACGGCCAGTCGATCACCGACGCCTGCATGGACTGGGACACCACCGAGGCTCTGCTGGACACCCTGGCCTCCGCCGTCCGCACCCGCCGCAGCTAGCTCGGCCGTACGTGAGGGGAACCCGGACAGACTCAGATTCCCGCGAGGTTCCCCTCACGGCCCGCCGACCTCGGTGCGTGCCGTGAGGGGCCCCTTCACGGACTTGGATTCCCTCAAGGAGCCCTTCACGGACCCCTCGCCCGCCGTCACGCATGGCCCCAATGCCCCACGCGGCGCATCCCACGCACCCAACGGCACATCGAGGCGCTACCCGACGCCGCCGGGTCCAGCCCACGCTGCGCTGCCGTACGGATCGAACCCGACGACCTGACCCTCCCCCAACCGGAACCCGCGAACGCCCCACACCCGCGCACCCCATCCCCGACCCGCACCGACGCACCCAACCATCGAGGCACCCAGCCCCACCCCCGCACCCCGATACGAAGCCGAACTGCGGACGGCGGGTGCTTGTCAAGGCATCTTTCCCGCCTTGACAAGCACCCGCCGTCCGTCAGCACAATCAAGCTTCGGGGTGCCCCACGCCCC
>NZ_ASXG01000188.1 GCF_000411975.1 Amycolatopsis orientalis DSM 43388
CCTCACCTCGCAGCGGCTCCTTCATCGTACCATACGATGGCATAAAAGCGCAACTATTTTTTATAAAATTCTGAATTGTGGCCGGCGCCTGTTTAGACGTCCGGCCGTTCTTCGTAGTCGCACGCCGTGCATTGCACTTGCGCGCCCTTTTTCAATTTTTTCTCAATGAGCAGCCCACCGCATTTCGGGCAAGGACGAGCGAGCGGCTGGTCCCAGGAAACAAAGTCACAGTCCGGAAAGCGATCGCAGCCATAAAACACTCGCTTCCGCTTGCTGCTGCGCTCCACGATTTCGCCTTCACGGCATTTCGGGCACTTGACGCCGATGGACTTCACAATCGATCTCGTATGCCGTCTTCTGCTTG
>NZ_ASXG01000189.1 GCF_000411975.1 Amycolatopsis orientalis DSM 43388
CGGTCCGGCGTTGGCTGACGGCGGTGGACGTCGCTCCGGTCCGGCGTTGGCTGACGGCGGTGGACGTCGCTCCGGTCCGGCGTTGGCTGACGGCGGTGGACGTCGCTCCGGTCCGGTGTCGGCTGACGGCGGTGGACGTCGCTCCGGTCCGGTGTCGGCTGACTGTGGCGGGCGTCGCTCTGGTCCGGTGTTAGCTGACCGCGGCGGCGGTCGCATCGGACCGGCTTTTCCCGCGGATACCGCGCTTCTCCCTTCTGCCGCGGGCGTCCCCGCACCTCTCGAGCCCGGCCGCTAGCGCGCATAGCTGCCCGCGCCTGACGATGCCTCGCCACAGCTGGCTCGGCGGCGCGTAGCGGGCCTCGGCGCTCCAGCGCGGGCTCTCCGGCGGCCGAACCTGTTCGGCGACCAACGGCGGCCTGCGCAAATCTCCCCACCTCCAACGCACCCCTCACGACCAACGTGACCCGCGAACTACGTCTCCAGCGGCTGATAAATGCCCTCGGCCAGCGTCGAGTGCGTCTTCCACCCCAACGTCTCGTACAACGCCCGCCCGGCGTCCGTAGCACCGAGGACGCCCAGCACGGCTCCGTCCGAAATCGCGCGGTCGGCGAGCGAGCGCATCACGAATCCGCCCAGTCCGCGGCGTCGATGCGCTTCCTCGGTCACCACCCGGTCCACGATCACCGCGTCGCCGACCTGTGCCATCTGGCCCTTCGCCGCCTGCTGGCCCGCCGCGTCCAGCACGCGCAGGAACGTCACGGGTCCGCTGGTCTCCACCGTCGCGGTGTAGCCCTCCGGCGCGACCGGGTGCGTGGCCTGCAGGTCCGTCGCCATCAGATGACCGGTGTGGTCCCACGCGACCACCCAGCCGTCCGGGAGCCACGGCTCGATCGTGTCCGGTTCGGCAGGCGTCTTCAGCCACGTCCGAGGTTCGCGGACCGTCCCGGCGGCGGCGCGGACCAGCGATTCCTCCGCCTCCGGGAGGACGTGCCGGCCCGCTTCCGCGGGATTGTCCGGCACTTCCACGAAAAGCCCCCACGGCTTCTCGACCGGCGGCGGGGTCCGCCGCGACAACGCCCATCCCGCTACCCAGGTCCGTACCGTCTCCTCGATCATGAAACCAGGGTACGAACGACCACCGACAAAATCAGACCCGCGTGAGTTCGCGTTCGTCCTCGCCGGGGGCGCCGAGTTCGCGGACGAGGCCCTCGCCCTCGACGTCGACATTCGGCAGGATCCGGTCGAGCCACTTCGGCAGCCACCACGCGCCGCGGCCGAGCAGCGACATCACCGCGGGCACGAGGGTCATCCGGATCACGAACGCGTCCACCAGCACGCCGAAGGCCAGCGCGAACCCGATCGACTGGATCAGCGTCGATTCGGCCAGCACGAACCCGGCGAACACCGAGATCATGATCAGCGCGGCCGCCACGACGACCCGCGCCCCGTGCCGGAACCCGGTCACCATCGCCTCCTGCGGCTCGGCCCCGTGCACGTGTTCCTCGCGCATCCGGGTCACCAGGAACACCTGGTAGTCCATCGCGAGCCCGAACAGGACACCGATCAGCAGGATCGGCAGCATGCTCATGATCGGACCGGTCGAGGCGACGCCGAGCAGATCGGTCAGCCAGCCCCACTGGAACACCGCCACCACCGCGCCGAACGTCGCGACCACCGAGCCGAGGAACCCGAGCGTCGCCTTCAGCGGCACCACCACGGACCGGAACACCAGCATCAGCAACAGAAACGCCAGCCCGACGATCAGCCCGAGGTAGGGCAGCATCGCGTCCGACAGCTTCTGCGAGACGTCGATGTTGGCCGCGGTCTGGCCGGTCACCGCGAGACTTCCGCCGGTGCTTTCGGCCAGCGGCGCGGATTGCGCACGGATCGCCGACACCAGGTCCTCGGTTTGCGTGCTGCTCGGTCCGCTCTTCGGGATCACCGTCAGCAGCGCGGTGTCCCCGGCCGGATTCACCCGCGGCGGCGTCACCGCGGCGACGTCCGGCAGCTTGCCGATGTCGGCGGCGGCCTGCTTCAGCGCGGCCGGGTTGTGGTTCGGGCCGGTGTCGACGACGACCAGCAGCGGTCCGTTCGCGCCCTCGCCGAAGCCCTTGCTGACCAGGTCGTACGCCTTGCGCTGAGTGGTGTCCGGCGCGGCAGTGCTGTCGTTGGGCAGGCCGAGTTGCATGCTCAGCGCGGGAATCGCGACCACGGCCAGCCCGACCAGCGCGGCCAGCAGGACCGGAACCCGGTGCCGCGCAACGAAACGCGCCCAGCGCTCGCCGTGCGACGGGCCTTCGGTGCGGCGGCGCACGCGGATCTTGCTGCTGCCGACGCGGGCGCCGGCGAACCCGAGCACGGCGGGCAGCAGCGTCAACGCGATGAGCACGGCGATCACGACCGTCGCCGCGGCGGCGATGCCCATCTGGCCCAGGAACGGAATGCCGACCACCGTCAGCCCGGCGAGCGCGATGATCACGGTGAGCCCGGCGAACACCACGGCGGAGCCGGCAGTGCCCACTGCCCGGCCGGCGGCTTCCTCCGGCTCGCGGCCCTCGGCCAGCTCGTGCCGGTAGCGGGAGACGATGAAGAGCGCGTAGTCGATCCCGACCGCGAGGCCGATCATCAACGCCAGCACCGGAGTGTTGGAGTTCAGCTCCAGCGAACCCGACGCCAGCATGATGCCCGCCATCCCGACGCCGACCCCGACCAGCGCGGTGAGCAACGGAATGCCGGCCGCCAGCAGCGAGCCGAACGTAATGATGAGCACGACCGCCGCGACCGCGACGCCGAGCCCTTCGGTCGCTCCGGTCGCCGGGATGCCCTGCACCGCGTCGCCGCCGTACTCGACCTGGTATCCCAGCTGTTTCGCGTGGTCGCCGGTCGCGAGCAGCGCCTGCCGGTCGCTGTCGGACAGTTCGAAGCCCTTGACGTGGTAGCTCACTTGCGCGAGCGCGACCCGGCCGTCGGGGGAGACCGACTTCGCCTGGAACGGATCGACCACCGCGGCTACCTGCGGCGCGGACTTCAGCTTGCCCACCACGGACTCGACCGCCGCCTGGCCCGCCGGGTCGGTGACCTTCCGCCCCTCCGGCGCGGCGATCGCCACCCGCGCGGTGCCGCCGCCCGCCGCGGCCTGCGGGAAGTGCTCGGCCAGCCGGTCGATCGCCTGCTGGGATTCGGTGCCGGGAATGGTCACCGAATCGGACAGCTTGCCCGAAAGCGTGAGCGCGCCCGCGCCCAACGCCGCGAGGACAAGCGCCCAGACCGCCGCCACGAGGGCCCGGCGGCGGAACGACAGCCTGCCGAGCCGGTACAGGAAGGGTGCCACGAGTCGTCTCCGTTTCGCGCCCGAAGCGGGCTCTCCGCACTGGAATCGCCCTTCCGAAGCTAGCCGTTCGGCAAGTGGCTGCCAAGCCGATCGGCTAGGTTGTGACTAGCCGCACGGCAAGTGTCGGGCTAGTCGCCCGGCTAGTACCATGACGTGCTGCGGAGCAGCGCACTCCGCTGGAGGAGGAGGGCGCGATGACGACCGTCGAACCGGTCGCGGACACCCGGACCAGGCTGCTCGCCACTGCGCTGCGGCTGTTCGCCGAGCACGGCGTGGAGGGCACGTCGCTGCAGATGATCGCCGACGAACTGGGCGTCACCAAGGCCGCGGTGTACTACCACTTCAAGACGAAGGCGGAGATCACCGAGGCGGTCGCGGAGCCGGGCATCCGGGAACTGGACGAACTGGTCGTCGAGGCGGCGAAGCACCGGCGGCACGGCGCGCGCGTCGACCATCTGCTGGACGGTTTCGTCGATCTCGTGGTGCGGCACCGGGTGCTGGTCGCGCTGTTCTCCAGCGATCCGGGCATCGACGCGGCGCTCGCGAAATCGAGGCACGGCGTCGAAGGGTTCAAGCAGGCGCTGATCTCGATCGTGGCCGGGCCGGAACCGGACGTGACCGGCCGGGTGGCGGCGATCGTGGCGTTCACCGGCATCGCGATGGCGGGCGGGTCGCCCGATCTGGTCGAAGTGGACGACGAAACGCTGCGCCAGGAACTGGTCGGAGTGGGGCGGCGGCTGCTCGGCCGCCCGCGCCGTCGTCTCAACTGCTGAGAAATCTGTTGCAGTATTTGGGAACACCCGCTTAACCTCGAAGCATGTCTCCGGAAAGCGCATACGGGCAGGGACACGCGGAAAGCGTTGTCCGGTCTCAACTCTGGCGCTCCGTCGACAATTCGGCGGCCTACCTGGCGCCGGAGCTGCTGCCCGGGCGCAGCGTGCTGGACGTCGGCTGCGGCCCGGGGACGATCACGGCGGACATCGCCCGTCGAGTGGCTCCCGGCGAGGTGGTCGGCATCGACGTGTCGGAAGCCGTGCTGGAACAGGCGCGGGAGCACGCGCGGCGCGAAGGGGTGGCCAACATCCGGTTCGAGCGCGCCGACATCACGACCGCTCCTGAGCTCGGCCGATTCGATGTCGTGCACGCGCACCAGGTGCTGCTGCATCTGACCGATCCGGTGCAAGCGCTGCGGAACATGCTGGCGCTGGCCAATCCCGGCGGTGTCGTCGCGGCCCGCGACACGGACTACGCCGCGGCGTTCTGGTGGCCCGCGGACGCGCGGCTGGACCGCTGGCTGGAGGTGTATCGCGCGGTCGCGCACGGCAACGGCTCCGAGCCGGATGCCGGACGGCGGTTGCTGGCCTGGGCGCACGCCGCGGGCGCCCGCGACGTCACGCCGAGCGCGTCGATCTGGTGTCATTCCACGCCGGAGGAACGCGCGTGGTGGGGCGGCATGTGGGCGGAGCGGATCCTGGATTCCAAGATCGCCGAGCAGGCCGTGGCGGGCGGGTACGCGTCCGCTGCGGAACTGCGCGAGATTTCCGCGGCATGGCGTGCGTGGGCAGCCGATCCGGACGGCTGGTTCTCGATCCCGCACGGGGAAATCCTGTGCCGAGTCGGCGAAAACGGCTGATTACGGCAGCCGGGAATCCCTCATGGCTTCGGCCGCGCGCAATTCCTCGGGGGTGAGCTGGTCCTCCGAAACCCGCACGACCATGCGGGCACGACGGCACACCGGGCAGCGCTGCAGCCGGCGGTCGCCGAGGCGAACCGCCTTGAACGACATCCAGGGAATCCAGATCGTGGAGAAATAGTGGCCTTGGCTGCACTGGACGATCGTGTAGTCGGGCATGGCCATCTCCTTCGGTGCGACCGGTTCAGTATGCGCTACTCCGACACCGTCAGAAACTCCGCCGGAACCGCCGAAGTCAGCCATACCCCGTTGTCGCTGACCTGAAACGCGTGCCCGCGCGCCGCCATTTCCCCGGCCGCGACCGCGAGCACCACCGGTTTCCCGTGTCGCGAACCGACCTTCCATGCGGTTTCGCGGGTCGCGGACAAATGCACCGCGTGCCGCTTCATCGGACGCAATCCCTCCGCCCAGATCGACGGCAAGAACCGCGTCGCCGTGCCGTGGAAGAGGATTTCCGGCGGCGGCGAATCCGGCAATTCCAGATCGACGCGGAAGCTGTGCCCCTGGCTGGCGCGGATCAACGTCCCGGTCTCGTCATACGCGAACCGCTGTTTGGCGCACTTCGCGACGACCTCGTCCAGTTCCGCCCGGCTCACCGGGAACCGGTTGCGGGCCAACGCCGCGAGCAGGTCGTCGACCGGGATCCAGCCGCCGGGGGCGAGGGTGAGGCCGAGTCCGCCGGGATCGTGGCGCAGGTGCCGGGACAGCCGTTTGGACACTCGGGTCCGATGTTTCTCGTTCATTGCTGCCGGCAGTAACCCACACCGAAGCACCGCCGCGCAACGGAATTCAGATCCCGCCCTCCAGAACCGGACGGAGCTTGCTGGCCCCGGGCCCGAACCGGGCGAGTTCGTCGTCTGCGTTGTACAGGCCGCAGCTGCGCAGCGACAGGCATCCGCAGCCGACGCATCCGGTCAGCCGGTCACGCAGCCGTTGCAGCGCGTCGATCCGGGCGTCGAGTTCGGTCTGCCATTCGCGCGAAAGCCGGGCCCAGTCCGCTTTCGTCGGCGCGTGGTCGGCGGGTAGCGTCGCCAGCGCCGCGCTGATGTCTTCCAGCGACAGCCCGACCCGTTGCGCGGCGCGGATGAACGCGATCCGCCGCAGCACCGAACGCGCGTAGCGGCGCTGGTTGCCCGCCGAGCGTTCGGACGTGATCAGCCCGCGCTCCTCGTAGAACCGCAGTGCCGTGTGCGGAACCCCGCTGCGTTCCGCGACCTGCCCGATGCTCAGCTTGTCCGCCAACCTCGTCATTGCTTCAGGTTAGCGCTTGACCTTCAGTTTGGTCGAGGTTGCATCGTGAGGACATGACCCCGACGACCTCCGAGCCGGGCTACGCGGACCTGCCCCGGCTGATCTCGCTGATGACCGGCGACGACAAGCACCACGCGGCCGCGGAGTCCACAGTGGACGTGCTGTGGGTGCTGTTCGACCGCGTGCTGAACCTCGGCCCGGACACCGCCCGGCAGCCCGGGCGCGACCGGTTCCTGCTGTCCAAGGGACACGGGCCGATGGCGTACTACGCGGTGCTCGTCGCCAAGGGCTGGCTGGACGAGGACGAGCTCGCCGACTGGAGTTCGGCGCGGTCGCGGCTCGGCCACCATCCCGACCGCGTCCGCGCGCCCGGCGTCGAAATCTCCAGCGGTTCGCTCGGACACGGATTGCCGATCGCCGTCGGCACCGCGCTCGGCCTGCGCGCCCGCCGGTTCCGGTCGCGCATCGTCACGCTCGTCGGCGACGCCGAACTCGACGAGGGCTCCAACCACGAAGCCATCGTCGTCGCCGCGCGGCTCGGGCTCGACAAGCTGACCACGGTGGTCGTGGACAACCAGTCGTCGACGCACGGCTGGCCGGGCGGCATCGCGCGCCGTTTCGAAACCGAGGGCTGGGCCGTGCGCACCGTCTCCGGCCGTGACCACGAAGCGCTGTACGACGCGTTCACCGCCCCTCATCCCGGACGGCCGCTCGCGGTCGTCGCCGTCGTGGAACCGAAAGGCGCGCACTGATGCCGAACATGCGGGAAACCTTCCTGGCCACTGCCGAAGAAATCGTCAACAGCGACCCGGACGTGGCGATCGTCCTCGCCGACATTTCGGCCGCGTCGCTCGCCGAGGCCGCGCGACGGCATCCGGACCGGGTGCTCAACGTCGGGATCCGCGAGCAGCTGCTCGTGAGCACCGGCGCCGGCCTCGCGCTCGCCGGGCTGCGGCCGATCGTGCACACCTTCAACGCGTTCCTCGTGGAGCGCGCCTTCGAGCAGATCAAATTGGACCTCAGCCACCAGGAACTCGGCGCGGTGCTGGTGTCGTACGGCGCTTCCTACGACATGCCGATGGAAGGCCGCACGCACCAGGCTCCCGGGGACGTCGCGCTGATCGATTCCCTGCCCGGCTGGTACGTGCACGTGCCCGGCCATCCCGAGGAGGCGCGGCGGCTGCTGCTCGACTCGGTGCCCGGCGACAGCCGGACCTACCTGCGGCTCTCCGCGCAGGAGAATGCCGAGCCGCACCTCGGCGTCGGGCTCCAGACGATCCGGCAGGGGACGCGCGGCGTGGTGCTCGCGGTCGGGCC
Source organism: Amycolatopsis orientalis DSM 43388 (assembly GCF_000411975.1). Classification (GTDB taxonomy): domain Bacteria; phylum Actinomycetota; class Actinomycetes; order Mycobacteriales; family Pseudonocardiaceae; genus Amycolatopsis; species Amycolatopsis orientalis_D. Next base: position 7,593 of record NZ_ASXG01000189.1, read on the forward strand.
GATGCTGGACCGGGTGCTGCGGGCGACCGAGAGCATGGACGTGACGGTGCTCTACGCCTCGACAGTGCGCCCGTTCGACGCCGAGGGGCTGCGGGCCGCGGTGGCAGAAGCGGCCGGAGCGACTGGAGTGGCTGACGTGGCGCTGGTGGAGCCGTACCTCAAGGGGACCTCCGCGCATTGCGTCGCCGACGCGCTCGTGGACCGGCCGCACCGGCTGCTTAATCTCGGCGTCCGCCGGGACGCCGAGGTGCGGATCTACGGCACGCTCGCCGACCACGATCTCGTGCACGGGCTCGACGCCGGTTCGATCGAGCTGTCGCTCAAGGAATTCTTCCCCGGATGAGGCGGCATCCCGGCAGCGGGCAACCGCCGGGAGTCACCAGCCGCGGTCGGTCCGCCGCGCCGGGTTGGCCGTGCGCGCGGTCGACCGGCGCGCCAGATCGACCTCCGCGCGGGTCTTCTGCGGCGGAATGAGCAGCTCCCTGAACTGCGGGAACGGCACGCTGTCGATGTCTTCCCGCCAGGCTTGGAACATCCGGCAGAGCAGATCGGACTCGGACATTTCGTCCTCTTTCCGGGTCCGGGGGCGCCGGCGGCGCCCACACATAGCTTGGTGGATACCCGTTCGGGGAGAGAATGAAACGGGCTCGGACCGAAAATCCCCGAGAGGCTAGGCTCGGGTCGTGTCTCGTGTGGTGATCCTCGATTACGGCTCCGGAAACCTCCGCTCCGCCGAGCGCGCCGTCGCGCGCGCGGGCGCCGAGGTGGAGGTCACCGCCGACCCGCATGCCGCGCTCGAGGCCGACGGCCTCGTGGTGCCCGGCGTCGGCGCGTTCTCCGCCTGCATGAGCGGGCTGCTGGGCGTGCACGGGCACCGGATCATCGGCAAACGGCTGGCCGGCGGACGTCCGGTGCTGGGCATCTGCGTCGGCATGCAGATCCTGTTCTCGCGCGGCGTCGAACACGGCGAGGAGACCGAGGGCACCGGCGAGTGGCCGGGCACGGTCGAGCGCCTGCACGCCGACGTGCTCCCGCACATGGGCTGGAACACCGTCCGCGCGCCCGCCGATTCGCAGCTGTTCGCCGGGATCGACCCGGACGAACGGTTCTACTTCGTGCATTCCTACGCGGCGCGGAAGTGGGAGCTGGACTCCGGCCTGTCCGGGCAGCAGCCCAAGGTGACCTGGGCGAACCACGGAGAGGACTTCGTCGCGGCGGTGGAGAACGGGCCGCTGTGGGCGACCCAGTTCCACCCGGAGAAGTCCGGGGACGCGGGGGCGCGGCTGCTGCGCAACTGGCTGGGCACGCTGGGGTAGCGGTTCCGCCGGGAACGCTGGGCCGATTGGCGGCCGTGCCGCTGCTCGCTCGCCGGTGCGGACGGCTGCGCGGACATCCCCCGGAAGATGCGCCGGGCCCCGCCGCTTAGGCTGTGCGCGTGACTTTCACGCTCCTTCCCGCAGTTGATGTTGCCGACGGCCAGGCGGTCCGACTCGTCCAGGGCGAGGCGGGCACCGAGACGTCCTACGGCAGTCCGCTCGAGGCGGCGCTGCAGTGGCAGCGCGACGGCGCCGAGTGGATCCATCTCGTGGACCTCGACGCGGCGTTCGGCAAGGGCAGCAACCGCGAGCTGCTCGCCGACGTCGTCAAGCGGCTCGACGTGCAGGTGGAGCTGTCCGGCGGCATCCGCGACGACGCGTCGCTCGAGGCTGCGCTCGCCACCGGCGCGCGCCGGGTCAACCTCGGCACCGCGGCGCTCGAGGACCCGGACTGGACGGCGAAGGTCGTGTCCGAATACGGCGACCGCGTCGCGATCGGGCTCGACGTGCGGATCACCGAGGCCGGGCACCGGCTGTCCGCGCGCGGCTGGACGTCCGACGGCGGCGACCTGTGGGAGGTCCTGGAGCGGCTCGACCGCGACGGGGCCAGCCGGTACGTCGTCACCGACGTGAGCAAGGACGGCACCCTGCGCGGCCCGAACCTCGACCTGCTGCGCGAGGTCACCGCCCGCACCGACGCTCCGGTGATCGCCTCCGGCGGAGTGTCCAGTGTGGACGACCTGCGCGCGCTGGCCGGGCTGGCGTCGGACGGCGTCGAGGGCTCGATCGTCGGGAAGGCGCTGTACGCGGGCGCGTTCACCCTGCCGGAGGCCCTCGCCGCGGTCCGCTGACCGCGGGAATCGTTGCCGCGCAAGGAAATCTCCTCCGGCGGTGCCGGGCGAGCGCTGTCCGGCCGGGCGCTTCGCCACGACGCGACATCGGCGAAGAACGATTACCCGCCAGGTAATCGACTCCATGCGCGGAAGGGGAGAAGATTGCTTGGCAGGCAACGAAATCGACCCGAGGAGCCGGACATGACCGCCTACGCCATCGCCCACCTGCGCCAGCCGGGAACCGTGGACCCGGAGGTCTACGAGTACCTGGAGCTGATCCAGGCGACGCTCGACCCGTTCGGAGGCCGGTTCCTGGTGCACGGCGGACAGACCCGCGTGCTGGAAGGCGTCTGGCCGGGCGCGACGGTCGTGATCGAATTCCCGGACTTCGCCGCGGCCGAGGCGTGGTACGACTCGGCGGACTACCGCAAGATCCTGCACCTGCGCACCGATCACCTGGTCGGCGACGCGATCCTGGCCGACGGCTGCGGGCCGGACCACGATTCGGCCGCGATGGGCGCCCGGCTCCGGGCGGCGGCCCAGTGAGTCACTCGGCGATCTTGACCGCGATCCCGACCGTCCGATCCGGCCCGCCGCGGAGCCGGCTGAAGAACATCGTCACCCGCCCGACAATGCCGTAGTCCCGGGCGAGCACCGCGCGAATGCGCTCGGTGTCGGCGGCGTCGAGCAGCCGGGCAGTCCCGCTCACCTCGGCACCGTGCACGCGACGGCCGCGGACGTCGCAGGCCTGCAGCCGAACCTCGCTGTTGTTGCGGATCCGTTTGACTTTGCCCGCGTTGCGTTCCGAGAACAGCACGAGTTCGTCGCCGTCGCGGGACGCCCACACCGGGGTCGGGACCGCGCGGCCGTCGCGGCGGAAAGTGGTCAGCACGACGTACTTCTCGGCGCCGAGACGCTCCAGTTCGGACATAGCCCTACGGTAGACGGCGTCACCGTCCTTGGCAGCGGCCGGCAGGCGGCTGGCCGCCCGGCGTCGTCGGCACGGCGGTCGGGGTGCCGTGGTCGGCCACCTTCCGCAGCACCACGTGCGTCGTCGCGACGTAGCCCCAGGTGCACAGCACGACCAGGGCCGCGCATAGGCCGAGAGTCGCCTTGCGCACCCTGATGCGGCCGAGGAGCGCGGAAATCCCGGCCCCGGCGAGGAGGAACAGCACGAGGGAACTGGCCTGCCACAGCGGCACGCTCAGCCCCGACCACGGCACCAGCTCGCGCAACCGGCAGGTCAGCTGCTCGCCCGCGGTGAGCTGGGCGAGGTAGTTGGCCCCGACGCACCAGACCACCAGCGCGGTGATGATCGCGGCGCCGATCCCGACGACGTACGCCGCTCGCGAAAGCGTGGTCCGAGACTCCCCCAGTTCGGACATGCTTTCACGGTAGCGGTCAGCGGGTGCCGAGCCAGCCGTATTCCGGTGCCGGATCGAGCACGATCCCGTCCGCCACCGCGACGAGCTGCTCGCGCGGCAACCGGCCGGAAACGGTCAGCCAGCGTCCGGACGAGAGGCGCACGGCGACCTGTGCGTCAGCCGGTCCGGAGGCGGGCACGTACGCCCCGGGAAGACCGCGCACCCGCACCGGCCCGGAGCCGCCGAGAGCAGGGGAGCCGCCGCTGATCGTCACGCGCACCTTGCCGCTCGGACCGCTGGCGTCGAGCACGGTGGTCGCGTCGTCGGAACTGCTGCCGCGCACCGTCGTGGCCTCTTCGCGAAGACCGGCGGGAAGCGGGCCGAACCGAGCCTCGCCGCGGACCCGAACCGGTTCCACGGTCACGGAATCGGCCACCTGCTCGGCCACCGCACGCGCGTCCGGGACGCCTTCCGCCTTGGCGGTCAGCACGTAGCGGTGGTCCGGCATCCAGGTCAGCGTGGCGATGGTGTCGGTCGGGCCGGTCACCATGGCGATCCGTCCGTGCACCACGATCTGGTCCTTCACCGCCGAAATGCGCAGCGCGGTCTGCGCCCATTCCGGATCGGCCGTGGAATGCGCCGCGAGTTCCACCCGGCTCGCGCCGGACTGCCATTGCCGCACCTGCGCCGTGGTTCCGGGCCCGCCGGAACGGTACTGCTCGGTGAAGCCGTCCGGCAGCCAGCCCGGTGTGTACGCGAGCACCGGCTGCCCAGCGGCGGGCGACAGCTGCGCGGGTGCTTGGGTGACCGCGTCGACCACCAGCGGCACTCCTGCGGCGACCGCGATCACCGCGGCGGCCGCGGCGGCGAGCGCCAGGCGAGGACGGCGCCGGCGCTGGCGGGCCCGGGCGAGCGCGTTGAGCACCGCGTGACCGTCCGGCGCCCGCTCGGCGAGCCGTTCGAGGCTGTCGCGCACCAGCGTCTCGGTCTCGTTCGAGGGGGTCATTCTCCTGCTCCGGTGGTGAGGGCGGACGGCAACGAGGGCATCCCGGCGCGCAGTGTCGCCAGCGCGCGCGAGATCTGGCTGCGCACGGTCGAGACGCCGCAACGGAGGAAATCGGCGATTTCGGCGTCGGTGTAGTTCTCGTAGTAGCGCAGGACGACCGCGGCGCGCTGTTTCCGCGGCAGGGTGGCGAGCAGGGCGAGCATTTCGTCGCGTTCGTCGTAGGCGGTGCTGGGATCGGCCGTCGGCGGGCCCAGCGAGTCGAGCACCGTGTGGTTCGACGGCACCACGCGGCGGGCGGCTCGGCGGCGCCACGAGAGGTACTCGTTGGTGATCATCCGGCGGACGTAGGTGGGCGGCGATTCGATCTTCGCCCAGCGTTGCTGTGCACGCAGCAGCACGTCCTGCACGATGTCCTGCGCGAGATGCGGGTCGTCGGCGAGGACGGTCGCGTAGCGCAGCAGCCCGTCCAGGCGTTCCGCCACGAACTCGTCGAAACCGGTGGTCACGATCATCAGACGCGCGAGCCCCCGGTTCTGATGCTTCGGATCCGAAAATGACTGACGAAGCAGTCGCGGCGGGCTTGACCGGGCGGCCGACTAGGCTGGACGGCATGGCTGTGGCGGTTCGGGTGATTCCCTGTCTCGACGTCGACGCGGGCCGGGTCGTGAAGGGCGTCAACTTCGCCGACCTGCGCGACGCGGGCGACCCGGTGGAGCTGGCGCGCCGGTACGACGCCGAAGGCGCGGACGAGCTGACCTTCCTCGACGTGACCGCGTCCTCCGGGGACCGCGAAACGACCTTCGACGTGGTCCGCCGCACCGCCGAGCAGGTGTTCATCCCGCTGACCGTCGGCGGCGGCGTGCGCTCGACCGACGACGTGAACCGGCTGCTGCGCACCGGCGCGGACAAGGTGAGCATCAACACGGCCGCGATCGCGCGCCCGGAGCTGCTGCGCGAGGCGTCGCGCCGGTTCGGGGCGCAGTGCGTCGTGCTGTCCGTCGACGCGCGGCGGGTGCCCGAAGGCAGCGAACCGACGGCATCCGGCTTCGAGGTGACCACGCACGGCGGCCGGCGCGGCACCGGCATCGACGCGGTGGAGTGGGCCGCGCGCGGCGAGGAACTGGGCGTGGGCGAGGTGCTGCTCAACTCGATGGACGCGGACGGCACCAAGACCGGGTTCGACCTCGAACTGATCGGACTGGTCCGGAAAGCGGTGCGAGTCCCGGTGATCGCCAGCGGCGGCGCGGGCGCGACCGAGCACTTCCTGCCCGCCGTGGAAGCGGGCGCCGACGCGGTGCTGGCGGCGAGCGTATTCCACTTCGGACAGTTGACGATCGGCGACGTGAAGGGTGCGCTGCGCACCGGCGGGGTGGTCGTGCGATGAGCCTCGCGCCGGAGCTTTCCGCACGCCTCAAGCGCAACGCGGACGGGCTGATCGCCGCGGTCGTGGTGGACCACGCGACGTCCGACGTGCTGATGATGGCCTGGATGAACGACGACGCGCTGGAAGCCACGCTCACCACCCGCCGCGGCACGTACTGGTCGCGCAGCAGGCAGGAACTGTGGGTGAAGGGCGAGACATCGGGGCACGTCCAGCACGTGCGTGAAGTCCGCATCGACTGCGACGGCGACACGGTGCTGCTCCGAGTGGACCAGACCGGTCCGGCTTGCCACACGGGCACGCGCACCTGCTTCGACACCGACGAACGGCTGTTGCTTGCCGAGGAAGGCGCACGATGACCGTCGTCGCGGACGTGCTGATCGGGCTCGTCGCCCTGATCCACCTGTACATCGTGGTGCTGGAAATGGCTTTGTGGACCACACCGCGGGCGCGCGCGGCGTTCGGCACCACCGAGGAATTCGCCCGCGAGAGCAAGACGCTCGCCGCGAATCAGGGGCTCTACAACGGGTTCCTGGCCGCCGCGCTGATCTGGGGTCTCATCGCGGCGGACCCGGCGGGCTTCCAGCTGAAGCTGTACGGCCTGGCGTGCGTGATCGTGGCCGGGCTGTACGGGGCTGCGACGTCTTCGAAGCGGATCCTGCTCGTGCAGGTGCTGCCCGGCGGGCTCGCGCTGCTCTTCCTGCTGCTGTCGCGCTAGTCGATGTCCCCGGTGAGATAACGCTGCAAAGTCGGCGCCACCGCCGTGACCAGCGTGTCCACCTCCGCCTCCACCATCGGCGGGAACCGCGCCACGTACCGGACCAGCCCCATTCCCACCAGCTGCGACGCGCACAACGCCACTCGCAGTTCGCGCCGGTCGCCGCCGAGGTCGCTCAGCAGGCCGGTGAAAAACTGCAGGAAGAAATCGCGCAGCACGGTGCTCGCCGCCTCGTGGCCGGCGATGCTGCGGATCAGCGCCTGGAACGTGTCGCCGCCGACGCCGTCCCAGCGGGTCAGGAAGGTGCGCACGATCCGGGAGCCCAGCTCCTCGACCGGGCCGTCGCGCAGGACCGTGACCAGTTCCGCAGGTTCGAACGGCAGCTTCAGCACCGCTTGCGCGAACAGGCCTTCCTTGCCGCCGAACCAGTGGTTGACCATCGCCGCGTCGACCCCGGCGCGCGCGGCGATCGAGCGGACCGTCGCGCGTTCGTAGCCGTTCTCGGCGAACACCGCGCGGGCGGCTTCGAGCAGCACCGCGCGGGTGTCCTGACCAGCGGGGCGGCGGCCGCGGCGGCGGGCGGTAGTGTCTTCGGTGCTCACCGGACCATCTTGACCGGTGGCCGCCTCGAATTCAACAGTCATTGAATTGAGAGCCCGCTGACCGGCGGACGCGGCCGTAGCGGCACAATGAGGCGCATGGTCAGCTCAGCAGCCACGTCCACGGCCGGGCCCGGCCCGGTCAGCCCGTCCCGCGCCGAGTTCCGCGCGCTGGCCGAGAGCCGCCGCGTGATCCCCGTGGTGCGCCGGGTGCTCGCCGACGGCGAGACCCCGCTGGGGATCTACCGGAAACTCGCCGCCGACCGGCCCGGCACGTTCCTCTTCGAATCGGCCGAGAACGGGAAATCGTGGTCGCGCTGGTCGTTCGTCGGCGTGCGCAGCCCGGCCGCGCTGACGGTCCGCGACGGCAAGGCGGTCTGGACCGGCACCCCGCCGGACAACCTGCCCACCGAGGGCGACCCGCTGCAGGTGCTGCGCGCGACCGTCGAGGCGCTGCACACCGAACCGCTGCCCGGCCTGCCCCCGCTGACCGGCGGGATGGTCGGCTACCTCGGCTACGATTCGGTTCGCTGGCTGGAAAAGCTGCCCGAGCTGGCCGAACGGGACCTCGACATCCCCGAGCTGACCATGCTGCTCGCCACCGATCTCGCCGCGTTCGACCACCACGAGGGCACTGTCACGCTGATCGCCAACGCGGTCAACTGGGACGACTCCGCCGAACGCGTGGACGCCGCGTACGACGACGCGCTGGCCCGGCTGTCCGCGATGACCGAGCAGCTGCGGGTGCCCGCGCCGCCGACGGTCGCGACGTTCGACCGGCCCGCGCCGGAATTCCGCCGCCACCGCAGCAAGGAAGACTTCCACGCGGCCGTCGACAAGGCGGTCGAGGCGATCAAGGCCGGCGAAGCGTTCCAGATCGTGCCGTCGCAACGGTTCGAGATCGAGACCGGGGCCGACGCGCTCGACGTGTACCGCGTGCTCCGCACCTCCAACCCGAGCCCGTACATGTACCTGCTGCGGCTGGAGGGCTTCGACATCGTCGGCTCCAGCCCGGAATCGCTGGTGACCGTCCGCGACGGCCGCGCCACCACGCATCCGATCGCGGGCACCCGCTGGCGCGGCGCGGATCCGGAGGAGGACGCGCAGCTGGCCAAGGACCTGCTGGCGGACGAGAAGGAGCGCGCCGAGCACCTGATGCTGGTCGACCTCGGCCGCAACGACCTCGGCAAGGTCTGCAAACCGGGCACCGTGCACGTGGTCGACTTCTTCCAGATCGAGCGCTACAGCCACGTCATGCACATCGTGTCCACGGTGACCGGCGAGCTGAAGGACGACGCCACGGCGTTCGACGCGGTCGCGGCCTGCTTCCCGGCGGGCACCCTGTCCGGCGCGCCGAAGGTCCGGGCGATGCAGCTGATCGAGGAGCTGGAACCGGTGCGCCGCGCGCTGTACGGCGGCGTCGTCGGCTACCTGGACTTCGCCGGCGACGCGGACACGGCGATCGCCATCCGCACCGCGCTGATGCGCGACGGGACCGCGTACGTGCAGGCGGGCGGCGGCGTGGTCGCGGACTCGGTGCCGGACTACGAGGACACCGAATCGCTCAACAAGGCCCGCACCGTGCTGTCCGCGATCGCCGCGGCGGGCACGATGATCCCCGCGGGGGAACTGGACCCGGCCGAGGACGCGGCCGGTGTCTGAGCGGCCCGAGGAGGCGGAACCACGGCGCGGCGGCGCCGAGGCGGAAGAGCCCGGCCCGGCCGCGGGCGGCGGGAAGGCGAAGCGTCCACTGTGGACGATCATCGTCGCTCTCCTGCTCGGCGCGCTGGCGTTGTGGGGGTCCTCCCGGATGGTGTGGTTCGCCGAAGTCCGCGACGAGGGCGTGCGCGGCACCGTGCTGTACACCGAACCCGGCGAGCAGCGCGCCACCGCGCTCGTTCCGCTGGCGATCCTCGCGCTCGCGGGCGTCGCCGGGGCCGTCGCGACCGGCGGCTGGTTGCGCCGGGTGCTCGGAATCGTGCTGGTGCTCGCTGGCGCCGCGGGCGTCTGGAACGGCGTCGACGGCATCAAGTTCGGCGGCTTCGCGCCCGGGCTGCCCGGCACGGAAATCGTGCTCGGCCACCTGATCGCCGTCCTCGGCGGAATTCTCGTCGCGCTCGGCGGGTTGGCAGCCATCAAGTGGGCGGGAGCCGCGCGCAAGCTCGGGGCCCGTTACGCCGCGCCGGGAGCCAAGGCGGCGCGGAAGGACCCGGACACCGAGCTGTGGGAGGCGCTGTCGGAGGGGGACGACCCGACCGACCGCGGGGATCCGCGCCGCTGAGCAACCCGGAACCGGTCGGCGAACGAGCGGGGGTTAGCATCATTTCGGCGGGAAGGGGAAGGTTTTTGTGAGCGAGCTTGCGAGTGGACCCAGGAGTGCGGCAGCGGGTAGGGGCGTCCGATGAGCGTGCTCGAAGACATCGTCGCCGGCGTGCGCGAGGACCTCGCGCAGCGGGAATCCGCGCTGCCGTTCGACGAGCTGAAGGCCCGGGCGGCCAAGGCGGCCCCGCCGCGTGACGTGATGGCGGCGCTGCGCGAATCCGGCATCGGCGTCATCGCCGAGGTGAAGCGGCGCAGCCCGTCCAAGGGCGAGCTGGCCACGATTCCCGACCCGGCCGCGCTGGCCCGCGACTACGAGGACGCCGGCGCGCGCGTGATCAGCGTGCTCACCGAGCAGCGCCGTTTCGGCGGCTCGCTGGCCGACCTCGACGCGGTGCGCGCCGCGGTCGACATTCCCGTGCTGCGCAAGGACTTCGTCGTCAGCCCGTACCAGGTGCACGAGGCCCGGCTGCACGGCGCGGACATGGTCCTGCTGATCGTCGCCGCGCTGGAGCAGAACGCGCTCGCCGCGCTGCTCGACCGGGTCGAATCGCTCGGCATGACCGCGCTCGTGGAGATCCACAACGCCGAGGAGGCCGACCGCGCGCTCGAAGCGGGCGCGAAGGTCATCGGCGTCAACGCGCGCAACCTGCACACCCTCGAAGTGGACCGCGACGTGTTCTCCCGCCTCGCGCCCGGCCTGCCGATGGACGTGTTCAAGGTCGCCGAGTCCGGCGTGCGCGGCCCCGGCGACCTGATGTCGTACGCCGGGCACGGCGCGGACGCGGTGCTCGTCGGCGAGGGCCTGGTGGCCTCCGGCGACCCGAAGGGCGCGGTCGTCAAGCTCGTCACCGCCGGTTCGCACCCGGCTTGCCCGAGGCCGTCGCGGTGACCGCACGCGGCAAGCACGACCCGGACGAGCGCGGCTACTACGGCCCGTACGGCGGCCGGTTCATGCCGGAAGCGCTGATCGGCGTGGTCGACGAGGTCGCGGCGGAGTACGAGAAGGCCCGGAACGACCCGGAGTTCACCGGCGAGCTGAACCGGCTGCTCACCGAGTACGCGGGCCGTCCGTCGCTGCTGACCGAGGCCAAGCGGTTCGGCGAGCACGCCGGCGGCGCGCGGGTGTTCCTCAAGCGCGAGGACCTCAACCACACCGGGTCGCACAAGATCAACAACGTGCTCGGCCAGGCGCTGCTCACCGTGCGGATGGGCAAGAAGCGCGTCATCGCGGAGACCGGCGCGGGCCAGCACGGCGTCGCCACCGCCACCGCGTGCGCGCTGCTCGGCCTCGACTGCGTCGTGTACATGGGCGAGGTCGACACCGAGCGCCAGGCGCTGAACGTGGCGCGGATGAAGCTGCTCGGCGCCGAGGTCGTGCCGGTGAAAACCGGGTCGCGCACGCTCAAGGACGCGATCAACGAGGCGCTGCGCGACTGGGTCACCAACGCCGACACCACGCACTACCTCTTCGGCACCGCCGCCGGCCCGTCGCCGTTCCCGATGATGGTGCGCAATTTCCACCACGTCATCGGCGAGGAGGCGCGGGCGCAGATCCTGGAGAAGGCGGGCCGGCTTCCGGACGTCGTCGCGGCGTGCGTCGGCGGCGGGTCCAACGCCATCGGCATCTTCTCCGGGTTCTACGACGACCCGTCGGTGCGGCTGGTCGGCCTCGAGCCGGGCGGCGAGGGCATCGAGGGCAACCGGCACGGCGCGACGCTCACCAAGGGCAGCCCGGGCAACCTGCACGGCGCGATGTCGTACCTGCTGCAGGACGAGGACGGCCAGACGGTCGAATCGCATTCGATCTCCGCGGGCCTGGACTACCCGGGCGTCGGCCCGGAGCACGCGTGGCTGAAGGACTCCGGCCGCGCCGAGTACCGCCCGGTCACCGACGCGGCCGCGATGGACGCGTTCCGGCTGCTGTCGCGCACCGAGGGCATCATCCCGGCGATCGAATCGGCGCACGCGCTCGCCGGGGCCCTTGACCTTGGCCGCGAGCTGGGCCCGGAGGGGCTGATCGTGGTCAACCTCTCCGGCCGGGGCGACAAGGACATGGACACCGCGGCCCGCTGGTTCGGGCTCGTGGACGGGGAGGGCAAGTGAGCGGCCTCGACGAGCTGTTCGCGGCGACGCGGGCGGAACACCGGGCCGCGCTGGTCGGCTACCTGCCGGCCGGCTTCCCGTCCGTGGAGAATTCCAAGGACCTGCTGGCCGCCACGATCGACGGCGGGGCGGACCTGGTCGAGGTCGGCGTCCCGTACTCCGACCCGGTCATGGACGGTCCCACCATCCAGGCGGCCGCCGAAGCCGCGCTGGCGAGCGGATTCCGGCTGAAGCAGCTGTTCGAGGTCGTGGAATCGGTGTCGGCGCGCGGCGGTCGCGCGGTGGTCATGACGTACTGGAACCCGGTGCACCGCTACGGGGTCGACGCGTTCGCGCGCGACCTGGCCGCGGCCGGCGGGCTGGGCTTGATCACGCCGGACCTGATCCCGGACGAGGCCGACGAGTGGATCGCCGCTTCGCAGGCGCACGGGCTGGACCGGATCTTCCTGGTCGCGCCGTCGTCGTCGGACGAACGCCTGGCGAAGACCACGGCGGCGTCGTCGGGCTTCGTGTACGCGACCGCGGTGATGGGCGTGACCGGCGCCCGCGACGCGGTGGGCGTGCACGCCGAGGACCTGGTGCGCCGGACCCGGGAGCACACGCAGCTGCCGATCGGCGTGGGCCTCGGGGTCCGCTCGCGGGAGCAGGCCGCGCAGGTGGCCGGGTTCGCGGACGCGGTGATCGTCGGATCCGCGCTGGTCACGGCCGCGGCGGACGGTCCGGACGGCGTGGCGGAGCTGGCTTCGGAGCTGGCGAAGGGCGTGCGCGAGGCGGGCACTGCAGCCTGATCTCTCCTCGCGGGCCGGAAACTGTCGGTGGTCGTTCGTACTCTCTCGGTATGCAGATGAACGACGTCGACCCGGGTAAGTCTCCGGGGTTGGCAGAAGTACTTGCCCTGCCGAACGAACAGCTCGTCGGCAACCGGATCGAGGGAGTCGACGGGACCCTGGTGATGGGTCCGGCTCCGACTGCGCTGCACCAGCAGTGGTTGCAGCGATTGCAGCTCGCCGTCGTGCCAGCCTTGCCGAAGGGCAGCGAAGTGTTCCCCGGCGTCGCGGTCCGCTGTGGCGAAAGCAGGCTGCTGATCCCGGACTTCGTGATCGTCACCTGCCCGGACGTGGCGACGACCTGGTACCCGGCCTCCGAAGTGCTGCTGGTCGCGGAAATCGAATCCCCCTCCACGAGGGTGCAGGACCGGATCTTCAAGAAAGCCCTCTACGCCGAAGCCCGCATCCCGTACTACCTGCTCGTCGACCCGGAGCAGGAAGCCGCCACCGTCTACGCGCTTTCCGACGGCGACTACCTGCCGCACGCGAAGAGCGAGGGCGGCGTGCTCACGCTGGCCGAACCGTTCCCCGCGGAGCTGGATCTGCGCGGTTGACCGGCCAGTTGTACGCATCGTGTACGCCGTCCGCGCACAGTGCGGCGCATGGCTTTCGACATCGGACAGGTTCCCCGGAGGACGTTCCTGCGCGGGGCGGCCGGCGTGAGCGCTGCCGTGGCGGCAGGGCTCGTGCTGCCCGGCTTCGCGGACGCCGCGGCCGCACCGCGGATCTACAGCTGTGCCGAATGGGGTGCGCGGCCGCCCGCTGATCCGCTCACCACGCTCGACCATCCCGCCAATCGCGTGCTCATCCACCACATCGACTGCCCCAACAGCACCGACTATTCGCTCGAGCACGCGTTCCAGGTCGCGCGCGACGACCAGGCCGACCACATCGACAACAACGGCTGGTCCGACACCGGCCAGCACTTCACGGTCTCCCGTGGCGGCTACCGCCTCGAAGGACGCCACGGCAGCCTGGACGCGTTGCGCAGCGGCAAAAAGATCGTCCGCGCGGCGCATTGCCCCGGCCAAAACGACAACGCGATCGGCATCGAGAACGAGGGCACCTACATGAAGGTCGCCCCGCCGAAGGCGCAGTTCGATTCGCTGGTGGTGTTCGTGGCGTACGTGTGCCGCCAATATGGCATCCCGGTGAAGGAAATCAAGGGACACCGCGACTTCTACAACACGGACTGTCCGGGCGACAAGCTGTACGCGATGCTGCCCGAGTTGCAGTCCAGGGTGGCGGCGTTGCTTCGTTGAGCGGGGTCAGTGCAGGAAACGCATGGCCCGGCACAACTCCGCGGGTTCCAGCGCTCCCAGCTCGGCCACCTCGGCGCGGCGCACGTCCGCCAACGTCGTGGCCAGCTGGGGCCCGAACGCGGCACGGAGCACTTCGTCCGCCTCGAAGGCATCGACCGCGTCCGCCAACGACTCCGGCAGTCGCCCGACTCCAGCCGCAGTGGCGTCAGCGGGGGAGAGCGAGCCAGGGTCCACGCTGATGGGTTCGGGCAGGTGCGCCTCTGCGTCGATTCCTGCCAGCCCGGCGAAAACCAGGCCAGCCACCACCAGATACGGGTTCGCGGTGAGGTCGAAGCACTTCACCTCCAGATTCGCCGCCGTGTCGCGCTGTCCGGCCGCACCGCGGATCAGCCGCAATGGTGCTTCGCGGTTTTCCAGTCCCCACGCGGTGAACACGCCTGCCCAGTGGTGCGGTTCCAAACGCAGATAGCTGACCACCGACGGAGCGCCGACGGCCAGCAACGCGGGCAGCCGCTGGAAAATCCCCGCACCGAAGGATTCGGCGGTCGGGGTCAGGCCGAACGTGCCGGTACCTCCGGTGCACAGATTCCGTTCGCCGTCCCACAGGCTCAAGTGCACGTGCCCGCCGTTGCCGACCCCGCCGGGTTCGAACTTCGGCGTGAACGACGCGCGCAGTCCGTGCGCGGCGGTCACCGTGCGCACGGTTTCCCTTGTCAGCACGGCCAAATCGGCCGCGCGGACCGGGTCCGTCGCGGCGATCGACAGCTCGAACTGACCCGCCGCGTACTCCGGGTGGATCTGCTCCACCGCCACGCCGCTGCGCTCCAAAGTGGACACAACCGCGCGGAGGTATTCGTGGTTCGCGCTCAGCCTGGAGTATCCGTAGGCCGGACCGGGCAGCGGGATTCCGTCCGCGTCGGTCGCGACCCACTCCAGTTCGAAGGCCATCCGCGCGGTCAGCCCGCGTTCGGCGAGCTGGGCCGCGGCGGACGCGGCGAGCGCGCGCGTGTCCTGCGGGTGCGGCTGCCCGTCCTGGTCGAAGCGCCATGCCGGGGCCCACGCCCAGCCGGGTTGCGCGGCGAGGACGGCGAGCGCGTCGAGGTCGGGGTGCAGCCGCAGGTCGCCGACGGGGCCGAGGGAGTGCTCGCCGTTCGCGATGCTGTCGGTGCCGAGGAAGAAATCGAACGAGTTGGACGCGCCGACTCCCCATGCCGCGACCTGCGCCAGCCGCGCCACCGGCACCGCCTTGACCCGGGAAATCCCGGAATTGTCCACAAAACTCAGCGCGACCAGGTCTACGCCCGCCTGCTCCAGGTGTCCGGCGGCGGCCGCGCCGAGTTCCGCGAGCCGGTCGCGGTCGAGGTTCGAGGGGATGGACGGCAAGGCGCGCTCCTTCGCTGCTGGACGAGGTTCAGCCGGTCGGCGCTCGCCGTCCGCGCCGCCTCGGATGTTCACTGTGTACTCCGCGGGGAAAGGAGCGCATCCGTGTCCGGAAACCGTCCCGAACTACGGCGCACCTTGTCGGTCTGGCAGGCCGTCGGGCTGTCCGTCGCGCTCATGGCACCCAGCATGGCCGCGAACATCAATCCGCAGCAAACCGCCGCGGCCGCCGGACGCGCGGTGCCGCTGGCGTTCCTCCTTTCGGCGGCAGGAGTGCTGCTGGTGGCGTACGGCTTCGTCCAGCTCTGCCGCTACTACCAGCACGCCGGTTCGGTCTACGCGTTCGTCGGCGCGACCCTCGGTCCGCGCGCGGGGGTGGTGTCCGGGATCGGCCTCCTCGGCACGTACACCTTCTACGCCGTGGTCACCAGCTCCGCCACGGGCGTACTGGGCACGGCATTCCTGACGCAGGTGGGAATCTGGCCGCATCCGCCGTCGTGGGGGCCGTTCGTGCTGACCGCGGTCGCGCTGGTCGGCAGCTGGCTGCTCGCGGTCGCCCCGGCCCGCCGCGGCACCAGCACGTTGCTCGCCGTCGAGGGCGCGACCATCGCGCTGATCCTGCTGGTCACCGTGGTCATCCTGGTCCGGCTGATCGCGGGCGACGCTCCCCGCGGCCAGTTCACGCTGCGGGTTTTCGTGCCAGACACCGGCGTCTCCGGCATCTTCCTCGGCGCGGTGTTCGGGTTCCTGTCGTTCGCCGGTTTCGAGGCCGCCGCGACGCTCGGCGAGGAAACCCGCGACCCGCGCCGCAACATCCCGCGCGCGATCCTCGGCACGGCGATTTTCGGCGGTGCCTACTTCGTCCTGGTGACCGCCGTCGAAATGATGGCCTTCGGCGGGGATGCCACCGCGTTCCACGATTCCCCGTCGCTGCTGGGCGACCTGGGCAGCCGCTTCGCCGGGCCGTGGGTCGGCGACGTGATCAGCGCCGGTGCCGCGATCAGCGCGTTCGGCTGCTGCCTCGCCTGCGTCGTCGGCGGCTCGCGGCTGTTGTTCGCCCTGGGACGCGACGCTTTCGATGGACGCGGCATCGGCCGAGTCTCCGCCAAAGGCACCCCCGCCGTCGCGGTGACCGTGGTCGCGCTCGCGGCGGCGTTGATCATCTTGGTGTGCGCGGTGTTCTTCGGCGCCACCGCGGACGACACTTTCGCCTGGTCAGGCTCGATCGGAACCTTGATCCTCTTGGTGATCTACCTGCTCACCACGCTCGGCGCGATCCTGCTGTTGTTCGTGCGGCGGCGGATGCGGGTGCCGTGGTGGCATCTGGTGTTCCCGCTCGGCGCGTTGGTCCTGCTCGGCTACACGGTGTACGTCAACGTCGTGCCGTACCCGACCGAGGGCCCGGCGCGGTGGTTCCCGGTCGTGGCGGGGTCGGTGCTGGTGCTCGCTGTCGTCGTAGTCGTCTCGGCGCCCGGCTTCGCCCGTAGGGTGGGGGAGAAGCTCGCCGAGGGAGACACATGACCGGACTGCTGGATTTCGTCGCGGACCTGCCGTTGGTCGACCACCACTGCCACGGCGTGCGCACCGGCGACGTCGACCGCGACGGGTTCGAGCGGATGCTCACCGAGGCGGACACCGTGTCGCCGCTGGGGACGTCGCTGTTCGATTCGCTGATCGGCCTGGCCGTGCGCGAACGCTGCGCCCCGATCCTCGACCTGCCGAAGCACGCCCCGGCCGACGAGTATCTCGCGCGGCGCGCCGAACTGGGGGCGGCGGAGGTCAACCGGCGGTTCCTCCGCGGCACCGGCAGCACGGATTACCTGCTGGACGGTGGTTTCCTGCCCGAATCTCTCACCACCACGCATGACTTCGCAGAACTGGCCGACGCCCGCGCGCACGACGTCGTCCGGCTGGAGCAGGTCGCCGAGGCCGTCGTCCGCGGCACCAGCGCCGCCGGTTTCGCCGGCGACTTCGCCGCTGAGCTGGACCGCCGCACCGCGGGCGCCGTGGGCGTGAAGTCCATCGCGGCGTACCGGGTCGGGCTGGAGCTGTCCGGGGAACGTCCGGCTCCGGGGGAGGTCGAAGCCGCGGCCGGGCGCTGGCTAACCCGGATCGACGCGGGCGAACCGGTCCGGCTCGCCGACGAGGTGCTGCACCGGCACCTGATCTGGGCCGGGATCGACCGGCGGCTGCCCGTGCAGTTCCACGTCGGCTACGGAGACTCCGACCTCGACCTCCACCGCTGCGATCCCTTGCGGCTCACCGGTTTGCTGCGGGCGACCCGGGACGCGGGCGTCCCGATCCTCTTGCTGCACAACTATCCCTTCCACCGCAACGCCGCCTACCTCGCGCAGGTCTTCGAGCACGTCTTCGCCGACGTCGGCCTCATCACGCACAACGCGGGCTTCCGCGCGCCCGCGATCCTGGCCGAAACACTGGAGCTGGTGCCGTTCGGGAAACTGCTGTTCTCCACCGACGCGTTCGGCCTCGCCGAGCTGTACCACCTGGGCACCGCGCTGTTCCGGCAAGGACTGTCCGACTTCCTGCGCGCCGCCCTCGCCGCCGACGCACTGTCCGAAGTGGACGCGATCCGGCTGGCCCGTTTGGCCGGCCACGAGAACGCGGCCCGGATTTACCGGCTGGAGCGGAAATGATCGAGCTGGTGGAGGCGTGGCGGGCCGCGCTGGCCGAGGAATTGCCCGCCGCCGTCGAGTTGCGGCACCGGATTCACGCCGATCCGCGCGCTTCCGGCGACGAGGACGACACCGCGCGGATCGTGTCCGCCGCGCTCGGCGAAGGCGAGCGGGTGGCGAAAACCGGGCGGCTGATCGAAATCGCCGCACCGCACCCAGGCCCGGCCGTGGCCTTGCGAGCCGAACTGGACGCCCTCCCGGTCATCGAGCGCACCGGCGTCGAATGGGCGGCGAGGACGGGTCTGATGCACGCCTGCGGCCACGACGTCCACCTCGCCGCACTGACCGCGGTCTGCCGAGCGGCGCGCCGCGTCGAACTCCCGCGTCCGCTGTACGCGATCCTGCAGCCACGCGAGGAAACGTCCCCGTCCGGAGCGCTCGACCTGGTCGAATCGGGCATTCTGGAAGAGCGCGGCATCGACACGGTGATCGGCGCGCACGTCCAGCCGCGACTGCCCTACGGCGTCGTCTCGGCCGCGCCCGGGCCGGTGAACGCGTCCACCGACGAGTTCGAGGTCGTGCTGCACGGCCAGGGCGGGCACGCCGGATACCCGCAGCTCCTGCGCGACCCGGTGCTGGCGCTGAGCCAGCTGGTGGTGAGCCTGCAGCAGGTCGCGAGCCGCCGGATCGACCCGATGCACGGAGCGGTCTGCACGATCGGGCGGCTCAGCGCGGGCACGGCGGCGAATGTCGTGCCGAACACGGCGTCCGCGTCCGGTTCGCTGCGGCTGATGCGCGCGAGCGACCGCGAACGCGCGCTGGAGGCGCTCGACGAGATCGTGCACGCGACCGCCCGCGCCTACGGCTGCACCGCCGACCTGCGGATCAGCCCGTGTGAACCCGTCCTGGTCAACGACCCCGCGCTGGCCGCCGCGGCGCGGACCTGGCTCGAACGCGGCGGCGCGGACGTCGACGTGGATTTCCGTTCGTTCGGCGCGGACGATTTCGCGCATTACTGCGGCGACGGCGTCCGCGGGCTGATGCTGTTCGTCGGCCTCGGCGAGACCGCGGGCGCGCCCAGCCTGCACGGCGAAACGTTCCTGCCCGAGGACTCCGCGGTCGGCCAGGTCGCGGACGCGCTGCTCGCCGGATACCTGGCCGCGGCCTCCGACCTGGAGTATCCGGGCTGAGCCGGAACCGGCCGTGACCGGGCCGTGACCGGGTCTTGGCGAAGGGTTCCCCGGCGCCGGGACCACGACCTGGCCCGACGCGCTACGGTGGCCGCGTGTACTCCGCAGCATTCCTGGCCACGATCCCGAGCCCCGACCAAGGCGTCTGGCACCTGGGCCCGATCCCGATCCGGGCGTACGCGCTCTGCATCATCGCCGGCATCATCGTCGCGATCTGGTGGGGCGAGCGGCGCTGGGAGGCCCGGGGCGGCACCAAGGGCACGGTGCTCGACGTCGCGGTGTTCGCGGTGCCGTTCGGCCTGGTCGGCGGCCGGCTCTACCACGTGGTCACCGACCCGGAGCTGTACTTCACCGAGGGCAAGAACCCCTGGAACGCCTTCGCCATCTGGGACGGCGGCCTCGGCATCTGGGGCGCGGTCGCGCTCGGCGCGGTCGGCGCGCTGATCGCCTGCCGCCGCCGGGGCATCCCGCTGCCCGCGATGGCCGACGCGATCGCGCCCGGCATCATCGTCGCGCAGGCGATCGGGCGGCTCGGCAACTACTTCAACCAGGAGCTGTACGGCGCGCACACCGACCTCCCGTGGGGCCTGGAGATCTACCAGCGCTTCAACCCGGAGACCGGGGCCCCGGACGCCCTCGGCGGCGTCGCGACCGGGCACATCCCGCTGCCGGAAAGCCCGGTGCACCCGACGTTCCTGTACGAGCTGATCTGGAACCTGCTCGTCGCGCTGCTCGTGGTGTGGGCGGACCGCAAGTTCAAGCTCGGCCACGGCCGCGCGTTCGCGCTGTACGTCGCGGGCTACACCGTCGGCCGCTGCTGGATCGAGCTGATGCGCACCGACACCGCGAACCACATCCTCGGCCTGCGGGTCAACGTGTGGACGTCGATCCTGCTGTTCGCCGGCGCGATGGCGTACTTCGTCGTCGCGGCCAAGCGCGGTCCGCGCGAAGCCCCGGAGACGTTGCGCAGCAAGGGAGACGACCAGGACGCGGTCGAGTCCACTTCGGACAAACCCGCGGACAAGACCGACGCGGAGCACACCGTGGACGCCGGATCTTCGCCCGCGGAGAACGGCAAGCCCGAGAAGTCCTGAACACAGAACCGCAACGAGGCCCCCGCCTGACCCAGGCGGGGGCCTCGTCGGGTGTGCCGGTCCGGCTTCCGCGGAGCTTCAGCTGAGGAACGAGCCGCCGAAGTAGTCGTCGTCATCGCCGGAGTCCTGGCGCCGGGCGCGGCGTCCGGACGACGGCGGCGGCTGGGGCTGCGACCGCTTCGGCCGGTCGCCCCGGTCGGCGAGGGGATTGGTGAACTCGTCCTCCGGCTCCGGTTCCGGGGCGCGATGCCGGGGCGGCGCGGGAGGAGCCGGGGGAGCGGGCGGCTCCTCCTTCGGCGGAGCCGGCGGGGGCGGCGGCGTCCGGTCGGCGAGCGGATTGTCGTTCGAGTACTCGTCGGGTTCCGGCGCGGGCGGGGGCGGCGGCAGCGGACGGGAACTGCTCGCCAGCGGGTCCGCCGCGGAGAACCCGGCGGGCCGCTCCTCCGGCGTGTTCGGGTACGCCGCGCGTCCGGTGTCCGACAACGGGTTCCCGGCGCCGCCGGTGCGCGCCTCGAGGATTTCCTCCGGGCTCTGGCCCTCCTCCAGTTCCTCGAGGATGTCCTTGGCCTCGCTGAGTTTCTCGTCGGCGAGCGCCCGGACGTCCGGGTCGGCGAAGGCCCGGCCGGCGGCGACGTCCTCCCAGGAGAATTCGCCCGCGTCGACCTTCCGCTTGATCAGCCGCAGCTGCGCGGGAGCGTCCGGACGCGAGGCGGCGCGCTTGATCGCCTCGATCCGTTCCGGGGTGTCGGTTTTGGGCAGCGGGCGGAGCTTGATCTTCTCCAGGTCCTTCAGCAGCTGCTGGGATTTGCGGACCGTCCGGTCGAGCGCGGCCTCGGCCTCCCGCAGCTCCGGCGTCTTCCACGAATCGTCCGCGGTGACGGGCTGGGACATCTCGGCAGTTCCTCCTTAGTCGATGCGGCCGTGGATCCGGCCGCTCGCCGAGCGACGGGGCGGATGGGACGGCGGGTGATTCGCGGGCGGGTGGTTCGGCTGCGCCGGCGGGTGGGTGGGTTGCTGCGGCGGCTGGTGGTTCTGCTGGTTCTGCGGGGGCTGGTGCTGCGGACCGTCCGGTTCGGACCGCTGGTTCTGCCCGCGCTCGCCCGAACCCGGGGACCGGTCGCCGTCGTCGCCGGAAGAACGGTCGCCGGAGGTGCGGTCGCCGTCGTCGCGGGAAGAACGGTCGCCGGAAGTGCGGTCGCCTTCGTCCTCGCCGGATTCGTGCGAGCGCCGGTTCTCCTCGTGCGCCTCGCGCGCGCCCTTGACGCCTTCCTTGCCCGCTTCCACGGCGTCCTTGGCGTCCTGGCCGATGCCCTTGGCGTTGTCCTTGATGTCGCCGATGTCGCCGCCGACGTTCTTCGCGATGTCGACGAGATCGCCGATGCTGCCGACGTCCTTGATCTTCTGCAGCTGCGACCCGATGTCCTTGAGCGAGTTCCAGATCTCCTGGACGCGGGTGATGACGTCCTTGATCATGTCGATGATCGAGATCAGCGCGTTGATCAGCGGCAGCAGCTCGGACAGCGCGGTGATCGCGTCGGCGACCCAGCCCGCGATCGGGACGCACGCCTCGGCGGCCATCACCAGCAGCCGGTCGATGAGGCTCTTGAGCAGGTCGAGCGCCTTGGCCGCGAGCTTCTTCGACGTGTCCGCCAGCAGGTCGAAGCCCTTGGCGATCAACGACGCGATGCCGGCCTCGGCGGCCAGCCCGGCGCGCCACCCGGCCTGCACGTAAGCCTTGTGCTCCAAGGAAGCCATGCCGTGCCAGGACTCGCTGACGGTCTTCTCGTTGGCGACCATCACCTCGGAGAACGCCTTCATCGCCTCGGAGATGTTGCGCCACGCCTCGGCGTCGGCCGACATCTTCGAGAAGTCGCCGGTGAGCGGTTCGATGAACTGCTGGGTCAGCGTCGTGCCGGTGAACTTCTGGTACACCCACTCGACGGCCATCACCTCGACGCCGGCGTCCTTCACCAGCGCCTGGACGTCGTCGCCGGAGGTGTCTTCCGGCGGCTGCAGCAATTCGACGATCGAATCGCCGCGGTCGAAGTCGCCGGTGCCGCCGGGGACCCCGCCGGGCTGTCCGCCCGAAGCCCCGGTGCCGCCTTCGCCGCCGTTGCCGCCGCCTTCGCCGCCGTAGCCGCCTTCGCCGCCCCCGTCGCCGCCTTCGCCGCCGGAACCGCCTTCGCCGCCCCCGTCGCCGCCTTCGCTGCCGGAACCGCCCTCGTCGCCGCCGGAGCCGCCGCCCTCGTCGCCGCGGCCGCGGCCATGCTCGTCGCCGCCTTCTTCGCCGCCGTCCCGGCCGTCGCGCCCGTCCCGGCCGTCCTGACCGTCTTCACCGTCCCGGCCGTCGCGACCGTCCCGCCCGTCTCGGCCATCGCGCCCGTCCCGGCCGTCGCGACCGTCGCGGCCGTTGCCGTCCCCAGTGGACTGGCCGTTGTCGTCGCCCTGGCCGCGGTGCCTGCCGTTGCCGTTGTCGTCGCCGGAGTTGCCGCCGGTGCCGCTCGGGTGCGTCTGGTCGTCGCCGCCGGACGGACGGCGTCCGTCCCCGCCGCCGCCCGGATGCTGATTCCCGCCCGGATGGGTGGGCTGCTGGCCGCCCGGAGGCTGCTGACCGCCCGGGTGCGGCTGGTTGCCCGGATGCGGCTGCTGGCCGCCCGGGTGCGGCTGGTTGCCGGGATGCGGCTGGTTGCCCGGATGCGGCTGCTGGCCGCCCGGGTGCGGCTGGTTGCCGGGATGCGGCTGGTTGCCCGGATGCGGCTGGTTCCCGCCCGGGTGGGACGGCGGATGCGTCGTCCCCGTTCCCCCGGGGTGGTGGCCGCCGCCGTGTCCGCCGCCGTGCCGTGCCATGTCTGTTCCCCCTCGTCAGATCCGTGTGGTGCGGATGCGCATCAGGCCGCGCCCTTGCCGGAGTCGATGCCGTCGAACTGGTCGATGAACTGCTGGAGCAGCTGCGCGGAATTGGCGTCGTGGTGCGCGTAGGCCTGCGCCGCCTGCTTGACCCCGTCGACCAGCGAGGTCAGCCGCGAGTGGCCGAAGTCGAGCGTTCCGCCGTAGAGGTTCGCGACCAGCTGGACCACCGGCTGCAGCACCACGAACAAGCCGGTGAACCCGGACGTGTCACACGCGGTGGAGCGCATGTAGTCGTTGATCTTGCTGATCTTCTCGTGGAGGCTGTCGAGCACCTCGGCGTACTGGTTCATCGTCTCGACGTCGACTTCTATGCCGGACATGAAAGAAATCGCCCTCCCCGTGAGCTAATCGGTTGCCGAACACTATGGCAACCGACGATCACCGAGCGTGGGTGGTTCCCGGAAATTTGTGCGATTACCTGCGAGGTTCGGACGAAGGGGACCAAGCGGGCGCATCGACTTCGTCACTCGCCGGGTGCGCGGGGCCGCCGCCGGGCTTATGCTTCGGGGACCGAAGCATCGGGAACCCATCTGGAACTACGTCGTTCCACGCTGCCGGATCGTTACCGTTCTTCCCCGTTCGGGGAGCTCCGAGGCGCTGCTGGGGTGTTTCCCAGGTGTTAAAGTCGCGCTAACAAGCGGGCCATCGTCGTCCCGTGCGCTCCCCGCGGCCGGTTCGCCGGCCACCGCACGAAACGACGAAGGAGGTCCCTTTTCCATGATCTTCTCCGCCATCCCCGGCAAGCAGGGTCTGTACGACCCGGACACCGAGCAGGATTCCTGCGGCGTCGCCATGGTCGCCGACGTCCAGGGCCGCCGTACGCACGGCATCGTCACCGACGGTCTCGCCGCGCTCACGAATCTCGACCACCGCGGCGCCGCGGGAGCCGAGCCGACGAGCGGCGACGGCGCCGGGATTCTGCTGCAGCTGCCCGACGAACTGCTGCGCGCCGAGGCGGGTTTCCCGTTGCCCGAGGCCGGCGCGTACGCCGCCGGAATCGCGTTCCTGCCCTCCGACGACGAGCAGCGCCGCAAGGCGATCGGCCTCGCCGAGCGGATCGCCGCCGAAGAAGGGCTCACCGTCCTCGGCTGGCGCGAGGTCCCGGTGGACACCGACGGCGCGGAAATCGGCCCCACCGCGCGTTCGGTGATGCCGTATTTCGCGATGCTGTTCGTGTCCTCCCCGCACGGCGAAACCGGCCTGGAGCTGGACCGCCTGGCCTTCTGCCTGCGCAAGCGCGTCGAGCACGAAAGCCTCGCTTCCGGCTGCGGCACCTACTTCCCGTCGCTGTCGGCCCGCACGATCGTCTACAAAGGCATGCTCACGCCCGAGCAGCTGCCCCGATTCTTCCCCGATCTGCGCGATTCCCGGCTCACCAGCGCGATCGCGCTCGTGCACTCCCGGTTCTCCACCAACACTTTCCCGTCGTGGCCGCTCGCGCACCCGTTCCGGTTCGTGGCGCACAACGGCGAGATCAACACCATCCGCGGCAACCGCAACCGCATGCGCGCCCGCGAGGCGCTGCTCGAATCCGACGTCATCCCGGGCGATCTCTCGCGGCTGTACCCGATCTGCTCGGCCGACGCGTCGGACTCGGCGTCCTTCGACGAGGTGCTGGAGCTGCTTCACCTCGCCGGCCGTTCGCTGCCGCACGCGGTGCTGATGATGATCCCGGAGGCGTGGGAAAACCACACCGCGATGGATCCGGAACGGCGCGCGTTCTACCAGTTCCACGCCAGCCTGATGGAGCCGTGGGACGGTCCGGCGTGCGTCACCTTCACCGACGGCACGCTCGTCGGCGCGGTGCTCGACCGCAACGGACTGCGCCCGGCGCGCTGGTGGCGCACCGCCGACGACCGCGTGGTGCTGGCCAGCGAGGCCGGTGTCCTCGACGTGGCCCCGGAAGACGTCGTCGCGAAGGGCCGGTTGCAGCCGGGCCGGATGTTCCTCGTGGACACCGCCGCGGGCCGGATCGTGGACGACGAAGAGGTCAAGTCCGCGCTGGCGCGCAAGCAGGCCTACCGCGACTGGCTGCACGCCGGGCTGCTCAAGATCGCCGAGCTGCCCGACCGCGACCACGTGGTGCAGAGCCACGATTCGGTGCTGCGCCGCCAGCTCGCTTTCGGCTACACCGAAGAGGAACTCAAGATCCTGCTCGCGCCGATGGCCGCCAACGGGGCCGAGCCGATCGGGTCGATGGGGTCGGACACCCCGGTCGCCGTGCTGTCCAAGCGCTCCCGGCTGCTCTACGACTACTTCAAGCAGAACTTCGCGCAGGTGACCAACCCGCCGCTGGACGCGATCCGCGAAGAGCTGGTCACGTCGATGAGCCGGATCATGGGACCGGAGCGCAACCTGCTCGCGCCCGGGCCCGCGTCCTGCCGGCACCTGAACCTGCCGTACCCGGTGATCGACAACGACGAGCTGGCCAAGCTCATCCACATCAACGACGACGGCGACCTGCCCGGTTTCGCCTGCAGCGTCCTTTCCGGACTGTACGAAGTGGACGGCGGGGCGGACGCGCTGGCGGCGGCGCTCGAACGGGTGCGGCGCGACGCGTCCGAGGCGATCGCGGCGGGCGCGCGCACGCTCGTGCTGTCCGACCGCGACTCCGACCACCGGATGGCGCCGATCCCGTCGCTGCTGCTGGTTTCCGCCGTGCACCACCACCTGGTGCGCACGAAGGAACGGCTGCGCGTCGCGCTGGTCGTGGAGACCGGCGACGCCCGGGAGGTGCACCACATCGCGCTGCTGCTGGGCTACGGCGCGGCGGCGGTGAACCCGTACCTGGCCTTCGAAACCATCGAAGACATGATCAGCCAGGGCGCGATCACCGGCATCGAGCCGGCGAAGGCGGTCCGCAACTACGTGCAGGCGCTCGTCAAGGGCGTCCTGAAGATCATGTCCAAGATGGGCATCTCCACGGTCGGCGCGTACACCGCGGCGCAGGTGTTCGAATCCCTTGGCCTGAGCCAGGAACTGCTCGACGAGTACTTCACCGGGACGTCGTCGAAGCTCGGCGGCGTCGGGCTGGACGTGCTCGCCGAAGAGGTCGCGGTGCGGCACCGCCGGGCGTACCCGGACAACCCGACCGACCGCGTCCACCGCGGGCTCGACACCGGCGGCGAGTACGCCTACCGCCGCGAGGGCGAGCTGCACCTGTTCACGCCGGAGACGGTGTTCCTGCTGCAGCACGCGTCGAAGACCGGGCGGGACGAGGTGTACCGCAAGTACACCGAAGAGGTGCACCGGCTCTACCGCGAGGGCGGCACGCTGCGCGGGCTGTTCAAGTTCCGCGAGGGCGCGCGCGAACCGATCCCGCTGGACGAGGTCGAGCCCGCGTCGGCGATCCTGCGCCGGTTCAACACCGGGGCGATGTCGTACGGCTCGATTTCGGCCGAGGCGCACGAAACCCTCGCCATCGCGATGAACCGGATCGGCGGCCGGTCCAACACCGGCGAGGGCGGCGAGGACGCGGAGCGGCTGTACGACCCCCAGCGGCGCAGCGCGATCAAGCAGGTCGCGTCGGGCCGGTTCGGCGTCACGAGCGAGTACCTCGTCAACGCCGACGACATCCAGATCAAGATGGCGCAGGGCGCGAAGCCGGGCGAGGGCGGGCAGCTGCCGCCGAACAAGGTGTACCCGTGGATCGCGCGCACGCGGCATTCGACGCCGGGCGTCGGGCTGATTTCCCCGCCGCCGCACCACGACATCTACTCCATCGAGGACCTGGCCCAGCTGATCCACGACCTCAAGAACGCCAACGAGAAGGCCCGCGTCCACGTGAAGCTGGTGTCCTCGCTGGGCGTCGGCACGGTCGCGGCGGGCGTGTCCAAGGCGCACGCGGACGTCGTGCTGATTTCCGGGCACGACGGCGGCACCGGCGCGTCGCCGATGAACTCGCTCAAGCACGCCGGGACGCCGTGGGAGATCGGCCTCGCCGAAACGCAGCAGACGTTGCTGCTCAACGGTTTGCGCGACCGGATCACGGTGCAGGTGGACGGTGCGATGAAGACCGGCCGCGACGTCGTGATCGCGGCGCTGCTCGGCGCCGAGGAGTACGGCTTCGCGACCGCGCCGCTCGTGGTGGCGGGCTGCATCATGATGCGGGTCTGTCACCTCGACACGTGCCCGGTAGGCGTCGCCACGCAGAGCCCGGAGCTGCGCAAGCGCTACACCGGGCAGGCCGACCACGTGGTGCGGTACTTCGAGTTCGTCGCCGAAGAAGTGCGGGAAACCCTGGCGCAGCTGGGCTTCCGCACGCTCGACGAGGCGATCGGGCACGCCGAGATGCTCGACACCGACGAGGCCGTGCGGCACTGGAAGGCCTCCGGGCTCGACCTCCGCCCGGTGTTCGAGATGCCCGCCGAGACCCCGTACGGCGGGGCGAAGCGGCGCGTGCGCGAACAGGACCACGGTCTGGCGCACGCACTCGACCGCACGCTCATCCAGCTCGCCGAGGCGGCGCTGGAGGACGCGCATCCGGTGCGGCTGGAACTGCCGGTGCGGAACGTGAACCGCACCGTCGGCACCCTGCTGGGTTCGGAGATCACCCGCCGCTACGGCGGCGAGGGCCTGCCGGACGGCACGATCCACGTGCGGCTCACCGGTTCGGCCGGGCAGTCGCTCGGCGCGTTCCTGCCGCGCGGCATCACGCTGGAGATGATCGGCGACGCCAACGACTACGTCGGCAAGGGCCTGTCCGGCGGCCGGATCGTGGTCCGCCCGCATCCGGACGCGAAATTCGCCGCCGAACAGCAGACGATCGCGGGCAACACGCTGGCCTACGGCGCGACGTCCGGCGAGATGTTCCTGCGCGGGCAGGTCGGCGAGCGGTTCTGCGTCCGCAACTCCGGCGCGACGGTCGTGGTCGAGGGCGTGGGCGACCACGCGTTCGAGTACATGACCGGCGGCCGCGCGGTGGTGCTCGGCCCGACCGGGCGGAACCTGGCGGCCGGGATGTCCGGCGGCAGCGCGTTCGTGCTCGATCTGGACCGCGCGAAGGTCAACCAGGACATGGTGGACCTGCTTCCGCCGGACCCGGAGGACCTGGCCTGGCTCAAGCAGATCGTGCAGCGCCACCACGACCTCACCCGCTCGGCCGTGGCCGCGTCGCTCCTGGGCGACTGGACCCGGCGCGCGGCGGCCTTCACCAAGGTGATGCCGCGCGACTACCAGCGGGTTCTCGATGCGGCGAAGGCGGCCCGTGCGGCTGGCCGCGATGTCGACGAAGCGATCATGGAGGCAGCTCGTGGCTGACAATTGGCGGAGCCGCAGTCGCGAGTGCCGACTGGGTGCGGGTATCCCGCAGAACACGGAGGCGGCTCGTGGCTGACCCCACCGGTTTTCTCAAGTACGAGCGGCAAGAGCCGAAGAAGAAGTCCTACGAGGAACGGCTTTCCTCGTGGGGCGAGGTCTACGCGGACGTTCCGCCGGACGAGCGCAACGAGCAGGTGCGCACGCAGGCGTCGCGGTGCATGGACTGCGGCATCCCGTTCTGCCACTCCGGCGGTTCCGGCTGTCCGCTGGGCAACCTGATCCCGGAATGGAACGACCTCGTCCGCCGCGGCGACTGGGCGGCGGCCAGCGATCGCTTGCACGCCACCAACAATTTCCCGGAGTTCACCGGGAAGCTGTGCCCGGCGCCGTGCGAGGCGGGCTGCGTGCTGTCGATCTCGCCGTTGTCCGGCGGGCCGGTGGCGATCAAGCGCGTCGAGGAGACGATCGCGGCGCAGTCGTGGGAAGCCGGATACGTGCAGCCGCAGGCGTCCGAGGTGTCCTCGGGCCGCACGGTGGCCGTCGTCGGCTCCGGTCCGGCCGGGCTCGCCGCGGCGCAGCAGCTGACCCGCGCGGGCCACGAGGTCACCGTGTTCGAGCGCGACGACCGGCTCGGCGGCCTGCTGCGGTACGGCATTCCCGAGTTCAAAATGGAGAAGAAGGTCCTCGACCGGCGGCTCGCGCAGCTGCGCAAGGAGGGCACGAAGTTCGTCACCGGCTGCGAGGTCGGCGTCGACCTGTCGGTGGAAGACCTGCGCGCGCAGTACGACGCGGTCGTGCTCGCTGTGGGCGCCCTGCGCGGGCGCGACGACCACACCACGCCGGGCCGATCGCTGCACGGCATCCACCTGGCGATGGAACATCTGGTGCCGGCCAACAAGTTCGTCGAGGGCGACGGCCCGTCCCCGATCGACGCGAACGGCAAGCACGTCGTGATCATCGGCGGCGGCGACACCGGAGCGGACTGCTACGGCACCGCGACCCGGCAGGGCGCGCTGTCGGTCACGCAGCTCGACCAGTACCCGATGCCCCCGCAGGCCCGCGACGACGAGCGGTCGCCGTGGCCGACCTGGCCGTACATCCTGCGCACCTACCCGGCGCACGAGGAAGCGGGCGAGCGGAAGTTCGCGGTGGCAGTGAAGCGGTTCGTCGACGACGGCAACGGCCGCGTGAAAGCCGTGGAACTCCAGGAAGTCCGCGTGCAGAAGGACCCGGAAACCGGCCGGCGCGAGGTCATCCCGGTCAACGACGAGGTCGAAACGCTGCCCGCGGACCTGGTCCTGCTGGCGATCGGCTTCGAAGGCGTCGAGGAAATGCCGCTGCTGGAGGGCCTGGACCTGACCCTCACCCGCCGCGGCACCCTGTCGTGCGGCTCGGACTGGCAGACGGAAACCCCCGGAGTCTTCGTCTGCGGCGACGCCCACCGAGGCGCGTCGCTGGTCGTGTGGGCCATCGCGGAAGGCCGCTCGGTGGCGGCGGCGGTGGACACGTTCCTGACCGGCGCTTCGGACCTTCCCGCCCCGGTGCACCCGACCGCGTTGCCGCTCGCGGTGGTGTGATCCCCCTGGCTCGGGCCCCGGCGCAATGGCGCGCCGGGGCCCGTTTCTTTCCCGGGGTTTCCTGAGAAGCCGAGACGGGGGAGCAGATGCCGACGGCCGAAGACGGACGAGATCCGCGGCAGGGTGATCCAGGCGGGGTCCGCCAGGACGCCCCGGACGCGTGACCCTCGCCGCCCACCGGCCCGGGCACCGGCGGCAGACCCTATCCTGAGACGCGTGAACTGGACAGTCGACGTTCCCGTAGACACTCTCCCCGAGCTGCCGCCGTTGCCTCCTGAGCTGCGGGACCGCCTCGACACCGCCTTGTCGCTGCCCGCCGCGCAGCAGCCGGAGTGGCCGGACACCGCGCTGGCCAAGCGGGTGCGGGGCGTGCTGGAGAGCGTGCCGCCGATCACCGTGCCCGCCGAGATCGACCGGCTGAAGAACCGGCTCGCCATGGTCGCTCGCGGGGAGGCGTTCCTGCTGCAGGGCGGCGACTGCGCGGAGACGTTCGAGTCCAACACCGAACCGCACATCCGGGCGAATCTGCGCACGCTGCTGCAGATGGCCGTCGTGCTCACCTACGGGGCCAGCCTGCCGGTGGTGAAGGTCGGCCGGATCGCGGGCCAGTACGCGAAGCCGCGCTCGTCCGGCACCGACGCGCTCGGGCTCCCGGTCTACCGCGGCGACATCATCAACTCGCTCGTCGCCAAGCCGGAGCTGCGGGTGCCGGACCCGGGCCGGATGATCCGCGCCTACGCGAACGCGGGCGCGGCGATGAACCTGGTCCGCGCGCTCACCGGGGCCGGCATGGCCGACCTGCACCAGGTGCACGACTGGAACAAGGACTTCGTGGCCTCGTCGCCGGCGGGGGAGCGGTACGAGGCGCTCGCCGCCGAGATCGACCGCGGCCTTCGGTTCATGAACGCCTGCGGCGTCACCGACAGCTCGCTGCAGTCCACCGAGATCTTCGCCAGCCACGAGGCGCTGCTGCTCGACTACGAGCGCGCGATGCTGCGGCTGGACCAGGCCGACGCGGCCAACCCGAAGCTGTACAACCTGTCCTCGCACTTCCTCTGGATCGGCGAGCGCACCCGGCAGCTGGACGGCGCGCACATCGCGTTCGCCGAACTGCTCTCGAACCCGATCGGGCTCAAGATCGGCCCGACGACCACGCCCGAGCAGGCGCTGGAGTACGTCGAGCGGCTCGACCCGCGCAGCGAGCCGGGCCGGCTCACGCTGATCTCGCGGATGGGCAACGGCAAGGTCCGCGAGGTGCTGCCGGCGATCGTCGAGAAGGTCGAAGCGTCCGGGCACAAGGTCATCTGGCAGTGCGACCCGATGCACGGCAACACGCACGAATCGTCCACCGGATACAAGACCCGGCACTTCGACCGCATCGTCGACGAGGTCCAGGGCTTCTTCGAGGTGCACCGCAAGCTCGGCACCTACCCGGGCGGCATCCACGTCGAACTGACCGGCGAGGACGTCACCGAATGCCTCGGCGGGGCGCAGGAGATCTCCGACGTCGACCTCTCCGGCCGCTACGAGACCGCGTGCGACCCGCGGCTCAACACCCAGCAGTCGCTGGAGCTGGCGTTCCTGGTCGCGGAGATGCTGCGCGGCTGACCGCCGCCGCCTCGTGCGTGCCGGGCGCGGCGCTCACGAGGCGTCCAGCAGCTCCGCGGCCGATTTGGCCACCGCGTCCCGCAGCGATCCGAGGTCTTCCACCGCGTCCGCGTTCGCCTGCAGTCCGATGTGGACATTGTCGAGATAGGGCGCGACCGCGATGCCCACCGCCTGGCGCGGCGCGAGCGGCACGAACGGGTACACCTCGGTCAGCGGCGCACCGGCGAGCGCATGCCGGGCGCGCGGCACCGGCACGGTCGTCACGACCAGGTCGAACAGCAGCGGCGCGGCCAGCCCGGCGGCCCGCGTCCCCAGCCGATGCAAGGCCGCGGGCATCCGGTCGGCCAGCAGCGGGAACGCCCCGGCTCCCCGGGACGGACCGGCGGCTTTGTTCCGGGTCATCGCCGCGCGCACCTCGGTCAGCCGCCGCACTGGATGGTCGGTTCCGATCGGCAGATCGCACAAATAGCCGGAAAGTTTGTTTCCGCCCCATTGCTCAGCCGCTCTCCCGCGCACACTCACCGGAATCAGCGCGCGCACCGATCGCCCGGTCGCGCGGATGCCGCGGTTGATCAGCCATTCGCGCAACGCGCCGGACAGCACCGCGAGCACCACGTCGTTCGTGGTCCCGCCGTGCGTTCGGCGGATCCGGCGAAGATCGGCCGACGCCAGCCGGGCGAAACCGAGGCGCCGTTCGGCGGTGGCGGGTGCGGCCAGCGGCAGGCACGGCGGACGCGCCGCCGCCCGGACCACCGACGACGCGATTCCCGCTGTCTCCAACGTGTCCCGCACCGCGTCCATCGGGGTGCGCGGCCGCGGAACCGACGGCGCGGGCATCGGGAACGGCAATCCGTCGAGCAGTCCGACCACGACGGCGTACGCGCCCGCTCCGTCGGTCAGCGCGTGGTGCAGTTTGAGCAACACCGCGAAACTTCCGTCCGGAATGCCGGTCACCACCGTGAGTTCCCACAACGGACGGCGCGGGTCGAGCGGTTCGGCGATCCACTTCGCCGCGAACTCCGGCAGCGGGTCCGGGTCGTACAGCGTGGTCAGCCGGTGATGATGAATATGTTTCACTGCCTGGAAATCCGGGTCGTCCACCCAGCTCGCGGAACCGGGCGGGAACAGCCCGGCGCGGACTTTCCGGCGCAGCGCCGGAATTTCCGCCGCCCGCCGGGCCAGCAGCGCGACGAGCCGGTCCGGGCGAACCGGTTCCTCCGGCGCGAAAACCAGCGCCGCGCCCATCTGCATCGGCGCGGTTTCCCTGGAGAGGCAAAGAAAAGCGACATCGAGCGAGCTGAGCGGGGCAGACACCATGGTCGACCTTCCAGCGAACGGCGGCGAGGGCGAAAGCCACGACACTACTCGGGTATGACCGGAGGACGGCCGTGATGTTTCCAGGACGCTAATTCCCCGGAATTTCACTCGCCCGGGGCGCGCCGCGGCTGCCGCTGCGGCAGCCCGGGGCCGCTCGCGTCGTTCACTTCGGCGGCGATCTGGCGCATCGCGACGCCGTTGCCCGGCCGCTTCGGCAGCCCCGGCCACAGTTCGCCGGCTTCGAGCGCCGCGGCGCGCAGCCGTCCGCCGTCGAGCTTGGTGTGCGTTTCCGGGATCTCGCGATCGAGCCACTGCACGATCACCTTGAGCGGACCGGCGCTGGGCAGCGGCCACACGAACACCGGGTGCTCGTAGTGGAAATCCGCCCCGCTGCCTTCCTCGACGCGCAGCACCGGCTCGTGCGGTTCGCCCGCGGTCGGCACCGAAACGGTTTCGGAACTGGCCCGGCCGCCGTCCGGGAACAGCACGCCGACCAGCAGCGAGTTGTAGTCCGGGATGCGCCGGTGGCCGATCAGCGGCGCGCCGTCCATGCGGTCGCGCGAATACACCGCGATCCGCAGCGTCATCGCCTCCGGCCACACCTCGATCGCGCGCAGCGCCACGATGGTGCGCTCGGACCGGCCCAGCGGCGTCGCCCACGGCAGCAGTGCGGGCACGATGTGGTCAGACGGCGGGCCGGTCCACGGACGGCCCTCGTAGCCGAACAGCTCCCGCTCCCGGACCGGGAAGACGGGTCGCTCGCGAGGACCGTCCGTGAAGAAGCTCATCAGTCCTCGCGAGGGGCGAGGCTGCCGTCGGAATCGGACTGCTTGGTGCCCATGGCGTCCATCAGCTGGCGGGCGAGGCCGAGGCCCGTGCCGCCGAGGGAGAGCGCCTTGGTGAACATGTCCGACATCCCGTCCGCGCCGTTCAGGACCACCATGTGGTCGACATTGCCGAAGGCCTGCGCACCGGCTTCGACGATCTCCGGCCAGCGCTCGGCCAGCTGTTGTGCTACCACAGCCTCCTGGTTCTCCGCCAGTGCGGCCGCGCGCGCCTTGATCGCCTCGGCCTCGGCGAGCCCCTTCGCCTTCGCCGCTTCGGCTTCGGCCAGACCCTTGGCTTTCGCCGCTTCCGCGTCCGCGAGGCCCTTCGCCTTCGCCGCCGCCGCTTCCGCCTCGCCGGTGGCCTTCGTCGCACTCGCGCTGGCTTCCGCGCGGGCCTTCGTGGCCTGCGCCTCGGCCTCCGCCGCGGTCTTGACCCGGGTCGCGTCCGCGCCCGCCCGCAGCTCGGTTTCCTTCGCCTGTGCCTGCGCGCGGGCGATTTGCGCGTCACGTTCCGCGTCGGCCGTGGTGCGCGTTTCGTACGCCTTCGCGTCGGCCGGTTTGCGGACCTGCGACTGCAGCCGCTGCTCGGACAGCGCCGCCTCGAGTTCGGCCGCCCGCGTCTCCTGGACCACGACCTCCTGGCGCGCGGTCGCCTCGGCCAGCGGACCCGACTGGCTCGCCTTCGCCTTGGCCTGGTCCACCTCGGCCTGGTACCCGGCCTGCTGGATCTGGCTCTCCCGGATCGCGCCCGCCTTGCGCGCCGCGGCGATCTGCTCGGCCTCGGTGGCCTCCTGGTCGCGCTGCGCCTCGGCGATCCGCGCGGCGGCGGCGATCGCGGCCGCGTGCGGCTTGCCGAGGTTGACGATGTAGCCGGACTCGTCGTCGATCTCCTGGATCTGCAGCGAGTCCACGATCAGCCCGAGCTTGATCATCTCGGTCGCCGACGACTGGCGGACCTCGCCGGTCAGCGCGTCGCGGTTGTGGATCATCTCCTCGATGGTCAGCCCGCCCACGATCGAGCGCAGATGCCCGGAGAACAGCTCGTGGATGGTGTCGTTCATGCCCTTCTGCTGGTCCAGGAACCGGCGGGCGGCGTTCGCGATCGAGGCGAAATCGTCGCCGACCTTGTAGATCACGACCGCGCGCACGGTGACCGGAAGACCCTGTTTCGTCACGCACGAGACCTGCAGGTTCACCCCTCGGGTGTCCAGCGAAAGCCTGCGCGCGGTCTGGAAGCCGGGCAGCACGTTCACGCCGCGGCCGGTGACGATCTTGAACCCGAGGCTGTCGGCGGTCTCGCTGCGCTCGACCCGGACGCCCCAGCCGGAGATGATGAGCGCCTCGTTCGGCTCCGCCACCTTGTAGAGCATCCGCAGGAGCCCGAACAGCAGGATCACGGCCACGACCGCGATCACCACGATGACCCAGATTTCCATAGCCCTCGCCGCACTTTCCGTATTCAGCTGGCACGGCGCTGAGGCGCCGTCAGCACTGCGACGCGGTCAAGCGCGCAACGGTTGCCACCTTTCCACGTAGACCGTGCGCGGGGGCTCGAAATCGACCACCAGGACGGGCGTGCCGACGGCGAACGTGCTGTCCGGATCGGCCGGATAGGCGTAGAAGGCCTCGGTGCCGCCGCGGACGCTGAGCAGCACCTCGCCGATCAGGCCGGGCCCGACGGTGCCGGTCACCCGGCCGCGGCTGCCGATCATCCGCCGAACCCGCGGATCTTGACCTTGGTGCCCTTGGGCACGAAGGAGCCGGGGGCCGGGTCCTGCTGCAGGACGAAGTCGAACCCGCCGTGCCCGTGGCCGTTGCCGTTGCCGTCGCCCCCCTTGCGGTCGACGTCGAGCCCGGCCTGCTTGAGCAGGTCCGCGGCCTGGTCGAACGGGCGGTACCGGACGTCCGGCACCTGCACCGCGTTGGAGACGTAGACCTTGACCTTCTTGGTCCCCGGCGAGCCCGCGCCCGGATCGGTGCGGGTGACCGCGCCGGCGGGCACGGTCTGCGAGAACTCCTCCCCGCCGTCCTGCGGCTGGAACCCGGCGTCCCGCAGAAGCTGGAACGCCTCGTCCTTGGGCCGTCCGGTGACGTCCGGGACCGGCGGAAGCGGTTCCGGGCCCTTGGACAGCACCAGCGTGACCTGGCCGCCCACGTCCACCGGGGTCCCCGCCGCCGGGCTCACGCTCACGACGGTGCCCTGCGGCGCGGTGTCGCTGTACTCCGGCGTGCCCTGGACGACCGTGAGCTTCTGGTCCTGGATCGCCTTCGTGGCCGCGTCGAGCGAGGTGCCGGCGCGGATGTCCGGCACCTTCGGCTTGCCCTTCGACACCACCACGGACACGGTGGCGTCCTGGTCG
The DNA here is from genome assembly GCF_000411975.1 of Amycolatopsis orientalis DSM 43388. Lineage (GTDB taxonomy): Bacteria > Actinomycetota > Actinomycetes > Mycobacteriales > Pseudonocardiaceae > Amycolatopsis > Amycolatopsis orientalis_D. The sequence continues at coordinate 43,479 of NZ_ASXG01000189.1, forward strand.
AGCGTGGTGCCCGCGGCCGGGTCCACCTTGATCACCCGGTTGGCCTCGACGGTGTTGTCGAACTCCTGGCTGTAGCGCGGGTTCAGCTTCGCCGCGCGCAGCTGGTCGCCCGCCTCGGCCTGGGTCAGCCCGGCGAGCTTCGGCACCGTCGTGGTCGTGACCTTGGAATCGCTGAGGATGAACGCGAACGCGCCGATCAGCCCGCCGAGCACCAGCACCCCGGCGATCGCCAGCGCGATCAGCTTGCGCTTGTCGCGCGGTTTCCGCGGTTCGCCCGGCGCGGGCGGTCCGGCGGGCGGCGGTCCGGCCGGGGGCGGCGCGGCGGGCACGGCGCGGGTCAGCGCACGCGTGCCGCGCGGCCCGGAGACCGGCATGGTCTGCTGGCCCATCGGAACGTTCTGCTGGACGGCCGGCATGTTCGGGAGCGTGCGTTCGACATCGGACACGCGGTCGCCGTCCGGCGGCGGGGGCACCGGCACCGCGACCGGCTGCAGCCCCAGTTCGGCACGCGCGGCCTGCAGCTGCGCCAGGAACTCGCCCCCGTCGGCCGGGCGCTGCTCCGGGTCGCGGCGGGTGGCGCGCAGGATCAGGTCGTCGAGCACCGGAGGCAGGTCCGGCCGCAGCTCGCTCGGCCGGGGGACGTCGTCGTTCACGTGCCGGTAGGCGACCGAGATCGCGGTGTCGCCGGTGTAGGGCAGCCGGCCGGTGAGCATCTCGTACAGCAGGATGCCCGCCGAATAGACGTCGCTGCGGGCCGTGGTGTCGCCGGTGGCGACCTGTTCCGGGGCCAGGTAGCCGACGGTGCCGAGGATGACGCTCGAACTCGTGGTGCCCGCGCTGGCGACCGCGCGGACCAGCCCGAAGTCGCCGACCTTGACCACGCCGCCGGCCAGCTGCCCGCTGCGGCCGATGAGCACGTTCTCGGGCTTGACGTCGCGGTGCACCAGCCCGGCGGCGTGCGCGGCGGCCAGCGCGGCCAGCACCGGCTCCGCGACGCTCAGCGCGAGCGAGACGTCCAGCTGGCCCTGCTCGTCCAGCAGGTCGCGCAGCGTGCCGCCGTTGACCAGCTCCATCACCAGGAACGCGAGCCCGGCGTCCTGGCCGGCCGGGGTGTCGAAGCCCTGGTCGTGCACCGCCACCACGTTCGGGTGATGCAGCTGGGCGGCCGAACGCGCTTCGCGCACGAACCGGTCGACGAACGACCGGTCGTCGGCGAACCGCGGATCCATGATCTTGATCGCGACCGCCCGGTCGAGGCGGGTGTCCAGGCCCTGGTACACGGCCGACATCCCGCCCCTGGCCAGCAGCCGGTCAACGCGGTACCGGCGTTCGAGCAGGGCGCCGACGAGGCTGGGCTGGGTGCGCGTCACGGTGGGCAATCGTACGGAAGGCCGCGCGTGCGGGGGCGGGTCACCCGTGCGTACCAGTGGGCCGGACGGGGGAATGTGGCACAGTGTCACGTGTGAGTGGGATTCCTGTCGCCGACGACATCCTCGACGCCGCGGTCGCGGTCAAGCCGTTGCCGGAGGTGACGGCCGCATTGGGCGTCTCTGCCAACAAGGTGCGCCAGATGCTGCGGGACGGCGAGCTGATCGCCGTCCGGCGCGAGGGCGAACTCTGCGTGCCCGCCGATTTCTTCGTGAAGGACGGCGTCGTCAAGGGGCTGGCCGGCACCATCACCGTGCTCGCCGACTCCGGGTTCAGCCGCACCGAGATGCTGCGCTGGCTCTTCACCGCCGACGACACGCTCCCGGGCACCACGCCGATCAACGCGCTGCGCACCAGCCACGGCACCGAGGTCAAGCGGCGCGCGCAGGCGATGGCGTTCTAGGCCGTTCCCGCAGTGCTCCGGACGGGTGCGTCCACGCGGTCAGCCGGCCGACGCCGGGGAGCCCGGACGGAGTAGCTCCGTTCTGCCCGTCCACCACGGATGCGCGACCGCCGCGACCGCCTGCGTCCCCGCCGCCGCGGCCAATCCGGCGGCGGGGGACCAGGCCGCCAGCGGCCCGGCCACCGCGTTTCCCAATGCGATTCCGGCGATTTTGATGCTCGCCGCGGTGGTGAACACCTGCGCCCGCATTTCCGGCGGCGCTTCCCGGTGCCGCACCGCGAACAACGACGCCAGCTGGGGCCCTTCGCCGACCCCGGTGAGCGCGACCGCGGCGATCAGCAGCGCCGCGTTCGGCGCCACTGCCGCCCCGGCGAGGCCGATCCCGATGGCGACGGTGCTCAATCGCACCGCGCGGTCCGGTGAATACGACCGTCGCGAAAGGGCCGCGTTCGCCAGCAAGGACGCGACGGACAATCCGACGAGCAACAACGTCCCGTATCCGGCGCTGCCGAATCGCTGCGCGCCGAGCACCGGATAGCAGACGAACGCCATCCCGATCCCGACGCACGACAACGTCGAGGTCGCGGTCGACTGCCTCAACGCGGGATTGCGCACGAGAACGGTCGCCGCTTCGAAAAATCGCGTTCGCCGCCGTTCTCCGTTGCCGGGAAGCCGCCACGCGAACGGCGCCGCGATCAGCACCAGCACGCCAGCGGCGAGGACTGCTACCGGAGCTCCCGCCGCGGTGGCGAGCACCCCGGCAAGCCCCGGTCCGACCAGCGCTGCGGCAGTGAACGTCATCGCGTCCAGCGTGCTCGCCCGGCCGAGCTTCTCCGCTGGTACGAGCGCGGGCACCTGTGCCGTCCACCCGCCCCCGATCGCCGGGGCCAGCAACCCGGTCACCACCGCGATCCCGACTGCCAGCCCAAATGGCACCGCTCCGAACAACGCGGTGAGCGCGGCCAGTCCCGCCGCATACCCCGCCAACCCGACCGCGAGGAGCCGGCCCGGCGTACGCGACCGGTCCAGGACCGCGCCCAGCAACGGTCCGCCCACCGCGGCCGCGATCGTGAGCCCGGCCAGCAATGCCGACCCCGCGATCGCCCCCGACGCGCCCACGCCCAGCAGCAACACCGCCGGACCGGACAGCTCGTCGCCGGTCCGCGCGGCCGTCGCCCCAGCGAGATACGCGGAGAATCTGTAACGGCTTGCCACTGATGAGATGTTACAGTGGCTTATGCCTGGACCACAGCCGGATTTCGCGGGCCGCTCCGCCCGGGACGCGGTCCGTCGTGCGGTAGCACTGCTCGATGTGCTCCTGGTCGAGGATCCGTCGCCGGATTCGGTAGCCGCGGTGCTGGCCGAGCACGGAGAACCGCAAGTCCGGCTTTCCACGCGGGAGGTGGCCGAGCTGCGCGCCGCCGCCTGGAAACTCCGCGAGGTTTTCGCCGCGCCAGACGCCGCTTCGGCGGCCGAAGTGCTGAACGCCCTGTTCGCCGCCTACGCCGGACCTCCGCGCCTGACCGCGCACGACGAAAACTTCGGCTGGCACCTCCACGTCGACGCATCCGACGACGGACCGTGGGGCGCCTGGCTGATCACGTCCTCCGCGCTGGCCTTGGCCACTCTGCTGGCCGACCGCCAGAGCGTCCCCGGCGGCTTGTGCGCGTCGCCGTCGTGCGGGAAACCCTTCGCCCACCTCGGCGGGGGCAGCCAGCGCCGGTACTGCTCTTCCCGGTGCGCCACCAGGGAACGCGTCGCCGCGCACCGGGCCCGGTCGACCTGACAGCCGGAGTCAGCGAGCGCGCCCCGGCCTGGAAGCCAGCGCGCGCCGCGCCAACGCGGGCAACGCGACCGCCAGCCGTCGCCCCTTGCCGACGACCGCGCGTCGGTTGAGCACGGCGTAATCCATCGCTTCGATCTCGTCGAGGATGCCTTCGTACAACGTGATCGCCGTCCGCACGCAAGGCCGAGACTCGGGCCGCAGCAAGGGAATCCCCGCCTCCGCCCGGCGATACACCGCGCGCGTCCGCGAAACCGCCACCGCCAGTGCCGCGCGCACCCGCGGATCCGGCCGGTCGCTCCGGCGCGCTTCCCGCAACACCGCCCGGTCGACCCCGAACGCCGCCAGTTCCTCGGTCGGCAGATACACGCGCCCGCGGTCGAGGTCCTCGCCGACGTCGCGCAGGAAATTGGTCAGCTGGAACGCTTCCCCCAACGCCGCCGCGCTCGGTGCGGCTTCCTCCAGCGGCACGACGGTCCCGAACACCGGCAGCATCTGCAGCCCGATCACGCAAGCCGAGCCGTAGATGTACTCGCCGAGGTCGGCGTACGTCGCGTACTCGGCGACCGTCAGGTCCATCCGCATGGAATGCAGGAACGCGTCCACGAGATCGCGCCGGATGTCGTAACGGCGCACGGTGTCCGCGAGGGCGGCGAGCACCGGATCGGCCGGGACGCTCCCGTCGTAAACCTCGTCGACGAGCCCGGCCACCTTGTCCAGCGCGACCGCCGGATCGGTGCCGGGCTCGGGGTTGTCGACCAGTTCGTCGGCCATCCGCGCGAAGCCGTACAGCGCGTGCGCGGCCGGTCTCGCCCGCGCCGGAAGCAGCCGCGTGGCCAGGAAAAACGTGCGGCCATGATAGGCGTTGATGCGGCGGCACTCCGCGTACGCGGCACGCAGCGCGGGCTCGGCGATGCCGGCCGCGTCCAGCTCGTTCACCGGCCGGTGATCCTTTCCGCGGCGAGCCGCCCGGAGATCAGCACCGGCGGGATGCCGACGCCCGGCGTCGTCCCGCACCCGGCGAGCACGACGTTTTCCGCCGCCTTCACCAGGTTCGCGGGCCGGAACGGGCCGGTCTGCGGGAACGTGTGCGCGAGCGAGAACGGGGTGCCCGCGGCCAGCCCGCGCGCCGCCCAGTCCGCCGGGGTCAGCTGTTCGTCCACCAGGTACTCGTCGCGGAATCCGGTGAGCCCGCGCGATTCCAGGGTCCGCAACAGTTCTTCGCGATAAGCCGGGCCGACGCGCGCCCAGTCGATCGGCCCGGTGGCCAGGTTCGGGGCCGGAGCGAGCACCGAGACGATCTCGCCGCCGTCGCCGGCCAGCGTCGGCTCGGTCGCGGTCGGGCGGGTGACCAGCAGCGACGGATCGCTCATCAGCTTGCCCTCGCGGACGATCTCGGCGAAGGTGCGTTCCCACGCCTCGCCGAAGAAGATCGTGTGGTGGTCCAGTTCCGGCCACGAACGGTCCGCGTGTCCGTGCAGCACGAAGGCTGACGGCGAGTACTTCAACGGCAGCACGCGGCGAGGACGCGCACCGATCAGCCGGTACGCCGCTGAAAGCTCCGTCGCGAGCACCACGGCGTCGCACGCAATGCGCTCGCCCGAGCGCGTGCGTACCGCGCGTACGCGGGACGACACTCGCTCAAGCCACGCAGCTTCCGTACCGAACCGCAGTTCGGCACCAGCGTGCGTCGCGGCGTCAGACATCGCGCGCGCGATGGCGCCCATGCCGCCGCGCGGGTAGTACACGCCGCCGACGGTGTCCATGTACGCGATCACGCCGTACGCGCCGAGCGCACGCGTAGGGTCCAGACCCGCGTACAGCGCCTGGAAAGAGAAGAGCCGCCGTACGCGCTCGTCGCGCAAGAAGCTGGAGACGCGCGGCCCCAACCGGCCGAAGCCGCCCAATGCGGCGAGCTTCACCAGTTCCGGTCGGAGAAGATCCAGCGGCGAATCGAAATTCGCGCCGATGAAGTGGTCCTTCTGCGCCGCGTACAGGTCGGTGAGCCACCGCCGCAGCCGCCGGTAGCCGTCCGCCTCGGCGGGACCGGCGAACGACCGGATCTCGGCTTCCATCGCGTCGCCGTCGGTGTGCACGGCGAGCGTGCTGCCGTCGGCGAAACGGGCCCGATACGCCGGATCTAGCCTGGTCAGCGGCACAGTGTCGGCCAGCGATGCGCCGACCGCGTGCAAGGCTTCGTCCACCAGTTCCGGCATGGTCAGCACGCTGGCCCCGGTGTCGACCGCGTTCGCGCCGAAATCCTGCTGGCCGGCTCGTCCGCCGGGCATTTTCTGCTGTTCCAGCAGCGTCACCCGGCGTCCCGCGCCGAGCAGGTGCAGCGTCGCCGAAAGCCCGGCCAGCCCGGCGCCCACGACCACCACGTGGTCGGCGGGCCCGTTCACCGTCCGCATCAGAACTTCCGCTGGGTAGCCAGCCGGATCAGCTCGGCGAGCGCCGACGGGGCGGGCTCGGCCAGGTGCGCGCGGTCGAGCGCGGCGTTCGCGGAGGCGGTCAGCTCGTCGATCCGGCGTTCCACCGCGGCGACCGCGCCGACCGAGGTCAGCGCCTCGCGCACCTGGTCCACCGTGCCGCTGGTCAGGTCGGCCGCCCCGATCGCGCCGGCGATCGCCTTGGCCGCGGCGCGGTCGCCCCGCTCCTCGGCCAGCTGCAGGCCGAGCGCCACGAGCAGGGTGCGCTTGCCCTCGCGCAGGTCGTCGCCGGCCGGCTTGCCGGTCACCGACGGGTCGCCGAACACGCCGAGCAGGTCGTCGCGCAGCTGGAACGCCACGCCGACGTCGCCGCCGAACTCCAGCAGGGTGGCGATCAGCCGCTCGTCCGCCCCGGCGAGCGAGGCGCCGAGGTGGAGCGGCCGCTGGACGGTGTACGCGGCGGTCTTGAGCCGGTCGATCCGCAGCGCGGCTTCGGGAGAAGCGTCGCCCACGGCTTGCGTGCGGACGTCGAGGTACTGGCCGGCGAGCACCTCGGTGCGCATCGCGCGCCAGGCCGGGCGCGCCGCCGCGATCGTGGCCGCGGGCAGCGGGGCCTCGGCGAACATGTCGTCGGCCCAGGCCAGCGCCAGATCGCCCACCAGCACCGCGCTGGCCAGCCCGAACACCGACGGCGACCCGAGCCAGCCGCGGTCGGCGTGCAGTTTCTCCGCGGCCACGTGCACGGTCGGCTTGCCGCGGCGCGAGTCGGAGGAGTCGATGAGGTCGTCGTGGATCAGCGCGCACGCCTGGATCAGCTCGAGGCTCGCGACCGCCTGCAGCGCGCCCTCGGCGAGCGGTCCGGACGCCGCGCCGCCCGCGCCGCGCCAGCCCCACCAGGCGAACGTCGGCCGGATCCGCTTGCCCCCGCCCAGCACGAACCCGGACAGCGCCTCGATCCCGGCCGCGACGCTCGGCTCGGTGCGCAGGATCTCGCGCCCCGCGCGGCCGAGGAAATCGGCCAGCGCACGCTCCACGTGCGCGGGGAGGTCGGCGTCGAATCCGGGCGCGTCCATGCCCTCATCCTCCGGGACGCGGGCGGGGCGGGTCACGCCGGGCGCCCCCGGATGTGGCGCACCAGACGCGGTCAGCCGCGCCGGAACGCGTCCGGCCGCCCGCTCGCCGCGAAGTACTCGGCCGCCTCGGCCGGTCCGCGCGGCCGGTAGCCGGGTTCCAGGCAGCCGGTGTACCAGTCCTTCGCGAGGTGCCACAGGGCGTCGAGCCCGAGCAGTTCGCCCGGACTGTCCACACAGGACTCGGCGCAGTACAGCCGCTGCTTCCCCCGGTCGCCGGCCAGCTCGCCGGGCCGGGACGGGAAGTACGCCACCTGCGCGCCGCTCGGCGGCCGGTCCCGCCGCACGACCAGCGCGGACGGCTCGCCGCAGCCCGGACAGCGCGTCGCCACCAGCACTTCCGGCTCGCCGGAGACGAGGTGCGGGATGGCGAACGAATCCCAGGCGCAGCCGCCCCACCACATGGTGTGCTCGCCCATCACCGCGAACCCGAGCGGAACCGCCGCGAACGGCGCGGCCAGCGCGACGTGCTCGCATTCGTCCAGCCACAGCCATCTCGGGTCGGCCATCCGGTGCAGCGCCTGTTTCGCCACCGCGAGCGACCCGTGCGCGGCGTCGGCCAGCTCCGGCGCGGTGGGCGGGCGGCCGCGGGTGGCGAACGCGCGGTAGACGGCCACGCGCACGTCTTCGTCCCAGGCCAGATCGTCTTCGCTGCTCATCGGCTCGCCTCCCCGGGAGGGTTCGCCCACCGACGGTACGCGCGTGGCCAAGCCCACCCGTCAGCTCTGCCGCGCGTCGCGGTGAGCCACTACCATTTCACTCCATGACGTCGGTGATCGAAAGGCTTCAGGGGGACGGTCCCGCGTTCTCCGTCGAGTTCTTCCCGCCCCGGGACGACGCCGACGAGGCCGTGCTCTGGAAGGCCATCCGCGAGCTGGAACCGCTGGACCCGGCCTACATGTCGATCACCTACGGCGCGGGCGGTTCGAGCCGCGACGGCACCATCCGCAGCATCGCCCGCGTCGCCACCGAAACCACGCTCTGCCCGATGGCCCACCTGACGGCGGTCGACCATTCGGTGTCCGAACTGCGGAACGTGATCGGCTGGTACGCGGCGGTCGGCGTGCGCAACATCCTCGCGCTGCGCGGCGACCCGCCGGGCGACGTCTACGGCGACTGGGTGCCGCACCCGGAAGGCCTCACTTACGCCGAGGAACTCGTCGAGCTGGTCCGTTCGCTCGGCGACTTCTGCGTGGGCGTCTCGGCGTTCCCGTACGGCCACCCGCGTTCGGCCGACCTCGAATCGGACACGAAGCACCTGGTCCGCAAGTTCCGCGCGGGCGCCGATTTCGCGATCGCGCAGCTGTTTTTCGAAGCCGAGGACTTCCTGCGGCTGCGCGACCGGGTCGCCGCCGCGGGCTGCGACGCGCTCGTGCTGCCCGGCATCATGCCGCTGACCACCCTGCGCACGCTGCACACCACGATCCGGCTGTCGGGGGCCCCGGCGCCGCAGCGGCTGCTCGACCGGCTCGAACCGCTGTCGGACGACCCCAAGGCCTTCCGCGCGGCCGGCCTCGACTGGGTCACCGAACTGTGCGAGAAACTGCTCGCCGAAGGCGTGCCCGACCTGCACTTCTACACGTTCAACCGGTCCAAGGCGACGCGCGAGGTCGTGACCCGGCTCGGCCTGGTGCCCGCCCGCACGTAAGTCTGTGGGCTCCGGGCGCCTCCGGCCGGTAGCGTGCCGGACATGGCTTCCACCGAACAGAGCGTTCCGGAGATCTGCGACCGGTACGTCGACGATTACGTGGCCGTGGACCCGGTCGCGGCCACCATGCTCGGCGTCGCGGGCTACGACGACCAGCTGACCGACTATTCGCCCGCCGGCCACGACGCCCGCGCGGACCTGGCGCGCCGCGCGCTGGCCGCGGTGACCGCCGCCGAACCGGCGAACGCGGGGGAGCGGGTCGCGAAGGCCGTGTTCACCGAGCGGATCGGCCTCGAGCTGGAGATCCACGACGCGGGTCTCGACGCGGCGTCGCTCAACGTGATCGAGAGCCCGGTGCAGGGCCTGCGCATGGTCTTCGACCTGATGCCGACCGACACCCCGGACGACTGGGCGACCATCGCGGCCCGGCTGCCGAAGGTGCCCGAGGCGCTCGCCGGGGTCCGCGCCTCGCTGCTCGCCTCGGCGGACAAGGGACAGGTCTCGGCGCTGCGGCAGGTCTCGAAGGTCGCCGACCAGTGCGACACGTGGGCCGGGCTCAAGGACGGCCCCGGGTTCTTCGCCAGCCTGGTCGCCGACGCGGGCGTCGAGTCGCTGAAGTCCGAACTGGCCTCGGGCGCTCGGGCGGCGGACGAGGCGTTCGCGGAGTTCGCCGGATTCCTGCGCGCCGAACTGGCCCCGAAGGCCCCGGTGAAGGACGCCGTCGGCGAGGACGTCTACCGGCTGTGGTCGCGCTACTTCATCGGCGCGGAGCTGGACCTGCGCGAGGCCTACGAGTGGGGTTGGCACGAATTCTCGCGCCTGGAAACGGAAATGCGCGCGGTCGCGAACCGCGTCAAGCCCGGCTCGACGCCCGCGGAGGCCGCGGCGGCGCTCGACGCCGACCCGCGCTACCGCGTCCAGGGCCGTCCGCAGTTCGAGGCGTGGATGCAGCAGCTGTCCGACGACGCGCTGAAGTCGTTGCGCGGCAAGCACTTCGACATCCCGGACCGGCTGATGGCGCTGGAGTGCAAGATCGCCCCGCCGGGCGGCGGCGTCGGCGCGTACTACACCGGACCGAGCGAGGACTTCAGCCGCCCCGGCCGGATGTGGTGGTCGCTTCCCGCCGACCGCAACGAATTCACGACGTGGCGCGAGGTTTCGACGGTCTACCACGAGGGCGTCCCCGGGCATCACCTGCAGATCGCGACCGCGGTCAACCAGGCCGAGACCCTGACGAAGTACCAGCGGCTGATGACGTTCATCTCGGCGCACGGCGAAGGCTGGGCGCTCTACGCGGAACGCCTCATGGAGGAACTGGGCTACCTCTCCGACGACGGCGACCTGCTCGGCATGCTGTCCGAGCAGCTCTTCCGCGCCGCTCGCGTGGTGGTCGACCTCGGCATGCACCTGGAACTGGAAATCCCGGCGGGCACCGGATTTCACGAGGGGGAGCGCTGGACGCCGGACCTCGGCCTGGAGTTCATGCTCACCCGCACGATCACCGACCAGGCCCACGTCCGCGACGAGATCGACCGCTACCTCGGCTGGCCCGGCCAGGCCCCCTCGTACAAGCTCGGCGAACGCCTCTGGCTCGCCGCCCGCGACGAGGCCCGCGCGCGGCAGGGTTCGGCGTTCGACATCAAGCAGTTCCACACCAAGGCCCTGCGAATGGGCGGCATGGGGCTGGACACCCTGCGCGAGCAGCTGGCGCAACTGGACTGAGACTGCTTTCCCGGGCCGGTGCTCCCGCACCGGCCCGGGTGTCTTGCCCCCGCTTATGTGCACTGCTCAACGCATCACCACGACCCGGCTGGACCTGCTGCCGCTGTCCGTCTCGCACGCCGAGGAGATGGCTGTCGTGCTGTCCGATCCGGCGCTCCACACCTACATCGGCGGTGCGCCGGACTCGCCGTCCGCTCTCCGTTCGCGTTACCAGCGGATCACCGCGGGCTCGCCCGACCGGGGAGTTTCCTGGCTGAACTGGGTGATCCAGCTGCGCGGTTCCGGCCTGGTGGGCACGGTCCAGGCGACGGTCCGCGACGCGGTCGCCGAAATCGCCTGGGTGGTCGGAACTCCGTGGCAGGGCCGCGGCATCGCCACCGAAGCCGCCCGCGGCTTGGTCGACTGGCTCCTTCGGCAGCCGGTGGACGCCGTGATCGCCCATGTCCATCCGGAAAACCGGGCGTCCGCCGGCGTCGCCGCCGCGGCCGGGCTCGCGGCCACCGACGAGCAGCAGGACGGCGAGATCCGCTGGCGCCGCACCCGACAAACCCGTTGATCGTTTCCGCGTCCTGTGGCTAAGCTCCCGCCCGTGCACCGGATCTTCCTCGTCACCCCACCCCCGCGCGCCTGAGCGGGGTAGTTTTCGCCGCGTGCGCCCGAAACCGGGCCCGCGGCCACTGGGTGCTGCCGTGAACCGGCCAACGCACGCTGCCCCGCGTCGTCGATTCCCGATTCCTTCGACGCAGGAGCCCACTTCCGAATGTCTGTCCTCGCACCTTCGCGCGCCCGCTCGACGGCCGCCCTAGGGCGTGTCTGACAAATATCCCGGTTGATTATTGGGATGCTGCTGCTCGTGTCGCGGTTT
>NZ_ASXG01000190.1 GCF_000411975.1 Amycolatopsis orientalis DSM 43388
CAAGCAACGACCCGACGGGGCTCGCCCCCACAAGGAACGACCGGGCGAGGCTTCCCCGCACAACGAACGACCCGGCGGGGCTTGCCCAGACAAAGAACGTCCGCATCGGGCGTTCCCGCACACAACCCGCGCAGAACGCGCACCGAAAGGCCCGCCGTGGCCGAGCTGCCAAGGCGCACCTCGGTCCCAGCTGTCCGTCCTCCCCTGACGAGCCGGCCGGATCAGTCCCGCACCGGTTTCACCGGGTCGTGTCCCAGGGACATCAGGCCCTGCCGCCACCCCGCGTCCCCGGCGACGGGTTCCAGGTCGTCGCGGCGCGAGGCGTGCACGCGGTCGACCACGTCGCGCATCACCTCGACGTCGTTCTCGTTCACGTCCGACTTGCGCTTGCCCAGGATCGCCAGCACCTTCCGTCCGGTCGCGGGGCCCGCCTGGTCCGGCAGCGGTTCGGTTTCCGGGCCCGCTTCCCGGGTGCGCAGCCAATCGGCCAGCTCCCGCGAGGTCATGTTCACGACCCGGTGGAATTCCGTCCACAGCTCCTCGTCCACGGTCTCGTGCGTGGCCACGTCGATCACCTCCCGGCGTCGTCGTCGGGAGTCCGGTTACCCGGACGGCCGGGCGGCAAACCCGGCAGCTTCGAGTCCACATAGGACCGTCCGCGGGCGGCGATGCGTGCCAGCGCGGCGCATCCGGGCTCCGCGGCGCCCGCCCGGATCCCCTCCGCGATCGCCCGGTGGTCTTCCCACGACCGGGTGAGATCGCCGTGTTCGGCGAGTTCTTCGCGGAGCCGGTCGGCCATCAGGCGGCGCAGCGGGAGGCGGATCGCGAGCATGCTCCGGAGCAGGATCCGGTTGTGCGCGGCCTCAGCGACCGCGACGTGGAACTCCGCGTCCGCCTCCAGGAAGCGGTCCCGGTCGGTCAGCGCCGCCGCCATCCGGTCGACCAGACCCGTCAAAACCGCCAGCTCAGCGGCGGTCCGGCGGCGAGCGGCCAAGGCGATGACGGTCGATTCGATCGCCTCCCTCGCCTCGACCAGCTCCCGGTACTCGGCCACGTCCGACGCGCCCAGCTGCCACGGCACGAAGCGGCTGGCCTCCGGTTCCAGAACGAACGTTCCGACGCCCTGGCGCGTCTCGACCCAGCCGCGCGCCTGCAGCGTGCGGACCGCTTCCCGGACGGTCAGCATCGACACCCCGGCCGAGGCCGCGAACTGCCGCAGCGACGGCAGCGCGGTCCCGGGCGGCCATTCGCCGCCGAGGATTTTCCGGGTCATCTGCTCGACCAGCGAGTCCACCACGCTGACCCGGCGCACCCGGGCCAGCTCCGGCCGCGGTCCCCTCCGTCCCGAGGTCATCGGGCCAGCGTACGGATTGACGGCACTGTTTGAAACACCTAAATTCACCCCGGGATGCCCACCGAAACCGATCTGCTCGCCGACCTCCGCGCGAACGTCCGCGGCGAGGTGCACGCCGACGTCCGCCGGCGCGCCGAGTACTCCGCTGACGCGTCCAATTACCGTGTCGTCCCGCAGGTCGTCGTGCTGCCGCGGGAAACCGGCGACGTTCTCGCGACCCTCGAGATCGCCCGCCGCCACGGCGTTCCGCTGACCAGCCGCGGCGGGGGCACGTCGGTCGCGGGCAACGCGATCGGACCCGGTGTGGTGATCGACTTCTCGCGGCATCTCAACCGCGTCGTCGACCTCGACCCGAAGGCGCGGACCGCGGTCGTGCAGCCCGGCGTCGTCCTCGCCGACCTGCAGCGCGCCGCCGCGCCCCACGGGTTGCGTTTCGGCCCCGACCCGTCCACGCACGCCCGCGCGACGCTCGGCGGCATGATCGGCAACAACGCCTGCGGGCCGCACGCGATCGCCTACGGGCGCACCGCGGAAAACGTCCGCGAGCTCAGCGTGGCTGACGGCACCGGACGCCGGTTCACCGCGGGTCCGGCAAGCGCGGTGCCCGGCCTCGCCGAGCTGATCGACACCCGGCTCAGCCTGGTCCGCACCGAATTCGGCCGGTTCAGCCGGCAAGTGTCCGGCTATTCGCTCGAACATCTGCTGCCGGAGAACAGCCGGTCGCTGGCCCGCGCGCTGGTCGGCACCGAAGGCACCCTGGCGGTCACGCTGGAAGCGACCGTCGACCTCGTGGACATCTCCCCCGCGCGCCTGCTGGTCGTCCTCGGCTATCCGGACATGGCAACGGCCGGCGACGCGGTGCCGGGCTTGCTGCCGCACCGGCCGCTGGCGGTCGAAGGGCTCGACGCCCGGCTGGTCGACCTGGTGCGCCACCATCGCGGCCGCGTGCCCACGCTCCCGGACGGCCGCGGCTGGCTGATGATCGAGGTCGGCGGCGAGACGGAAGCCGAGGCCCGGCACCGCGCCGAGCGGCTCGTCGCCGACTCTCAGGCGCTCGACCACGTGGTGCTGACCCACGGCGCCGAGGCCGCCGCGATGTGGCGGATCCGCGAGGACGGGGCCGGGCTGGCGGGCCGGACGCCGACCGGCGAGCAGGCGTGGCCCGGCTGGGAGGACGCCGCGGTGCCGCCCGAACGGCTCGGCGCGTATCTGCGCGATTTCGACGCTCTGCTCGACGAATTCGGCCTCGAAGGACTCCCTTACGGCCACTTCGGCGACGGTTGCGTGCACGTCCGGCTCGGCCTGCCGCTCGAACGCGACGCGTCGGTCTTCCGCGCGTTCATGACCGCGGCCGCGCAGCTGGTCGTCGGCTACGGCGGCTCGTTCTCCGGCGAGCATGGCGACGGCCGAGCGCGCGGCGAACTGCTGCCGCGGATGTACTCCGCCGAAGCGATCGAACTGTTCGGCGCGGTCAAGCACCTCTTCGATCCCGACGACCTGCTCAACCCGGGCGTCGTCGTCCGGCCGCATCCGCTCGACGCCGACCTCCGCCGTCCTCAGGCCCGTCCGCTCCCGGTCATCGCGGGCGGCTTTTCCTTCGCGCACGACGGCGGCGACTTCACCCGCGCCGTGCACCGTTGCGTCGGCGTCGGGAAATGCCGCGCCGACAACCGGGCGGCCGGCGGGTTCATGTGCCCGTCCTATCTCGCCACTCGCGACGAGAAGGACAGCACCCGCGGCCGGGCCCGGGTGCTGCAGGAAGTCGCGAACGGCTCACTGGTCTCCGGGTGGGCAGACCCCGCGGTCCACGAATCGCTCGATCTTTGCCTGTCCTGCAAGGCATGCGGCAGCGACTGCCCGGCCGGGGTCGACCTGGCGCAATACAAATCCGAAGCGCTGCACCGGAAATACCGGCACCGGATTCGTCCCGTCTCGCACTACACGCTCGGCCGGCTTCCGGAGTGGCTCCGCCTGCTGCACCGGGTGCCGGTGCTCGGCCCGCTCGTCGTGAACGCGCTGATGTCGATCCGTCCGGTCGAGAAGGTCCTGTTAGCCCTGTCCGGAGTGGACACCCGGCGCCGGGCGCCGAGATTCGCCCGCCGGACGTTCACCCGGTCCCGGCGCAGGATCCGCGAGCAGGGGCCGGAAGTGGTGCTGTGGGCGGATTCCTTCTCCGACGGGATGGACCCCGAGGTCGCCGAAGCGGTCGCGGCGGTGCTCGCGGACGCCGGATACCGCGTGCTCGTCCCGCCGCGTCGTCCGTGCTGCGGGCTCACCTGGATCACCACCGGGCAGCTCGACACCGCCCGCAAGAAGCTCCGCGATCTCGTGCACACGCTGCGGCCGTACGCGCAGGCCGGGCTCCCGATCGTCGGCGTCGAACCGTCGTGCACCGCCGTTCTGCGGTCTGATCTGCTCGACCTGTTGCCCGGAGATCCGGACGCCGAAACCGTTTCCGGCGCGGTCACCACCCTCGCCGAACTCCTCGCCACAACGGAAGGCTGGCAAGCGCCGGACCTGTCCGGCGTCACCGTGGTCGCGCAGCCGCATTGCCACCACCACTCGGTGCTGGGCTTCGAGGCCGACCAGGCCCTCCTCACGGCTACCGGCGCGGAACTGCGCACTCTCGCCGGATGCTGCGGACTGGCCGGGAACTTCGGCATGGAACGCGGTCACTACGACATTTCCGTTGCGGTAGCGGAAAACGCATTGCTTCCGGCCCTGCGGGAAAACCCGGACGCCGTGTTCCTCGCCGACGGTTTCTCGTGCCGCACTCAGGCTGACCAGCTGGCCGGCGTGCGCGGCGTCCACTTGGCACAGTTGCTGAACCGGCGCTGACGCACGGACTCAACGGTCCCAGAAACCCTGGCGCTCCAGCAGGGCGACCGCGCGCTCCCCGCCGTCCGAGAAGTGTTTCTCCACAATGGACCGGGCCCGCGAAGCCGACCGGGCGCTGAGCGCGTTCAGGATCTTCCGGTGGTCTTCGTGCGCCTTGCCCGGCCAGTCCTCGTGCGCCTCGTAAAACCCGTGCGTCACCGTTTTCGCCAGAATGCCCAGGATCGAGACCAGCCGGCGGGAGCCGGCGGCGTAGTTGATCCGGCGGTGGAATTCGAAGTTCAGCCGTTCCTGTTCGGCCCGGTCCACTCCGGACTCCATCCGGTCCGCGAGATCGTGCAGCGCCTGCAGGCTTTCCGGCGAAATGTTCTTCGCCGCACGCTCCGCCGCCAGGCCGGAGACGAGGCCGAACACGCGGTAGTGGTCGCGGATGTCGTCCCGGGTCATCTGCGCGACGAACGCGCCGCGCCGGGCGATGTGCTCCACCACGCCCTCGTGGTCGAGTGTGATCAGCGCTTCCCGGATCGGCAGTTTGCTGATGCCGAGTTCGTCGGCCAGCGCCTCCTGGTCGATCTTCTCCCCCGCGCGCAGCTGGCCGGAGAAGACCCGCCGCCGGATTTCGTGCGCGGCCAGCGCTTTCAGGTTCGCCGGACCGCCGCGGCGCGGTCCCGCGCCCGTGGTGTCGGGCATCGCCTCAGCCTCCCCCTCCGGCGAACGTCATCCAGATAAAGTATTACATAGGCCGCCTTCCGCGAAGCGCGCTCCTGCCTGCTGTTCGAGCGAATCGGCGGCCGCATTGCTGATAAAGTATTCCTTCGCCGACCGCGGAACTGTCCGGAATGGACGGAACGCCGCACCTCGAGGAACGCCAGGACATGGTCCGGACGACGGAGGGAAGCTGGATGAGCCGCTACGCACGGTTCGAGAACTTGCGGGTCGACGGGCCGGACGAGGACGGCGTCATCGAGCTGGTCCTGGACGCCCCGAATCTCAACGCGGTCAGCGAAGCCGCGCACGCCGAACTCGCCGACATCTGGCGCGAATTCGACCGCGACCCGGCGGTGAAAGCCGTTCTGCTGCGCGGCGAGGGCAAGGGCTTCTCC
>NZ_ASXG01000191.1 GCF_000411975.1 Amycolatopsis orientalis DSM 43388
CACCTGCGCCGCGGTCGCGGCGTCCTGCGCGAGCTTGTCCGCGTCCGTGAGCGGCACGTGCCGGGCGTCCTGCGGAGCGAGTTCCGTGCTGGTCATCGGTTCCCCTCCTGGCGGCGTTCGCGGGCGATGCGTTCGTTCTCTCGGGTCACGTGGTCGTGGATCTCCCACGGGTCTTCGGGCGCGGGGTTCATCGGCGGCCTCCCCGGGTGGTGTGCACGAGTTCGGTGATGGCCATCAGCCGGACGATGGTGGCGGCGGCCAGCAGCGCGGGGACGATGAGCGCGATCCAGGTGGCGGTGGTGTTGCCGATCTTCACCACCACCAGC